>JAZTWW010000025.1:0-9949 GCA_045636065.1 Kiritimatiellia bacterium | reverse complement strand
ATCAGATGCAAGTGTGTGTGCAGGATTTGATATGCTGCCCAAACCGCATTCTGTTTATGGAAAGACCGATACGAATGGCGTATGTGTCGTCAAGGGGAAAACAAACGGCAACAAGATCGTGTTTTTTGTAGGCAAGGACGGGTATTACGGTTCAAGTAAAAATATTACATTTATTAAAATGGGTGAAGAACATGGTGTTGAGGACGGCAAGTGGCAGCCTTATGGTGCTCAGGAGACTATTGAATTGCGGAGAATACGCAACCCTGCGCCACTTATGTCAGCATATATGCGCGAATTTAATACCACAAAGGTGATTAACGCGTGGTTGGGATTTGACTTTGAGAAAAGGGACTTTGTCCATCCGTATGGTAATGGTGAGATAAAGGATTTCGAGGTTATGTTTGACTGGGATGGGAGATCTTTCGCGGATTACAGGGGAATTGCGATGAATATTAGGTTCACCGATAACTTTTCAGGTTATTACCAGTGTGAAATGAACGCAGTTAGTGAATTCAAAGGGCCATATTCTGCATTGTTTGATGCATTGTATCGGAAAGATGCTGATTTTTATGAGCGTGTCATAACTGAGCCTGATGCCTACGGACGACGGTATGAACGAAAGTTTTTTGATGGGAACATGTGTTGGGTCATCCGCAGTCGATGCAAATTGGATGCCAAGGGCAATCTTGTGTCTGCGCATTATTCTGTTATCAATAATGTTGAATTTGGCTATAACAAAGGTGGTGTCGTTTGCATTTGTATCATGGGTGCGTTCAATCCCACCCCCAACGACACGAATCTCCAGGATATTTGGACGGCCGAGAGGTCGCGCCAGTTTATCCGTCTATGCGAACCGCCGTCACCAAGAAAGAAGAAACGCTAGGCACAGTGGAAATCCCTTCTTCCATTCACAGCCCATCCATTGGATTTATCGCTTTTATCGCTTATATCCCTTAAATCCCTTCTCCTAAACCATCCTCTCCCCCAATCCATCGGCCGCAAAGGATTCCTTGAGAATCGCGTGGGGATTTGGTAGAATGGTTCCGATATGATTTCAGAAAAAGGCGATTTCGTACATCTTCATCTCCACACGACGTACTCGCTCCTCGACGGGCAGTGCCAGATCGTGCCGCTCGTAAGACGCGCACGCGAGTGGGGCATGCCCGCTTTGGCCGTGACGGACCACGGAAACCTCTTCGCGCTCAAGGCGTTCTACGACGAGTGCCGCTCGAAGAAGGAGAAGACGTACGGCGAGCTCGCGAACGTCCACGTAAAGCCGATCCTCGGCTGCGAGGCGTACCTCACCAACATGGACTACAAGTCCCGCGACAGGAACGAGACGCGCAGCCACCTCTGCATCCACGCGCTCAACATCAAGGGCTACCACAACCTCGTCAGGCTCATCTCCGAAGCGCACATAAACGGAATGTACTATAGGCCGCGCATCGACGCGAACCTCCTCGAGAAATACAGCGAAGGGCTGCACATATCGAGCGCCTGCCTTGCGGGCGAGATCGCACGCGCGATCGTCGCGGGAAGGATGGACGAGGCCGAGCGCGTCGCAAGATGGTACAAGGACCGCTTCGGCAGCGCCTACTCCCTTGAGATAATGGAGCACAAGTCGAGCGTCTGGCCGCAGATGAACGGCGCGCCAAACGGCGTCCTCTACCGCCAGAAGCTCGTCACAAAGGGCGTCCTCGAACTCGCGAAGAAGCTCGACATACGCGTCATCGCCACGAACGACGTCCACTTCCTCGAAAAGGACGACAACGATTCCCACGACGTCCTTCTCGCCCTCTCGACGCAGAAGAAGATGAGCGATCCACCGAGGATCGACGATGACGACGAGTCCACAAAGAAGGGCCGCCTCGTCTACACCGGCGAGGAGTGGTTCAAGGACGCGCCCTCGATGGCGAGGCTCTTTCCAGAGCGGCCCGACGTCATCAAGAACACGCTTGAGGTTGCCGAGATGGTCGAGGAGTACGAGCTCGACTCGAAGCCGATCATGCCGAAGTTCGACATCCCCATCTCGTTCGGAACTGAGGACGACCCCAAGTACGCGTCGTTCGAGGATCCGGCGCGGCGCAGGATCGAGTTCGAGGCGGATTATCTCGCGCATCTCGTATGGGAGGGCGCAAAGAGGCGCTGGGGCGATCCCCTCAACGAGGAAACGCGCGAGCGCGTCCAGTTCGAGCTCGACACCGTAAGGAAGATGGGCTTTCCGGGATACTTCCTCATCGTCCACGACTACATCTACGCCGCGAGGACGAAGCTCGGCGTGTGGGTGGGCCCGGGGCGCGGTAGCGCGGCCGGAAGCGCCGTCGCATACGCGCTCGGCATCACGAACGTCGATCCGCTAAAGTTCGATCTCCTCTTCGAGAGGTTCCTCAATCCCGACCGCATCTCCATGCCCGATATCGACGTCGACTTCGACGACGAGGGCCGCGGCCGCGTCATCGACTACGTGACGAAGAAGTACGGGCAGGACCACGTGGCGCACATCGTCACCTTCGGGCAGATGGCGGCGAAAAGCTCGATAAAGGACGTCGGGCGCGTTATGGACTATCCTCTTCCCGACACCAACAAGCTCGCCTCCTACGTCCCCGATACGCCCAAGATAACGCTCGCCAAGGCCGTCAAGGAGAGCGCCGATTTGAAAGCCGCCTTCGAAAGCCCCGACCCCACCGTACGGAAGCTCATGGAGCGCGCGAAGCGCCTTGAAGGCTCGATCCGCCAGCCGGGCATACACGCATGCGGCATCCTCATCTCGCGCGACCCTCTCATCGACACGCTCCCCGTGATGCCGACACCGAACGAAAACCTCCTCACGACGCAGTACGACGGCCACTTCGTGGAGCCTGTCGGGCTTCTCAAGATGGACTTCCTCGGCCTTAAGACGCTCTCGGTCGAGAAGGAGTGCGTCACGCTCTTGAAGGAGACGCGCGGCATAGACTTGAACCCCGACGACATACCGGCCGACGACAGACTCACGTACGAGCTTTTCGGGCGCGGCGAGACGACGGGCCTTTTTCAGTTCGAATCCGACGGCATGAAGAAGTACTTGAAGGAGCTTCAGCCTGGAAGACTCGAGGACCTTGTCGCAATGAACGCGCTCTACCGCCCGGGGCCTCTTGCGTACATCCCGACGTTCATCGCCCGCAAGCAGGGGCGCGAGCCCATCAAGTACGACCATCCGCTCATGGAGAAGTACTTGAAGGACACGTACGGCGTCACGGTCTACCAGGAGCAGGTGATGCTCCTCTCGCGCCACCTCGCCGGCTTCACGCGCGGCGAGTCCGACAAGCTGCGCAAGGCGATGGGCAAGAAGCTGATGGCCGTCATGGAGGAGCTGAAGGTCAAGTTCGAGAAGGGCTGCCTTGACAACCCCGAGTTCGTGAAGGGCAAGACGACCATAAGGATGGGCGACAAAGACGTGACGCTCGATCTCACGAAAGAGGCGGACGCCAAAAAGCTCATCGACAAGATCTGGAAGGACTGGGAGGCCTTCGCTTCGTACGCCTTCAACAAGAGCCACGCCGTCTGCTACGCATGGGTGGCCTACCAGACGGGATACCTTAAGGCGCACTACCCGGCCGAATTCATGTGCGCGCAGATATCGTCGGAAATAGGCAACTTCGAAAAGCTGCCCGGGTTCGTAGCCGAGGCGGCCGAGATGGGCCTTGAGATCCACACCCCGGACGTGAACGAGTCGCGCGCGAGGTTCGCCCCTTCGGCCGACGGGAAATCGATCCGCTACGGGCTTGCCGGCGTCAAGGGTGTAGGCGCGGGGGCGGCCGATGCGATAGTCGCCGAGAGGCTCACGAACGGGCCCTACAAGGGGCTTATGGACTTTGCCGTGCGCCTTGCCCCGACGGGCGTAATCAATTCGCGCGTCATGCAGAACCTTATCAAGTCAGGAGCGTTCGACAGCTTCTGCACTCCCGGAAGCGGCATGCACAGGGCGAGGCTCTTCAATAACGTCGAATTCGCCATGAAACGGGCCACGACGCTCGCGAAGGAGCGCGCGAGCGGGCAGATGGACATGTTCGGCATCCTCGAGCCGGAGCGCGGCACGAGCGACGCGGAGCTTGCCCAATGCGCTCCGTTCCCGCCTGCGCAATGCTTCCAGGACGAGCGCGACCTCTGCGGAATCTACCTTACCGGACATCCGCTCGGTGCGTGGAAGCGCGTCCTCTCGACGCTCAGCACGTACAGAATCGCCGAACCGCCTGAGATCCCGTTCGCCGCGGAGATAGGCGCGGAGCGTCCCTTGAGGGTGCCTGTGCGGCTCGCGGGGATGCTTAAATCGTGCCTGGTGCGCCTCGGAAAGCCCGATCCCAAGCATCCGGAGAAGCCGCCGGGACAGTGGGCGATCCTCACCGTCGACGACGGCGAGAAGGAGACGGAGGCGCTTGCCTTCGCGAAGACGTACGAGACGGTCAAGGACTGGCTCCCCGGCTCCGTGGACAAGCCCATACTCGTGTGCGGCGATCTGCAGCACCGCGTCAACCGCGACACGCACCAGGAGGAGGATGGCCTCCAGTTCATTCTGAGGGAGCTCTATCCGCTTGAGGAGGCGATATCGAAATTCGGTACGGCCCTTGAGATAAAGCTCGACTACACGAAGGACGACGCCCTTGAAAAGGCGAAGGCCATAGCAGCCGCAATGGCGGAGCGCCCCGGGCCGCTCAAGTGGCGGCTCTCGCTCAGGTGCGCCGACGGCGCAAGGCTTCTTGCGGAGGCCGGCGAAGGTGTTTCGGCCGCGGCCGAGACGTTCATTGCAATTGAAAGGTGCGTCCCTGCGAAGGACTACCGTCTTGCGGTGACGAAGGAGATATACCTCAAGCCGCCGGAGCCGCGCAAATGGGAAAGGCAGTAGAAGATGCCGCTATACGTCTATGAAGCAGTGAAAGGCGGGTGCGGCAGATGCCGCAACGGATTCGAGATTTCGCAGAGCCTCGCCGAGGCGAAGCTTACCGAGTGCCCGTCGTGCGGCGCGAAGGTGCGGCGCGTCATATGCGCGCCCGCGCTCGGCCATTCGAAGACGGATCTCAACTACCGCGCAAAGCGCGCAGGCTTCACGTGCCTTAAAAAGGTCGACAAAGGCACGTACGAGAAGGTCTATTGACATTTTTGTGGAAATTTTTGCGCAACTGTGGTATAATAGCGGCAAATCGGCAGCGAGGGCTATTTCTAGGGAGAGGACAGAGACAGAAAGGCAGGTGCGTCATGGTTACGGCTATCATTGTAGCGGCGGGCAAATCCGAGCGCATGGGCGCTGGTGCGGACAAGGCATTCTTGAACCTTGGCCCGAAACCCGTGGTGGCGTACTCCCTGCTGGCCTTCGAGCGCTCCGCCGACATCGACCAGATCATCCTCGTCGTCCGCAAGGATCAGCAGGTGGCGGCGAAGGCCGTCGCGAGGATGTTCGGCATATCGAAGCTCGCGAAGATAGTCCCTGGCGGCACGCGCAGGCAGGATAGCGTCATGAACGGCCTCAAGGAGCTCGACAGCGACGCGAGGATTGTCGTCATACACGACGGCGCTCGCCCGTGCGTTACGCCCGACACGATCGCCGAGGTCGTCAAGCTCGCAAGGCGCTCGGATGCGGCCGTTGTCGGCCGCCGCATATGGGACACCGTAAAGCGCGTCGAGAAGGGTACGAGCGTCTCCTCCACCGAGGACCGCACGAAGCTCTGGGCCGTGCAGACGCCGCAGGCTTTCAAGGTGCAGCTTCTCAAGCGCGCCTACGAGGCGCTTGAAGCGGAGAAGAAGGATGTCACTGACGACGCGCAGGCCGTCGAGCTAATCGGCGGCAGCGTCAAGATCTACGAAACAAACAAGCCCAACCTCAAGATTACCACGGTGGAGGATCTGCAGATCGCTGCGGCCGTGGTGCTCAAGTGATGGTGCGGCCCCCAGGAGAAAAGGATCAGCCTTGGCCAAGGTTTTCGCAATACTCGGCGACATCCACGCAAACATCGAGGCCCTCGAAGCCGTAATCGAGGACGCTCGCAAGGAAGGCGTCACGAACTTCCTGTGCGTTGGGGATGTCGTCGGCTACAACGCCTCGCCTGCGGAATGCATACGGGTCATCCGCGACGATCTCAACGCCCCGTGCGTGAAGGGCAACCACGACCACTACATCTCCAACATGAACGTGAGGCTCGAAGACTTCTCGCCCCATGCCGCGCTTGCCGTCAAGTGGACGCGCGACCAGCTGAACCCGGGCGAGATGGAGTGGCTCGCGTCCCTGCCCCTGCAAAGGCCTGTCATGGGCATGACTCTAGTCCATGCAACGCTTGACATGCCGCAGAACTGGGGATACGTCTTCGACAACCTCCAGGCAGACGCGAACTTCGAATGGCAGCGCACGCCCATCTGCTTCCATGGCCACACGCACGTGCCGATCGTATACGAGAAGACGAACGTCGGGGTCATGCACCTTCCAGGCGAGGATATGACGATCCGTCTCGGGCAGAGGCTTTTCATAAACGTGGGAAGCGTCGGCCAGCCGCGCGACGGGGATCCGCGCGCAAGCTATGTGATATACACGCCCACGACGCGCGTTCTCAGGTTCAAGCGCGTCGCTTACGACATTGAAGCCGCGCAGGCGAAGATCCGCAAGGCCGGGCTTCCCGAAAGGCTTGCGGACCGTCTCGCCGTCGGGAGATGAGATATGGTAAGGATCGTCGATTGGTCGCCCGCCGTGACCGACGGGCATGTGGAGAGTTTCCTTTCAAGGAGCGCATTCCCTGAGGAGGCCGAGGAGGCCGCGCGCAAGGTCCTTGCGGACATACGCGCGCGCGGCGACGATGCCGTCGCAGACGCCGTAAGGAGGTTCGAGGGAGCCGACCTTTCACCGCAGCGCTTCCGCGTCGCAGACGCTGAGCTTGATGCCGCGGAGTCTTCCGTCCCGGAGGACTTGAAGCGCGCCGTAAAGGACGCGCACGATCGCGTAAGGCGCTTCAGCGAGGCGAGCCTCAGGCCCGCATGGGAGATCGGAACGCCGCGCGGCGGAAGGATGGGCGAGTTCTTCTCCCCGATGGACCGCGTGGGCGTGTACGTCCCTGGCGGCACGGCGCCTCTCGCCTCGACGAGCGTCATGACTGTTACGCTCGCTAAGGTGGCGGGCGTCAAGGAGATCGTCGCCTGCACGCCCGCCGGCAGGACGGGCGAAGTGAACCCCGTTCTCCTCTACGCCCTCAAGCTCGCCGGCGCCACCGAGGTATACCGCGTGGGCGGCATCCAGGCCGTCGGGCTTATGGCCTTCGGCACCGCGAGCGTCAAGAAGGTCCAGAAGATAGTCGGCCCCGGGAACGCATACGTCACCGCCGCCAAGCGCCAGGTGTACGGCTTTGTCGGTATCGACCAGGTCGCCGGCCCGAGCGAGATAGCCGTCCTTGCCGACGGCACCGTGAGCGCGCGCTGGGTGGCTGCCGATCTTCTCAGCCAGGCAGAGCATGGAAGCGGCTGGGAGAAGAGCCTTTTCGTTACGGACAGGCGCGAATTCGCCGAGGAGGTGCGAGCCGAGCTTTTCAGGCAGACGGAAAGCCTCTCGCGCCGCTCGCTCATCGAGCGCGTCTTCGACAGGGACGGCGTCCTTCTCGTCGTGACCCCCACGCTCGAGGACGGGCTTGAGCTGGTGAACCGCTTCGCGCCCGAGCATTTCGAGATAATGTGCGAGAGGGCGATGGATCTCATGAAAGGGGTGAGAAGCGCCGGTGCCGTCTTCGCCGGGGCGTGGACGCCTGAGAGCGCCGGGGATTTCGTCGCCGGCCCGAGCCACGTTCTTCCAACGGGAGGCGCGGCCAACATGTTCAACGGCCTTACGCCGGACGATTTCAGGCGCCGTCACAGCTTCGTCAACTTCACCGAGGCGGACCTCAGGGAAACGGCGCCCACGATAGCGGCGTTCGCGGCGGTCGAGGGGCTTGACGCCCACGGGCGCGCCGCGTCGATACGGTTCGAGAAATCCTGACGCGCGCGAAAAGGATGGCATGTTCAAGAAGCTCTCCATATCCGGCTTCAAGCTCTTCCTTGCAGGGGAGGGGCTGTCGGTGGAGACGGGGCGCGAGTTCGCCCTTGCGGCGTTTCTGGGCCTTGTAGTAGGGCTTCTCACGAGCGCGTTCCATTGGATGATGGATGCGGGCGATTTCGTGTCGTTCGTCGTGGATGCGCTCCAGGAGGGCGAAAGCGGATTCTTCCACGACTGGGGCAGGTGGATCCTTGTGGTGACGCCGGCTGTCGGAGCCGTCGCGGGGGCTGTGCTCATCAACACGTTCAGCCATTCGCGCGCCGCGCGCGGCACGGATTCCGTCATCTGGGCATACCACCGGATGGGCGCGCACATTTCAAGTACCGTCGTCCCCATCAAGTCCACGGCCTCGGTCCTGACGGTCGGCCTCGGCGGAAGCGCCGGGTACGAGGGGCCGATGACGCTCATAGGCGCCGCCACAGGCTCCACGATAGCGCGCGTTCTCAAGCTTGAGCCGAGGATGAAGCGTCTTCTTGCGGCGGCGGGGCTGGCCGCCGGCATAGGGGCTCTTTTCAGGGCGCCTCTTGCGGGCGCCATATTCGGCGCGGAGATCTTCTACTCCAGTTCCGACATGGAGTACGAGACGATCCTCCCGGGCCTTGTCGCGAGCACGATCGCGTATACCGTCTTCTGTTTCTTCTGGGGATGGGATCCGCTTCTGCCGATGCCGACGTACAAGTTCGCGAAGGGTCTCAATCTTCTCCCGTACCTTGCGCTTGCCGTGATAGTCACCATCGGCTCAAGATTCTACATGGACTTCTTCCGCGCCACGGAAGAGTTCTTCTCGAGGCTCAAGCTTCCCTTTTGGACTAAGGCCGCGATAGGCGGGCTTGGAACGGGCGTAATCGGGTTCTTCCTTCCCGAAGTGCTTGGCGTAGGGTACAAGGTCGTGAGCTGCGCCTTTACTACGCACGACCCGTTCGAGACGGGCGACATCCTCGGTTTCAGCGCGGGGGCGTTCGTCCTCTTCTTCTTCGCCAAGGTGCTCGCAACGAGCCTTACCGTCGGAAGCGGCGGCTCTGGCGGCGTGTTCGCCCCGGCGCTCGTATGCGGAGCGAGCCTTGGAGCGGCGGTCGGGATATTCTTCCAGCATTGCCTTCCCGCCGGCGCCGGCATCAACCCGGGCGCGTTCGCCCTTGTCGGCATGGCCGCGTTCACGGCTGCCGCCATACGTATACCCCTCACCGCGATAATAATGGTCAGCGAGATATCCGGCAACCACGAACTTCTCATCCCCACGATGTGGGTTTCGTCGATCGCGTTCTGGCTCAACAACGGGTGGAGCCTGTACCGCAGCCAGATACACGACAGATCTGGCAGCCCCCTGCACCCTTAAGGAGGAACCTGCCATGACGACCGTCACCAAGGACATGACTTTCGACGCCGCGCACATGCTCACCGGCTACGAGGGCCGCTGCCGCAACCTGCACGGGCACACGTACCACCTTTTCGTGGAGGCGCGCGGCGAGCTGAACGATGAAGGGATGGTCGTGGATTTCAGGCTTCTCAAGGAGCTTATGACGCGCGAAATCGCCGACAGGTTCGACCATGCTTTCATGTACTGCGACAAGAGCCCGGTGGAGCTTGAGATAGCGCGTGTCCTCGAGTCGAACGGGCTCAAGACTGTGCCGCTCCCGTTTCCTACCACGGCCGAGAACCTTGCGCGCTACTTCTACGGCGTTCTTGCAGATCACGTCGACGTCTCTGCCGTCAGGCTTATGGAAACGCCCACCTCCTGCGCCGAGTACCGCCCTTGATCCGGCATTATGACTGGAGTTTACCCATTTTTGGACAATGAAAGTGCATCTACCCCAATGTTTACAGGGGCGAGGGCGATTTTGCAAGTGTTTTCGGGTGAATTGCGATGGTTGACGGCTATCCGTCGCACCATTCGGCATACTCCATGAACTC
>JAZTWW010000024.1:0-25772 GCA_045636065.1 Kiritimatiellia bacterium | reverse complement strand
GGGGGGGGGGGGGGGGCGGGCCCTGGCAGCCCCCTTCCGGGCAGGCGCACGGAGGCCTCGGGCACTTGCCCTTGGGGCATGCGAATTCAGGCTTCGGGCACTTGCACTCGCCGGCAGGGCAGACGCAGGGGGCCTTGGGGCATGCACACTGAGGTTTCGGGCACTTGCACTCGCCCGCGGGGCAGACACACTCGGTTTTGGGGCAGGCGCAAGGCGGCGGAGGTGGCGGTGCGACTTCCTGAGCCAATACGAATCCTGCGGCGCAAATAAGCGCCATCATAGCAAGCTTCTTCATACGATTCTCCTTTTTTTGTTTTTTACTGCCACCCACAACGGCAGTTTTCGTGTAATATTATACCAAACTTCCCCACCAACTGCAATAGCAATGTCTGGGATAGCCACTTATTTTCTAGATGGGCTAGCGCTAGATGGGCTAGATTCTAGATCAATGTTGCCAGTGTTGCCAATGTTGCCAGTACCAATGTTGCCAATTGCCAATTGGGAACCCCTCCCACCCAAGCGGAGCATTGGCGGAGCCGCTCAGTTTAGCCCTCTAGCGCTTCTAGCCCCTCTAGAATCTAGGGCGTCTAGATCAATGTTGCCAATGTTGCCAATGTTGCCAGTACCAATGTTGCCAATTGCCAATTGGGAACCCCTCCCACCCAAGCGGAGCAAGGGCGGAGCCGCTCAGTTTAGCCGCATGTGGCGGCAGTTTTGTGCGGAGCGGAAAGCGGAGGCAATGTCCTCGTCCCACCTTCGCCAAGGCTACGGTGGGCATGCCGGGAAACACCGAGGATTGTTTTTCGCGCCGCCCCAATCGTCCTTCAGGGATGGGCGCGCGAAAAACAACCGGAGGTGAGGGTCACGGACGAGGACATTGCTTTAGCCTGCCACCCAAAACTGCGCCCCATGCGCGCTATGAGCGGTTCCCGCCCATTGCGGAGCGTAAACCGATGTATGGCGGCCCGAAGACCCGCCCTTCTCCATATCTCGCCACCATCTCGCTGGCGATTACTTTGGGGACAGCCTCTGATAAAATCAAAATTGCGCCGCGATTCTGGACAAAATTTGCAATTTCACCAAAAAGAGACTGACAAGCAGGATTTGGCTCCAAAGAGGGCTGTCCCCGATTCTCAAGGGGCTGTCCCCAATTTAGATGGCGGAAAACCGCATTATTTTGGGCTACTTCGGCAAATATACGCTTCTGGAAGACTGTTGCGGATGGGTTGGCGGTGGTGAAACGGCATTTCCAGGCGGACACCTCCTCTTCGGAGTTTAGCACCCTTCCTTGGGCGGGCGACCATAGGCCCATATCCACATCGAATCCGCGATCTTCCGACCAGAACACCGCAACAGCCATCCGCCCGGTTCCCACCTTCTTCGTGAGCATTGGGAGATTTGGGGCCGTGGAACCGCCTGAGGATTGGGAGAGACTTGGGACGTCAGATGCGGGCTGCGGCGATTCTGCGCTTTTCGCCGATGGCCACCAGTGGGGGAGGCCGTTCTGGGCGATGAAGTTGCACATAAGCGCGCGCGGCTCTTCGATATTGCCGGTAAGCACATGATTCCACAGGGGGAGCCCCCCTTCATCTGCAATATCCGCAAATGGCTTTGTGAATGTCCTTAGGATTAGCTTCGGCACCGCAGCCGGAAGGATGATATACGCACCTGACTCCTTTACCAGATTTGCAAGGATTCTTGCCATCTGGCCGGAAAGCGCATCATCATCGGTGAATTGGATATGGCTGGGGCACTCAGGCGAGGGCGTTTCCGTAGGCTGTCCCCAATCGAGACGAGAAATGGGAACGATGCAGTATGCGCCACTTTGGCGCAAAACGCGAAGGTATGGCACTTCGCCGAGCGCGAAATAGGCGTACATCACATTACTGCCGGGCGGAGGAAGGCTGATGGTGCTTGACAATGGATAATCGGCGCTCATGCTGCAAACCTCGGTTTTGGCAGATGGGTTTACGAGACCCTTACCTCTATACCGCCAATATGCCATACTTCCCATGAAAGTGAAAGCGGCGGACGGAAACCCGCCCGCCGCTTCAATCTATCGAGAGAAAGATTATGGGGCAGGGCTTATCGTAGCCACAACCTTATAGTATCTTACGGTAGCATCTGGCGGAGCAAATGTTGTACCCGCCTGAGGCGTGACCACATCGTCAGCACTATCGCCATAGACGAGCGAGCAGGTAATTTGAACATTACTTGCACGCGTAATTGCAGTTCCATCAGCATGCTTCAACACCACCTCAAAGTTGCCAGAGCCATTGACCGTCACAAAGGCAACGGGCTTGTCAGTGGCATCCGAAGTGCTTAAACCTAGAGCATAGCACTGGAAATAGGTCAGTCCATTGGCAGCAGGATCTCCAAGTCCCGACACACTAGACAAACCATTGTCAACCATCCAACCAACCGGAACTGAATAGGTAATTTCATCTTCAGTGTACGATTCTTCACCTTCTGAACCAGCGTTTTTAAGCGAGTAGACACAATTACCGCCAGAGGTAGATTTCCACACGCTGTAGTTAGCAACCCCAGATGTCGGCTCTGGCGAAGCGGAACTCACAGTTAGTATTGCATCCGTGGACATCAGAATGATACGGCCGCCAGCTGTATTGTAAGCAGGCTTTGCATTACCAATCGCGATACCAGGAGTTGCAGTAGAAAGCGAGCCTGTGAAGTTAGACACATCCTTAATGAGGAAGTAGGCGGAGTAATTCGAGTACCAATCGCCAGCCGTTGTATCAATGGCCATATTGTAGGTTACATCAAACGTACCGGCACCTGACATAGCCTTGAATGTATTCACAAAGCTGGCTGAGAAAGCCGTAATCGTCAATGTCTTGGTCGCAGGAATTTCGATGGTGGGATTGACTTCCTCACTCTTGAGCCAGCCGCCGCCAATGCCATTAACACGCACGGTCGAACCCTCAATGCCGTAGCTGTTGAAGCTGAACGTATCGCCTGCAATGCTAGCAAGCTCTGGCAACACGACCGTGCCGGTCCAAGTGCCGAACGAAAGCGCAGAGGCAGGGAGAGCCTCGAACGTCAACGTGCCGTCGCCAGCAATTGTGTTAGCAATCGAGCCAGTAGAAGCCATCGTTACCGAGCCGTCAACCGTCAACGTCGCCGACCCTGAAACTGCACCAGTAATGGTCGAGGTTCCAGAAAGCGTCGTTGCGCCATTGAGCGTAAGATTGCCGCTTGTTGTGATCGCACCGGAAAGCGTCACCGGACCGCCCGACGCCACAGTCACATTGCCGCCCGCAAAGGCAGTCGCAATCGTAACAGGGTTTTCAGACGCGCTCGTAATCGTCACCGTGCCGGCATAAGTGCTGGGAAGCGATGCCGGAGCCGGGACAGGAATGTTACGCGTCGACCAAGTAGCAACTCCGTTAGAGTCAACAGCTACCGAGATATTCGCCGTGGCCTCTTCACGGGTTACCTTGAAGGTGTAGCTCAGGTTGTCCGGATTGTAGACGAGTTCGGCCGTGAAGCCAGCTGCTACCAAATCGGAAAGGTTCGTTTCATCAAGCACGACGGAAGCACCGTCGCCGAGAAGCGCCATCGAGATGACGACAGACTCGTAGACTTCGCCGAAGCCGAGGCCCGTCAGCGTATCGTAGATGGAGTAATTGCCAGTCGAAGAGAAAGGATCGACCGTCAATGTGATGCCGTCCGCGATACTGGTCACGCCAAGGTGGACGCGTCCGCCCGGGACGGTCGTATCCGTCAGCACCGAAGTTTCCGCCGAAACGAGCTTGCCGGACGTGGCATTGCCATAACCGGAGGTCAGTTTCAGCGAACCGGTCGCGCCCGCCTCCTTCGCGAGCGTCAGCGACTCGTAGTAGGAATCTTGCGTGAGATTGATCGCAACCGACACGTCCGAAGCACCATCCTTCGAGATCGTGACGTTCGTATCGAGATTCGGCTCGTCCTGCGTGGCGTCAGCCTGGCCGGGAACGGTCTGCGTCCACACACCGGTTGCGACCCAGTTGGCCGCGCTGGAAACAGGCGCGCGCGTGGCCTTTCCATATGCCGAATTGTAGGGATACGCCCCAGCGAGAGCCGACATCGCGCCATCCGTCAAGGTACCGTCAATGACACGCAAGAAGTCAAGCGTACCGCTATCTCCCGTCGCACTATATTTAGACAGCCCCGTATTAAAACCGTCACGCGGATAAACACCACCGTGAAGCGAGCCTATCTGGAAACCGTTCGAAAGCGTAAGTGTTCCGTTGTGCTTGTAGATGGCCTTGACCTTGCCGTCCAGATAGACGCGAATACGGGTCTTCGTCGTCTCATTCTCCGTGATGCGATCCATCACGAATGCATAGAGATGCTTTGTCGTCGTGGCACCAACAGCCGTCAAGTCGGCCAATTCGGTCACCGTGCCGGTGCCGCCATTGTGGCCATCAGTAAGAACGAGTTTCATCTCGCCGGCCGATGGATTGGCACCGGTCACAAGCGCAATAGCCTTCTGGTCGCCTTGCGTTGTTGAACCGAAACCCACTAGCACCGCATTGGCATAATTACCGGGCTGGCAATACATCACCGCCGTCAACTCGCTTTTATCAGAGAAAGATGCGTCGCGATAAGGTGTCTTCTGGAAGTAGAGTTCCTGGTTGCCGCTCGCATCAGCCGTCGTGAAGGAAGTGGCGCCTCCTTCCTGCGTCATGCCGTCCTTGTCTGAACCAATGCTCGTGAAGGTGCCGTTGAACTCGTAGTCCCACCACCAGGAATCGCCGGTGTAGGTGGCATCGCCCGCAGCAGCCACCGTTCCTGTCAGCGTGGCCGTCGTTCCGGATATGACCGGCGTCACCGTCTCGCCGTCAAGTGTGACCGTTCCTGTAAGATAAGCACTGCTCTCAACAGCAAGTTCCGCCGTCGGGATATAACCAGTGAGTCGCTCGCTTACCGTAGGCGTAGAAGAAACATTGAGCGTGCCGCCCGTCATGACGACAACCGAACCCGGACGCTGCTTGCCGATCGTAAGCTCGCCGCCCGAAAGAACGATTACCTGTGTAAGACCGCTTGCCGCGCTGACATCAAGCGTGCCGCCATTGTTGACCTGCACGGCGGTAAGACCGGAAAGGCCGAGAGTGCCGTCGGCGGCGACCGTCACAGAACCAATGGCTTGAACATTCGCATTGCCGGGGAGCGTGCAAAGCGTTGCCGCAGTAAGCGTCGTACCGGCGGCATTCACCGTCCATCCGGCATTCAGCGCAGCCGTAACCGTTGCTATCTGTTCTTTGGTCAAGGCGTTGGAAAAAATCACTACATTCTTGATGACCATGCCGGTGGCAGGATTAGAATCATTCGTGGCCGTACCGCCCAACGTAATCTTCGAGGTCTGGTTACTGCCCCACTTCAGTCCCGTGCTCGTGACCTTTTCAACACCATCAAAGTAAGTGCGCGTACCACCGGACGTCTGTGAACTGCCACTATTATCCGCACGTGCATATGAAGCAGCGACCCAGTGTTCGGAGGCGTCTCTTGTCCAAGCACGATTATCGGTACTGGTGTTAAAGTTACCTTTGTTAATTCCGCCCAAAAAATAGCACTGGTTGAAGTTTGAGCCATCATAATACGCACAGTTTTCTATATCCTGGCTCTGGTATTGTCCCGTCATCCACCCAATCAGACAGCTAGACGAAGAAGGTATCACCGCCTGGACCATTACCGTCTGGTTATTAATCGAAGAAGCAAGCGCGATCTGAATGCCGCTGTTGCCGATGGTTACGGAGTCGTTGGCAAAGGCCATGTCAGTGGCATCAGCCACAGTCACCGTGCTAGGCAACGCCATGCCGCCAGATGAAGGGATGAGCGAAGAAGGCATCTCCATCGACCCCGAAGGCGTACGGCCGTAAATGCGCATCGCCGGAGTCCATCCAATGCTGAGACTATCGTTCTTCACCACCGAATAGCCCATGGTAACGTTTGCATCAGAGGCATTTTTGAATGTCAGCGTGTAGGTAGCATCTGTATCCACCAAAACACCGTCAGTGCTAAATGTCATCAAGACTTCCATGCGAGTCCATTCCCTCCGCGTGGAATCGCTGATAAGAGATGGATTCATCGAAGCTGAAAATGCGTTTTGGTTATATGCTACGGTTGCAGTATATGACTCCGACGTTTTGTCGTTGGTCAGAATAGCCTTGGTAGCGCCTGTATACCCCGATTGATTACTGCGGGCAGAAAGGCTGATTGATGTCAACTGAACATATCCGGAAGACGGGAAGTTGCCGACAGCCAACTTTGCCGAAGGGGCGTTCAGTTTAAATTGAAAAGTCTGCGTTCCATAACTCGGATCGCTCCATGAAGCCAGCGAATCGCTATCGACGTTCGAGTACGTATAGTCCGCCGCCCGTGCGCCTCCATATGCCGCGACAGCCAACAGCAGCGCGAATGCCTTGAATCTACTCACTAATGATTTCATCATAGGATCTCTCCTTTTCTCTCGTTATGAATTAAGATTAACCGAAAATGGGAAAATGGCGGGTTCCGCCAGACAAAAGGATACGGGGCGCGAAGATGCGGCTATGCCACACTCTCCGCGCCTCTGCGTCTCTGCGTCTCTGCGTGAGACACAAAAAACAAAACTATTAGGGTTACCTGTCGCAGATGTCCCATTAGACCAAGATGCCGCAAGACACCCGCGCCCTGCAGTGCAACCGCACCCTAGTGAGCGCCTTCTGCCTCTGGAATACCCGCCATGGAGGTCGCCAAATCCGGCGAACCTTAAACTTCTATACCCCCCCCCATTTGGTAGACATTCACACCTAACGCAAGGCCTGTTGCGTTTCTATTGCGATATGTCGTTTTTACTAGCATGTAATGCTTCCTGTGGGGTTTTTACAAGTGTATATTTTACTATCTTTCGCACATAGAGTCAAGCGCAGATTTTTTAAATAGTCGACAAAGTGATAGGTGGGTAGCGATAAATGCCTCCGAGAAGAATAAAGCCACCTTCAGATGCAACTGAAAGTGGCTCTATTGCGCTGGCCTACAATAAGCGATTATGCCGCTATTCCCTCGTTGACAGGCGGCAGGCGGAGGGAATGGCGAAGACTAGCGATATGGCGAGAGCGCCGATGGCACCTTCGATCACGGTCCAAAGCGGGAACACGAACGAAGGCGGTATGCCCCAGCCAGACATTGCAGCGCGCGTCACCGAGGTGAAGAGCCACCCGGCGACGGATCCGAAGATTGAGCCGAACACCATCCCCTTGACTGCCGTCGCCACGGCCTCCTTTACGAGCTTCAGCGATATCTGCCCCCTTGTGGCCCCGGCCGCCCTCAGGACGGCGAACTCGCCGCGCCTCGACTCGGCGGCCGCCACAAGCTGCGCTATGAAGCCGATCGAAAGGACTGCAAGGAAAATGAACGGAATCTTCGCAAGCGTCCCGATGATCTGGGTGCCGTGGGCGAGGGTCCCGTCGGATATCTCGTCGCGTGCATGGAGCTGCACCTCGACATCGTCCGCGCCAAGGGCCTTTTTAAGCTTGGCCTCGACAAGCTGACCTGCCTCAAGCGGCTCATGCACTTTAAGCCAATCCTCCGTGTAGTTCAGCCACACGTGCGTCATCTTCACGTGGATCGACGGGATGGGGTTTATCGCGTCGATCGTGTCGAAGCTGACGAAAGCAGGTCCATCCGTATGTCCGCTTGCGCGGTTAAGGCCCCTCAACTTCGCGCGGCTCGTCACCATATGCCAGTTGAGGTCGACCACCCCCGCCACCGGCAGATCAACCGTCATACCGGCGGCATCGACCTTCATGAGATCGCCCTTGTGGAGATTGCGGGCCCTGGACATCATCTCGGTGATGACGCATGCACCGGCCTTGAGTGCGGCGATTGCCTCTTCCCTTGTCCCTTCGACGAACTTGAAAGGCGCTATTGGGTCATCTCCCCCGAAAGCCGTATCGACGTCGCACCCCAGAAGAAGCGCATTCCTGAAGCCACCCCTTCCGCCACCACCCGGGCCTTTGAGAGGCTCCTTCGGCTCGAAAGGAAGCTGCAGAGGCTGAAGCTCCGAGATCTTCCTTACGCCCTCGATCCCCTCGATCTTCGATATGTCGAAGCTGCTCACACCGGGCGAAAAGCTCACTATCGCATCCGGCCACTCCGGGCTCGGGACGAACGGCTTCATCAGGCTCTCGCCCCACACCTCCACAGCGACGAACGCGCCGAATCCCGCAGTGAACGCGAGGAACATCCCCATCTTGCGCCTCTTAACGGGCGTATCGCGCCCGACCGCATCAATAGGCCTCACCCTCAGCGATGGTAGCATCATTGCAAGAGCCGCCGCGACAGATACGGCAACCGCCCCGAGAAGGCACCACCATCCTGGCGCGGAGGAAATGTACGCGCCCTCGGGGAACGTGCCCGGGTCCATCCCTACAAAGATCTTCGCCGCCCATCTGGCCGCGTAGTTTCCTATAAGCCACCCGAGAAGCCCCGCGAGCGCCGATTCGACGGCTACAATCTTCGCGACACCCGAACCTGCAAGCCCAGCCGTCCTCAAGACTCCAAACCTGCGGCGCGACGATTCAAGCCCGAGGACAAGCGAGTTCAAGAGAAGCCCGAAAGCAGTTATCACGGCTCCGAAAAGAAGTATCGCATCGGCGCGCGCGAAGTTGCGAGACTCATCGCCTGCAAGCATCGGCGCAACGCTCTTGGGCGTCATGATCCCAGCCGCCTCTGCATCCGGAGGCTCCTTGAGCCAGCACTCCAGAGTTCCCCTCTCCTCCTTGGCGGCGAAATCGACAAGCGCCTTGTTGGCGATGCCGGTGTACATTCCCGGAAGGCGGATCCAGTCGCCGTCGAGCCTGTCATCAACGATCACCTTCGCCACCTTGGCCTTCACGAGGCCATTGCGCGAAACGAAGTCGATGGTGGAGCCGACCTCGGGAAGCTTCATCCCAGGTCTGAACATCGCCTTCGTCACGGCGACCTGAGGCTCGGTGGAGCTCCCGTCGAACTCGGCGGGGATCTCGGCAAGGACGGCCCGCATCGGCGGCCCTTGGAGAACACGGCCATCCGGGCGGTAATCGATCGTGAATGAAGCGAGGTTGAGCGTCATGTCCGGCTTCAAATCCGTCTCAACGCGTTTCACGTCCCTGTCGGGGCCACGCCCGCGCATGGGGCCTTTCATGTCGCTTCGCCATGCCGCGAACGGAGCCGCCATCCGCCTCGCCTTCGCCTCACCCTGCACGGCGTTCGACGACTTGAGCGCTTCCGTAAACACTATGCACCCTACGGCCGCCGCGATTCCGGCCACGGCCGAGAGGAAGCGCACCTTCCCCCTCAGGATGCCCTTTACCGCAAGAGATGCAATCATTTGTACGTCTCCAGATACGCGGCCGAAACGGCGGCGGCGTCATGACCTGTCGCTACGGAGTTTGCGATCTTTCCGCCCTTGAGGAAATGGACTTTGTCGGCCGCTGCCGCCATCTGCGGATCGTGCGTCACCAGAAGGATCGCACTCTTTTCGGTGCTTGCAAGCGACTTGAGAAGATCCCTCATCTCGCGCGCGGTGTCCACATCGAGATTGCCCGTCGGCTCGTCCGCAAGGATGAGCGGCGGCTGCATGAAAAGCGCTCTCGCTATCGCGACGCGCTGGCGCTCGCCGCCGGAAAGCTCCTCCGGGAAGCGCTCCTCAAGCCCCTTGAGGCCGAGCTTTGCGACGAGCGTGTAGAAGCGCGGCCAGTCAGGGGCTATCCCGGAAAGCCTCGCCGGGAGAACCGTATTCTCGCATACGGTGAGCGTGTCCACCAGGTTGAACGACTGGTAGACGACCCCCACATTCGCGCGCCTGAAGCGGGCCGCCTTAGCATCGCTCATCGAGGTGATGTCCTCCCCGCCCACGAGAACCGTCCCCGCCTTCGGCCGGACGAGACCCGCCGCTATGTGCAGGAACGTGGATTTCCCCGATCCGCTAGGCCCCATAAGCGCCTCGAACGAACCAGCCTCCATCGTAAGGTCGAGCCCCGAGAGGACCTCCCTTCCCGATTTGCCGTACGCATGGACCACTCCAGCTGCCTTCAACGCTTCAGACATTTGCTTTATTCCTTTCAGGTTCAAATCCAGATCCGCTGCCGCTCAAGCAAGCGGCTTTACCGCCTCCACGAGCCAGTGCGGCATGGGCGGCGCGAGCGTCCTCGTCGCGCCAGGCTCGAAACCGGCCTTCTCCATCCACCCCTTAAGCTCCACATCGGAGAACACCCAGCCGTTTTCCGTCGTAAGGGCCATGTTGACGGCGAAGAGCGCGCTGAACTTTGGCGCGGTGTGCGTCGCGTCCGTCATCATGTCGAGGACATACAGCTTTCCGCCGGGCCTCAACGCCCTGTAGGCGCGCCCGAGGATATCCACTATGTCGGTTGGACTTTCCTGATGGAGTGCACCGAAGATTGTCACCGCATCGTAGGCGGAGCTTTCGTATTCGTCCGAGTGGTAGTCCCCTGAGCGGCACTCTATTCTCCCGTCAAGCCCGGCCTGGGCGACGCACTCCTTCGCGACGGCGCTTATCGCGGGGAGATCGACCGTGACGACCCCGAGCGAAGGGAACGCCTTTGCGATCAGCTCGGCGTAGGCGCCTGGGCCGCCCGCGAGATCCAGGAGGCGCGTCGCGCCGCCGAGATCGAGAAGCGGTATGACGCCTCGCCCTATCGCCATAGCGCGCGAGCGCATGGACATGGCGAAGGTGCGCGTCCTTGCCGCATCGTCGCCGAGATGAAGCGACGGACGCTCCACGGGCCGGCCCGTCTTCGCGAAGTCCGCGAGCCTCCCCCATGCGGGATAGACGTCTCTATTGTAGAGTATGGCCTTCGAAAGGTCGGCGGAGCCGCCCGGAACGAGCGCCATCCTCCCGGCCTGCGTATTGGAGTAGACCTCGCCCTCCTTCGCGAGAAGCCCGAGCGCCGCGCAGGCGTCTAGAAGAAGCCTTGCGCCGCGCTCGCTCGCGTCAAGCTCTTTGGCGACGGCCCCTGCGGTGGCGCCGCCCTTTATGCGCTCGACCGCCCCGAAGACGCCATCCGTTATAGCCGCGAAGAGGACCGCGCTCTCGTAGAACGCGCTCGCCATCTCCACTATCTCGCCTACGCTCTTTTCAGCCATATCACCTCTCCGCCATTCAGACGACCGGCGTCACGCCCTTCTTGAGGATGACGTTCCCGTACTTTCTCGTCTCGCCCGTCACGACTACGGCAAACGCCTTCTTCGCGCGCTCGTAGAAGGCGAACCTCTCCTCGCGGCATATATCGCCCGTGTAGCCGAGCGCCCTGCGGTAGATCGCCTCGACGGACGGGTCGAGGCTGTCGCCCTTAACGGGAGCCATCATCACCACAGGCGTCGCATACGAGTCGAGCTCGAAGAGCGGGATGACGCCAGAGAGTATCAAGTCGGCGGGGATTCCGTCCATGCGGATCACCTTCGAGTTGAACGTATGGGCCGGGAAATGTGCGTCTGAGAAGACGATCTCGTCGCCATGGCCCATTTCGGCCAGCGTCTTCAGGAGCTCGGGGGAGATTATAGGCGATATACCCTTCAACATTTTCGTTTTCCTTTCGGTTTCATTTCATGCTTGGAAGAACTATGCCACGGAGGATCACCTTCTGGCACGCGAGAAAGACCACTGCCGTCGGTATGGAGACGAGGACGAAACCGGCCATGACGCACCAGGGCTGTCCCGCGAACGTGCGGCTCATCTGGTACATCCACACGGCTATCGTCCAGCGGCTCTCGTCCTGGCACACGAGAAACGCCCACTCCCACGAACTGTACGCCGCGACGAAATGGTTGAGCGCGTTGACGGCGAGGATCGGAGCCGTCATCGGGAGCGTTATCTTGAGAAAGACAGTCGCCTCGCCAGCGCCGTCTATGGCGGCGGCTTCATAGAGCTCGCGCGGAAGAGCGTCAAAGAAGCCCTTCAGGATGAATATCCCCATGCCGCTCGCCACGGTCGGCAGCACGAGCGCTGCAAAGGTGTTGAGAAGCCCAAGATCGCGTATGAGAAGGAACGAGGGGATCGCCGTCACGGCGGCCGGGAACGCCATCGTCGCCAGAAGGAAAAGAAGTATACTCTCCGTGCCCTTGAGCTTGAACCTCGAAAGCGCGTACGCCGCTAGCGGGTTCACGGTAAGCGCGGCCAGTATGCTCAAAAAGACGAGAAGCGCGGTGTTGACGAACGCGCGCCCTCTCACGAAAAGGTATTCGCACGTAAGCGCATAGTTCGAAAGCGCGCTTCTTGCAAAGTCGCGCCAACCGTGGTCGATGAACTGTATGGCGATCGCGTGCCTAAGAAGCCTCGCGTCGCTTTCGTCCCTCACAAGCGGATAAGGAAGCGTCCGCGAGAGCCAATCCCCGTCCTCCACCATGCTTTTGCGGTAGCCGTCCTTGAAGTCGAGCCACATCCTGAACTTGGGGTCGTCCATCGGGGGGCGCCAATCCTCGTGCGAGAGGGGGCTGCGGCTCTCGCTCAGAAACGAGATGTCGAAAAAGCTCCTGTACCTTACCGGCCAGGTGCGGTTCAATTCCTCTAGGGTTATGCGGCTTTTGACGAACGGGGCAACGTCGCGCCCGTCGTATGTGCAGGTGGTGTACACGATGTCGGCTGCAAGCGTCCTCTCGCGCCACTCGGCCGCATCCTTGCGCCATTCGGCCTCGATAGCGGGGTCGAGCAAAGCCGGTTCGAGTTCGCGCGCCGCGAACGCCTTCACGCCCTCGCGGTCGCGCGCGACGCCGATCCAGCTGCCCCACTGTGGCGGGGCATCGGGATAGACCTCGCCCGGAAACCTCGCAAACCACTGCGAGAGGCTTCTCATGAACCTGTCGTCGCGGTCCCAGAGAGGCCTTAGAAACGCATCATGGCGATGGTAGTCGTATGGGCCCGAGAAGCTCGCCGACAC
The DNA here is from genome assembly GCA_045636065.1 of Kiritimatiellia bacterium. Lineage (GTDB taxonomy): Bacteria > Verrucomicrobiota > Kiritimatiellia > RFP12 > UBA1067 > RGIG5050. The sequence goes on along the minus strand of JAZTWW010000024.1, from coordinate 12,855 downwards.
CATCACCATGAAGGGCCATACCATCGTCAGGCCGCCGAGCGTCAGAAGCGCGTACACCAGAAAGAGGAATACGCGCCCCTTGAGCGTCCTGCGCTCGCTTTGAAGAAGTATGGCCATCTTTGCGGTCTAGTCCGCCGGGATTCACCTCTTGAGGAAATCCCTCGGGCTCACCGTGTCGAATATGATCTTGCCGTATCCAGCGCCCTCGTAGAGGACGCCCACGTCACCGTTGGGGAGGACCGTCATGTCGCTGTAGGCGCTGCCGCCCGGCTCGACGGCGACGCCGTCCGTCCAGGTCTCGCCTTCATCCCAGCTCGTTCTCACCGTGACGTTTATGCGCCTGTTGGGGCTCTTGCAGTTGGAGAAGAGAAGGACGCTCTCGGGCGTTCCGGGCTTGAGGGGCTTGCCGGGACAGGCCGCCGTGACGGGATAGCGCATTATCTGGCCGTTGCAGGCGGGGTCTATGAGATTCTTGTCCTCGTGGCTCGTCCACGTATTGCCGCCGTCGGAGGAGATGTGGATCTCGCGCCCGCCGCCGCGCCAGCGGCTGTTGATCATGAGCCTGCCGTCGGCGAGCTCGACGACCTTGCACTCGTCGCCCGGGCTTGCGGGCGAGCCGATCGCCTTCCAGGTCTTGCCGTGGTCGGTCGAGCCGAAGAGCGCGACATGGTTGCGCACCCAGACGATCGTATGAAGGAGCGTCCCGTCCTTCGTCTGGATTCCCGTTCCAGAGGTTATGAAGAGGAAGCCCATGTTGGGCCATTCGGGGCGGCGGATGTCGGCCGTGATGTCGCGTGGCTTGGACCACGTCTTGCCGTTGTCGGACGACTCCTGCATCCAGTGCTGGTAGCGGCCGTACTGGTGCTTGCACTCCCACACGTTGTAGAATAGGAATATCTTCTTCGCCTGATTGTCGACGATGAAGCTAGGATCGCTCGCCGCCCACTGCTCCTCGGAGTTCCACTTCCAGTCCCAGGTAGCCTTGGGCGCGCTCCACGTCTTGCCGTTGTCGGTCGAAGTGCGGCACGTTATCCAGATGGGCTGGTTGGTGTTGAGATCACCGCCATGGTCCTTGCGCGCATCGCATACGGCCACGACGGTCTTGCCGTCGGGCGCGGTGCAGATGGCCGGGATGCGGTATATGGCTACACCCGCATCACCCGACGCCCACAGGGTCTCCTTGGCCCCGGCGCCGAGCGCGCAAGCAAGCGCAACTGCGGTGGTAAAAACTGCTTTCTTCATCTATTTATCTCCTTATTGCCTTTTGATGTCAGTACAGCTTTACGCCATACACGAGAAACTTGTGAAGGTGGAACACCTCTTTCTTCGCACCCTTGTCGCGAGAGACGCGCACGAACTTCGTGCGGTTCTGCCGACCCCTCAGATCGATGCGGTACGTGTCCTTTACTGCGGAGTCAGAGTAGACCTTCGTCCAGCTCTGCCCGTCCTCTGAAATCTCCACAGAGAAAGGCACAAGGCGCGTTGCGTTGTGCCCGCCGAAGCGGTTCTCAAGCACTATGCCCTTGACCTCCGTAGGACCGGCAAGGAACACCGTCGCCCACGGGGCCTCCTCACCATCGGTATGGAATGCCGCGCCGCCGCTGGGAATCGGGGATGCGTCGATTGCAAGAGGATACCTCTCGGGATGGTCGTGCCCGCAAGTCGACGACGTCTGGATGAGACCGTCCTTGCTCACGAGCTCGCCGCCAAAGTCCTTGAGCGGGTAGGTCTGGCCAGGCGTCTGGATCGGGGAGAGCTTCGCCTGGAGGGCCACCGTGTTGCGGAAGGAATCGATGTTCCCGTTCTTCGACGCAGCGAGAATCATCGGGCCAAAGTCTATGCCCTTATCGTCTCCGCCCTTGGAGCCTTTGCCGCCCTTGCCGCCTTTAGCCTTGGCTGCGAGCGCTTCATTGAGGCACTTGGAGAAGAGCTCAGCTCCACCTGGAGCGCCCATGAAGAACTCGCTTCCCCAGGCCATCGTCTGGGAGAAGTAGTCGCCCGTTCCGGCCTGCGACTCAAGCATCGCCCTTAGGACATCGTAGCGCATCTGCCTGTCGGTGCCAAGCGCTTCACCCCACTGCTTGAGGACCACTCCGAAATCCGCCTCCTCCTCGATCTTCTCGCCGCCCTGCCTCAGAAGAGGGGCGAATGCGATAAGATCGTCCTTCAATGCGGACTTCCCCTTCTCCCTGGCGACACGCTCGAAATACGGGGTAAGGATGTTCCAGAGAGGCTGGCGGCCGGTCTTCATGCCTCTTGCGCAGCCGCGCACCCATACGCGGAGCTTGTCGATAGGCGTATTGGAGCGCATCAGCCAGTCGCCGTACGCCTTCCACGCGCCGTAGTGCTCTTTCTTTGCGGCGCAGGCGTGCTGATAGAAGCTCTCTATCGTCTTGGCGTCCTTCTTCGTCTCCTCCGCGAGCAGGGCCAAGGCCACCATGCGGTCTGCGCCAAGGCGCGTCTCGCGGTCGCCGGAGAACGTTCCCTCTATTGCCGGGGTGTACTGCCATTCGTGCTTGCCCCAGAAGCAGAGGTGCATCTGCGAGTGGCCGGTGACGTTGTAGTTGAGGACCCACTTGCCGTCGGGGAGCCTGCGGGAATATGCGCAGTGCCCCGGCTGGCCGACCGTCGTGGAAGGCATGCCGTGGGAGTTAGCGGTGGCGCTTCCGAACTTGGAGAGCTCGCCGCAGACGCCGCCGACGATCTGCGAGTACTTGCGCTTGGGCCATTCATTCGCCGCCGCCCACGGAGCGTAGTAGAGCGGACCATGCACGGAATCGCCGAAGCAGTTCTTAAGGCGGTACTCGATCATCCAGGGTGTGCCGCCGTACTCGCGCATCGGAAGGTTCACGAACTTGTTGAGGTGGCGCTGCTGCGCGGCCATATTGTCGCAGCCGCCGGTGTGGTGGCCCTGGTGGACGGCGAAGCGCCACTGCCAGACGGGCTGCGAGTAGGCCGTCTTGTGGAGGCGGCCCGAAAGCGCGGCGGAGCGGTAGGCGTCGAGGACGTCCGCAAGCCACGCTTCGTCCTTGTCCGGGAAGACGAGCGCGAGGGCCGTCATGAAGCGGCGGCCTTCGTTGTCCTCGTAGCGGCCATCGGCGAACGGCACCCATTTGCCGTTGTCCTGGAAGATGAGCGATTCAAGGGCGAGGATCGCGCCCGCGCCGTCGCCAGGACCGTCGCTGGCCTTGCCCCATTCCTTCTCCTGGAACGTTCCGCTCCACGCGAAATCCTCAAGCCACACGCGGTCGTTGAGGAACGCCTTGACGAACTGCCCGCTTCCAGGGCGGTTTACAAGCTCCTGCCAGCCTTCCTGCCCTATGGCTCTCAATGCGGCGTATCTCGCGATAGCCATCTTCTGCGGCTCCGTGAGCTTCGCGCCGGGCTTTATGCCGGTCAGGTTCTTCTTCACCTGCTCAAGCGGGAACGCCTGCTTTACGCCGGAGTTGCCGTTGGGGCGCGGCAGGACCTTTGCCGCCGGAAGGCCCTTGGACTCGATCTTCTCGCCGTCCATTATGAGCCTACCCATGGCGAACTGCCCCCAGAACGTGTCGCGGCCAAGGGCTAACGCCTCCTTCAGAAGGCGCTTGCCGTCTGCCGAAAGCGGGGTTCCGGTGGGATTGTCCGCAAGAGCGTATTCGAGCACCTTTACAAACTGCTTCTGGTTGGCGTCAAAGTGCTTGTCGGGGAGGGCCTTGTACTTGCGGACATATGCATCGCACTGGCTGCGTGAACCGTTCTCCTTCATCTCGGAGAGCTTCTGGACGGCGGCGACAGTAGCATATTCGTCCAACGTGAAGTGCGCAATCCATCCGTAGCGGTCGCCCGCATCGAGCTTGACGAGCTCATCCCACTCCTTGCGCCAGCCGTGGTTGCCCGTTGTAAGCTCCTTGAAGTGGAAGATGCCCATCATGGACGCGAGAATGTCGAAACCTTCGCCGTAGAGGTCGGCGGCCTCCTCGCCCTTGGCGGCGGCGGCCTTCTTGAAAAGGGCCTCGGCCTTGTCCTTGCGGGCTGTTACCTTGGCGATTGCCTTCGCGAGCTTTTCAGGGGTTACATTTGCGGGGACGTTCTCTATCTGCGCATAAACGCGCATGTTCGGCCCTGGGGTGAAGCAGGTTATGGCGGGGAAGCGCTTTGTGCGGATGAGAAGCGGGCGGGCAAGCTCGTTCGCGGCCTTCACCGCATCGGTGAGGTTATCCATGTCATCGTAGATGCCGGTGACGAACTGCGAACCGACTTTGCTGCGCTTGAAAGCAGGGCTTTCGAAGACTTCCCTGACGCTCTCGCCGCTTACGCACCAGTCGCTTCCGCACTGCAGCACGAGCGCGCCTTTGCCGGCGCGCAGCGCCTCGGAGTCGACGCTCTGCGCAGCGCGCGCCAGAAACGCCGACAGCGCGGCAAGACACGTCAAAACAGCTCGTTTCATCGTTTTCCTCCGCATTCTATGACTGCACCATGGACATATTGATTTTTGGGTATTATACCATACCTGCACTTCGCAAATCAAGGCATAAAATCTTCCCGGCGTATTAAAACCCAATTATTCCGCTTCCGGGCCTGCGGATCGTTTTTCAAGTTCATCGGACGCGCCCGCGGGTAATCTGAAGAGGATCGGTTTAAGAAGGGATAAACGCGATATAAGCGATAAAAGCGATAAATCCAAGTGAATGGGCCATAAATTGGCAGGTGGCATCTTTTCGCTTCCCCGTCTATGCCTCCACTACCCCACCCGAGCGGAGCAAGGGTGCTGCCGCTTCCCTCCCAAGCCGCATAAAGGCAGCAGTTTGGGGAAGTACGCAAGCAACAGCGGCACATATGCGGATTGATGGCGGATGAGGCCGGCTTGAGATTAGTTGCAGTCGAATATAAATCCAATTAAGGCTTGCAGGTCTCTTCGCCACAGCGATGTAAGGACGAGCCGATGCGGCACATACGAATAGGAATAAACAATCTTGGCGAAGGCCGCCAAGCGAGGGCCCGAAAAACTTTCTCAAACAATAAACTAACGGGCCCGAGCGCTCGCAGGGGCGAAGGAGACCGGAAAGCCTCAAATTCCAATCGCGCAAGCCAATCCAACCCACACCGCCCCACCACAATCCGCCACCATACCCCGCGCATTGCGCAGCGTGCTTCCCCAAACTGCGGCTATAATACGACGCATAGGAAGCGGGCTGCCGCCCATTGCGGAGCGCATCATGCGCTGAGGAATCGGCCGGAGCCGGCGTGGAGGAATATGCCGCCACGGTAGGCGATGCGCCCGTTGACGATGACGGCATCCATCCCGCAGGCGAAGGAATGGGGGCTCATGTACGTGGCCGTATCGAGGAACGAATCCTCGCGCCAGACGGCGATGTCGGCGAAAGCGCCCTTGGCGATGACTCCGCGTCCCTTAAGGCCATAGCGCTCGGCGGGAAGGCGCGTCATCCTCGCGATGGCCTCCTCCCTCGTGCATACGGCGCCGTGGCCCTCCACCCGCCCCGTAAGGAGCCTGAAGAAGCGAGGCATCGTCCCATAGGCGCGCGGATGCGGATGGTCCTTCCCGAGCGGCCCCCAAGGTGCCCTTAGGCTCGCATCGCTTCCGGGGAGGATCCACGGCATGGACACGATCTTTCCAAGGTTCTCTTCGCACATCCCGAAGAAGAATGCGCCCGTCCTGCCCCTGTCGAGCTTCAAGATCCTGCATACGAGCCGCCCGGGCGTCACGCCAAGCTCTGCCGAGAGTTCATCGACCCTGCGTGCGCACATCCCCCTCGTCTCGTCGCTCCACGCGCCCCCCACCATGACTCCGCTCCAGTCGCGCCCCGATGCATCAAGCTCGTCAGCGATCCGCGCCTCCAAAGCCGCGTCGTCGAGGCGCTTGAGCTCCTCCTTGAGCCCACCTTCCCCGGCCCAGTCGGGAAGCACCACATCGAGGTCCGTCCCGGCCGCGCAGTACGGATACCTGTCGCTCCCGAGAAGCTCGCCCCTTTCGACCGCCCCGCCTATCTTTTCGAGGACTTCGTCGATCTTGCCCCAGTTGGCGCGTCCGCTCGTCTTGAGATGGGATATCTCGGCTCTTATGCCGGTGGCCCTCACGAGGCGAAGGACCTCGTCGATCGCCTCCACTATCCTGTCGCCCTCGCTTCGCATGTGCGTCGCGTAGAAGCCGCCCTTCCTCGCGGCGACGCGCGCAAGCGCCGTCACCTCGGCTTCGTCGGAATATTTGCCCGGCTGGTATATAAGGCCCGTCGTAAGCCCCCTGCTGCCGGAATCCATCTCCTCCTCGAGAAGACGCTCCATCGCCTTCAGGCTCTCAGGCGTCGCCTTCACCGGCTCGTACCCGAGAACGCTCGACCTGAGCGTGTTGTGGCCCGTGAACTGGACCGTGTTGATCGCCGGCTTTACGGCATCGAAAAGCGCGCGATACTCCTTCAACGTCCGCCACGAAGGGCCATGGACCGTCGAAAGAGTGCCGTCCTGGGCGAGCGAGGGATAGTCCATGCTCGCCCAGTCGCTCGAAAGCCTCGCCGCCCCGAGGCGCGGGACGGCCGAACCGCCGCACTGGCCGTTCACCTCCGTCGTCACGCCCTGCGAGAGCTTGCTGGGCGCATCGGGCTCGATCAGAAGGTACGTGTCGCTATGGGAATGGAAATCGATGAAGCCGGGCGTCACCAGCGCGCCGTCGGCGCGGATCGTCTCGCAATCTGGCCCGGGCGCGGCAGACCCCTCCGTGCGCACTATATCGGCTATTCTGTCGCCTTCTATGTAGACGTCGGCGCGGTACGCCTTCGCGGACGTGCCGTCGACGACGGTTCCGCCTCTTATGGCTATCATCGGCCTTTCTCCGCCTCAGCCCTTGGCCTCTTCGACGGCCGCGAGGATCTCCGCAGGCTGGGTGACGCCGTTGAACTCCGCCTCCACCTCGCCGTTCTTGAGAACGAGCACCGTCGGGATGGACTGCACCTCGAACCTCGCGGCGAGCTCGGGCTCGCTGTCGACATTGACCTTGAGTATTCTCACCCCTTCGACCGCAGGGGCGATCTTCTCATCGAGAATCGCGCCCATCATGCGGCATGGGCCGCACCACGTGGCCCAGAAGTCCACTATGGCCACGCCGTCTGCGACAGCGCCGTCGAAATCCGCCGATGAAATATCTTCGATTGCCATGACTTGCCCTTTCTTGGATTTGCCCGCCTAGGCGGGCGTCAGAAGACGCGCTTGCGCGCAAGGTAGAAAAGAAGCGCCCCGATCACTCCGCCAAGACCGAGCGAAAGCCCCACGAGTATCGCGAAGCAGTGCGGATGCTGCGCAAGGGGAAGCGCGATGTTCATGCCGTATGCGCTCGTTATCAATGTAGGCAGCGCCATCATCATCATCGCGACCGTCAGGTACTTCATCACCTTGTTCATGTTGTTGTTGATGAGCGAGGCGAAGGTATCAAGCGTTCCGTTGAGGATGTTCGCGTGGATGACGGCCGTTTCAAGGGCCTGCTGGTATTCGACCGCCGCGTCGTCGAGGACGTCGCTGTCGTCCTCGGTGAGGTTCAGCTGCCGCGCGTGGTCGAGGCGGTTCATGAGGATGTTGTCGGCCTTGAGGCTCGTCGTGAAGTAGACGAGCGCCTTCTGGTGGGTGAGGAGCTTCAGCAGGACGTCGTTCGAGATCGATTCGTGGAGCTCGTCTTCAAGGTCCTCGGTCTTCGAGTGGATGTCGCGCAGATACCGCAGGAAAAGGACGGCGCTGTGCCAGAGAAGGCGCGCCGTGAAGCGGTTCTGCTCGCTCGGCGGGCATACGCGCCTTATCTGATCGAGGAAGGCGCTCGTGACGGGCGTGGGGATCGCGCAAATCGTTATGACGCTCTTCCCGAAAAGGACAATCCCTAGCGGGACCGTCTCGTAGGGGAGTACGGTATCGTCGTCCTCCTCGCCGCGCACCGGGTACGGCACGTGGACGATTATGAGGCTCACCCCGTCCTCGTTCTCGAAACGCGGCCTCTCCTCGCGGTCTAGAGGGTCCGTAAGGAAGTCCCTCGGAACGTCGCTGAAGCTGAGAACCTGCTCAAGCTCCGTCGTAGTCGGTTCGGCAAGGTTTATCCAGCACGACTCGGAGAACTCCCGCGTCTCCTTCAATCCGCCGGCGTTCCAGTTGTATATCGCCATCATGGCACCTTGCCTCCTTCCCTGTCGTCCGGCACCGGCTTCACGCCGATGTCCGTGAGCTTCATTGAAATTATCCTAGACACGCCCTTCTCCTGCTGGCTTACGCCGTAGACGAGATCGGATCCCGCGATCGTATGCTGGTTGTGCGTGATGATGAGGAACTGGCTCCTGTCGAGGAACTCCTTGAGGGCGTCCACGAACCTGCCGATGTTGGCGTCGTCAAGGGCGGCGTCGAGCTCGTCGAGCATGCAGAACGGAGCCGGCTTTATCATGAATATCGCAAAAAGTAGCGCGACGGCCGTCATCGTGCGTTCGCCGCCTGAAAGGAGCGTGACGGACTGCGGCCTCTTCCCGGGCGGGCGCGCTATTATGTCGATGCCGCATTCGAGCGGATCGGCGTCGTTCTCCAGCAGGACGAGCCTCGCCTCGCCGCCGTTGAAGAGCTTCGCGAACATCTTCTGGAAGTTGACGTTCGCCTGGGAGAACGTCGTCTTGAAAAGCTCAGAGCTCTTTTCGTTGAGGCTCGTTATGAGCGCGAGAATCTGCTCCTTGGCGGCGAGAAGGTCCGCCTCCTGCGCCTTCTCCCTCTCATAGCGCTCCTCAAGCTCGCGGCACTCCTCGATGGCGACCATGTTCACCGGCCCCAGGGCCGCGATCTGCGCCGAGAGTGCCGAGACGCGCGATTCGAGCTCCTCCGCGGACGGTGCCGCTCCTCCCTGCCACTCTGGGTCCTTCTCCAGCGCGACCGACGCGGCATCAAGCCCGTATTCGGAATTGAGGTGCTCGTAGACGTTCTGGAGGCGCATCGTCGCCTCGGTGGCGGCGACCTCAAGCCGCCCTTTGAGCTCCCTCGCCCTGTCGAGCTCGGCGCGCTTGCCGCCGACGCCCGACTCAACCGCGAGAAGCTTCGTCTGCAGCTCGCCGCGCGCGATCCTCTCCTCCTCTATCTGCCCGTGGACTTCGCGCGCCTTCTCCTTGAGATCCTCGAGGCTTCCCATAAGCTCGGCAGTCTCGTCCCTTAGGCGCTGGATCGAATCCTCGTAGTTGCGGATCCCCTCCTCGCGCCCGGCGATCATCCTTAGAAGCTCCTCGCGCCGCTTGGCCGTGTCTTTCGCCTGCTGTGCCGTAAGCTGAAGCTCGGCCTCCATCTGCGCGACAGATATCCTGCGCTCGGTGAGCCTGCGGCTCTCCTCGCTGTGGCCGGACTCGAGCATGGCTAGCTCGTCCTGCTTCATGGAAGTGTCGTCCATGAGCGCGTCGCGCTTTTCGATCGTCTCCTCAAGCTCGGCCGCAAGCGCGGCGCTTCTCGCGTCCCCGTCGGCGTTCGCGCCGGCAAGCGCCTCAAGCTCCATGCCGACGCCTTCAAGCCTGGCCTTGACGTTCCCGGCATCCCTCGCAACGCCCGTATATTCACCCTCGGCCTGGGCCGCCGCGCGCCTCGCGGAGGCAAGCGCGGCATCGGCCCCTCTAACGGCCTCCGCGAGCGCATGGAGCCGTTCGGAGCCGGTATCAAGCGTTACGCGGCCGTCAGCTATGCGCTTCTCCAGCGCTTCAAGAGCCTCAGCCGTCTCGGCGATCATCATCCTGCGGCTCAGCGGGCTCGCCGCCGCGCTCGACGGCATCCAGACGTCCACCGTGCCGTCGGAGCCGAAGACCGTCCCCTCGGCCGTCACGTATCTCGCACCGGCGGGGGGAGCGGACACATCCCCTTCGACGAGGTATACATCACCTATAAGCGCCTCTGCGACATCCTCGAACCCGTCCTTTACCGTGACGAGATTGAGGAGCTTCATGCCGTCGGGCTCCTCCTCGATTGGAGGCCTCCCGGCCATGCCGGAGATGGCGGCCAGCCTCGCCGAGCCTGCCGAGCCTGCGCGAAGCTCCCGCACGGCCCTCAAGGCCGCTGCGGCGTCCTTCACGACCACCGCATCGAGCCAGCTTCTAAGCGCCGCCTCAAGCGCGAGCCTGTATTCGCCCGTAGCCTCGAAGACGTCTGCAAGCGGACAGACGATGTCGCCTTCGCCCAGGCCGGGAAGCGTTCCGTCGAGAAGCGCCTGCGCGCCGGACGAGAACGACTCCGCGCTTTCGTCGGCTTCGTTGAGAAGGTCGAGCTGCGCGCGCTTCGCCGCCGCGTCACGCTGCATCGCCCCGAAATTCGCCCTGAGATCCTCAATCTCCTCAAGGAGGGCGGCCCGGCGCTGCTCGGCCTCCTCGCGCGCGGCCTCGGCGGACTCCTCCGCCGCCTTCGCGGCCTCAAGGCGCATCTCCACGGCGCGCACCGTCTCCTCGGCCCTGGCGGACGCCTCTTCAAGCTGCGCGCGCTCGCTCTGGAGCCGTTCGCGCTTCATCACCGTCTCGCGCATCGACGCCTCAAGGCGGGCCATCTCGTCGCGTATGGCGTTGACGCGCCTGTCGCAGTTGAAGCTCTGCCCGCGCGCCTCGGCGAGACGGGAGCGGAGCTCGTCGATCTGGGCCGTCGATTCCCTGAAATTCTCCTCGGCCTCCTCGAGCGTCTCGCGGGCCGTCTCGAGGCCGTCCTCAAGGAGCGCGGATTTCTGCTGAAGGCTCTCCGTCTGCATCTGGAGCTCTTCCAGCTGCCGCTTCGTGGCGGCGATCTCGCGTCCGTCGCGGTCCTCGAACATCCTGTATTCGGTGATGCGCTGGCCGTTGACGGCTATCACCTCGTGGGCGCGGCGGTATTCGCCGTCGGCGGCGGCCGCCTCGGTCGCAAGGGCGCCAAGCCTTTCCTCCACCGCATGCATCTCGGCGTGGATCGCCTGCGCCTCCTTCTCGGCCTCGTTCACGATGGCGGCGGCGGCGGCGATGGCGGCCTCCGTCTCCTTCTGCTGGACGGCGTTCGTCTCAAGGGCGAGGGCGTAGGCGGCGATCTTGCCCTTGGAGACGTATATGTCGAGGCCTCTAAGCTCGTCTCGCAGAGTCTTGTACTTCTGGGCCTTCCCCACCTGGCGCTGGAGCGAGCCGATCTGCCGCTTCATCTCCCTGAGGACGTCCGCTTCCCTAAGAAGGTTCTGCTCCGTCTGCTCGATCTTCCTCAAGGCCTCCTTGCGGTCGGCCTTGAACTTGGTGATGCCGGCGGCCTCCTCGAAGACGGCCCGCCTGTCCTCGGGCTTGGAGGAGAGGATCTGGTCGATCTGGCCCTGGGCCATAACGGAGTACGATGTGGTGCCTATGCCCGTACCCATGAAGAGGCGCTGCACGTCCTTTAGCCTGCACGCCGTCTTGTTGATGAAATACTCGCCCTCGCCGCTTCTGTAGACGCGCCTCGCGACCGTCACCTCATGGTATTCGGTCCCCAGAAGCTCCTCGCAGTCGGCGAACGTAATAGAAACCTCTGCGAGGCCCAGGGGCTTTCTCGTATCGGTGCCGTTGAAGACGACATCCACCAGCTTCGAGCAGCGGATGGCCGTGGGGCGCTGTTCGCCGAGCACCCAGCGTATGGCGTCCGACACGTTCGACTTGCCGCAGCCGTTCGGCCCGACAATGGCGATCATGCCAGGCTCGAAATTGAGTCTGGTGCGGTCGGCAAAGCTTTTGAAGCCGATTATGTCCAGCTGCTTTAAGTACATTGTCCAATCCCCGCCGCTGCGGCGCAAAAAACGGATGGGTATTTTACCAAATTCTCGCCGATCTTGCAATGGAATACAGGCGCTTTTCGCTCCACCGCAGCGGCCGCTTCAGACGAGCCGCATCCAAGCCACAGCTTTGTACAGACCTGGGGACTGTCCCCAAACTCCACCCAGCTAGCTTACATGTGCTGTTTTACAGAGCTGGGGACAGTCCCCAATCTGCACTCGAACGGCTTATATATGCTTTTTATGCCCAAACATATGATTATCATGCGCGGATGATACAGTTAAGCCCCATGGCCCAACGGCAAATCATGCTCTACGCCATCACTTTTTAACGAACGTTCTCCTTTAAGTCCGGCAACCTAATGTAAATGAGCCAGATCTAGCCATTCACATCCTAAATTCCCATGAGAAACTGCCGCTTTAAGGCATAATCAACCTGACCGCCGCCTATAAAAGCTGCGATCAATCACTTCAACCGACTTCAATATTGCCCCTACGCCGCCTGCAGATTGAGCTTGGCACAAGGATGCATCATGCCTATGCGGGACAACACCTCACGCCATCTCAATATTTGGGGGCCGCCTCAAGGCAGTCAAGCCATTGCATCGCTACGCAGGGCGCTGGCCTTTCTGTGTCCGTGCGAGGCGTATATCCCTGGAGCCACCTCGTGCGGCTTCGCGCGCCTGGACATGCAAACGCCAGCGAACTTCACTATCATCCACTTCACGAACTCAATGCTCCCGAACACCACCCCTTCGGTAATCTGCGGGCACACCTTCCGCCAAAGCTCATAAGCTACTCTTGTCGCATCGCCGCCCTCAACCATAGCCGGCCGCCCAGACTGGGGACTGTCCCCGGTTGATGGACCTTGGGGACTGTCCCCAGAAACGGCGGAGGCAAGCAGGCGATCAATCGCGGGCGAGGGGGATTGGGGACTGTCCCCAGTTGATGCGGGGATGCTGGTGGCGAAGAGGGTTGAGATGTCCTGGCGGAGGAACTTGAGCGAGCGGCGGAGGATGCAGTCCTGCGCGAAGGCGTCGCCGTTTCTGGCCATGCCCATTGTACACCAGGCGTATGACTCTGGATCCTCGGAGAGCCCGGCCCGGACGGGATTGTGCTCGACA
>JAZTWW010000023.1:0-14832 GCA_045636065.1 Kiritimatiellia bacterium | reverse complement strand
GGTGTCGCTCCTTTTTGGGTGGTTGATTTTGGCACTGGGTATTATACCCTAAAATCACCCAGAGAGGGGCGACTTTTTCTCCTCAATGTCGCGCAGATGCCTGCCAAGACGCAGCCGTTTCCCAAAATGGGTAAACTCCAGGCATTATGATGCTTGACTTTGCGGGCGATTTAGGGTAGATTCAAAACTTCTGGTTTTGGAACCCATAAGGAGATTCACGACATGATGAGAAGTACAGTGTTGGGTGCAGTTGGAGCCATCGCGCTTCAGGCTACAGCAGCCGTGAACGTTATACCCATGCCGAACAAGGTTATCGAGCGCGAGGGATCGTTCGTATGCGACAGGAAGGGGCTCGTCTCGCGCATAGTTTTCGCAAAGGATGAGGCCGTTCCCGAGGAGGGCTACCGCCTTCTCGTGGACAAGGATGGGATCAAGGTGTTCTCCTCCGACGAGGCCGGCCGCTTCTATGCAATCGAAACTTTAAAGCAGCTTGCAACGCCTTCCGGTGAAGGCCAGGTGTCCGTACCCGCCGTCGAGATAGAGGATGCCCCCCGCTACAAGTGGCGCGGCCTCCACTGGGACGACTGCCGCCACTTCTTCGGCAAGGAAGCCGTCATGAAGACGCTTGACGTCATGGCGGCCCACAAGCTAAACGTCCTTCATTGGCACCTCACCGAGGATCAGGGCTGGCGCACCGAGATAAAGAAATATCCCGACCTTACCGTCAAGGGCTCCGTTCGCCCCGGAAGCCCCAAGCAGGCGGTTCTTAAGACGCCTGGCGTCGAAGGCTGGGAGTTCAACAACATCCCGTACGGTCCTTTCTACTACACGCAGGAGGACATAAAGGAGATCGTAGCCTACGCGCGCGAGCGCCACATTACGATAATCCCCGAAATCGAACTCCCCGGCCACGCCCTTGCGGCCATATCGGCCTATCCCGAGCTCGGTTGCACAGGCGAGCAGTTCGAGCCCTGGTGGCGCTGGGGTGTGAGCGAGCACATCTTCTGCGGCGGCAACGACAAGGTCATCAAGTTCCTTGAGGACGTTCTCGACGAGGTCTGCGCGCTTTTCCCCGGGCCGATCGTCCATATCGGCGGCGACGAGGCCCCCAAGTCGATGTGGAGGAAATGCCCGAAGTGCCAGGCACGCATCAGGGAGCTCGGCCTGAAAGGCGAGGAGGGCCTTCAGGGCTGGATGACCGACCACTTCACCAAGTACCTCGCGAAGAAGTGCAAGCGCGCCGTCGGCTGGGATGAAGTCCTCGAAGGCGAGCCCGGCAAGGAGACGATAATCATGAGCTGGCGCGGCCCCAATGGCGGCATCAAGGCCGCAAACCGCGGCAACGACGCCGTGATGACGCCCATCGACCCGTGCTACCTCGACCAGACCCAGGGGCTCAAGGACGACCCCTACGAGTACATCAACTACGGGCTCAACATAACGCTCGAGCGCACGTACGGCTTCAATCCCGTCGCCGGCATCCCCGAGAACGAGCAGAAGCACATCCTGGGCGGCCAGGGCAACAACTGGAGCGAATACACGTTCAATCCAAGCGAGCTTGAGTGGAAGGTCTGGCCCAGGATGAGCGCCATTTCTGAGTGCCTCTGGACCAGGGCGGAGAACAAGAGCTGGGAGTCGTTCAAATCCCGCATGATCCCGTGGCGCAGCCGTCTCATAAAGGACTACCGCGTCAACTGCGCGCCCGTCGAATGACGGGCCGCGAGCCCCCCGGGCGTTCACTTCCTGCGCGGCTGGGTGAACGCCAACGCGCCGTCCTTGAGGACGGCCTTTATCCTGCCGGGCACAAGGGTCCCCTTGAGGAGCATCTCCGCAAGGGGATCTTCTACTTCACGCTGCACCACGCGCCTTAAAGGCCTTGCCCCCATCGCATCGTCGTATCCGCGCGAGACGAGATGATCCGTCGCCTCGTCGCTCAAGGCGAGAGTCATGTCCTTCTCGGAAAGGCGGCTTCTCAGCTTCGCGAGTTCAAGATCGAGTATCTTCACCACGTCTCCGCGCTCGAGCTTGCGGAAGACGATCGTCTCGTCGAAGCGGTTCAGGAGTTCCGGGCGGAATGTCTTCTTGGCCTCGGAGAGGAGCTTCTCCTTGAGCCCGTCGTACGACGTTCCCGCATCCTCTGTCGAGAACCCGAGGCTGTGGCCTTCGCGGGCGAAGTCGAACCCGAGATTGGCCGTCGCGATTATTATCGTGTTCCGGAAATCCACCTGGCGGCCCTGCCCATCGGTGAGCCTGCCGTCGTCCAGTATCTGGAGCATCATGTTCATCACGTCGCTCGACGCCTTCTCGAACTCGTCGAAAAGGACAACCGAATATGGGCGCCGCCTCACGCGCTCTGTGAGCTGGCCGCCTTCGTCGAACCCCACGTACCCGGGCGGCGATCCCACGAGGCGCGACGACGTGAACGACGATGAGAATTCCGTCATGTCGAGCGCGATGAGAGCCTTGGGGTCGGCGTACACCTTCTCGGCGAGCATCTTCGCGAGAAGCGTCTTGCCGACGCCTGTAGGCCCCAGGAAGAGGAAGCTTCCTATGGGGCGCTTCGGGTCCCCCAGCGAGGCGCGCGAGCGCCTTAGCGCGCGAGCGATAGAGGCTATCGCCTCCTCCTGCGCGACGACGCACGTCCCAAGCTCGCGCTCGATGGAAAGGAGCCTTCCGGCGTCAGTCTCGTCTATGCGCTGCACGGGAACTCCGGAGATCGACGCCACGGTCGCCGCGATATCGCTCTCGGTAACGATTATCTCCTTTTCCGCGTGCTCCTCGCGCCACTTCTTTAGCTTCGCCTCGAGCGCGGCCCTTGCCGCTATCTCCGCGTCGCGGCATTCGGCGGCCGTATCGTAGTCGGCCCTTGCGATCGCCTCGTCCTTCTTCGCGTGCATCTCGTCTATGAGCTCCTGCTCGCGCTTCATGTCCGGCGGACGCACGGCCGATTTCATCCTGACCCTCGCGCCCGTCTCGTCTATGGCGTCGATCGCCTTGTCCGGCAGAAGCCTTGTCGGGAGATACCGTGCCGTAAGGCTCACGGCCGCCTTCAAGGCCGCGTTCTCGTACTTTACGAGGTGGTGCTTCTCGTACTTGGGGGCGATGCCCTTAAGGATCTCGAAGCATTCGTCCTGTGACGGTTCGTTGACCGTGATCGACTGGAAGCGGCGTTCAAGGGCGGCATCCTTCTCGATCGACTTGTGGTACTCCTTGAGGGTCGTCGCGCCGACGCACTGGAGCTCGCCCCTCGCAAGCGCGGGCTTGAGGATGTTGGCCGCGTCCATCGCGCCTTCGGCTCCGCCCGCGCCTACGAGCGTATGTATCTCGTCGAGGAAGAGGATAACGTTGCGGCACCTCTTCGTCTCTTCAAGAATGTGCTTGAGCCTCTCCTCGAACTGACCCCTGTACTGCGTTCCCGCAACGACGCGCGCCATGTCGAGGGCGATGACGCGCTTCTCGCGCATCCTGTCGGGAACCTCGCCGGCCGTTATTGCCTGCGCAAGACCCTCCACGACGGCCGTCTTGCCGACGCCCGCCTCGCCTATAAGGACCGCGTTGTTCTTCGTCCTTCTTGAAAGCACCTGGATGACGCGCTCAAGCTCCGCCTTCCTGCCGATCACCGGATCGAGCTCGCCCTTGCGCGAAAGCTCCGTCAGGTCGCGCCCGAAGTGGTTGAGGGAAGGGGTCTTCTGGTCATCGTCCTTCTCCTTGCGCGAGGACTCCTCCTCGGCGCTTTCGCCGTCCTGGGACGGCTCCGCCTGGGCGGACTCCTGCTCGTCCCCCTGCGCGGGAGTGTCGCCGCCAGGGTTGGCCACCGCCTCGAACTTGTTGGCGGAAAGCCCATGCCCGTATAGTATCTGCGCGGCCACCGACTCGCCTTCGGCAAGCATCGCCTCGACGAAATGGTGCGTTCCCGTCTCGGTCGCCCCAGCACCCCTTGCGCGGAGCTTGGCGAGCTCGATTATCTTCTTCGTGCGCCCCGTCACGGGAAGGCGGCCCGCCGTCTTGAGGGCGTCGCCCTGGCCGATCATCTGCTCAAGCTCCATCCTGAGATCGTCAGGGTCGAGCCCGAGCTTGCGGAAGCGCCTGCACGCCTCGCATTCGTTCTCCTCGAGTATGGCGTAGAGTATGTGCTCCGTGCCTACATGGTCGTGGTTGAAACGGTGTGCAATCGCCTCGGCCCCGTCTAGGGCCTTCTGCGCAAAATCCGAAAAGTCTCCCATCACTGCAGCTCCTTGCGCGCGCGTCCGTTCATGTTTACGTACGCGAATCTCCTGTTTACCATATCGGCGAAATCGGCGTCGATGCGGTCTCTCTCCCGCTCCTCCTCAAGGTTCTCGGCCTCGGGGCGCCTTTCGCCGTTGTTCAGCTGGTTCATTATGAAATCGTCGATCTCTTCGATGGATATGCCGTCAATGAAACCCATCCCGGACGCGAGGCGCACCGGCGAGAGAAGGTCGGCAAGCTCCCATTTTGTGAGCAGCCTCGCAGACTTGAGGATTGCAAGCGCCCTCGTTATGGAATCGTCGAGTATCCTCGGATCCTCCAGGACGAGCCGCCTTCTACAGTTAAGCTCCGCCTCGATGAGCCTCGCGAAAAGCCTTTTGGCCCGTGCGGCAAGCTCGCCCTCGGCTATGCCAAGCGACGAATCGGTCCTTATGCGGAACATGTGCGCCACATCCCTCAGGCCATCTTCGTTGTCCGAAAGGACGGCCATCCTGACGGCGGGAAGGGCGTTGAGCGCGCTTTCAAGCTCGCCCAGAAGGTTAAGCCCCTCAAGGTGCAGGACCGCGCCTATCTCAAGGCCGCATCCCATGTGGTACGGATCGGGCGAGAGGTAGCCGAACATGGGATCCCACGCGAAAGGGGTGCTCTTCGCGGCCTCGGCCTCCATCGCCGACGCTTCCGAGAGGGCCTTCGATATGCCGCCCGGATCGCTCCACTTCGCCGAGAAGCATTTCGCGTCTGTCTCGCCGAACTTCTCGCCGTAGGGGTTCCTGAAAAGGGCGACCCGTCCATCCATCACGACGTCGCCTGACGTAAGCTGCGGCCAGCCGTGCCTTCCTCTGCCTCTTGCTGTCATTGCGCGCGGCCTCCGTCAATTGCGTCCAGCCTGCGCTTCAGCTCCGCAGCGCGCTTGAAGTCCTCGCGCTTGACGGCCGAGGCGATCTCCCTTTCAAGGTATTCGCGCGTGGCCTCGCCCGTTATCCCGGGCGGCATCGATCCGGTGTGCTTGGCGCCGTAGTGCATGGCGGTGAACTTCCCGGAGATGCTTTTGCGGAACGCCTTGTAGCATTCCGGGCAGCCAAGGCGCATCGACTTCTCCATGTCGGACCATTTGGCTCCGCACTTCGGGCAGCGCTTCGGCTCCTTTGCCGACTTGCCGCCGTTCCCCGATTCGGCAAGGTCCTTCATAAGCCCGAGCGTCGCCTTGACGAACGCCTCGACGATCGGCGGCGGCGTTCCGATAGGCCCTATTACGGTAAGGGACGCCGAGGCGTGCTTTTCGCCGCCGCCCTTGGTTTTGCCGCCGCGTTTCCTGCGCGCGGCCTCCGCGCATGCCTTGCATACGTAGAGCTCCTTTTCGCCGTCGCGCTTTAGAACCGTCTCGGCCTTCCCCTTATGGCATATCTCGCATGTCATTTGATCGTGTCGCCGTCAATCGATGTAGAGCGAGGGGATCTTCTCGCCGGTGGAGCGGAGCTTGTTCGAAGGAAGGGGCTTGGGGGCGTCAGAAGCGTCTGCAGGTGCGGCGGAGGATTCGCCCTTGGCCGCCCCGGCCGCTTCTTCGGCGGGCTGGGCTGGCGCGGCCTCGCTGACCTCTCCGGCCTGCGCCGCCTCCTTGCCGTCATCGGATCCCGTAAGCCTGTAGAGGGCCGTGCATCCCTTTATGAGCCCGAAAAGGAGGAGAATCCCGCCAAGCGCGAGAAGGCCGTAGCGCCAGACTGCCGGAGGGATCCTCTGCGCCTGCGCAAGACCTCTTCCCATGTTGGAGAAGATGCTGTGCGAAGCGGAGGTCACGGCCTTGCGAAGATCGTGCGCCGTCTGACGCTTCTGCTTCCTGGCGGGAGCCTGCGGCGCCGGCGGTTCATCTTCCGCTGCCCAGCGCGACGAGAATACGCCTGCGCGCGAATTGGTCTGCTGCTGAGCCGGCGCCGGCGCGGGCGGGGGCGGAGGTGCGAAGAGCGGAAGATCCATTGCGGAAGGGGGGATATCGGCCGTGCCGCCGTATGATGGCGGAAACGCCAGAGCGGGGGGCGGCTCGGGAATGGCGGCAGGAGGCTCTTCGGCGACCGGCTCCTCCACCACGGGCGGCGGTTCGGCCGGCTCGAACGGGGCGGCTGGCGGCTCCTCCTCCTCCTCCACGGGCGGCGGCGCAGGGGGATGCGGAGCCGGCGCAGGCTCATGGCTCCTCGCCACCTTGACCGCCGGCTTCCTTCCCGTATACGCCTCCATGAACTCGGCGATGAGCGGTTCCGGATCGAGACCGACGCATTCGGCGTAGTGCTTTATGAATCCGCGCCCGTACACCGGTGCCGGGATGCGCGAGAAATCGTCGGCTTCGATCTTTTCGATTACCTGGATGAAAATGTGCGTCTGGTCGGCTATATCCTCCGCAGAGAGATTGCGGGCCTCCCTTGCGGCTTTAAGAGTTGATCCAAGGCTCATTGTCAGCTTCCTTTCTTTCGTTTAAACCGTCTTCCGCGCCGTCTTCCGCTGGGCTCTCCTCTTCGCCCAGCTTTACGGCAAGCTCTTCTGGTGTGGACATCATAGCGTCGAGATCGACTAGTATCTCCCTCGGGCCCGCGCCCTTGGCGGGGCCGATTATCCCGCGCTCCTCGAGTAGGTCGATGAGGCGGGCGGCGTGGTTGTAGCCTATGCCCATCCTGCGCTGGAGGTGCGACACGGATGCGCGCCCCGTGCGCCTTAAGACGTCGAGCGCGGCGTTGTATACGTCGTCGTTCTGCTGGTCCTTCTGCGCGGCGGTCATGCGGGGGGCGCTCTGAGGCTGTTCGTCCCCGCCTTCTCCGTCCTCGCCTTCCGCCTCCTCTTCGAGGGCCTCTTCGGGATCGGCCTCCTTGATCTTCTCGAGCTTCTTCGTGAGCGATTCGTCGAACTGCGGCTTCGAGTGCTGCCCTATGAAATCGACTATCGCGAAGATGTCCTCGTTCGAGATGTAGGAGCCCTGCGCCCTAAGGAGCGTTCCCTCGGGCGTCTTGAAAAGCATGTCGCCCTTGCCGATCAGGTCTTCCGCGCCCACGGAGTCGAGGATCGTCCTCGAATCGTTGCCCTGCGACGTCTTGAAGGCGATGCGGCCCGGGATGTTGGCCTTGAGCGTTCCGGTGATGACCTTCGTGTCGGGGCGCTGCGTTGCGAGTATGAGGTGTATGCCGACGGCGCGCGCGAGCGCGAGAAGGCGCGCGATGACGGGCTCCACCTCCTTGCCGGCCGTCTGCATTATGTCGGCGAGCTCGTCGATGATTATGACGATGTACGGGATCGTCTTCGGAATCGATTCATCCCCGAGAAGCTCCTCGTCGCCGAAAAGCCCGGGCTGGGTGATGGTCTTTCTCGTATTGTACTCGATTATGTTGCGGCAGCCCGCCTTGGAGAAGAGTTTGAGCCTCTTCTCCATCTCGGTGACGGCCCACTTGAGCGAGAAGACGACCTTCTTCGTGTCGTTGACGACAGGCACGAGAAGGTGCGGCAGCTTTGCGTAGCTCGTGAACTCGACGCGCTTGGGATCGACCATTATCATCCTGAGCTCGTTCGGGGTCCTGCACATGAGAAGGCCGTTTATTATCGAGTTGAGGCAGACGGACTTGCCCTGGCCCGTCGCGCCAGCCACGAGAAGGTGCGGGATCTTCGCGAGATCGACGACGAGATCGTGCCCGGCAGCGTCCTTGCCGAGAAGGAGCGGCACCTGGAACTTGGGCTGCGCCCCGCCCTTGGGGATCACCGCCTTGTCGCGCCAGAGCTTCGATTCGACTATCTCGCGGAAGGATACGGACGCGGCCACCTTGTTCGGCACCTCGATGCCCACGGCGTTCTCGCCCGGGATCGGCGCCTGGATTCTCAGGGACTTTGCCCTCAGCACCATCTGGAGGTTCCCCGAAAGGCCTGCTATCCTCTCGACCCTCACGCCAAGCTCCGGTTCAAGCGCGTACTGCGTGACGACCGGCCCCTCGACGGTGTAGGCGAGAGTTGCATTGATGTCGAAGACCTTCAATGTGTCGATGAGCTTCTGCGCCATTTCGGCTACATCGCCATGGTCGGCCGTCGATTTCGGTATGGGCGAAAGAAGCGATACGGGCGGAAGGACGTAAGGCTCCTGGGGGGCGTCATAGTCCTCGCTCTCGGCAGGCGCGGGTGAAGGCCTCTCGGCTGCGGACGGCTGAGCCGCCTTGGCGGGGGCCGCACCCTGCACAGGCTCCGCGTCCCTTGCGCGCGGCCTCCTGCGGCGCGAGAGCCAGCCGTCGGGATCGCCGCCGCGCCTATCGTCCGCGGCAGCCGCCGCTTGGGGCTCCGGCGCAAAGACGTTGACCGGCGCGGGCCTTGCGGATGGAGCGTCCATAAGCGCGCGCGCACGCTCCCTCTCCAATGCCTCCGCTTCGCGGGCGGCCTTCGCGGCTTCGCGCTCTGCCTCGCGCATCGCCTTGAGGCGCTCCTTCTCCTCGATCGCGGCCCTGCGCTCCTCCTCGCGCTGGCGGCGGGCCTCCTCCCTCGCAAGCCTCGCCTGAAGGGCGGCGGCCTCGCGCTCCTCGCGGCGGCGCATGGCGGCCTCGATCTCCTCCGGGGTCCTGGCCCTTCCGCCGGATGCCCAGTCGACGACAGTCGCCATCGCCCTTACGATGTTGTGCGCGCCTATAAGAAGGATGAGCGAGGCGACGAGCATCGTCACCATCAGTACAGACGCCCCGAATGGCGAGAGCGCGCTTGCAAGCCCGCGCTTCATCACAAGATATCCGAGGGCGCCGCCTGCATCCGATATGTTGAGCCTGTCGTGCAGAAGCGGGGCGTATGATGGCGCGAAGTTGAGAAGCTCCAGGAGCGCCGTCCCCGAGAAGACGAGAAGCGTGAGCGCCAAGGCTCGCCTCCACGGGCGGAACGCGCGGCCGCTCGCGAGAATCGCCCCCGCGAGGGCCATCACCGCGGGGATCGCCCATACGGCAAGCCCGATAAGGCGGTATCCGTTGTACGCGAAGCGGGCGCCGGCTATGCCGATAAGGTTGTGTACCGGCGTATTGGACGGAATGGCGAGCTCGGCTATGTCATGCCAGTCGTACGATGCAAGGGCGAGGAACGGCAGAAGGGCGAGCGGAAAGAGAAGAAAGCCTATGACGCGGGCGCGCGCGCGCTGCGTCTCGTGCGTCTCGGGCGAGCTCTGCTTTTCGATCTTCTGTGCGGCTGGCGTATTCATGGAGTCGTGCGGAATCATTTAGGCTGGTTTTTCGTGTCGCGACGCTTTGCGGCGTCGCGCGAAGTTCTCTGTTCGCGGGCCTCGGCGCGCCTTGCGACGTCCTCCGCCGCTTCGGCGAAGGACTTGGCCTCGGCCTCCTCCTCCTGGGCGGAGCGGGTGCTCCTTGCGAAAAGACCCCTCGACGGACGGCCGTTGGCGCGGTCGATCTGGTCGCGGACCATAAGGTAGATGAGAAGCGCAAGCGTGAAGGCGATGAGCTTCAGTCCGATGTTGCTGGTGAATATTTTCATTTGTCTCAGTTCTCCCCCTTGGCCTTGACGTTCTTGGCGGCGGCCGCTTCGCGCGCCACGGCCGCCGCATGAGCGGCCTCGGCCTGCGCGGTCTCGGCGGCCTCGATGCGGGCCTCGCGCTTCAAGTTGCGCTCGTGCTGGCGCTTCCGGACCCAGCCGCCGATCTTCTCGAGGGTCGTCCTGCGCCTTGGCATGGCCTTTGATATCCACTTGGCGATCGCGAGCCTCGACGAGGCGGACGTGTCGGGGTATCTGATGAGCTTGCCGTTGTGCGCTATCGATACGCGCCCCGTCTCCTCCGAGACTACGACGACGAGCGCATCCGTCTCCTCCGATATGCCCACGGCCGCGCGGTGGCGCATGCCGTTCGTCGCGAGATCGTCGCGGTTCGAGATCGGGAACGTGCAGTGGGCCGAGGCGATGCGCCCGTGGCGGATCACCGCGCCGCCGTCGTGGAGGGGAAGGGGCTCTGTGAAGATCGATTCAAGAAGCTTTTCGGAGATGATCGCGTCGAGCGGCGTCGCCGATTCCTCGTAGCCCCTCAGGGAGATGCCGCGCTCGAAGGCGAAGAGAGCCCCGAGGCGCTTTTCGGAGAGGCGGAATATCGCGTTCGTGAAATCGTTCGGGGTGATGCGCCCGTCGGTGGCGACGTCGTGCCTGTCGCGGAAGAGCACCGAGCCGAGTGTCGCGAGCATGCGCCTTATCTCAGGATGGAACACGACGATCGCCGATATGACGACGTACCCGAGCAGCTCCTGGAGTATGCGCATTATGACGTCGAACTCGAAGATGTGCGAGATGAACGCTATGAGCGCGAAGAAGAGGCCCGACCCGAGAAGCGCCTGGCCGAAGCGCGTTCCGCGCCCCGCCTTGAGGATGCCGTAGATGAGCGCGTAGAGGATCGCTATCTGCGCGATCGCGTTGAACGGTATCGCGTCGTAGAATCCTACAAGCGAATCGAAAATCCCTTTCATGGTGGTCATGCAAGTGCCTCCAGAATCTTCAAAGCCTGAAAAGTGCCTGCCGCGTCGTGGACGCGCACAATTGCTGCTCCCTCCATCGACGCGAGAACGGCCGCCGCTATCGACGCCGAGTCGCGCTTGGCGGGATCGGTGACGCCCGTTATGTGCCCGATGACGCGCTTACGTGATATCCCTATCACGGTCGGGCGTATCTTGGAAAGCTCTCCGATCGATTTGAAGAGGGCTATGTCCTCCTCGCGCGTGGTGCCGAAGCCTATCATCGGGTCGATGTAGACGAGGTTCTCGTCAATCATGTCCCTTATCGCCCCGCCGCACGTCCATGACTTCGCCGGCATTATGAGCTTGACGGACGATCTTGCGCAAAGCTTCGCCATCTCCGGTACGGCATCCGGGTCCACGCAGTTGACCCAGCCGAAGCCGGCGTCTATCGCGGCGGCGGCCGTCTCGGGGTTGCGCGTATCTATCGAAAGGCCTGTCCCCGGGAGCTCCGAGCGCGCCTCGGCGAACACGCCCCTCAAGCGGGCCATCTCTTCCTTCGGCGGCACCGGCGCAAAGCCCGGGCGCGTGGATTCCGCGCCGAAGTCGATTATAGACGCGCCGCCGAGAACCATGACCCTCGCGTGGGCCATCGCCGATTCCGTTTCAAGGAAGCGGCCTGCGTCGGAGAACGAATCCGGCGTGACGTTCACTATGCCCATTACAGCCGTCATGCTGCACCTCCATCTTCGGCCTGGCCTTCAGGGAGGGGCTTCGCCTCTTCATCCTTCGCGTCCTCTTCCCCGGGCTCTTCCTTTTCATCCCTCTGCTTGATGATGCCGAGAAGCTCCTCGATGTCGCGCCCGTCCATCGTCTCGTGTTCGAGAAGGGCGGCGGCGAGCTTTTCGAGCTTGTCCCTGTTCGCCGAGACGAGTTCCTTCGCGCGGGCATAGGCCGTGTCGATAAGGCGCTTCACCTCCGCGTCGATCGCCTTCGCGGTTTCGGGCGAGTATGGCGGCGGGGCCTCTTCGCTCGCGAACGGGTTTGGATCCTGGAACGACTGGAAGCCGAAGACGTCGCTCATACCGTAGCGGCAGACCATGTTGCGTGCAAGGCGCGTAGCCTCGCGTATGTCCTGCGCGGCGCCCGTCGAGATGTCGTTCGTGAACATCTCCTCACCGATCCTTCCGCCCGCCATGACGACGAGCTCGTCGAGGAACTGCGAGCGCGTGCGGTTGAGTACGTCGTGGTCCGGCAGGGACATCGTCGCCCCGAGCGCGCGTCCGCGCGGGATGATCGTGACCTTGTGGAGGGGATCGGTGTGCTCTAGAAGGAGCTGCAGGAGAGCGTGCCCGGCCTCGTGCCAGGCCGTCGTCTCGCGCTCCTTCTTCGTGTACCCCGCGCTGCGGCGCTCGCGCCCCCAGAGGACCTTGTCGCGCGCCTCTTCGAGGATCGAATGGGGGATCGCCTCAAGGTTCTGCCTCGCGGCGAGGAGCGCGGCCTCGTTGACGAGGTTCGCGAGGTCGGCGCCGGAGAAGCCGGGCGTGCCCCTTGCGATGCGCTTCAAATCGGCATCGGCGGCGAGCTTCACCTTGGAGCCGTGGAGCTTGAGGATATCCTCGCGGCCCTTGAGGGTGGGGAGATCGACGTAGATCTGCCTGTCGAAGCGGCCGGGCCTGAGAAGGGCGGGATCGAGGATATCGGGCCTGTTGGTGGCGGCTATGATGATGACGCCCTCGTTCGCGTCAAAGCCGTCCATCTCGACGAGCATCGCGTTGAGTGTCTGGTCGTTCGCGATATGCCCGCCCGTGAAGCCGCCCTCGGAGCGCTTGCGGCCGACGGAGTCGATCTCGTCTATGAAGATGAGGCACGGGGCGCTCTTCTTGCCCTGCTCGAAGAGGTCCCTGACGCGGCTTGCGCCCACGCCCACGAACATCTCCTCGAAGTCGGAGCCGGAGATCGAGAAGAAGGGGACGTTGGCCTCGCCCGCGATCGCGCGCGCGAGAAGCGTCTTGCCCGTTCCGGGCGGGCCCACGAGGAGGACGCCCTTGGGAATGCGCCCGCCGAGCTTCTTGAACTTGTCCGGGGCCTTGAGGAACTCGATTATCTCGCCGACCTCCTCCTTGGCCTCGTCCACCCCGGCGACGTTCTCGAACGTCACCTTGGTCTTCGCCTTGTCCTCGTTGAGGAGCTTGGCCTTCGACTTGCCCATCGAGAATATCCCACCGCCGCCTGCGCCGCCCATGCGACGGTAGAAGAGGAACCAGAATATGAGGCCCATTATTACAAGCAGCAGCACCTGCATGAGGAACGGACCTATCACAGGCTCGCGCTCCTCGACGGGGCAGTCGACGCCGCTTTCCTCGAGAAACTCCATTATGCTCGCGTTCTCGCCCGGGATGAGTCGCACGCGGAACTCCTGGCCCTTTGCGCCCAGCTGGGCTGATTTGAGCCGGCCTCTAAAGTAGGTGCCGCCGTCGGCGTGGTCGTTGACGCGGACGATCTTCTCCACCGAGCCCGCGACTACGGCGGATCTGAGCTCCCTTTGGGACATGTCCTTGACGAGCTTCTCCTCTGCTGCGGATCCTATGTAGTTGAGCAACGCCAGAGTTGCGGCTATCGCCAGGAGTATGGTCCACCCGCCGCGCGGGGAGCCCTGCGCGCTGCGGCCGCGGGGGCCGCTCTTGCGGTTCTGTCTGCTGGTTTGTGTCATGGCCCACTATTATACCATACGCGCGCGCGCAAGTAAAGCCGGGAGCTTGCACGGAATGGGAGTATGTGCTAGAATATTGGCATGAGAACCGGCATAAGAAACGAGCTGACGCGGTATGCCGTCATGACTCTTGCGTCGCTTGTCATAGCGCTCGACTACAATACGTTCGTCGAGTGGGGCAGGCTGTACCCGGGCGGGGCTACGGGCCTTTCGATGCTCATACAGCGTGTCGCGCAGGACATCCTGGATGGCTTCGGCTGGAACGTCACCGTTCCTTTCTCGCCGATAAACCTGATCCTCAACGCCATACCCGTATGGATAGGCTTCAAGTTCGTCGGCAAGCGCTTCACTCTCCAGTCGCTCTATGTGATATTCCTCGTGGGCCTTTTCACGGACCTCGTCCCGGGCGAGGCTCTCACCTCGTTCATCCCCGAGCAGGACCTTGTGCGGCTAAAGACCGATCCTTTCGTCACGAGCCTCTTCGGCGGAATCATATTCGGCTTCGGCATGGCGATCTGTCTAAGGTGCAACGCCACGACGGGCGGAACTGACTTTATCGCCATCTACCTCTCCGAGCGTAAGGGCCGCGAGACGTGGAACCTTATCCTCGCGCTCAACGCCTCGATCCTCATCGCGGGCGGCTTCAAGTTCGGCTGGACGGGCGCGCTCTATTCGATCGTCTACCAGTTCGTGACGCTCCAGGTCGTGCACCTCATGTACAGGACGTACCAGTACCAGACTCTGATGATCGTCACGACCGAGCCGGAGAAGGTCTGCAAGGCGATCTACCGCATAAGCCACCACGGGGCTACCGTCCTTGACGCGCGCGGCGGCTTCAGCGGTGAGCCCAAGAGTGTCGTCATGTCGGTCGTAGCCGCCGACGATACGTCCTACATCTACTCCCTCTGCAAATCGATAGATCCCGGGGCCTTCATAAACACCACGAGCACTTCGCGCGTCATCGGCCGCTTCTACCTCCGCCCCCGCGACTAGCCGCGGGTGCAACCAACTCCCATCCTGTCATATTGGCTGATGGATACTGGTTGTTGGATACTGAATACTTTTGATCCGATTACCGCCAGGCTCAGACTAGGCATTTTGGAGCTCATCCTTTTTTGCTTAGATTCGCTTCCCCTGTGTGTGCGGGTGCCTGTCGAACGGTGCTCGCTCCGCAATGGGCTGCAGGCCGCTTGTAATTCGCCGCATCCTGGGCCGCAGTTTTGTGTAGCACGCTGCGCAATGCTCGGCATTATTGCGGATTGTGGTGGGGTAGGTCTGGGCGGATTAGCTTGCGCGATAGGAATTCGGGGCTTTCCGGTCTCCTTCGCCCCTGCGAGCGCTCGGGCCCGCAAGTTTATTATATGAGAAAGTTTTTCCGGCCCTCACTTGGCGGACTTCGCCAAGAGAGTTGGTTCCAATTCGTATGTGCCGCACCGGCTCGTCCTTACA
>JAZTWW010000022.1:0-53033 GCA_045636065.1 Kiritimatiellia bacterium | reverse complement strand
GCGAGAGACGATGCCGATCCCGAAATGGGATTGACATCCGCCTTGCCAATTGATTGGCTAACTGTCCGTTTCAATTTATTCGATACACTTTCCCGCCGAACGCCGCATATTGTACTACACTTCGCGGGCATCTTCAAGCACAAAATCGCCACATGTCGATTTTTGCGCAAGATGGGGACAGTCCCCACTTGAAGTCCAATGGGGACAGTCCCCCTTAAAGTCCTTGAAGTCCAATGGGGACAGTCCCCCTTAAAGTGCAAGATGGGGACAGTCCCCCTTAAAGTCCGGCGGGGGCATGCGCGCTTGCGCTTCTTGCCCATCCAAAGTCCATTTCATTGGATTTATCGCTTAGATCCCTTTTATCCATTGCTTTCAACCGATCCGCCGCGGATTCTAAGCGAACATCCTGCGAATATGCGAGTATACTAGCGCGCCTGCGACAGCGTCGTAGAGGGCATCGTGCCATGTGCGGCCAGGAAGAAGCTCCCCAAGGCGCTCCGCAAGACCGAATGCGCCTGCGACATCCGAAAGCCTGTAGCCTGAAAGATTTGGCCAGTGGCGCTTCGCAAGGGTGAGCGTATCCGTCCACGGTCCCCATGGGGAAAGAGGCGCTATCCTGGTAAGAAGCGTCCTCTCCGTACCGGCGTTGTGCGCCACGAGAACCGCCCCGGAAAGCCGCTTTGCAACCTCCGGCCAGATGTCGTAGAGAGCCGGCGCCGCTGCAAGCTCGTCGCGCATCCCCGCCCACCTGCCGAGCGCGCGCGGCGAGAAAGGCCTTTTCGGATCGATCCTGAAGAAGGTCTCCCACATCGTCCCATCGATAACATCAAACGAACCCGGGTCCAGCTCGACCATGCCGAGCTGCCAGGGTTCGTTCGGCCAGCCCTCTGCCGGGCCGGTCGTTTCGAAGTCGAGCGCGACGATCCGCATCAGGTGTAGCGCAAGACCTCGTCGATCGTGGTGTAGCCGTCGAGGATGTTCCTTACGCCATCCTCGCGCATCGTGCGCATCCCGAGCTCGCGGGCCTTCTCGCGGATGACGAGCGAAGGCGAACGCGCCGAGATGAGCTCGCGGATCGGATTCGAGACGCGAAGGTACTCGAAGATGGCCTTGCGCCCCTTGTATCCCGTTCCGTTGCACGTCTTGCAGCCCTTCCCGAAGTAGAACGGCCTGCCGCCGATCTGATCGCGCGTAAGGCTGATGCGCTCCAGCTGCTCGTTGTCGGGCTCGTAGGGCGTCTTGCAGTCCTTGCAGCAGGTTCTAAGAAGGCGCTGCCCGAGGACGGCCTCAAGGGTGCTCGCCACCATGTACGGGGCGACGTTCATGTCCACAAAGCGCGTCACGGCGCCTGCGGCGTCGTTCGTGTGCAGGGTCGAGAAGACGAGGTGGCCGGTAAGAGCCGCCTGAATGGCCACTTCGGCCGTCTCCAGGTCGCGGATCTCGCCGATGAGCATCACGTCCGGGTCCTGACGCAGGAACGCGCGCAGCACCTTGGGGAACGAGTTGCCTGCCGCATGGTCCACCGGGCACTGCACGATGCCGTCCACGTCGTATTCGACAGGCTCCTCGGCCGTGAGGAGCTTCGAGTCGATCGTATTGATGCGCTTCAAGACGGAATAGAGGGTCGTCGTCTTGCCGGAGCCGGTCGGGCCCGTGACGACGATGATGCCGTTCGGCTTCTCGATGTCCATCGTGAGCTGCTCGTACACGTCCTCGGCGAGGCCAACGTTCTCGAGGTCGAGCGATGTTGCGCTCTGGTCGAGAATACGCATAACCACCGATTCACCGTGCGCTGTGGGAAGGCAGGATACGCGCAGATCGACAGGGCGGCCCGCGACGTTGATGGCGATGCGTCCGTCCTGCGGGATGCGCCTTTCGGCGATGTTGAGGCCCGCCATGATCTTGATGCGGCTTATGATCGCAGGGGCCATCGACACGTCCGGCGCCTTCACCGCGTAGAGGGCGCCGTCGACGCGGTAGCGGATCTTGAAGTCGTTCTCGAACGGCTCGATGTGGATATCGGCCGCGCGGTCCACGACGCCCTGGTAGAGCACCATGTTCACGAACCTGATGACGGCGTTGTTGTTCGCGGCGCCCTCGAGGCTCGCGACGTCGTTCGCGTCGGCCGTAAGGGACTCGTCGGCCTCAAGGCCTTCGCCGAGGCCCTTGAGCATGTCGGCGACGCTCGCGTCGTCAGAGCCGTAGTGCTGCGAGATGCGCTCGGCGACATCGGCCTCGCGCGCCATGACGAAGCGCACCTCCTTGGAGAGCGCGAACGTAACCTCGTCCACGACGCGGGGATCGACGAGATCCGCCGTCGCGAGCGTGACGCTCGTATCGTCGACCGCGACGCAGAGGACGTTGTACATCCTCGCGATCGAGGCGGGTATGGCGTTGACCGTATCGGAATCGAGCTCCATCGACGCGAGATCGATTACGTCGCATCCCTGGTAGGCGGCCATCATCGCGAGGAGGTCATCCTCGGTGACGTACTCCTCGTCTATGACGAGCTGGCGGAAGGTCTTTCCGTTCGAGTTGCGCTGCTCCTCCTGGAGGACGGCGATGCCGTCGTCATCGAGGATGCCGTTCTGCTTGAGCAGATCGAGAAGTGGATCGAACATAGCTTACCTGCGCCCCATGTCTTTCTTGAGTTCGGCCACCACGGAGTCGGGATCCTGGCTCTTCGTGATAAGCTCCTCGTAGGTGATGAACCCGTTCTTGTAGTGGTTGAGCAGGCACGCGTCGAGCGAAATCATGCCGAACTTCGCGCCCGTCTGGATGTCGCTCTTGATCATGTTCGTCTTGTTGTCGCGGATGCGGCTCTTGATGGCGTCCGTCGTGACCATGATCTCGAACGCCGCGATGCGCCCGTGCACCTCGCCGTTCTCGTCGAGCTTCGGAAGGAGGATCTGGGAGATGACGGCCTGGAGGCCCGCGGCGAGCTGCGTACGCACCTGCGCCTGCTGGTTGGTCGGGAATGCATCGACGATACGGTCAACCGTTTCGGCCGCGCCAGTCGTGTGGAGCGTTCCGAAGACGAGGTGGCCCGTTTCTGCGGCGGTGATCGCCGCGCCGATCGTTTCGAGGTCGCGCATTTCGCCGACGAGGATCACGTCAGGGTCCTGGCGGAGTGCGCGGCGGATCGCCTCGGCGAAGCTCGGAACGTCCGCCCCCACCTCGCGCTGCGTCACGAGCGACTTCTTCGAGGTGTGGTAGAATTCGATCGGGTCTTCGATCGTTATGATGTGGACGCCGCGCTGCTCGTTGATCAGATTAAGCATCGACGCAAGCGTCGTCGATTTACCGGAGCCCGTCGGGCCTGTGACAAGAATGAGGCCGCGCGGCTTGAAAAGAAGCTCCTTCACCGTCTCGGGAAGCCCCAGCTGCTCCATAGACATGAGGCGCGAGGGGATCTGCCTCAGGACCATGCCGTACCTCTTGCGCTCCTTGAAGACGCTGACACGGAAGCGCGTGGCGAGGCGCTCCTCGCTCTCCTCGGCCTGCTCGGCCTCGGAGCAGAGGTCGCGGTAGGCGATGGCGAAGTCGGCGCCGCCGCGCTCCTCGACCTCCTGCATGTGGGCGTCGTTCGATATCTCGCGGCAGAGCGCGTACGAATCCTCGGGCTCCAGCGGGGCGTCCGAGAGCGGCTGCAGCTCGCCGTGGACGCGAAGCTCCGGCGGCATCATGGCGCGGATGTGAAGGTCGCTTCCGCCTTCATCCATCGTGGCCGTGAGAAGATCCTTCATCGTGAAATCAAGTGCCATATCGCTTTCTCCGTTTAAATTCCTGTTGTTCCGTCAGTCCGCATCGCCCATCGTGGCCTGGAGGACCTGCTTGAGGCTCGTCATGCCGGAGGCGACCTTGAGCATACCGTCTTCGCGCAGGGTGCGCATGCCCATCTCGCGGGCGCGCTCTCTCAGAACCGAGCTCGGCGCATGGTCGAAGATGAGGCGCTGGATGGTGTCGTCCACCTCGAAGATCTCGAAGATGCCCTTGCGGCCCTTGTAGCCCGTCTGGCTGCAGGTTGGGCAGCCGGCTCCTTCGTACATGTGGTCGGGGACCGTCTTCGCGATCGCGCCGAGCATCTTGAGGTCGCGCTCGGTGGGGGTGTACTCGCGCTTGCAGTTGACGCAGATGGCCCTCACGAGACGCTGGGCCATTGCCGCGCGCAGCGCAGACGCCACGAGGAACGGCTTGACGCCCATATCCGTAAGACGCGTCACCGCGCTCGGCGCATCGTTCGTGTGCAGGGTCGAGAAGACGAGGTGGCCCGTAAGAGCCGCCTCCATGGCGATGTCCGCGGTCTCCTCGTCGCGGATTTCGCCGATCATCACGATGTTCGGCGCCTGACGGAGAATCGAGCGCAGGGCCGCCGAGAAGTCGAGGCCGACGTCCTTGTTGACCTGCACCTGGTTGATGCCGCTCATCTGGTATTCGACAGGGTCTTCGACGGTGATGAGCTTCTTGTCCGGCTTGTTGATCTGGCCAAGGCAGGCGTAGAGAGTCGTCGTCTTGCCGGAGCCGGTCGGGCCCGTCACGAGAACGACGCCGTCAGGCATCTTGAGAAGGCGCTCGAACTTGTTCTGGTCGTCCGAAAGGAAGCCGAGCTGCGGAAGGCCGAGCGTAAGGTTCGACTTGTCGAGAACACGCATGACGATCGATTCGCCGTGGTTCGTCGGCACGGAGCTTACGCGGAGGTCGAGATCCCTTCCGCCGACGTTCACCTGGATTCGGCCGTCCTGCGGGATGCGCTTCTCGGAGATCTTCATCTTCGACATGATCTTCACGCGGCTGATGATCGCGCCCTGGAGCCTCTTCGGCGGCGAGTCCATCTTCCTCAGCGCGCCGTCGATGCGGTACCTGACGCGGAACTCCTTCTCCATCGGCTCAAGGTGGATATCGGAGCATTTCATCTTGATCGCGTTGGAGATGATGAGCCCGACGAGCTTGATGACAGGCGCGTCGTCCCCGGAGGCTTCGCCACCTTCGTCGCCGAACTCGTCGTCCCTCGTCTCGATGGTGTCGGCGCCGGTGGGATAGAGCTTCTCCATCGCGGCCTTGATCTGCCCCGAGGGCGCGAGCACGGCCTGCACGTCCTTGCCGTTCAGGACGTATCTCAAAGAGTCCACCGCATCGTATCCCATCGGATCCTGAAGGGCCACCGTGACGGAATCCTCGTCCGCCACGAGCGGCACCACGCCGTACTTGCGCGCAATCTCGGCAGGGACGATCTTGGTGATCTCGGTGTCGATGCTTGCAGGATCGATGTCGACGCAGTCTATGCCGAACTGCTCGGCGATGACGCCAAGGATGGCGTCCTCGGCTACGGCGCCGGACGTGACTAGCACATCGAGCGTCGTCTCAGTGCCCTCGCGCATCGACGTGGCTGCCACATCGAGCTGTTCGGCACTCACATACCCCCTCTCCTGAAGGAGCTGAAGAACGTATTCGTCGTTAGAGGTCATAGCATGTTATCCTTGTAATATTCTACCTAAAACGACGACCAAAGTCCACTACTTTTTTCGCCCGCCCGGCGTCACGGATCGGCATCCATCGGCAACGAGGCCTTGAAGAGCATATTGCGCATCTTGATGAAAAGCCGCGAGCGGAGGGCGAGATCGATGGCGGCCATAATAGTCAAGCGCGACTTCTCGACTCTCCTGGAACATTTCCTTAGCCAGTACGAATCCACCGCCTGAAGCCACATGCGCCGGGGAAGGCCGCTTCTTTCGACGATCCTGCCGAATACCTTGAGAAGCCTCCTGCGGCGGATGAAGGAGAACGGCCCGAGCCTCTCGAAGCGGTGCGCCACGCCACGCATCAGATCCTCGGCTTCGGTGCCCTTCCTCGCCATCTCGAAATCAAGGAACGCGACGACCTTGCCGCTCTCGAAATGCACGTTCCCGAAATGGAGGTCTCCGTGGATCGTCTTGAGCCACGCCTCATCCGGCTTTAGTTCGCCGTCGCCGATTTTAAGGAGCCTCTTCAATGGCGGGCACCACTTGAGGCCTTTCCACTTTGCGAGCTTCGATTTCATCGCATCGATGTCGAGAGCGGGCCTCACATCCTCAGCGCCCTGGAGAGCGGCGGAGAAGGCGCCGTAGGAATCAACGAACGAATCTATTTCACCGGGCGTAAGACTCTCGGCATCCACCGGTTTACCGGCCATCCATTCGAGAAGGACCATGTCGAGGTCC
The DNA here is from genome assembly GCA_045636065.1 of Kiritimatiellia bacterium. Taxonomy (GTDB): domain Bacteria; phylum Verrucomicrobiota; class Kiritimatiellia; order RFP12; family UBA1067; genus RGIG5050. The sequence goes on along the minus strand of JAZTWW010000022.1, from coordinate 46,836 downwards.
CCGAACTCGAGGACGGCTCCGCCTAAGAGGTGTTTCATCACCCCCGGCCCCTGGACATGACGCAGGAGCTCCGCCACGTTCACTATGCGCTCGCGGGAGGCGAGCTTCACAAGGTACCTGAAGCCGCCCGCCTCGGCCATAAAGTTTATGGACGAATTGCCCGAGTCGAGCGGCCTCAAGCCAGGACGCCCCCATGGTGTCGCCCATTCGAGCGTATCCGCAAGGTGGTCAAGGTCTATCCTACGCTTCTTCGACATGTTCAATATCCCGCTTGATCTGCATTTTAAGCTCTTCGAACGAGCCGAACCTCCGCTCCGGGCGGATGAACTTCAAGATATCAACCTTAAGCAATCCGTTTCCGCCGCAAAGTGGATCCCCCTCAAGGCTTCCGCCCAGAAGGTGGATTTCAAGGACCGGACGCTTCCACGCCTTCTCGCCGGCGGTGGGGGCCTCGCCCCAGTTCGCGATTCCGCGCCCGAGAGGCGTCTGGACGGCATAGACGCCATACGGAAGAGCCGGAGCCGAAGCCTCAACGTTTATGGTTGGATATCCAATCCCCTTGCCGAGCCCTTTGCCCTTTACGATTTCGCCTGAAACCGCATATGGCCGGCCCAGCATCGCGGCAGCCCCGGCGAGATCGCCGGACGACAGGGCCTCGCGTATCCTAGACGAGCTTACGGGAACGCCGCCTACGGTCTCGTAGCCGACGATCTCCACAGACGCCTTGCCTGCAAGAAGTTCCCTTAGAAGCTGCGGCGTTCCTGCGCCTTTCGCGCCGAATGTCCAGTTCGCCCCGCAGAAGACGGTATCGAGCCCGGGATGTAGCGAGAGAAGGAGCTTTGCATACCCCTCGGGCGTCATGGCTGCCGTCTCAAGCGTGAAATCGCGCATCTGAACGACGTCCGCGCCAGCCTCCAAAAGCGCATCGCGCCTCATCTGGGGCGTCATGAGAAGCGGCGGCGCCTTGCCCTGCGAAAGGACCTCCATCGGATGCTGGAGGAATGTCTCGACAACGGTCCTGCCGCCTCTCGCCCTTGCAGCCGAGATTATCCTGCGGTGCCCCAAGTGGACACCGTCGAAGAAACCGATGGCTAGCTCTACGGCCACCTTGAAACACCTTCGCCAGTTAGACAAGCCTGCCCATGGGCAGGACCTTGGACGCGAAATCGGCCGGATGCAGCTTCACCAGCTCCATGAACGGAATCGCATCCTCTATGGAGAACGGCCCCGCCTTCGTGCGCCTCAGACTTTCGATGGAGGCTCCGCACCCGAGGGCCTCGCCGAGATCGTTGACGAGCGCTCTCGGGCTCAGGCCCTTCGTGCACCTCAACGAGAATGAGACTAGCGGAGGGGCGAAATCAGTCACATCGAAACGGTACACGTGGTGGAGACGCGGCTTGGCCCCCTCGTCTGAGGAAGTCTTGACGATCTCGTATCCGGCGACGCCGTGCTTGAGGATCGCGCTGTACTCGGGCTCCGTCTGGAAGACGTCACCTGTGAACTCCGGAAGCGCCGCCTCGAATCTCTCCCGCGTGACGTCGGCAAAGGGCCTTTCGCGCGTGACTCGCCCCTCGCGGTCGAACGTGTCCGTTGAGCGGCCGAGCATCAAGACGCCTTCGAAACTCCTGTCGCGGCCCATGATGTCCGCCGAAAGGCGCGTGGCGTCGCCCAGAAGGACCGGGAAGACACCGCTCGCATTAGGCGGAATCGTTCCGCCGTGGCCGACCTTCACGAGGTTGAAGACTGTCTTCACCGTCTTGACGACATCGTGCGGCGCAATGCCCGCGGGCTTGTCGACGACTACCGCCCCGTTAAGCTCCGCAAGCGCGGCGATTGTTGCAAGATTAGCCATTAGCGGCGTCTCCTGCGGCTTCACCGCCCTGCCCTTCGCGGGAGAGGCTGTCAAGGACGGCCAGGACATGGTCGCCCTTTTCAAGGGAGTTGTCGAGCTTGAAGTGGAGCTGCGGCGTGAACTTGAGGCGGACCTCGCGGTTCACCGTCTTCTGGAAGTCGCGCGCATGGTGCACGAGGTGCTGGAGCGCGCGCTCCTTCATCTCCGGCGGCCCGAAAACGCTCACAGAGACTGTCGCATCCCTGAGGTTCGTCGCGCAGGCGACGTTCGTTACGGTGATCATGACGGGGTTTATCTCGTCATGCTGCATCACGCGGAACATCGCCTCGCCTATAACGCGCTTCAAAAGGGAATTGACCCTTTCAAGCCTGTCTACGCCCATAAAGCCCCCTTTGCCGGCTGCCGCCACGGACGGTTAGAGCGTCCTGGGCAGCTCTTCCATGATGTAGCACTCGATCGTGTCGCCCTCGGCGAACTTCTCGAAGCCCGCGAAGCACACGCCGCACTCCTGCTGGCCCGTGACCTCCTTGACCTCGTCCTTGAAGTGCCTGAGGCTCTGGAGACGGCCGTCCCAGATGCGCTCCTTGCCGCGGAGCACGCGGTAGCGGGCGCTCGCGATGAGAACGCCGTCGAGCATCTGCGCGCCGGCGATGCGGCCGAGCTTGCCGATGTCGTAGATGGCCTTGATCTCTGCATGGCCCTTGACCGTCTCCTTGTATTCGGGCGGGAGAAGGTCGAGCATCGACTGCTTGACGTGGTCGAGAAGCTCGTAGATGATGCGGAAGCTCGAGATCTTGACGCCGTCGTGGCGGGCCTGCTGCTGGACGCCAGAGTCGCATCCGATGTCGAAGCCGACGATGATGCTCTTGCCGGCGGCCGCGGACTTGACGTCCGTAAGGCTCACGTTGCCCGTACCGGTGCCGATCACGGAGAGCTTCACCTTCTCGCTCTTGATGTCGTTCAGCGCCGCGACGATGGCCTCAAGGCTACCCTGCGTGTCGCTCTTGACGATCACGTTGAGTACGCGCCTCTCGCCCGCGCCCATCTTGCCGAGAAGATCCTCGAGGCTCGCCGCCTTCGTCTGCGAAAGCTCGATCTCCTTGCGCTCGCGGGCCGCCTCCTCGGCGAGCGTGCGTGCGCGCTTCTCGTCGAGCATGACGCGGAACTCGGCACCCGCCTCGGGAACGCCCGAAAGGCCCGTGCACTTGACTGGCGTGGAAGGAGGCGCCTCCTTGATGCGGCGGCCGTGGTCGTCGATGAGGCTTCTCACCTTTCCGAAATGCTCGCCGACGAGGATCGCATCCCCGACCTTGAGCGTGCCGCCCGTCACGAGAAGCGTGGCCGTAGGTCCGAAGCCCTGCTCGAGTTCGGCCTCGATCACGTAGCCGTTCGCGCGGCGCTTCGGGTTCGCCGTAAGTTCGAGAACGTCCGCCTGGAGGAGCATCATCTCAAGGAGGTTGTCGACACCCTTGCCGGTGACGCCGCTCACTTCGCAGCAGACGATGTCGCCGCCCCACTCTTCGGGGGTGAGGCCCATCTTCTGGAGCTGCTGCTTGACGCGGTCGGGCTGTGAGGTGGGCTTGTCGCACTTGGTGAGCGCGACCATCATCTGGACGCCCGCCTGCCTCGCGCACCTTATGGCCTCTTCGGTCTGCGGCATTATGCCGTCGTCCGCCGCGATGATGATGACGGCGATGTCCGTCAGCTGCGCGCCGCGCTGGCGCATCGCGCTGAACGCCGCATGGCCGGGCGTATCGAGGAACGTTATCTTCCTTCCCTGGATGTCGACCTGATAGGCGGATATCTGCTGCGTGATGCCGCCGGCCTCGCCCGCCGCTACCTTCGTGTTGCGGATGTAGTCCATGAGCGTCGTCTTGCCGTGGTCGACGTGGCCGAGGAACGTCACCACGGGCGGTCTCGGCTCCATCTGCTCGGGAAGATCCTGCGGAATCTCGTCGTCCGCGTCGATGGCCTTGAGAACGGGCTTGGCGTTCAGCCTGTCGCGGGCATGCTCGATCGTCACCTTGTAGCCGTACTTCTGCGCCACCTGCGTAGCCACCTCGGGCTCGACGCGCTGGTTGATGGAGGCGAGGATCTTAAGCTGCATCAGATCGGCGATGAGGCGGTTGGGCCTCAAACCGAGCTTGAGGGCGAGCTCCTTGACGACTATCGCGCCGCGGATCGAAATCTCGCGGTTCCCGGACGGAAGCTGGACGGCCGCCGCCGGAGACTGCGCCTGCGCGGGAAGCCCCTTGCGGACCTTGCTCCTGTCGCGCATGAAATCGCGATCGTCGTCCGCCTCGCCGCGGATGGGCTTCGGACCCTTCTTGGCGGCCTTCTGGAGCTTGTCCTTCTGCTTGTCGCCCTTGGGCTGGGTCTGGCCGACGGTGATCTTTATGGCCGGAGGCTTGGGCGTACCGACCGTGATCTTGATTGCCGGCTTGGGCGCGGCAGCCGCTGCCGCCGGAGCGGGAGCGGGTGCGCTCTTTGGCGCCGGAGCCTTGGGGGCGGGCTGGGGTGCAGGGGCCTTGGGAGCGGGGGCGGGCTTCACCTCCACCGCAGGCTCGGCCTTGGGGGCCGGCTTCTCCGCCGGGACCACCTTCGGCGGCTCGGGAGCGGGCGCCGGCTTGGCGGCCGGGGCCGCATCCTTGGCGCGCTCGAACTTCGGAAACTCGACAGCCTCGCCTTCGGCAGCCTTGACGGCCCTCTCGCGGGCGGCCTCAAGGAGCTTCGCGTCCTCGTCGCGGCGGGAGGCGTCGGCCTTCCTTGCGCGCGCGGACTTCTCGGCCCTAGCCTTTCCTGCGGCCTCAAACTGCGACTTCACCCCCGCGCCCTCCTTCAGAAGGGCGTTGGATATCGTTTCGCAATCCTCCGCCTCGAGAACGCTGAGCGCGGAGTACACCTCCACCTCGTTCTCCTCGGCGGCTCTCATCACTGCGGCGCACGTGGCACCGATCTTTTTGGCAAATTCGTAGACGCGCATATTCCAGCCCTCCAATAAGATGCCGCTTTGCATCAACCCTTCGTAAGCTCCTCGACCGCCTGGGCCGCCGCATAAAGGCCCCTTGCGGTAACGTCGTCGAGACCCGAGGAGGCGGCGAAATCGGCGACGTCGACGGCGAGTATGCCCTCGACGCTGAGGAAGCCCGCGTTCGCCATCTGCGTGGCGACAGCCGTGGATACGCTGAAGAGGTCTGCGAGGTTCTTGATGGCCTCGGCCTTCTGGTCCTCGAAGCTCGCCAGCTGCATCGCCTTCGTGACCTCGACATGCCAGCCCGTGAGCTTCGATGTAAGGCGGACGTTCTGCCCCCTGCGGCCGATGGCGAGGGAGTATTGGTCGGGGGCAACTGTGACGCGCACCGTGTTGCTGCCCTCGGGATCGACATCGATAGTCTCAAGCCTGGCCGGCGAGAGCGCGGCCGTCACGTACTTGCGGATGTCCTCGTCCCACTTTACGACGTCGATCTTCTCGCCGCTAAGCTCGCGGACGATGTTCTTCACGCGCATTCCGCGCATGCCGACGCACGTGCCGACGGGATCGACGTTCGGGTCGTGGCTCCTCACGGAGATCTTCGCCCTGAAGCCGGGATCGCGGCTTATGCCCATTATCTCGACGACACCCTCGGCGATCTCACTCACGTCGCGCCTCAGAAGCGCGCGGAGGAACTCGTTCGACGCGCGGCTCACCGTCACGGACGGGCCGCTCGAATCGGGCCTGTCGCGGACGTTGTGGACGACGGCGTTGATGGAGTCGCCGACCTGGTAGTCCTCGCTCGGGATGCGCTCGCGCCCAGGAAGGACCATTTCCGTCTTCCCGACCTGGATGTATACGTCGCGGTGCGAAAGCCCGATGACGGTGCCGCTTACGATCTCGCCGATGCGGCCCTTGAACTCGCTGAACGTGTTCGACCTTTCGGCATCGCGGATCTTCTGCATTATCATGTTGCGGCTCGTCTGCGCGGCGATGCGACCGAGGCGGGAGGCGGCCATCTCGACCTCAAGGGTGTCGCCCTCCTTAACGTCCGGCTTGAGGCGTCTTGCGCGGGCTATCGATATGAACCCGACGCCTGTATCCTCGTCGCTGACGACGAGCGTGTCATACACATGGAGCGCGAGCGTGCGCCTGTCGATGACAACCCTGAGATCGCTTGTCACGTCAGGATTGCGCTTGGCGGCCTGCTCAAGAGCCTGCTCGATGGCTGTGAGTACAAGTTCGCGGTCGACACCGCGCTCGCGCTCGATGTAGTTTACCATCGCCAACAATTCGTTGTTCATCATGGCTTTCAGCTCCTTTGCGTATAAACAAAAAAAGAACGATCGGAGGCTCACCGAGCCACCGAGAACGGAAAAACGGCACTTATTATACTATTTTTTCGTCTGAAAGTCAATAGGCCGCAAACGGAAACGGGATCAACCTGTTTCCTCGGGCGCTCTTGCGAATCTTTCGAAATTGACTCCGTTGGGAAGGAAAAGGACGTGTGGGTGGATTCTGGAGTAGCGCTGGTATTCGTCTTCGCCTACGCAGACTATCCCGCCGAAATCCTCCGGGATGCGCCTCGTCCAGCCCATCGCGTAGTCGAGAAGCTTCCCCCAGGGGAAAAGGCCGCGCGTCGGGGCCTTTAGGCTCTTTGCCTCCTCCGTGGGGACGTTCGATCCGCCTCCATGGAGCGAGACGACGCTTTTTGCGCCAGTCTTAGCTGCCGTCCTAAGGCACAGCTCCGCGATCCGCGCCATCGCATGGCAGTGGATCACATCAGCCCGCCATTCCCTTAAAGCCCTGCCGAGCCCCGGGACGAACGGGTTTCCGCCTTTCCTGTCCAGCATGGACTTTAGCGCCTTGGTCATCGGCCACCACGGGTATATGGGCTTGAACCTCACTATATCGAGCCCGTCGACCGTCTCCATACCAGGACTTGAAAGCGCACTCGTCGCAAAGAGCCTCACCTCGTGTCCGGCCTTGAGCTGCGCCTTCGCGAGATTCCATACGACCTGCTCCGTGCCGCCCCAGTCGTCGAACGAAAGCCGTCTAAGGACATGGGCGATTCTCATTTTCTGAAGCCTCCAAGCCTCAAAACGAGCGCCAGGTACGAGAACTTCACAAGTCCATACGCGTATCTGCGCCAAAGCCGCCCCGGCTCCTGCGAAACCCTGTATATCCATTCAAGGCCGCACCTCTGCATCCATACGGGCGCGCGCTTTACGCGCCCCGCGATGAAGTTGAACGTACCCCCGACGCCGATCATCACGGGGACGTCGAGCTTGGAGGCGTTGCGCCCCATCCAAAGCTCCTGCTTGGGGTTCCCGAGCGCGACGAAGAGGATATCCGGCTTCGCGGCGTTTATCTTTTCGATTATCCCTGTCTGGTCCTCGTCAAGCTTCACGAACGAGGAGTCGGTGCCAGCCACCTTGAGATCCGGGGCCATGGGCGCAAGCTTCGCGAACGCCTCCTTGAGCGAGTCGTCCGTCCCGCCGAGGACGTATATCGAAAGCCCCTCCTCCGAGCACCTTTTCGCGAGCTTCGGCACCATGTCGGCGCCAGTCACACGGCTTGGGAGGGGATTGCCCATGATCTTCGAGAGAAGCACTATCGGCATCCCGTCGGCCGTGACGAAATCCGCCCCCTTCAAGTATCCCCAAAGCTCGCCGTTGCCGCCGAACGGACGGCACTTGACGGCGTTCGAGACGAAATCGACGTTGAGCGTCGCGACGAAAGCGGCCCTGCCGCCCTTCCTTCCGCCCTTGGCGAGCGATATGACACTCTCGACGGCCTCGTCCTCGCGCACCTTGGCTACCGGAATTCCGAAGAGATCCACCGTCCCTTCTGACATTTCGCGCCTCGCATCGGCGAGAAGCCGCACAAGGCCGTTCGCGTGCTCGCGCCACGAAAACGCCTTGACGCGCTTAAGGCCCCGCTCGATCCTCGCCGCCCTCTCCGCCTCAGGCTCGGTGAGAAGCCTCTCAAGCGCGCCTTTTATCGACTCTACGCTCCAAGGGTCGAACTTTATCGCCGCATCGGCCGCGACTTCGCCGAGAGAGCCGTTCTCCGACGCTGCGGACGGGATGCCCCTTGCCATTGCCTCGGCGAGCGAAAGCCCAAAGCCCTCGAAGAGGCTCGGAAAGACGTAATACCCCGCCTCGCCCCAGAGCCTTTCAAGAGTCGCATCGTCCACAAAGCCCGTGAACGTTATGAGATCCGCGTGCGGACTATTCTTTGCCGCCTCGTGTACGGCTTCGGCGTCCTTCCAGTCGGCCCCGGCGATGACGAGCGGATGCGCCTCGGCGACTTTCCTTTCGAGCATGCCGTACGCCTCTATGAGCCGCACGTGGTTCTTCCCCGGGTGCTCGATCCTCGATATGTAGAGTATCGACTTTCCGCCGGATGTCTCGCGCCTTGCGATGCCTGCGGGAAGGCCGTTGTAGAGGACGGTTACATCCTCCTCGCGGCAGCGCCAGAAATCTACCATGTCCCTCTTCGTCGATTCGCTCACGGCGACGAGCCTCTGCGCCTTCTTCGCGTAATGCGGCAGGAGCTTCGCGAGATACACCATCCTTAAGCGCGAATACTTGCCCTTGATGTGGAAGTTCGCGAGATCGTGTATGGTGGCCGCCGTGGGGATGGGGTAACGCGAAAGGACGCGCCTGTTGGCGGCGCATATCACCATGCCGTCGAACTGCGGCTGAAGGCGCTTGAGCTTCGAGGGGAGGATGAAAAGGTGCCACGCCATGCTAAGCGCCGGCCTTTTCGTCCATGAGGGCGCGTATATGCGCTCGACCTTGGCGTCCGCGGGAAGGCCGAAGCTTTCGCCCCCGGTACCCGGCTCGCAGAGAAGCGTGATCTGATGACCGGCAGCGCAGAGTTCGCGCAGCACCTCGCGCACATATACGGAGATGCCGCTTCTGCCGGAGTCGTAGGGTATGGCCGATACGAGAAGTTTCATGTCAGAAGAGAGTCTTGAGCTTGTCGCTAGTAACCGGTTTGGAGAGAACCTTGGCAAAGAGACTCATGTCGTACGTGGAGCCGGCGTCCACATCTGCCGTGACGGCGACGACCGGAACCTTCGCAAGGCGCCTGTCGCGGTGCATCTCCTCGGCGAGCTTCGCTCCGTCCATCTCGGGCATCCACATGTCCGTCAAAACGAGATCCGGTATCCACTCGTCCATGACGGCGAGCGCCGCCTTGCCGTTCTCGGCGTGGCGGATGTCTTTCACGCCGAGGTTCGAGAGGTGTATGCCGAGAATCTTCCTGTTCATCGGCATGTCGTCCACGACGAGAACGCGCTCCGGGATCGCGAGCTTGAGCACTTCGCGCGCGGCGGCCGCCGAACCGTTTTCATGGTCCTCCAGCACCTTGAGGCCCGGGATGTCGATGACTAACCTCGTTCCCTTCCCGATCTCGCTTTCGATCTGGATCTCGCCCTTGGCGCTGTCCACCATGCGCTTGACGATCGAAAGCCCGAGCCCCGTGCCCTTCATTTCCATGCCGGCCCTGCTGTTCATCCTTGTCTGGACGTCCTGCACGAATGGATTGAATATGTGCTCGAGCCTCTCGCTTGATATGCCGCATCCGGTGTCGCTCACCTCAAGGTGGAGGGTGTTCGTATCGCCGGCCCAAGACGCAAAGACGGATATCTCGCCCTTGTCGGTGAACTTTGCCGCGTTGCCTACGAGGTTTATGAGTATCTGCCTCATGCCCTGGCTGGAAAGCTCCACCACCGGAAGGGGCTTCCCTCCCGCCGTCTCCACCCTAAGCGCCACTCCGTGCTTCCTCGCGTTGTAGCCGAAGATCGTCGGAAGATCTTTAAGGAGCAGGTTCATGTCGCACGAGCCCTGGCGCATGTCCATGGCGCCGGCCTCAAGCTTGGAGAGGTCGAGGATGTCGTTTATGAGGTCGAGAAGCGCGTTGGAACTGAGGAGTATACCGTCGACATAGCCCTTCCTCTCGCTTTCGGCCACATCTGGCTTGCCCAGGAACTCGGCAAAGCCTATGACCGCATTGAGCGGCGTCCTGAGCTCGTGCGACATCATCGCGAGGAAGCGCGTCTTCGCCTGGGCGTGATCCTCCGCAAGCTGGGCCGAGATCTCGGCCCTTTTTGCATGGCGCTTCAGGAGAATTATCATCACAAATCCGTACACGAGTATCACCGAGAGAAGGGCTATGCCGGAGACGGCGAGCATCCTCTCAAGCTCCTCCTCGGTCAGCCCGAAGACGCGGTGCACCGTGTTGTTCTCGGCAACCGCATCGAGGAACAGTTCCTGGAGTTCGTTGCCGTCGATGCTGGCGAGCGTCTTCCTCAAGACGCCTAGAAGCTCTTCCGGTGCATTGGGGCCCGCGTAGAGCGTATATTCCGAATGCAGCTCCTTTGCCCCTACCATCTCGGCGAAATTTTCCGGCACGGACAGCGAGAATATCGAGATCGCTCCGCTCACGGCGTACTTCGGCATCTCGGGGTACGGTATCCACAGGTTCGACTCGCCCCTCAGGAACTTCGCCTCCGCCGTCTGCAGGTCGGATTGCGGCAGCACGTTGAAGATGAGCCCCGATCTCTTCGTAAGCTCGCTCAGGAGCTTCAACGGGAAGCCCTGGAGAGCGCCGTTCCTGTCCCTCAGCTCTAACGGCCACGGCGAAAGGTCTATATCCACCGGTTCGCGCGAGATTATGCGCTTTTTGAGCCAGTCCGACTCCTTGAGCGAGTATGTGGCAGCGCCCGTCTTGACGCCGTAGCGCCTGTCGCTTATCATGCGCATGTATCTCGGAAGATCGTCGCATATGTCGTCGAGCGCGTCCTCCAGTTCGCCGAAGAGATCCGGCCTCTTGGGCGAGACGCATATGTACATCGGGTGGGAGGCATACACGTGCAGGGCGAGTTCTTTGGCTAGCTCCGGCTTCTCCACGTCTACGCACGCGTCAAGCTCCCCGGCGAAATACGCGTCCGTCATCTCCCTGTCCGAGTGGAATTCGCGGCAGACGATATCGACATCGTGGCTTTCAAGCTGCTGCTTGACGCGCGCGGCGCTATAGGTGCCGGAGAGTATGCCGACTTTCATCCCGCGCCAGCTCATTGGATCGCCGGACTTGTACTTTCCGTTCGGATGGGCCCACAGGTAGACGCGCAGCATTCCTATCGGGGTATGCGGAAAAAGGAGCCCTTCCCTGTGTATCGGGGCGAACCCGATTCCGCCTATGCAATCAAGACGCCCGCTCTTGACGGCGTCGACGCTTTCGTCGTATTCGCCGTAGACGTAGTCTATCTCCTTCCTGCCGTACACGGAAAGCGCCTTCATCCATTCGGCGATCACGCCCGACCTTTCCCCGTCGGGGGAAACCTCGAAAAGATCGCCTCTCTGGTACGCCGCCATGCGGACCCTGTTAGTCGGGGTTGGTATCCCGAGAAGATCGCTCCTGAACTTGTCGATCCTGTCTATATGGTCGATGTAGTAGTCCCTGAAAGCGGAAGAGAGCTTCTTCAACAGCTCCGGGTGGTCCTTGCGGACGGCGAAATACACGTTGCGGTCGCCGATCGGGACTATCTCCACTATCCCCCCGGGACGCTTCCCGCGCGGCGTGTAGAGGAAGAGCGCATCGACGTCGCCTCTCTTGAGGGCATCGACGGCCTCCTCGCTCGTGTGGTATTCGACATATTCGGGTGTCAGACTTGCGTGTATGAAGAAATCTTCGCGGTCGGTCGTCCTGCCCTGCGCGACGGGCGAGTAGGCGACTTTCAGTCTTGGCCATTCGGTTATCTTCTCCGAAAGCATCTTGCTTGCCCGCTCGGGCGAGGTATAGAGCGCGAAATGCATCGTGCCGAGCGGCTGCACGGGGAAATCGTACTCTTCAAGGATGGCCGGGGTGCGGAACGCGCTGCAGATGACCTCGGTCTTTGAGGAATCGAACTGCCCGTTCTCGCAGTATGGCGCATGCTCCACACTGTAGTCTATCGATTTGAACACGTCGCCGAGGACGCTGTGGGCGAACATCGTGTCGGCCGAGGCCCAGTAGTCGAGCTTGTAGTCGCGCACGGAGTCGGAGACGACGACCTTTCCGGCCGGCGCGGAAGGCTCCGCGGCCGCAGCCTCGTGCGCCCGCGACGGGAACGCCGCCGCGAGCGCGATGGCCGCGATGATGAAACGGGATTTCATCCAAACCTCAGAATTTCGCGTCTTCCACCGTGGGGACGATCTCGAACACGCGGCTCACCTTCGTGATGTCGAAGACGATCTTCGGCCCAGCCTGAAGCGCCGCAAGGATGACCTTACCGCCGGACGCCTTGACCTTCTGCAGGACCTGCACGAGGACACCGAGTCCGCTTGAATCGATATGCACCATCTTGCTGAGATCGAAGAGGATGTTCATCCCTTCGGAGTACTTCCCGAGTATCTCCTCCCTCAAGAGAGGCGCCACGGCCGCCACCAGGCGGCCTTCAATGGCAACCTTCATGACGCCTTCATTTGCAGTGATCTCCCATGTCATGTAATCAGCTCCTTCTTTCTTTTTCCTTAAATTGCCCTATTCTCCCGCGGCCACCGCGGCCGCGTTCACCCGAAAACCTCCCAGTCGCGCCTGAGCCCGGGCGGGAATGGCCCGCGCGAGCGTATGGCGCACGAAAAACCGTCAAGCATCCTGACGACTGGATTGAACCCGAGAGTCGACAGCCTCCCCACCGTGCCGCGCCGCCTCAGCCACCTCACGGCGTTTCTCACCGTGCGCCCGCCAAGGCCGCCGTCGCGCCCGGCCTCGACGACCGCATCGGCCGCGTCGAGCCACACCTCACGCGCCTCCTCCCAGGAGCACACGCCCTCGTCCGACGGGCGGAACTTCCACATGAGAGCCTTCGAGTACAGCTCCGAGTTCGCGGCCTTCTCCCTGTCAACGGCCTTCCAGGCGTACCTCCCATCGGAGATGAGCTTCGCGTCAAACGCGCCGAGGACGCACTTGTTGATGTTCCTGACGGAGAAAAGCCCCTCGCCCCTCTCCTTCGCGAGAAGAAGACCCGCTCCCCTGTTGACGAGAAGCCTGACGGCCTCCGTCCACGGAAGATCCCCGGGACTCAAGCGCCTTACGTGTGCGAAAAGCTCCTCGCCCTTCTTCCCGGCGACGTCGAAGTATCCGTTGAGAAGCTCCTGGACCATAAGCCGCCTCTCGTCGCGCCTGAGGCGGGCGGGAGTCTTCGCAGTGCAGAAGTCGACGTCTATCCCGAGCGTCTCCGTCCAGCGGCGCGATATAGGTTCAAGCGCCCTGCCTATCGCCTCGATGTCGCGAGGCGTCGCGCCCTCCTCCGTGACAACGTAGAAATCAAGGTCGTTCGCGAGGCGGATATCGCCGTCGCCAAGGAAGACGCCACCCTCGCCGCGGCCGTATCCTCCACCGAGGACGACACCTGCAAGACGGGGTATCCCAAGCGCGGAAATCTCCTTTCCGGCTTCGGCCACCACCCTCTCGACGATCGCGTCGGCGGCGGGCACGTCTCCCCATGCGTAGCGGCCCATCAGCGCCTCCTCCCTCTTATCGACGTTCCAAGGAGGAAATGCCACAGGGACTTGAACCATCCGAACCCGACCCCTCCGATGGAGTGTGCGAGCCCCCTGTCCCCAATATCTGTCCAAGCGCCGGACTTCGCGTCGATGATGCGGCTGCCGGCGACGATCTTGTCCTCAAGATCGACGCCGCGCCCGATGTACGTGTTGTCGCAGACTACCGTGCGCCTAAGGCGCGCGCCTTCGTCTATGAAGGAGCCCTGCCCCACTATCACATCGCCGTTTAAAAGGACGTTTCGCGCGCACCATGTGTTGTCCTGCATTATGACGGGGCTTTTAACCTCGGTGCCGTGCTCCATGACGACGTTCCTGCCGAGGTTGACGCCGTTCTCCGCCGAGTACCCGGGGAGGGTGAACTTGCCGCCGCTTTCCATCACAAGCATGTTGAGCGCGTGCCAGTCCTTGACGTCCTTTATCGGATAGCCGTCGGGGAGGATTCGCATCCACTTCCCGTTCTTGCGGCGGTACATTCCCATCGGGGTGTTCTCGCACTCCTCCTCCGTCATTTCGACGAGGCGTACGTCCTCTGGCTCGTGCATCGAGAGATAGAGCCCCCATATGACTACGAGGCCGTCCGTTATGTTCCACGTAAGCGGGCTCGACTGCTTCGAAAGGTCGTTGAGCCCGCGCGGCATCTCGCCCTCGCCCTTGTGGTAGAAAACGGGGAAGCCTGTCCGAGTGACGTCGCTGAAGTGGCGGGCGAGATCCTCCTTGAAATGCCAGTCGAGTATCTCGGTGAGAATGACGCTGAAACGCTGCGCGCGCTCCGTGGCGTAATCGACGATCCTGCGGCCCGCAATTGGAAGGGCCGAGGGACTGGAGCCGGGCATTACCTCCTGCAGCCACTCGGTGGCTGCGATGGACGGGACGAAGAGGATGTTCCTCATCTAGTACGCCCCCTTTCCACCGAGGATCGCGGGGACGGTCTTGAGAAGTATCACAAGATCCTTCCAGATGCTCGGCGCGAGGATGTAATCCTTGTCTAGGCGCACCTGCTCGTGGAACGGGATCTCGCTCCTGCCGTTTATCTGCCAGAGGCACGTTATGCCGGGGATCACGTTGAGGCGCTTGCGGTCCTCGAGCGTGTACTCCTGCACTTCCGAGGGAACGGGCGGCCTCGGGCCGACGAGGCTCATGTCGCCAATGAAGACGTTCCAGAGCTGCGGCAGCTCGTCGAGGCTCGTGCGCCTAAGAAACTTTCCGACGCGCGTGATGCGCGGATCGTCCTTCATCTTGAAGATGACGCCGTCGGACGACTCGTTCTGGTCCATAAGCTCGCTCTTGCGCGCTTCGGCGTCGACGTACATGCTCCTGAACTTGTAGAACTTGAAGTGCCTTCCGTAGCGGCCGACGCGCGTCTGGCTGAAGATGATCGGCCCGGGGCTCGTGAACTTGACTGCGGCTGCTATGGCGAGATACACGGGCGAGAGGACGACCATCCCCGCAAGGCTGAAGACGATGTCCATCGCGCGCTTGAGGGCATAGGAACCCATGACCGTCAGCTTCCACGCCTTCAGCCTCAGGCTCCGCCTCTTGTTGCCATGGGTGCGCGAGGCCAGCTCCTTCACGAGCTGGTCGAGATCCGCGTCCCTGCTTCTCTCAAGAAAACTCGCCACTTGCCTCAGTCACCTCCTCGATCACCAATGCATTCAACAGCCTTCAGAGGGTGGTGCTCAGCTCCTTGATCCTTTCAAGAAGATCCGAGGCCCTTGCGCTGTCCGCGAGCTGCGCGCTCGTCCTCATCGATATCGCGGTGTCGGCCATGTCCTTGTCGCCGACGGCGAGCGCATTGCCCTTTATCGTGTGCGCCACGACGTCGAGGCGCTTCCAGTCGCCGGACGCAAGCGCGCCGACGGCCTCTTTCATCTTCTCGTCTATGGAGCTTACGTACTCCGAATAGATCTCCTCGATCAGTTCCTTTTCGCCTCCGAACTGCTCGCTGAGATAGGCGTTGCAGCACTCTTTCATAGGAAGAACTCCTCCTGTACTTTATCCCCCTTGTACAAAGTACCCCCGCGTGGAATCAGAAAGACTGTTTCGTTCATGTTGCAGTAGCGGTTGCGCTCGATTCCGTCGCATATCTCGCGGACGATGAGCCGCCCCCTGCCGTGGTTGTCGAAATCCTTGTTCTTGAGCTCGAACGCCGTGGACGCGTTCCCGGAGGGGACGGCCATGCTCGGCGCGAGCTTCCCGCACTCCCAGACCGTCAGCTCGACGTGGTCTTTCATGCGCCTTAGCCTCACGGCTGCCGTCTCGTGAAGGCGCTCGCGGTCGTCGAAGCCATGGTCGTAGACGTTCATGAGCATCTCCTCGACGACGAGCTGGACCCTGTCGACGACATCCTGCGGCCAGCCCTCGTTGATGCACCATTCGCCCATCGCCTGCGCAGCGGCGTCGACCGAAACGGGGGAAAGCCTTATGGAGGCCTCGTAGATGCCGTCGAGGAAGAGCCTTGCGCCGAAGACGAACCCTGTCACGTCGTCCGAATGGTACGTGTAGCCCGACTGCTCGCACGCCTCCATGAACTTGTAGGGGAGCGCCATCATGGAGCCGTTCATGCGCGCTTCGCGCGTAAGCTCGTCGAGGATGCGTCTTGCGTAGTCCATGGGTATCGTCTCAAGGCACTCCTTGTCGCGCGATATGTCGAAGAGCCCGTCGGTGCAGGCGATGCACACGGCCGTCTTGGAGAGCTTCGTGCGCACCACGTCGGCGGCCGTGTAGACCGTATCCGGGAAAAGGCCTATCGGAAGCCCGCCGCGCTTCTCCGGGTTTATCGGCGGATCCGACTTCCTTCCAGGATCGATGACGAAAAGATCGGGCGCGCCGCAGCTTATCCATTCGACGAGGTTGTCGAGCGGACGGTGTATGCAGATGAGCACCGTCATGTACGACACCTCGGCGAGGTTGTTGCGGAAGAAGCCCTGCAGGAGGTTCGCTATCTCCTCGACGCCCATCATCGGGGCGCCTTCGCGGTGCATGAGGTTCTTGAGGAACGACTGGACCGCGGTCATGGCGAGTGCCGCGCTCGTGCCGTGGCCCTGGATGTCGCCAAGGACGTACAGGTAGCAGCCCATGCCGAAGGGGACGCACTCGTAGAGGTCGCCGCTGACGGCGTCTTTCGGGTGCCACCACGTTGTGTAGAAGCCGCGCTGCGTCATGATGTTCCGCACCGGGAGCATGCTGCGCTGGATGTGCGCGGCGAGCATGCGCGCGTGGTGCGTCTCGGCCATCTGGCGCTCGATGAACTGCTCGACCTTCCTGGAGGCGACGATGCTCTGGACGCGCTTTAGGAGCACTTCGGTGCTGATCGCCTTGGGCAGGTAGTAGCTCATCTGGTCCTGCACGATGCGCTTTAGAAAGCCGCTGCCCTCCTCGGGGTCGAGGGCGGTCATGAAGAAGATGGGCATCATCGGGTCTATGCCGCGCACGATGTCGCGGAAGACGAAGCCGTCCATATCGCCCATGACGATGTCGGTTATGACCGCGCGTATGAGGCGGTGGTCCGTCTTGAGGATGGCGACAGCCTCCTCGACCGTCCCCACGGCGATCGGGATGTAGCCGATCTTCTTTAGCTTGGCGCTCATCGTCAGGCGGATGAGCTTTTCGTCGTCCAGGACGAGTATTCTGGTCTTGCCGTATACTTCTGGCATTTTGTTCCAAGCCTTTCAAATCGCCGTCAGGCCTTGCCGCAGCACTTCTTGTATTTCTTGCCGCTGCCGCACGGGCAAGGGTCGTTGCGGCCGATCTTCGGGGCCTCGCGGCGGATCGTCTCGCCCGGGACGTCCTGGATGAGGCCGTCTATGAAGCGCCATTCGCCGTCGATCCTCTCGAAGACGCTCCTCTCGTGGTGGGCGCATTCGCGGCCGTTGGCCGTATAGTACGCCACGAACTCCACAACCCCTTCCTTGTCGCCGGGGCCGCCGTCCTCCTCCTTGAGTATGGTAAGGCCCTGCCAGGTGGCTGTGTTCGACCATTCGCGCGTTGTCTTCTCGTCGAACTCGGCGCGGACCTGGGGACCGGAACTCCGGTAGAGGAAATCTATGTTGCCCGTGGCGTAGGCGCTGTAGCGCGCCCTCATCAGCTCCGCAGCCGTCTCGGCTTTGCGCGAGCCATCCAAAACCGCCTTGCAGCAATCCCCGAAGGGCTTGCCGCTCCTGCATGGACAAAGTTCGTCGTTTTTCATGTCGGGTATTATATCAAATCATGCGACACTTTGCAAGAAAGCGTCACAATATGCAGCGATCCCCATGGGGGGGCCGCCGTCTTGAGTGCGGCCTAGGGAAGCTTCGCGGAAACGTACCTGTCGTGGCCGGCCCAGTCGCGTTCCACCTTTATGTTCTCGAAGCCCGCGTCGAAGAGAAGCGATCTTACGGCCTCTCCCTGGTCGTGCCCAATCTCGAAGAACACCTCGCCGCCCGGCTTGAGGACGTTTATCGCATCGCCCGCGAACCTCTCGTAGAAATCAAGCCCCTTCACCCCGCCGTCAAGGGCGGTCACAGGCTCGAAATCCCTGATCCTCGGGTCGAGAAGCGCGCACTCGGCGCTTGGTATGTACGGAGGGTTGGATACGAGAATGTCTATCATCCCGGGTTCGTCGAAATCGTCGAGCCCGTCGGCCACGGCGAACCTGACCTTCCCGTCGAGCGCGCACATCCGCGCGTTCTCGCCCGCAAGCGCCACCGCATCCGGAGAAATGTCTATCCCGAGAAAGACGCCGCCTTTCATCTCCTTGGCGAGGCTCAATATTATGCATCCGCTTCCCGTTCCAACGTCGACGACGAACGGCTCAGGCCTGCGGGCCGCCTCGCTCTTCAAGACGCGCTCCACAAGCTGCTCCGTCTCGGGGCGGGGGATGAGAGCGCGCCTGTCGCATTTGAGCGTAAGCGAACGGAAGTCCCATTCGCCGAGGACGTACTGTATCGGCTCGCCCTTCGCGAGTCTAGCCATACCCCTTCTGAGCGCCTCGACGTAGCGCTCGCCGGGCGTCTCATCTAGGTGCCCGGCAAGAAAGCCGCGCGATACCTTGAGAAGACGCGCGGCAAGCAGTTCGGCGGCCGTTTCCGCATCGGGTACGGACCGCGATTCGAGCCAGGACGCGCCCAGCCCTATAAGCTCACGCCATGTCCTGGCCACGGAGAAACCTCAGCTGCG
The DNA here is from genome assembly GCA_045636065.1 of Kiritimatiellia bacterium. GTDB lineage: Bacteria > Verrucomicrobiota > Kiritimatiellia > RFP12 > UBA1067 > RGIG5050. The sequence goes on along the minus strand of JAZTWW010000022.1, from coordinate 28,301 downwards.
CATTGCGCGCGGCACCGGTCAGAACGGGAGATCGTCGGGATCGCCGGCGGATGCGGCGGCCATGTCCGGCATGGCGGGCTCCATCTCCTCGGGCGCCTCGGCGGCTCCACCCTCGCCCACAACCTCCACCTGGAGGCCGACGAGATCCTTGAAGTACATGTCCTGATCGGTCTTGGGGCTGTGCCAGATGCGGCCGTCTATCGCGAAGCGCACCTTGACGCGCTGTCCCTTGGTGATCTTGTCGAGAAGCGCCACCTTGTCCTGCTTGAAGGTGAAAGGCAGGTGGTTGGGGTAGCGGGACATGGAATCGACATCGTCCGTAAGAATGAGATCGCGCTTTCTGAAGCCGTTAGCGCCAACGGTCTGAACCGGGAGGACGTTCTCGACAACGCCCTGGTAATCATAGATAGCCGACATTTCTTTTTAACTCCTTATCGCCAAACGCAATTATTCTACCATATTCCCCACCCACCCGCAAGCGCGTTTTTCACCCTGGCATGCGTGAAAGGAGCTCGTCCAGGAGGTGGATGGATTTGACGCCCGGGGCCGTTTCGATGGCGCTGTTGACATCGATCACATCGGCGCCGGTTAGGGCTGCGCCTTCGATGTTTCCGGCGCCGATCCCGCCTGCAAGGACCACCTTCCTTCCGGAGCTCTTTAGCTCCCCGACAAGAGCCCAGTCGGCAAGACGCCCCGTCCCGCCGCACCTTGCCCCGTCACGCCCGTCGAGAAGCACGGCATCCTCCATCCCCGCGCCGCGCCCGGGATCGTAGAGCCTCCATACCTCAAGGCCGGCCGCCGAGAGCATCTCCACATCCGCGTCGGCATACGGGGCATGGAGCTGCACCACATCGAGAGGCAAGGCCCTGGCCACAGAAAGAATCGCGTCCGCCGGCGTATCGGTGAATACGCCGGCGAAACGCGGGCGTGGGAGAGTCCCCTCCCGTCTCCCCGCCAAAATGACTGCGTTCGCGATCTCCGCCGCCCGCGAGGGCGTCACACGCCTCGGGGATGATCCGGCGAATATGAAGCCGAGATAATCCACTCCGCGCCTCGCCGCCTCGACCGCGAACGCCTCGCAGCATATGCCGCACACCTTCAGCCGAGACATGGCCTGAGTCCCTCCGAAAGGCGCTTGACGAGCGCCGAACCGACGATGAATCCATCGGCGTGGCGCGAAACCTCATCGGCCTGCGAACGAGTTGAAATCCCGAAACCGGCCGCAACTGGTATAGGCGAAATGGCACGGATCGCCTCGAGCCTTCCCGGGAGATCCGCGGGAAGCTCCGCTCTCGCTCCCGTGACGCCTTTGACGGTTATCACGTAGAGGAACGAGTTCTCAAGACCAGATGCGATCTCCCTTACGCCTTCGATCGGCGTATCGGGCGCAAAGAGCGGTATGTATCCGAGCCCTCTGGGTCTTAGGAGGGCCAAAAGCTCCTCGCGCTCCTCAAGGGGGATGTCCACGATAAGGACAGCATCGACCCCGGCCTCTGCCGCATCATCGGCGAAGGACTTGAGCCCCTTCGCGGACACCGGGTTGTAGTAAGAGAAAAGGACGATCCCCGTATCGGGGTGCCTCGATCTGAGTCGCCTCGCCATGGCGATCGTCCCGTCGAGGTCCATTCCCTGCCTTATCGCCTCGTATGCGGCCGATCTTATGACGCTGCCGTCGGCAAAGGGATCGGAACACGGAACCCCGAGCTCGATGATGTCCGCGCCGTCGGCGACAAGCTCGTCCACCGCCGCCTCGCTCGCCTCAAGCGTAGGGTACCCGGCCGTCATGTAGGCGACGAACGCCCCCCTTCCCGCCTCCTTCGCCCTTCTGAACGCCTCGGTTATCCTCGCCCTTTTCATTTCGAAATGCCCTTCATGTGTTCGCGCCTGTAAGTTCCAGAAGCTTTGCGCCCGGATCCGCCGCGCGCATGAGCGCCGTGCCGACGAGGAAACCGTCTGCCCCGGCGGCCTTAGCCTCGAGAATGGCTTCGTGCGAGTGCATCCCCGATTCTGCTATCCTCACGCAGCCTTGGGGTATCTTCCCGATAAGGCTAGAAAGAAGCGAGACGTCGCACTTGAAGTTCCTCAGGTTGCGGCAGTTGACGCCGACCATCCTGGCACCGGCACCGACGGCGCGATCGATCTCCTCTTCATTGTGCGTCTCGACAAGCGCCTCAAGGTCCATATCGTGCGCATACTCGAGAAGCTCCTTGAGCGAGGCGTCGTCGAGAGCCGCGGCGATGAGAAGCGCGGCACTGGCGCCTGCGAGCCTCGCCTCGGCGATCTGGTAGCGCGTCGATATGAAATCCTTGTAGAGGATCGGCAGCGACGACACGGCGCGTGCCTCCCTGAGGTATGCCTCGCCCCCAAGGAACCTGTGCGGCTCGCAGAGGACGGAAAGCGCCGCCGCCCCCGCGCCCTCAAGCTCAAGGGCGAGCTCCGGCGGATTGAAGTCCTCCCTTATAAGCCCCTCGGACGGCGATGCGCGCTTAAGCTCGGCTATCACGTTGATGCCCGCGCGCCTGAAAGCGGGCATGAATCTCTGTGGGGACGGGGCGTCGATCGCAAGGCGCTCCAGACCCACAAGCGGAACCTCCGCCTCGCGCGCGGCCGCGTCTGCGCGGCGCATGGCCATAAGCTCTTTGAGGACATCATTCATCTTACGGCCTCCATCATGGCTGCGAGCTTCGCGGCGGCGCGCCCCGAATCGACGGACTCTACGGCAAGCGCCACCGCTTCGGCGTAATCGCGCGCCTTGTCCGCCGCCAGTATGACGGCCGCAGCGTTCTCGATCGCGGCGGCGCGGCGCGCACCCCTGTCTTCGCCCTTCAAGACCGCGAGGAGCATCTTCGCGTTCTCGTCCGGGCTTCCGCCCTTTATCTCGGAGTTGAGGAAGCTCTGGCCGTACACCTTGCCGGCGTCGAGAAGCATGTTCCTCACCGTTGCGCCGGCGAGCGACGAGACGAACGTGAAGCCGCCCGGGCTTATCTCGTCCAGCGATCCGGAGCCTGCCACGACAAGCGCCCTTTCGGAGCCAAGCCGCCTCAGGGCCTCTGCGATCACGGGTGCGAGCCTCTCGTCCGGAACGCCTATAACCTGGCGCTTCGGCCTTGCGGGGTTGGTGAGAGGCCCGAGAAGGTTGAAGAGCGTCCTGAAACCGAGCGTGCGCCTTACGGGGGCTGCGAACTTCATCGCGGGATGGAGTTCGCGGGCGAAGAGGAATCCTATCCCCGTTTCGCGGATGGAGCGCGCGACCGCCTCGGGCTTTGCCGCGAGGTTGTACCCGAGCGCCCTTAGAACATCGGCCGAACCGCAGGCGGAGGTGGAGGCGATGTTGCCGTGCTTGGCGACGGTTACGCCCGCGCCCGCCGCGATGAATGCGGCCGTTGTCGATACGTTGAACGAATTGGAGCCGTCGCCGCCAGTGCCGACGATGTCGACGGCGTCCACATCACCGAGATCGACCTTGACGGCCGCATCGGACATGGCGCGCGCGGCGCCGGCTAAAGCGTCCGCCGTCACGGGGATCCGCGCGAGGGCCGTAAGGAACGCCGCAAGCTCCGGCTCCCCGACTTCGCCGGACATTATCGCCGCGAAATACCCCTCGGCCTCCTGCTCGCTCGGGCCCTTTCCGTCGAGGGCGCGTGTTAGAACGGCCTTCCTTACGGATGGGGAGAGCGACTTGCGGGACTTCTTCCCGGTGACCGCCTCGACGAAGTTCGCAAGCTGCTTCATGCCCTGCGGCGTACCGATCGACTCTGGATGGTACTGGAGGCTCTCGATTGGGAGCGTCTTGTGCCTCAAACCCATTATCTCGCCGTCCTCGCTCTCGGCGGAAATCTCGAAGCAGTCGGGAAGAGTGGCGCGATCGACGGCGAGCGAATGGTAGCGCATCGCCTCGAAGCCCTGGTCGAGACCGGCGAAGAGGCCCTTGCCGTCGTGCCTCAGGCGGCTCGTCTTGCCGTGCATGAGCCTGCCTGCAGGGACGATCTTTGCGCCGAAAGCCTGGGCGATCGACTGGTGGCCGAGGCATACGCCCAGAATCGGGATCTTCCCGGCGAACTCCTTCACGGCGGCGAGCGTCACGCCGGCCGAGTCGGGATTTCCGGGGCCGGGGGAGAGGACGAGCGCATCTGGCTTCAGCGCCGCAAGCTCCACTACGTCCATCTCGTCATTGCGGACGACTTTCATCTCTGCTCCAAGCGAGCGGATTGCCTGCACCAGGTTGTAGGTGAAGCTGTCGTAGTTGTCTATCATGAGAATCATGGCTTTGCTCCTTGCTTGAAGCTCGTTTACAGGCTCTCGGCGAAACGGGCCGCCTCGAATGACGCCCTCGCCTTGTTCACCGTCTCCTGGTATTCCCTCACCGGATCGGAATCGGCGACTATCCCCGCTCCGGCGCGCATGGTAAGTACGCCTTTCTCGAGGACCATCGTCCTTATGACTATGGCCATATCCATGTCGCCGGTAAGAGAGAAGAATCCCGCCGCGCCGCCGTACGTTCCGCGCGGCGACTTCTCGAAGGCCTCGATAAGCTCCATCGCCCTCACCTTCGGCGCGCCGGTGAGCGTGCCGGCCGGGAACGCGGCCTTCACGAGATCGAACGCATCATACCCCTTGGCGAGCGTTCCCTTGACGTTGCTCACAAGGTGCATCACGTGGGAATACCTCTCGACATGGGCGAAGGCTTCCACCCTGACGCTCCCCGTTTCGCAGACGCGCCCGAGATCGTTGCGTCCGAGATCGACGAGCATCACGTGCTCGGCGCGCTCCTTCAAGTCGGCCTTGAGTTCGCGCTCGAGGGCGGCGTCCTCCACGGGCGTCGCGCCGCGCGGGCGGGTCCCTGCGATAGGTGCCGTGGAGGCCGTCCTTCCCGAGAGCTTCACAAGCTCCTCGGGCGACGAGCCGATGAGCGTCTTCGATCCTATGCGCATGAAGAAGTTGTACGGCGAGGGGTTCACAGTCCTCAGCGCCCGGTAGAGGGAAAGCGCGGGGATCGAGGCCTTGGCGGTGAACTTCTGCGAGGGGACGATCTGTATCACCTCGCCAGCCTTTATGGCCTCCTTGCACTTCTCTACTATTCCGCAGTATTCGCCTTGCGTCATTTCGCACTCGAAGGGCCCGACTTGCGCAGGCTCCGTACGGACCGGCTGCGAGGCCATGAGGCGCATGATCGAATCGGCGCTTAGAAGGCGCTCGCGCACGGCCTCGATCCTGTCCATGGCCTTCCTGTACGCGTCGGCGGGATTGGGATTCGAGGCAAGATCGGCTATCACGACCACCGTCACCGTGTCGCGGACGTTGTCGAATATGAGGAAGGTGTCCGTAAGGAGGAAAGACATGGAAGGCGTCCCCTCCTCGGGTTTCATGGTGCGCGCTAGCCTAGGCTCGAAGATGCGCACGGCCCCGTACGCCACGAAGCCGACCGCCCCGCCCTGGAAAGGCGGCAGCTCTGGGGCGCTTTCGTAGCGCGCCGCCGCGAAGTGCTCCCTGAGGCGCTCAAGGGCATCGTCGCCGTCGATCCTGCCGTACGGCTCGATGCCGAGATACGAATACCGCCCTCTCGTCTCCCCGCCCGCGACGCTTTCGAGAAGGAACGCCTCCTCGTTCTCGCCGAGGCGCGAAAGCGCGGCGACGGGAGTCTCGCGGTCCGCAAGGAACTCCTTGAATACGGCGACCCTGCCCGCACGCGCGGCGCGCCGCTCAAACTCCTCCAATTTCAACTCTTTCATCATCTTTGCGATTCCTTTTGATTTTAAACCCCTGTTTCCCGAGCCGGCCGTCAAGATATGCGAAACGGGCCGGATTCCCTTAAGGATCCGGCCCGCGTGCGCCCTATCGTCGACTGGTCTCGTTCTCGTTCAAGACAAAGCCGCAGGAAGCGTTGCGGAACCGGATCCGCAGCGCCACCACCAATACTTCGCGGTAAATGCCTTGTTTTTCATGACGCGGATATTGTACCAAATGCCCATTGGCGTGTCAATCGTGTTTTTGGGAAATTTTTGGAAAGGGTTCAGTTCCCCTCCGAGCGGAGGGCTGGATCGAGAGCGTCGCGCAGCGAGTCGGCGAGATGGTTGAAGACTAGCACAAGCGTGAAGATCGCCAGTGTCGTGAATGTCATCTCCCACCATACCCCCTGCCAGAGCCTTATGCGGGCGTTGTTTATCATGACGCCCCAGCTCGGCTCGCCCTGGACGCCGATCCCGAGGAAGCTGATGAAAACCTCCGTCGAGACGGCGCTCGGGAAGCGTATCGAGAACTGTATCAGCACCACGTGCGCGACGTTCGGGAGGATGTGTCTGAAGATTATCCTCGCATCGGAATATCCAAGGACCTTCGCCGCAAGGACGTACGCCCGCGACTTGTGCTTCATGACCTCCGCGCGGATCGTGCGGCAGACGCCCACCCAGGTGGTAAGCCCGATTCCCATGTAAATGCCTGTAAGCCCCTGCCCTACGACAAGCGATATCGCAAGGATGAAAAGAAGCCCCGGCATGGACGCGACCGTTGCGCAGAGCCACACGACTATCGAGTCGGCGATTCCGCCGTAGTATCCGCCAAGAAGCCCCAAGAGAACACCGAGAGGGATCGCTATCAGACTCGTCATCACGCCCACATGGAAGGCGATCCTCGCGCCCTGAACAAGCCTCGCCATCACATCTCGCCCGAGATTGTCTGTGCCCATCCAGTGCTCGCGGCTCGGCGGGAGGTAGCGCTCCGATTCGTGGACGGTATTGTAGGCGGGCGTCACGTCGCGCGCCTGGGCCACCCTGTACTGCACCTCGCCGTAGAGCGCCAGCGCGAAATACGCGGCGATGACGACAAGGCACACCTTTGCGCCAAGCCCGAGTCTGGCCCAGAGAGAGTTCACGCCCCCTCCACGATCTCGCCCACGAGTATCTGCGCATGGGCGGAGGTGATGCGAACCTTTACCGTGCCGCCCGGCGCCAGGGCGCCCTTCGGCTCGAAGACGACGATGCGGTTGCCGCTGTCGCGCCCGCTCCACCTCGATTCGTTCCTGAGGCTCGGCCCCTCGACCATCACCTCGCGCACCGTTCCGGCAAGCGCCGAGTTGCGCCTCAAACCGCGCGATTCCTGGTCGGCGAGAAGGATCTGGTTGCGCCTCTCCTTCTCCTCCTTGGGTACGTCATCCTCGAGAAGCGCGCTTCTCGTTCCGGGGCGTGGCGAATACTTGAAGATGAAGGCGTTGTCGAACCCCGCCTCCTCCATAAGGCTTCTCGTCTCCTCGAAATCGGCCTCCGTCTCGCCTGGATATCCGACTATGACGTCCGTCGTGAGGGCGAACTGAGGATCGAAGTCCCTAAGACGCTTCACCGCTTCGAGATACTCGCCTCTCGTGTAGCGCCGGCCCATCTCCTTGAGGATCCTGTCGCTTCCGCTCTGCACGGGAAGATGCAGGTGGCGGCAGACGCATGGAAGCTCCATGAACGCCCTCACAAGCTCGGGCGTGCAGCCTCCCGGGTGCGCGCTCGTGAACCTGATCCTTTCAAGGCCGTCTATGCCGTCCAGGGCCTCCAGAAGGCGCGGGAAAGGCTCCGTGAAGCCGCGCGGGCTTGCATCGTCCGTCGAATCCCACGCCTTGTTCCTCATGCCGTACCTGAGAACGCTCTGCCCGAGAAGGCATACCTCCTTCACGCCGTGCGCGGCAAGGGCCTTCACCTCGGCCACCACCTCGCGGGCGGGCCTTGAATATTCGTGGCCCCTCACGTCGGGGACTATGCAGTAGCTGCACCTGTTGTCGCACCCGAGAAGCACCGTCACGAACGCCTGGTGCCCCTTCACCTCGTGCGCGTCAAGCCCGTCGGGGATCTCGTCTGCGCCGGCCGTCTCGATTATGCGCCTCTCGCCCGCGAGACACCTCTCGACAAGGTGCGGTATCGCGCCGAAGCGCCTCGGCCCCACGGCGAAGTCAAGCCCGGGAAGAGCCTTGAAGACTCCCTCCCCCATGCGCTTCACGGCGCAGCCCATAAGACCTACAAGGCGCACGCCCCCGCCCCTCTTGGCGGCTATCAGATTTCCGCTCTTGCCGAGCGCCTTCTGCTCGGCCTTGTCGCGCACGGTGCAGCTGTTGACGATCACGATTTCGGCGTCGGCCTCGGAGGCGGCCTTTTCATGGCCCGCCGCCTCCATCAGCGCCGCGACGGCCTCGCTGTCGCGCACGTTCATCTGGCAGCCGTACGTATGGATCCAGAACCTCATTGGCGCTCAAGCCTCACGAACGTCTCGAACCTCGCGGTGCGCGGGAACATGTTGAAAAGCTGCGCGTCCTTTATGCGCCATCCGCCCCTGGCGATCTCGCCCAGGTCGCGCGTCAGCGTGGCCGGATCGCACGAGATGTAGAATATACGGCCCGCCCTGCACCCTGCAAGCCACCTGGCGACGTTCGCCTCCATCCCGCCGCGCGGCGGGTCGGCGATCACGGTATGGTGCGGCCCCACCTTGAAGTTCCTTACGCCCGCACCGGCCCTCTCGGCGAAGAACGAGGCCTTGAGAGAAAGCGATGCGGCGTTCTCCTTCGCCATCCTTACGGCGTCGTGGCCGCTTTCAACGCCCACGAGACGCGCCTGCGCGCCATTGACGGGAGGGGCTGCCTTGATGCATGAAAGCCCGAGGACGCCCACCCCGCAGTAGAGATCAAGGACGTGCGCCGCCATGGACGCCCCGTCGAGATATGATTTGACGACGGCCGAAACGAGCGCATCGCCAACCTTGGGGTTCACCTGGTAGAAGCCGTCGGCCGCCACCTTGAACGTGAGCCCCGCCGTACGCTCCTTGAGGACAAGCCCATGAGGAGCCTTCCCGGCCCACCACTTGACGCCGTCAAGAGCCGTATAGCGCATCGTCACGGTCTCCATCGCGGCCGTAGAACGCCTGACGCTTTCGCTGCCCTGGGTAAGAAGGCTCGTAACGCCTGCGCGCATCTCTGGAATCTTGGCGTTTATGGCCGGCAGCACAAGGGGATCCGAAAGGACGTCCACTATCTCGTGAGTCCCTTCCTTGAGATACCCTATCGTCCAGCGCCCGTTGACGCGCGAGAAATGGTATGTCGCCTTGTTGCGGTAGTTGAGCTCGTCGCCATCCTCCATGGGATGCACCTTCACGGGGACGCTTTCGCGCGCCACCTTCCAGAGGAAGTTCCCTAGCTGGTCGGCCTTGAGCCTCATCTCCTCCTTGGGCGTTACGGCTGCGTACACCATGCCGGGAACGGCCGCGCCTAAGGGGATGCGCTCGCCGCTCGCCTCAAGAACCTCTTCAAGCGTACACCTCACGAACCTCCTGCGTTCGTCCGAGATGCGCGCTTTCACCGTCTCGCCCGGGAAGGCGCCGGGGACGAACGCCACGCGCCCGTCCCCGAGCCTTGCAAGCCCGTCCCCGCCGTATACGGACTTCTCTATCTTGAGCGTTACGGTCATTGCACGACCGCCAGGATCTGGCCCTTGACTACGCTGTCGCCGTGTCTTGCGAGGAACTTGACCTTGCCGGACTTGGGGGCCTTGATCGGGTTGAAAAGCTTCATGGCCTCGACGATGCAGACGCTCTCGCCCTCCTTGACGGTATCGCCATCGGCCTTGAGTTCGGGCTGGCCTGGACCGGCGCTCCTGTAGAAGGTGCCGTTGAGGGGCGCCTCGACGGGCGTTCCATCGGGAATGGCTCCATCATCGCCCTTGGCCGGCTCTGCGGCGGGTGCCGCCGCAACGGGCGCTGCAGGCGCTGCTGCGGGAACGGCCGGGATATCGCCCGCAACGCCCGTTCCGCCGGCGGCGGTGACGAGGTTTACGAGCATCCTGCCGAGATTGGCGAACTTGGCGGTATCGGCATCAACTGCCGCGCACGCCTCTGTAGCCGCGGCCTTTGCCGCACCTGCTTCGACGTCGGCGGGGATGGGATCGCGCTCGCCCTCGGGCTTGGCGCGCCACTTGAAGTAGCCGAGAGCCACTTCGGGGAACATGCAGTAGCTGAGGATGTCCTCCTCGCTTCTTATGAGCGCGGGATCGAGCTCCTTGGCGGCGGCTGCAAGGCCTGGCGCGAGAAGGTCTGCCGGGCGGCAGTCGATCGGCTTCAAGTCTCCCGCGAGCTTCTTGCGGAGCTTCTTGTCCATGGGAGCCGGGGTGCGGCCGTAGTATCCGGCTGCATAGCGCTTCACCTCGTCGCTCACCATCTTGTAGCGCTCGCCCATCATCACGTTGAGGACGCTCTGGACGCCGACGATCTGCGACGTGGGCGTCACGAGGGGCGGATAGCCCATGTCGGCGCGCGTTCTCGGGAGCTCCTCGAGGACTTCGGGAAGCCTGTCGAGCGCGCCCTGCTGCTGGAGCTGGCTCCTCAGGTTGGAGATCATGCCGCCAGGGATCGCATGGACGAGAACGCCCGCGTCCACCGGCTCCACCTTCGCGCTCGACGAGGGCTGGCGGTCCGTCTTCAGGTCGCGGAAGTACGCGTTTATCTTTCCGAGTGCGCCAAGATCGAGACCCGTATCGTACCCTTCGCTTTCAAGGATCGCCTTGACGCTTTCGCAGGGAGGCTGGCTGGAGAAGCTCGACATCGTCGAGATCGCCGTATCGACGCACCCGGCGCCGGACTCGACCGCCGCAAGGTACATGGCGGTCGCCATGCCGCTCGTCATGTGGGAGTGGATCTGTATGGGCATCCCGGGGAGCGCCTTGACGAGAGCGCCCACGAGTTCGCGCGCGGCTCCCGGCGTCAGGATGCCGGCCATATCCTTGATGCAGAGCGAATCGACGCCCATCGACTCGATCTCCTTGGCGAGCGCCACATAGGCCTCGACGGTGTGGACGGGCGATGTCGTATACGAGATCGTGCCCTGCGCGTGCCCGCCGTACTTCTTTACGCTTGAGATGGCCTTTTCAAGGTTGCGCGGATCGTTGAGCGCGTCGAAGACGCGGAAGATGTCCATCCCGTTCTGGCAGGCAAGCGCTACGGTGCGCTCGACGATGTCGTCTGGGTAGTGCTTGTAGCCGAGGGCGTTCTGGCCTCTCAGGAGCATCTGGAGCGGTGTCTTGCGGCAGACGCCCTTTATGAGGCGCAGCCTCTCCCAGGGATCCTCCCTCAGAAAGCGCATGCATACGTCGAACGTGGCGCCGCCCCAGCACTCTATCGAGTAGTAGCCGGCAGAGTCGATCTCCTCGGCGATCTTAAGCATGTCGTCGGTGCGCATGCGCGTGGCCCAGAGGCTCTGGTGCGCGTCGCGCAGCGTGGTGTCTGTGATGCGGACGATCTTCTTTTCGCTCATTCCAATCTCCATGGACTCTAGTTTGAATTCGTTTGGTTCCTCTACGGCTCCGTCAGAGCATTCGCAGCCTGACGGGCATCTCCGCGAGGATGCCGGTTTTGTAGATCTCGCGCAGGGCGGCGTCAAGCGACTTAGCCTCCGAGGGGTGCATAAGCATGACGACCGTCGTGAACCCCTTGGCGTCCTCCGCGAAAGGCTTCTGGAGCGCGGCCGATATCGATACGCCGTGGCGGGCGAGGATCGTCGCCATCGTTGCGCAGCTTCCGGCGCGGTCGGCCACGTTGAAGCGCACGTAGAAACGGCTTACGATGTCGCCTGCGGCCTTGAGCTTCGTCCTGCCCTCGCCGTAGACGGGGACAGCCCTCGCATAGCGCGTGTGGCCGGCGGCGATGCTGCGGGCTATGTCGACTATATCCGCGACGACCGTGGATGCCGTCGGCGAGCGCCCGGCCCCGCGCCCGTAGTAGAGCGTGTCGCCAACCATGTCGCCGCGTATCATCGCGGCGTTGAAGACTCCGTTGACGCTCGCGAGCATATGGTCCACCGGCACGAGCGTCGGGTGGACGCCCACCTCGATCTCGCTGCCCATCCTGGCGACAACCGCAAGAAGCTTTATGCGGCAGCCGAAGTCGGCCGCGCACTTGACGTCGATGGCGTTGAGGTTCCTTATGCCTTCCACCTGCACCTGGTCGAGCGTCGGCTGGAAGCCATAGGCCAGCGCCGCGAGGATGCAGGCCTTGTGGGCCGTGTCGAAGCCGTCGATGTCGAGGGACGGGTCGGCCTCGGCGTATCCGAGGCGCTGCGCATCGGCGAGGACCTCGTCGAACGGGCGGCCCTCCGTCTCCATCCGCGTAAGGATGTAGTTGCAGGTGCCGTTGAGTATGCCGTGGATCGATTCGATCTCATTGCCGCTCAATCCCTCGCGGAGGCTGCGGATTATGGGTATGCCGCCTCCGACGGATGCGCCGAAGTAGATGTCCACCCCATTCTTCGCGGCCGTGTCGAATATCTCTGCGCCATGCTCCGCGAGGAGCTTCTTGTTGGCGGTGACGACGGACTTGCCGGCATTTAGCGCCTCCATGACGAATTTCCGCGCCACGCCGCATCCGCCTATCGTCTCGACTACTATCTTCACCTCGGGGTCGGCTATAACCTTCTGGGCATCTACGGTAAGGATCGCGGGATCGACCTTTACGCCTCTATCGGATGTTATGTCTAGATCTGCGATCCACTTTAGCTCAAGCTCGATGCCCATGCGCGCGGAGATCACGGCGCTGTTCCTGGATATGCAATCGGCCACTCCGGCGCCAACGGTGCCGAAGCCCAATATTCCCACGCCTATTCTCTTCATATCCGCCTCCATGGGTGCAATCCCGCTCCGAAATGGATATATGATACCAAATCCCGTGCCCTTAGGCAAGAGAATATTGGCTCAGAAGTACACCGAACCCGGCGGGACGTACGGCTTGCGGCGCTGCGAAAAGAACCACTTGAGAACGCCATCGTCGCGGTAGGCGGCGTTCCACACGGCGTGGCCTGCGTCCGTAAGCTCGCGGTACCTTACGGGAGCGTCGAGTTTCCAGAGTTCGGCCACCATCGCGCGAGACAGCTTCACCGGTACGTTTGGATCCTTCTCCCCGTGAAACACCCACACAGGAACCTTCGCGAACCTCTTGCACGTCTCGTGATATCCGCCCCCGCATATGGGCATCGCCGCGGCGAACATGTCTGGATCGCGCCAGAGGATGTCCCATACGCCGTAGCCGCCCAGCGAAAGCCCGGTGAGAAGGACCCTGTCCTTGTCGACGGGCATCGTGGCTATGCACTTTTCCGCAAGCTCCTTGACAAGCCGCCCCATCTTCGCCTGCGTCTTTGCCGGCTTGGCTGCACCAGCCTGCCAGAAGAGAGGCGCCCACACCTCGCCGGGCGGGCACTGCGGCGCCACTATTATAACAGGCGTCTTCTTCGCGCGCGAGTACGCCATCATCGCATCCGGACCCCAGAGCATCTGCTTCATGTTGTCGACGCCGCACTCGCCGCTTCCGTGGAGGAATATTACAAGAGGAACCTTCTCCTCGGGCTTGAGGTCCTCCGGGATGTAGACCCTGTAAGGAAGCACCTCGCGCGCATCGTTCATGAATATGCGCGCCTCGCTGAGCCTTGCCACGTCGTTCGTCCCTAGGGGCGAAACGGCATGCGCAGCCATCGCCGAGGCGAGCGCTACGAAAGTGAACGCGATCTTTTTTAAGCATATTCTCATTTTGGCTCTCATCCTTTCATATTTGAGACAAGCCTTGCCGCCGTCGCCTTGAAGCCCCGCCTTATTGCGCCCGCCTCTATAGAGCGTGCATCCGCCTTGGAGGTAGCGACGGCGAACACCGTCGCCCCGCTGCCGCTTACCTGCGCGCCCAATGCCCCTTCCTCCATAAGCGCGTCTCTGGCGCGCGCTATCTCGGGGTAGATATCCATCGCGCTTTGGGAAAGGTCGTTCTGGAGCGCCGCCGCGATTCCGGCCGGATCCCCTGCCGAAACGGCCCTCTCCATCCTTTCGAGAACCGACATGTCCGCCGCGTCGCGCGATACGCGGCACTCCTTGAATACGCGCGGCGTACTCGAGAATACGCCCGGATTCGCAAGAACGAGCCAGACGGGGGACGGCAACGCCGCCTTGAGAGGAGAGACCCTCTCGCCGCGCCCTTCCATGACAACCATCGATCCGAGCGAGCCCGCGAGAACGAGCGCCGGAACGTCGCTTCCGACAACCGCCGACTTTGCGGCGAGAACTCCGCTCTCAAGACCCGTATGCCACATCTTTTCGAGAGCTAGGATGACGGCCGCCGCATCGGCGCTTCCGCCCCCGAGCCCGCCGCCTAAGGGGATGCGCTTTACGATCGATATGGCAAGATCCCATCCGCATCCTGAAAGCCCCTGCATGAACCGCGCCGCCTTTACAGCGAGATTGTCCTCCATCGCCCCCATGCTGGACATGTCTATGTTGAAGGACGAGCCACCCTCGGAGGACATCCTGCACGACATCGCGTCCGCCTCCTTAAGGGATATGGAATCCGCCACGTCAACCAGCGCCACGACGCTTCTCAAGTCATGGTAGCCGTCCGGCCTCGTTCCAAGGACTTCAAGCGTCAGATTAACCTTTGCATACGCTTCGATCTGCATCGCGCCCCCCAAAGAAAAAGCAACCCCGGCCGTCACCGGTCGGGGCACTCCATTGCGACCATCAAAGGCCGTTACCACCTCGTGTCGCCACGGTCGTAGCCGCGATCGCGATCACGGCCGTAGCCGCCGCGTCCGCCGCCGCGATATCCGCCGCGACGCTCCTCGCGGGGCTTGGGCTGGGACTCGTTGACGCGAACGGGGCGCCCGTCGAGAGGCTGTCCGTTGAGGGCGGCGATGGCCGCATTTGCCTGATCGGCGTTGGGCATCTCGACGAAGCCAAAGCCCTTGGAACGGCCGGTCATACGATCGGTCACCACACGTGCCGAGGTAACTTCGCCGAACGCCGCGAACGCATTCTTTAGACCATCGTCAGTCGTGGCGTAAGCCAGGTTACCAACATAGATATCCATCTTTCTTGTCCTTCTAACAACTCTTCTGTTTGCCGATCTACGCTCCGGCACCCGCCTCGGCGAAGTCAACAATGTGACAATATACAATATTCCGCGCCGTTTGTCAAGCACTATTCGGCAAACGGAAATGGTAAAACCTAACGGATCAACACGACAATGTTCGCAACAAAGACGAACACTCCCAGCGCCGCATGCAGAACGATGTCGGACACCACCAGGGCGCGAGGGGCTTTAGCAAAAGAAAAGACAACCCGCCATACAGTCTCGAGCGCAAGAATGGGGAACACGTACGGACTTGCCGGATTCAGGAACCTGCCGCCGCCGTGCAACAGGGTGAAAAAGTCCCTGGTGCACCCGCAGAGCATGCACTCCTTGCCGAAAACGTACGTGGCAGCGCACCTTGCCGAGCCGAAACAATAGTTTACGACTATCCCCGCCGCGAGCAGCGCAAACGCTGCAAGCAACCATCTGTTTGTCGTTCTGTACATGTACCACCAAGACAAAGAAAATCGGCCTGCAGACGCATGACGTCCACAAGCCGATTTCTTTTTGGCTTATCGCCAGACCTTAGTAGATGCCATATGTGGTGGTCGAAGCAGCCGCTGCGGCGCAGATGATAATCCAGATGATGGCAATGATGAGCGCGATGATGCTGAGCACGAGACCAGCGATTGCGATGCCCTTGCCCTGTCCGTTGTTCTGCTTGGCGACCTTGATCGCGCAGGCGCCCAGAACGATGCCGACGATTGCAGGCAGAACGGCGAACCAGCTGAAGCAGGGAATCCAGCAGATGATGGCTGTGATTATACCAAGAACGAGTGATGCAACGCCCATTTTATCTCTCCTTTTTTCAATTTCATACGCCCATTCCTCCACGCGGAGGAAAGAAAAACGTATGAAAATCATTCTACCACAAACGTCTCTTATGTGCAAGCGGAATTTTCCAAGAAATGGTCAAAGTGCCCGCGTTTAGGTTTTGCAGGAGGGGCAGAAGCGGGAAATCGGGCAGCCGTCGCATTTTGGCGAGCGCGGAGAGCAGCGCGTCTGGCCGAAACTCACGAATATGGAGTTCCACGACATCCAGTACTTCTCCGGGAGCTTCGCCCTTAGGGCCATCTCCGTCTCAAGGGGCGTCTTCGTCTTGACGAAACCGAGCCTGTTGGAGATCCTATGGACGTGAACATCCACGCATATGGCGGGAAGGCCGAAACCGACGGCCACGGTGAGATTCGCCGTCTTGCGCCCGACTCCCGGAAGAAGGCAAAGCTCCTCCACCGTTTTGGGAAGCTTCCCCGCGAACTTCTCCTTCAGCGTTCCCGGAAGCGCCTTCAGGTGGCGCGCCTTGTCGCGGTAGAAGCCGACCGGGTAGATGAGCCTTTCGATCTCCTCGACAGGCAGCCTTTCAAGATCGCGGGGCGAGAACACATCCCCCTCCTTGGCTGCAAAAAGACGCCTCACCGCACCTGCCGTGCAGGCGTCCTTCGTCCGCGCGGAGAGGATCGTCCCCACGAGAACGCAGAAGGGATCCTTCGTCTGCGCCTCTATAAGCTCGATTATAGGGCTTGGATGCGCGTTGAACTCGCGCTTGAGAAGCCTCTCGACCTCCGGCACGTCCTTGAGCTCCATCAGCTCTCCTCCGCCTTCAAGGCGCATGCGAACGCCCCGTCGAACCCGGTATCGACAGGAAGGCTTTCATGCCTTCCGACTTCCCTGAAGCGGGCTCCTTCCGGGCTTGCGAGAAAATCATCTATCCTGAGGCCGTTCTCCTCCGGCTCGTTCGAGCATGTAGCATAGACGAGAAGCCCTCCGGGGGCGACAAATCCCGCAGCGCGCGCAAGTATCGAGCCCTGGAGCTTCACCGCCTCGGCGAGATGCCCGGCATCAAGACGCCATCTCACGTCCGGCCGCCGCCTTATGACGCCCGAGTTGGAGCAAGGCGCATCCACGAGAACGCGCTCGAACGTGCCGCCGCCTTGAGCGGGGATCTCCAGCGACGGCACCGTCTCGACCCATTCCATGCCCATGCGCGAAAGGTTCTCCTTAAGCCGCCTGAGCCGCTTCGGCTTAACCTCCTGCGCTACAAGCCTTCCTTCGCCCTTCATCCGCCATGCGATCTGGATCGTCTTGCCGCCTGGCGCCGCGCAGAAATCGAGAACTCTCATGCCGGGCTTCACGTCCAGAAGATCGACGACGGCCTTCGTGGCCGGATCCTGGACCATGAACGCCCCTTTGGCGAAACCTTCCCTCTCTTGCACCTTCTCTCCGCGCGGCAGCTTCCCATACCGCCCGTCAGGGTAGGCAAGAAACGTCTCCGCAGGCTCGTTGTGCCATTTGGCGAGCTTCTCCGCCTTCTCAGCCCCGTACCGCGCAACCCACCTCGCCGCAAGCCAGTCGGGATAGCTCTCGCGTAGTGCGAGAGGCGACTTTGCGATCTCGGCCGCGATTTCGGCCTTGCGCCTCAAGAGCGATCTCAAGACTCCGTTCACCACCCCGTCGAGGCGCTTCCTGCCGCCGCTCGCCTTCGCGGCCTCGACCGTCTCGTTGACTGCCGCGTAGTCGGGGACGGAGTCCATGTAGAGTATCTGCGCGGCCCCCACGTAGAGGAGAGCTTCAAGCTCGCCCTTGGGCCACCTGTCCATAAGCCTGCCGATGGCGAACTTGAGCGGCCTCAAGCGCCTGACGACGGTGTACACCGCATCCTGGATGAATGCGCGGTCCGCCCCGCCGTCCGGCAGGAGCTCGGAGGGGAACGCCCCCTCAGCCAGCCATCTTGCGACTATGAAGGCCGCTGTCCGGCGCGAATTGGCTATCTTGCCGCTATGCACTCGATCTCGACTTTCACATCCTTGGGGAGCCTCGCCACCTCGACGCAGCTCCTTGCCGGCTTCGTGTCGCCGAACATCTCGGCATACACCTTGTTGAGCGCCGCGAAATCGTTCATGTCCTTGATGAAGACTGTCGTCTTCACCACGTTGGCGAGCGAAAGCCCCGCCGCCTCAAGGACGTTGCTAAGGTTCGTTATCGACTGCCTCGTCTGATCCTCGATCGTCACCGCCTCGATGGCGCCCGTCGCCGGGTTGATCGGAATCTGGCCCGAGCAGAAGACGAATCCCCCCGCCACGATAGCCTGCGAATACGGACCAAGCGCCTTTGGCGCATTTTCGGTTGAAACAATCTCCATTTCCGTCACTCCGTTTCCTGGAACTATTCCTCTGAAGACTCCTCTTCCTGGACGTCGCTTTGCATCCTCATCTCGGCCTCTTCGCGCTCGCGCCTTTCACGCTCCTCGCGTTCCTGCCTCAAGCTCTCCGAAAGGGCCGAAAGCTGCTCGCGCATAGCCGCGCGGTCGGCCTCGGCGCGGGCCATCGCCTCGGCGGCGCGGGCCTCTGCAGCAGCACGCTCGGCCTTTGCCTCGGCATCGTCCGCCTCCCTCTGCGCCCTTCTTGCGGCAAGCTTCTGGCGGGCGCTCGAAACGCCGTCCTGCGGCTTGGCGCCCGAGGAGGCAAGCCCCGATCTCATGGCCGCGGCGGCCCCCGTGGCCTCCGGCGAGGCCTTGATCGAATCGGCAGCACTTCCGCCCAGACCGCCGCCGAGCCTCAAGGTGACCTCGACATCCTTCTTCTTGAGCGTAGCCTCGCGCTTGTCGCCGTCGACGCCCTTCACGGTCCAGTCGCCCTGCGTGTCGCCGAGCCTGATGTAGTAGTTGCGGGGCGGATTTACCGTCGAATCGGTGAAGCCGACATAGGCCGTCCCGTCAAGCGACACGTTTATGATGCCGACCTTCACCCCCGTAGCAAGGGCGTTCTGCTCCTCGGCGAGCTGCACCTCCTCCGATCCCGGCTGCTCGGCCCCCTTGGCGGAGGAGCTTGTCACAAGCGAGTCGGGGTCGAATCCGGACGGCTCCGGCCCGAACGGCAGGCGCTGCACTATGGCCGAGTACTTCTCGGAATAGAGCCTCTCTCCCGCCGCGTCGCCCTGCATCTGCACACCGTCCTGGGCGCGCGCGGGCGCTATGGCGGCGAGCGCCGCCAAGGCGGCCGTGATGGAAAGTCCCGCTTTCATGTGCGTCACTCGCTTTTCATCGAACGGTTCATGAGAGCGCCTATCGCATCGGCCGCGGGGAAGCCCTCGTAGCAGAGGCGGTAGACGATGTCGGTGATCGGCATCTCGACCCCCAGCCTCGCGGCGAGCGCGCGGATGACCTTCGCGTTCCAGACGCCCTCTGCCACCATCTGCATCCCGGAGAGGATGTCCTCCATCTTCATGCCCTTGCCGAGGCGCTCGCCGACATAGTGGTTACGGCTATGGACGCTCGTACAGGTGACGATGAGATCCCCGACACCGCTAAGGCCGTAGACCGTCTGCGGCTTTGCGCCGTATGCCTTGGCGAACCTTGCGATCTCGGCAAGCCCGCGCGTTATGAGAGCGGCCCTCGTGTTGTCGCCGAAGCCGAGACCGTCGCTCGCGCCGACGGCTATCGCGATCACGTTCTTGACCGCGCCGCCGATCTCCACGCCCACGGGGTCGTCGCTCGTGTACACCCTAAAAAGAGGCCCCGACCATATGCGCTGCACGGCCATCGCGGCGTCCTGGTCGGTGCTTGCAGCGACGATCGTCGTCGGGATTCCGCGGCTCACCTCCTCTGCGTGCGTGGGGCCGCTCAGAACGACTATGCGCTTCAAGCCGAGGATCCCCGCGGCAAGCTCGCTCATCCTTGCGTTCGTACGCTCGCAGAGGCCCTTAGTGAGCGACACCGTCAGCATGTCCTCGCCGATGAGGCCCTTGAAGCTTTCGCACACCTGCGAGAAGAACTTGGAGGGACTCGCGAGAACGACCACCTCCGCACCCTTGACCGCCTCGGCGCGGCCGGCCGTCCAGCGTATCGACTCGGGGATCGCCACGCCTTTGAGGTAGCGCGGGTTGAGGTGCGTTCTCGCCACCTCCTCGATGTAGTCCGGGAACGGGCCCCAGACCGTCACCTCGTGGCCGTAGCCGGCGAGAAGCATCGCGTTCGCCGTACCCCAGCCGCCATCACCAATGACTGTAATCTTCATGGGCTTATTTTACCATTTCCGCGCGTTCGGCGCAAGCGTCAGTGCCTGAAGGAGCGCTGGCCGGTGAAGACCATCGCCACGCCCTTTTCGTTGCAGAGGTCGATGACGTCCCAGTCGCGGATCGCCCCGCCAGGCTGGACGATCGCCGTCACGCCCTCGCGGATGCCGACCTCCGCGCCGTCGCGGAACGGGAAGAACGCATCGCTCACCATGGTGGAGCCGGGAAGCCCAGCGCGGTTTGCGCGCGTCTCCTCCATGAGCGCGGCCTGCCGCCTGCCGCCCTCCTCCTCGCCGAAGGCGAGCTTGAGGTCGTTGTACGGCTTGCCGAAACGCTCCCACGAAAGCCAGTCCGCGTACTTGGTGTACGCCTTGTCGCGGGCTATCTCGGCGACGCCCACGCGGTCCTGCTCGCCGGTGCCGATGCCGACCGTGACGCCGTCCTTCACGTAGAGGACGGAATTGGACGTGACGCCCGCCTCCACGAGCCAGCCGAAGACGATGTCCTCGAACTCCTTCGCCGTCGGGGCGCGGTTTATGCGGTACGTGCGGATCTCCTCCGCCTTTGTGGCGGGATCGACGATCTTGCGCGTCGCCTCGGCGAGCTGGAAGTCCTCAGGGCGGCGGGCCTCTGCGGAGAACGACGCCTGGGCGACGATGCCGCCGTCTATAAGGCTCTTGAAATCGATGACGCGCTTGGCGACCCAGCTCTGGAGCCTTGCGATGTCGCCGATCCTCATGACGCGGAGGTTCTTCTTGGTGGCGAAAAGTTCAAGTACGCCTTCGCCGAAATCGGGGGCCACGACGACCTCCGCGTAGTTCTGCGCTATGAGCTTCGCCGTCTCAAGATCGCACGTGCGGTTCAAGGCGATGCATCCGCCGAACGCCGCGAGACGGTCGGCCTTGTTGGCCCTGAAGTACGCCTCTGCGATCGTCGAGCCGTAGGCGACGCCGCAGGGATTGTTGTGCTTGACGATGACGGCGCACGGCTTTTCCATCAGATACCTGAGGATGTTGAGGGCGTTGTCGGCATCGGTGATGTTCGTCTTTCCCGGATGCTTGCCGCTCTGGAGAAGCTCGGCCGCGCTCGCAAGCGGACGGCCCGCCTCGAGAAGCTCCACCTTGCCGAGCGTAAGATTCCCGCCGACGAGCCTGTAGAGGGCGGCCTCCTGGCCGGGGTTCTCGCCGTACCTCAGGCCCTTGCGCTCGCCCGCGATGTCCCAGAGGACCTTTTCGTAGGAAAGCGTCTCGCGGTTGTCGCCGTCGATGAACGAAATCTCCATCCTCGGGGCGAAGTGCTCGTCGACGATGGTCTTGTACGCCTGTTTGTAGTCTTTCATCTTTCCCTCCCCGTCATTGCGCAAGTGAAGCGAGATATGCCGTCGCGGCGGCGGTGGCCCTGTCGGTCAGCGCCGCGAAGCACCAGCTCTTCATGTACCTGGAATCGGTCTTCTCGAAGTCGAGTATCCCGAAGATCGGGATCGGGCTCCAGCCGCTGGCGTAGTATTCCTGCTCAAGCGTCTCGCCGTGAACCATCCTGCCGGTGGCGTTCTCGTAGATCGAAAGCTCAGCCCTGTAGCGGACGCGTTCGAAAGACGCGGAGAAGATCGAAAGCCCGAACACCGCGCCGCTCTTGAGATCATGCGAGGGGATTTCGTCCGGGCCCGCGAAGACGACCTTCACCGTATACTGCGCGGGTGCCGCCCTTAAAACGAACCCCGCCCTCTCGAAGTTCGAGCGGGCCCTTTCGATGAATGCGGTCGTCCTGTTGATGCGGGGGATGTACGTCGTCGCGTTCGCCGTGTACATACCGCCGCCAGCGCCGCGCCTCCCCGTTCCGGACACGAAGCCCGACTCCGTCGTCCAGATGGGCATATAGTTCACGAACTCCGCCTCGAACCCTTCAAGGGCCACCACCATCCCGCTCTCGGTGCGCGTCTGCTCGATCTGCGGAAATTCCTTTTCGCTCAACGTGAAGCACCCGCCTGCGAGAAGCGCAAGCGCGGCCGCCAGTGATCTTGCTGTGTTTTTCATGTTGCTCCTTTCAAGACATTCATTCGCCGGCGCCCGTGCGCAAAGAGCGCTTCAGGTTGACGCCCTTGACGGCATCGCCTGTTTCGATGTATACGTCTGCAAGCCCGAGGAGGAAGGCCTTGTCCTTCCCTTCCGTCTGACTGACGGCCGCCTCCGCGAGCGAGACGGCCCTTGCGTTGTCGCGCGCGGAGTTGTCCGCGCGGCACCAGAGACGGGCCGCCCTCAGCTTGAGCGACGGATCGTCCGGATGGCGGCCTATGAGGACGTCGAGCTCGCGGCACGCAAGCGCGATCTTTCCGGCGGCCGCGGCCGTCTCGACGAGTTCAAGCCTGTGCGCGTCGTTTTCCGGATCGAGGACGACCGCCTGCAGGAAGACCTTCGCGGCGTCCTCGGGATGGCCGCCCTTCTTGAGGCATATCCCGAAATTGTGTATCGTCGCGATGTCGGAGGGGAATATCGCGCTCCTGTTCTCGTAGCACATCATCGCGGCGTTGGCGTTGCCGATCGCAAGATAGCGGCGGCCTTCCAGGTCGAGCATGTCCGCGAGGTTCTGGAGGAGCGGATCGCCGCACGGGGTCTTCGCGGCTTCGGCGAAAAGCTCAACCGCCTTGTCGGCCTCGCCCGATTCGCGCGCGAGAAAGCCCTTGAGGGCCGTGACGCGCGCCGCGCGGGCGGTTTCGATCCTGTTCGTGAAAAGCGCGAAATCCTCGTCGGCGATGGAGCCTGGGACAAGCCACTTGATTGGCGGCGGCGGGTCGGACGTGAAGTCCGTGGCGCGGATGCCAAGCTCGCCGTCCTTCGAGAACGGAAGCTTGAGCGTATCGACGACTCCCATGAAGGCGCCTCGCGATTCCACGTTCGCCAAGGCCGGCATAACGTCATAGTCCGTTCCTATGTACGAAGCGAAGAGGTCGGCAGGCGAGAGTATGCCCGCCGCGACGAATCCCGAGAAGATCGCATCGTCCTTGAACGCGTCGATGTAGAAGTCGGCGGTCCTCAGGACGGGGGGCGTCAGGATGTAGTCCTTCTCGCCTATGCACCAGAGCCTCCAGCCGCCGTGGCGTGTGGAGTACTCCTCGAGTATGCGCTTGAAGCGGCTTGCCGGAAGGACGCGCGCGTCAAGCACCTTGCACATCTTCTCCCCTTCGACTGCGGGGATGAGCGTCTTCAAGAGCCTCGTCGCCTTGAAGCGGTCTCCAAGCTTTACGGGCCATCCGTCCTCGGTGACGACATCTCCGAGATAGTCCTCGTCGCGGTAGTAGGCGCGCGTTACGCCGTTCGTCTCCTCCACGCGGTAGGGCGTGCCGCCGGAGAAGGCGTAGTCCTTCGTGGCGAGGCGTATCCAGACGCTCTTCGGCCTGCTCCAGCACGTCGGATATGCGTATGAAAGCGCCGAAAGCTTGAGGAAGCGGGGGAACGTGCGCTTGGTGTCCATCTGGAAGTACTTCCAGTCGTGGTCGAGCTTTTCCGTCATCACGGGTATGGAGAACAGGTATCCCCCGACGGCCGCGACCATGACGACGGTCCAGAAAAGCCTTTTGAGAAACTTCTTCATCTTCCCTCCTTTGATCCGCCAGGCGCGCCCTCGCCGTCGTGGATCGACAGCTCGTTCTGGTCCTCGTGCTCGTACGGCCACGGGAACGCCTTCAGCTTGACGAGCGCCTCGGCCGCCAGGAAGAGCGAGCCGCATATGACGACCGTACCCCAAGTATCGTGCGCCCACGCTACGGCGGATGCAAGCGCCTCGTCAAGGTTGGCGCACGCCTTCGTGCGGGTGAAGCCCGCCATGTGCATGCGCTCGGCGACGGTCTGCGAATCGAGAGTCCTCGCGTTGTGGATGGGGACGGCCCAGCCGGTCGTCGCTATCGCGCTCATCGTCCTCAAGTGCGCGAGAACGTCCTTGTCGCCGCAGAAGCCAGCTATTATCGCGACAGGCTCCGGGAGCTTCGCGTAGCGGATCGACTCCTTGAGCGCCATCGCGCCGCAGGGGTTGTGCGCGCCGTCTATGACGAACGTCACGCCCTCGTATTCGACCTTCTGGCAGCGACCCGGCCAAACGACCGTTTCAAGGCCCCTGACGACGGCGAAATCGTGTATGTTCATGCCGCAGCTGCGCTCGAGGACGTCGAGCGTCGCCACGGCGGTCATGGCGTTCTCTATCTGGAAGCCGCCGAAAAGCGCGAACTCGACCGGCGGGAGGTTGCGCATGGCCGTCGTGATCTGCAAAGGCCTCGCGCCCTTGAAGCTGACGCACTCCTCGGCATCCACGAACGCGCTTCCGTTGAGGCTCGCGATGCGCGCTATGGTCTCGCGCGCGGCGGGCGGCATCGGGGCCGCGATGACGGGGCGCCCGGGCTTTATTATGCCCGCCTTCTCCTCGGCGATAGCCGCGTGCGTCGTTCCGAGCCAGTCGCAGTGGTCGAGGCCGATGCGCGTTATGACGCTTGCAAGGACATCTTCGCCCCTTATGACGTTTGTCGCGTCAAGGCGGCCGCCAAGCCCCGTTTCGAGGATTATCACATCGGGCGAGCTGCGTTTGAAAAGGACGAATGCTATGGCCGTGAGGCACTCGAAGAAGGTGACTTCCATTCCGCGCTCGCGCTCGAGCTTCTCGACCGCGGGGAAGACGGTGTCGGCCGCCGCGTCCAGCATGACGCGCGGCATGGGCGCGCCGTTGAGGAAGAAGCGCTCGGAGATGCTGACAAGATGGGGGCTCGTATAGCGGCCCGTCGTGTACCCCGCCGCGCGGAGGACGGAATCGAGGATCGCGCACGTCGCGCCCTTTCCGTTCGTGCCTGCCACGTGGATGTACTTGAGCCCCTCGTGGGGATTTCCGAGCTCAGCCAGGAGCGCACGGGACGTTTCAAGACCGGGGCGCATTCCGAAGCGCCTCCGGTCCATCAGCTTCTCAAGGAATCTCTCTTCAAGCGCCATATGCGAAGCCTACCCTTCGAAGCGCTCGCGCCTCAGCGTCCACGCGTTGAGCGCGTTGATGGCGTAGCCGGCCACGAGCAGCGTGGCGATTCCGGCGAGGCCCCATTTCTTGAATACGGGCAGCGCCACCTGGTTGCCGACCAGGCCCGCGACGCCCCACGCCGAAAGCGCCGCGCCGTGGATCTTGGAGATGTTCGTCATCCCGTAGTGGTCCGCAAGGACGGCGGGAAGAACGGAGAAGCCCGCGCCGTAGCAGGCGGGGATCACGATAAGCGCCGCCGCGAGGAGCACGGGAACATAGGAGACGAACATCACGCCCGCGGAGATCGCAAGGATTATAAGAAGGATGTTGACGCGCCTTGAAAGCCTGTCGCTCCACCACGCGAAGAGGAAGCGCCCGGCGCCGTTCATGAGGCCCATCAGGGTCAGAACAAGCGTCACGAACCCTTCGGAGTACGAGCCGACCGTGCCCATCAGCTGCTTGGCGAGCGGAATGAGGCAGAGGCCGCAGGAGATGTTGAGGAACATGAAGAGCCACACCCTAAGGAAGTACGTGTTCTTCGCGAGCTTCACGTACGAGAACTCGATGCCCGGCATGTCGTGGGCGAACGTCATCTGCTGCACCTTGGGCTTCTTGAGGAGGAACGACGACACCGCCATCGGAACGGCGTAGAATATCGCAAGGGCCACGAACACCTTCTCGATGCTGAAGATGTGGAAGCCCTCGAACCTGAATGTCATGAGCCTCGTTGTGAAGCCGAACCCCTCGTAGAGGAGCGTGCAGAGCGAGGAGCCGAGGCCGAAGGAGATTATGGGAACCGCGGCCGCGATCGCCTTTGCGTCAGGGAACCACATCATCATCGTCTTGACGGGCGAGATGTATATGATTCCGGTGCCTGTCCCCAGAAGAAAGCCGTAGCCCAGGTATATGAGGGAAAGGGACTTTAGCTCCACCCCTAGCGCCGTCACGAGAAGGCCTGAGAGGAAGAGTCCCGTTCCCACGAGAGTCGACACCCTGATGCTCTTCTCGACGATCTTCCCGAAGAAGGCGGCTCCCATGCCGAGGAAGAATATCCCGAGCGAAAAGGCGAACTGCACCTTGGCGCGCAGCGCCAGTGCCTCCTCGGGGGAGGCCGTGAACCGCTGCGCTATCGGGTCGGAGAATACGGTGAACGCATAGATCTGTCCGACGGAGATCGCCAGAAGGAATGCCGGCACGACGGCGCGCACCACGCGCGCAAGACCTATTGAGTTTTTCATGTCACATCGGATAGTCTAGGGCCTCGGGGATCATGACGGACGTAAGCGCCTTTGCGACGCGGTCCTTGGCAAGGCGCGTCCCCGCAAGAGCCTCGTCAAGGGCATTCCTCAAACCGGCGAACGCCGCCCTCTCTTCGGGCGTCGAGGCCGAGAATCCGTACACGATTCCGGAGGCCGCCTTCGCCGCTTCACCGGCCACATCGGCGACGACCGTGCCGAGAAGGTCGTTGAAGGTGTTGAGCGTGCCTTCGAAGTCCTCAGCGACGACGGGATTCTCCATGCCGCGCTTTGCAAGGCGCTTCACGTCGGCATAGAGGCTCCTCGCGGCCATAAGCCCCGCGAGCGCGTCCGAGAGCGGATACGCGACCCCGTGCCTCTGGCTCTGGCCGAGCTTGCGCCCGAGGGGATCCTTTGCCGTCTTGACGAACGACTGCGTCCAGCGCCAGAGGCGGAGCGCGGCGGCGAGCGCCCTGGCGCCGTTCTCCGCGGCGCGCGGGCAGGCCTCGAGCTCGCGCTCCCACGCCTCCACCTGCGCGAGGAAGACGGGGTTCGACATCGTTTCGGATATCTGGCGGCGCTGCACCACCTCGGGGCCCTCGTACGTGGCCGCGAGCTGCGTGTCGGTCCACTTGTAGAAGAGGAAGCCGGGGCAGTCCTCGGTGATGCCGTATCCGCCCATGAGGCTCACCGCCTCCCTGAGGACGTTCGCGCCGTGGCCCGTGTCCCAGAGCTTGGTGACGGGGCAGAGGATGTTCGTGAGGGCCTGGAGATAGACGTACTTTACCGTCACGTCGTCGCTCGAAAGCGGATCTTCGCCCGCGAGAAGCATCTTCGCGGCCGTATCCATCGGGGCCTTCATGTTCTTCAGCATCTCGCGGCCCTTGCCGAGCTTGGCCTTGGCCTCGTCCTGTATGGCTTCAAGCTCGTCGAAGCGGCGCGCCACGTCGAAGCCGACGGATGCGGCGGCCTCGGCCGTCGCCCAGACGTCCGCAAGGCGCTCGGTCGCGTCCTCCTTCATCTGGAGGCCCTGGATGTACCTGGGGCTCGTCTCCTCGACGCCAGCCGCGCCCCTGAAGCGCGTCCTCTGGTAGCGGATGACGGGCTCGATCGAGCTCATGAGCGCGCCCGCGCCCATTATGCCGACGGCGACGCGCGTCTTGGAGAAGACCTGCGCGATTATCTCGCTGTGGCCGAGGTTGGGGACTATCATTCCGTCCTTGATCGTGTATCCGCCGACGATGCGGCTTGCGGGGACGACGACATCGATAACGGGATCGCCCGTGTTGGAAAGCTGGTGGACGAGCT
Organism: Kiritimatiellia bacterium; assembly: GCA_045636065.1. Taxonomy (GTDB): domain Bacteria; phylum Verrucomicrobiota; class Kiritimatiellia; order RFP12; family UBA1067; genus RGIG5050. Next base: position 864 of record JAZTWW010000022.1, on the reverse strand, counting down.
TCTTCGTCTGCGCGCCGCGGTCGAACTTGCCGGGGTCGGTCGCCTCGACGATGATCATGCAGGAGCCCTTGATCCTGTCGTCGCCGCTGTTGGCGGCGATTGTGATGTAGTCGCATACGGCGATGTTCGTTATGAACCTGCCGCGCTTCTCGACGCGGATCATCGGCTCCTCGCCGTCCTTCCACTCCGCCACCGAGACGCGCCCGCAGAGAACGCCCGTATCGACGCCGACGTAGGGAAGAGGCTCCGTGAGGGCGAAGCTTCCGCGCCACGTCTTTCCGCTTGGATTGCCGGGCGCGCAAAGGCCCATGTACTTCGCCTTCTGCTCCTCGGTGCCGAGTTCGGCGATCGGGCCCATGGCGAGGTCGTTCACGAAGCTCGTCGTTGCGGCGCCCTGGTCCACCCAGCTAACTTCGTAGCTAAGAAGCGTGAGCGCCAGGTTGCGGGGGCCTTCGAAGAGGCCGCCGTACGCGGCGTTGAGGCCCGCCGCCGTGACGCCGCACGCGTCGAACTGCTCGAAGAGCCCCGACTTGCCGGGTGTCCAGTCGTGGTTGGCGCGCTCGTTGTTGGCGACGAGCTGGGCGACGTAGCCCCTTGCTGTCTGCCTTGCGCCGGCTATGGCCATCTGGATGTCGTAGCGGTCGGCAAAGTCCCACATTATCTGGCGGACTTCATCGCCGGGGAGCATCTTCATCATGGGGCGGTCAACGTTTTCTTCGGCCATCTTCGTGAACCTCTCTCAGTTTTCCTTGATATCAACAATGCGGCCGTTTATGGCCGACAGGATGTCATTAAGCTTCTTCTCGTCAAGTTCGGGGCGGCGGCCCGTCGCCCTGGGAGGCGCAGAGGGCTGCGGCGCGGGGG
>JAZTWW010000021.1:0-18976 GCA_045636065.1 Kiritimatiellia bacterium | reverse complement strand
GTAGATTCGCCTGTCGCCGAAGGCGATCAGGTTGCCCGACGAGCGAAGCGAGGAGCTTTCGCGCAGCGAAAGTCGCAAGAGGCCGAGCCGAGCCAGTGCAGCACATACGAATTGGAATAAACTTTCTTGGCGAAGACCGCCTCAAATACGACGCATCCCAAGCGGTTGCCGCCCATTGCGGAGCGGCAACCAGATTATTTCCCCCTCGTCATGAACACATGCGCCGATCTGGAGGAAAGCGTAAAGGCGACGCCTGGGGGAACGAGCGCGCTTTCGCCTTCGGCCAGAATCTCGCCGTTGACCGACAGCTCTCCCTCTGCCGCAAAAAGCGCAATGCAGCCCTCCCCCGGGCCGAACGGCACATCACCGCTCACATCAAGCTGCGAAAACGAGAAATACGGGCAATCTGCGCTCCGCTGCGGTGCCGGAGACGGCAGCGAATAGTCTATCGACTTGAGGCCCTTCTCTATGTGAAGCTCGCGCGGCCTGCCGTCTGCACTTAACCGGCCCCAATCATACAGCCGGTAGGTCGTATCGGAACTCTGCTGAACCTCGTAGAGCTTGGCGCCTGCGTCTATCGAATGCACCTCCCCGCCGGGAATGAAAAACACTTCGCCCTTCCTGGCCTTGTGGCGATGGACAAGGCTCTCAAGCCTCCCGGCGGCTATTGCATCGGCAACGTCACGCTCGCTCGTATTAGGGATGAGACCCGCGTAAATGGGTCCGTTGCTCAGCATGCACCACATCTCCGTCTTGGCCACTCCGCCAAGCAGCGGCGCGATCTTCGCATTCGGATGGACCTGGACCGAAAGGCGGTCTTTCGCGTCTATCACCTTGATGAGCAGATTGAAGTCCGGGCACACCTCGGGGAGCGGCCTTCCGGCTAGCGGACCGTTCGCGACAATGCTCGGGCCCGACTTGTGCACGGATATCTCCCAGCTCTCCGTGCCCCATATTGCGTAGCGCACCTGCCTTTCAAACTTCAGAACATAATCTGCTTTCATTGTCTTTCTTCCCGGCATTCAAAGCGTTGTTATCGTGTACGAGTAGCCTCTTACGGGGTTTTCGAGACGGATGGTGCCGTCGTCGCCAAAATCCACGGTTGTCGCGATTCGCCCGCCCGGCTCAAAGATGGTCCGCCTTGAACCCTCTTCCTTCACGAGAAGATCCGGGGCGAGCGCCGCGGAAAGCTCATCCTTTGCGAGGTTAGCGCATGCGAGATCGAAAAGCGCATACTCGGGCTCGAACGCCTCCGGAAGCTGCCTCGCCCTCTCCCACTCAAGCCTGAAAGGAGGCGTCACGGTGACTGTAAGTAGCCGCATCTGGGGCGCAAGAAGCGCGAGCTTGAACTTGCCTCCCTCGCCCTTCATTACGGCCTGCGCCTCGAACGTGCGCCCTTTCCATTCGCCTTGGAGATGCTGGACTTTCACGCCCTCAAGCCTCGCAAGGCGCTCGACGGCAGGCGCCGTCTCAACGGCAAGACCGTCCATGCAGGCGACCTTTACGGGCCTCTCCCTGACAAGCTTCGCGGAGCATCCCGCAATAAGCAACGCCGCGATGGCGGCGGCAACTCCGGGAAACGGCTTCATTCCCAGTCCCACCCTTCATCCACGCGCAAGGAAACCCCGTCCGGAACGTTCCAGCTCCTCGGCTCCTCCCTGACCGTCACCCAAAGGCCGTCCCGGAGAAAAGCGCGGTACCTCGTGCCGCCCGGCCCCGTGAAGGAGGAGACATCCTCGGAGGCGGGTTTCGTCACCGAGATGAAAAGCGGAGTGGACTGCCTTTCGAGGAACACCACATCGGGAAGCGAGCCGTCCTCGCGTGAAGCGCTCAAAAGAGCGTCCTTCGCCTCCCGGGAAAGCTCGGGGCTCAAGACGACCGCTGAAACGCCGAGATCCGCAAGAGCCTTGAGCGATTCGCGGTTGGCCGCGTAGAGCGTCCAGTCGGCAGTGATATCCTTGATGCCTGCAGCCTTGAGCATCCTCAAGGTCGCAAGGTCCGAAGCCTCCCATTTTAGCCATCCCGCCCTTGCGAGGTGCCGGACCATGGCGCGCATCGCCTCAAGGGAGGGTTCGTCCGTCCATACGGGAAGCGCGAGCCTCAAGTCCTTCGTGCGGCCCAAGGGCGCAAGGGCATCTTCGACGGCAGCTCCCCTCCCGTGGCCTACAGCCACAACGATCTCGTCGAAATCCTCGCCTTCTGGGGGGAGATCGCGCCCGAGGGCGATCTTGAGAGACCTTATGGTTTGGGGCCCGGCATCGCGCGGAGCTGGGTTCCTCTCCATAGCAACGCGCAGCGCCTCATCGCGCCTTTCGTCTGCGGCCCGCTGCAAAGCCTCGGCAAGGCTGCGCCTTACGGAATTCAAGACGCCCATCGGGGCGAAAAACTCTGCTCCCTCTTCAAGCTCTACGCTTTCCGCCGTAAAATGCGTCCCTCCCATGCGGGAAAACGCCTTTTCGACGGCCCCGGAGGTGCGCGATGGGTCCTTCGCCATATCAAGGGAGACCTTCTCCTGAACCTCAACATCGCCGAGGCCCTCGCACCTTGCCCTCGCCGAGACGCCCTCTGGGGAAAGCCGCACCTTGACATCGATCCTGCGCCCCAGATCGTAATCCCCCGGGCGCCACGGCGGAATGGGGTAGCGCCTTTTAAGCTCGCCAGAGGCGCTCATGTATACCGTCATCCCGTCTCTTATCCGGCTCGCGAGCGGCCTTTCGCCAGGCTGGGGCTGAGGGAGCAGAACTTCAAGATCCTCTCCAGCCTCGGCCTCGAATACGTTCCTCCTTGAAATCGCCTTGCGCATCTCGCCTACGCCGAAGCCGAACGGCTTCTCGCCCGTACCCTCGGTGAACTGGAGCCCGTCGTGCCGCTCTATGTGGCGCGTAGTATGGAATCTCATCCAAAGCCGCCCGTCGCGGTCCTTGGCAAGGCGCTTCACCGTTCCGATCGGCGCGCCGAGATGCCCGAGGCTCGCTGGGTCGATCACATCTGCGCTGTCGGAGGCTTCCCTTCCGTGCGCGTAAAGAGTGGTGGTGCGCCTTGAAAAGACGGTCTCGATGTCTTCGCGCGTGGCTCTGGCCTCGATGCCGTCGAGAAGATCCCTGTACCGGCGCGTTACGGTGGAGACGTAAAGGGGGCTTTTCATCCGCCCCTCGATCTTGAGGCTTGCAACGCCTGATTCCACAAGTGCGTCAAGATCGCCGTCGAGCCTTAGATCCCTCATCGAGAAAGGCAGAGTGCGCTCCCCTTCGCCTGTCGTGTACCTGTGACGGCAGCAGTAGGCGCAGCGTCCCTTGTTGCCGCTTCTTTGAAGCTCCATCGCGCTGAAGAGGCAAAGCCCGCTTATGGAGTAGCAGAGCGCGCCATGGACGAACACCTCTATCTCGCATCCGCAGCGGGAGGAGATCGAACGCATGTCCTCAATGGAAAGCTCTCGCGAAAGGACCACCCTTTCGAAACCAAGCTCCCTTAAAGCGAGGACTCCTTCAAGGTTGTGAGCCACAAGCTGAGTGCTTGCATGAAGGTGGAGCGACGGGAAAGCGCGCCTCGCCATCCGCGCGATTCCGAGATCCTGGACTATTATCCCGTCGGGGCCGATGTCGGCGATCGTAGCAAGCGTCTGGGCGGCCTTGCCGAGATCGGCATCGTCGACGACCGTGTTGAAGGTTACATACACCTTGCCGGTGCGGCCGTCGGGGAGCTTCCTCGAATACGCCACGAGCCCTTCAAGCTCCTCGGGCGAGAGATTCCCCGCCTCGGCCCGCGCAGAGAACTCCTTCATACCGGCATACACGGCATCCGCCCCGGAGGCGAATGCCGCGCGTGCCGTCTCGAACGTGCCTGCAGGTGATAGGAGTTCAACTGTGCGCATCGTCCCCCTTCACCGGCCCTACCAACGGATCACCGTAGGCGCAGGAGCAACCACGGGGGCCGGAGTCACCACGACCGGAGCCGGGTTGACGACCACCGGAGGCGGCGTTGTCATTATGACCCCGTTCGGATAGATTCCCGAGTAGTAGTTCCCGTTGTACCAGTAGTAGCCGTCATACTGGCGGAAGAGGACATCATCGACGAGGTTGACGATTCCGGCCGCAAGGGCAAGCCCGTCATGATGGTGGTGGTGATGGTGTCCACCCCAGTATCCGGGGCCGCCGCGATAGTATCCGCCATGGGGACGGTATGCAGGCGGGCGATGGCCGTGATGGCCGCCGATGGGGCCGCCGCGATGTCCGCCGTGGCGCGCTATGGGACCGCCGCCGCGATGTCCGCCGCCGTGATGCATGGCAGGTCCGCCGCCGCGATGCCCGCCATGGCCACCGCCGCGATGCCCGCCAGGGCCGCCATGGCCGCCGGGACCGGCGAACGCAACTGTTGCCGACATGACCGCTACGACCGCAATCATCATCATTTTCTTAAGGTTCTTCATCTTGCACCTCGCTTCTTCTTTTGTTGTGGGGGACTTGCCGTCCGATACCTGTTAAGGCGATATGCAAGGCATCTTCTGACAGCGTATCACGATTTATTTTATGTAGATGACGAACGGATCCGGAACAAGGCTCTTTTTAAGTGCGGCAAGCTCGCCGTCCGTAAGTCGGGCATCGTAGACGAGCCAGTCGTCAAAAGCAAAACCGGAAGATCCGATGGCGTTGTAGCCCTTCCTGCCGCCGTGTATGGATCCAAGCTGTCCTCTTCCGTCAAAGGAAGGCAGCAAAGCTTCGGTCTTGGAGGAAAGCCTGTCCACCCTAAGCTCCGTTCCTTCTGCGGAAGCGATTACCGCAACGAAATGGTACCGCCCGAGAAGGTTTTCAATCCCCGTGACGGTGGCGATCTCTTCCACGCTGCCGCCGCTCACCCATTTTGCGAGAGCTATGGTCTCGTCGTCCTTTGCGATGACGGCCATGCCGGAAGAGGCATTGTTGCCGAAGCCCCAGACTATGGAATTGCCGCTCTCACGCAACTTGATGACGGCCGTTGCAGTCATTTCGCCGGCGTGTATCGGTGACGACGGTATCGCCGACTCGGAAGTGCTTGCATAGGAGCCCCACCATGGCGTATAGCCGTCATGGAAGTTCATCGCCTTGCCGTTGCGGGAGAATACGGGATTAAGATCAGAACTGCCTCCAATGCTCGCAAGCTGCGAGTTCGAATCGTCAGCCTTGGCGCTATTGAGGTTGCCGGAGAGGCTGTCGAAATCGAAATGCAGGTAGTTTGCGAGCTCCTTGACGGTGATCTGAACCTTGGTGCCGGTGATTGCGGAAGTGTTTCGGCCGCCGGCCTCGACAGAGATGGTGTCCTCCGCAAGTTCCGAAGGGGCGGTGAATATATCAAGGACTTCGCCGACCTCGACCGTATCGGGATCGATGTTGGAGGTGTCGACTGCCGGCACGAGGCCGCTCGGAAGATTCCAGGCGGTTGCCGTGGTGCCCGTCTTTGACGGCTTGACCGTCAAGGAGCCGATTGCCGTAGGTGCAACGCTGGCATTGATGGCGCCGCAGCCCTTGAAGATGATATTAACCCCCGTAAAGTTGCTCGCTTGGGAAACGAGCCCCAATGTGACACCGTCCAGTATAAGCGTTCCGGTAGTGGTCGTGCCGCTTGCGGTGTTTGCGTTGATAATCGGGAAGTTGCCTTTGCCGGAGACCGTAAGGGTATGTCCGTTAAGAGCCAGAACGGTTGCGGCATGGCCTGAGTTGACGAGGCCCCATCCGTTCGTAGCCTCCTTCGCCTTTACCATTGCATCTGCGGCAAGCGTCAACGATGCCGTCTGACGGTTGTTGGATCCGATCTCCGAACCCGAATTGATGACTGCGCCGGAGTAGTCGCCGTCTTCGCCGAGGACGCCTTTGCCGGATATTGTAATGGCATAGCACGTATCCTTTGTTCCGTTCAGGTCAAGGCATCCTCCATCCATGACGACAATCCTCGCAAGATTCGCGATAGCCTGTCCATACCTGTTGGGGCCGTATCCCGTAGAGGAAGTCGTCGAGGTGATGCCGGAGACGACCGTGAGCCCGCCCGTAAATGTATTGCTTGCGCCTATCGTCACGGTTCCGTACGTCTGTACAGAGCCGTCGCCAGAAATTACGGCCGTTTCGGTGAAAGTTCCATCGCCTGCGTCTATAACCAGAAGACCGCCCGAGGACACCGATATGCCGTCCGTGTCGATGACAGTCTCCGGCGTTCTCACAAGGACGGCGCCGGAGTTCACTATCACATGCGACGAACCGCTTGACGCGGGGGGAAGAATGATGCTTCCGCTCCCCTTGAAGGAGACGGTGCTGCCGCCAAGTATGTAGAGGTCGGATATATTGTAATTGCCTGAGACTGTGATTGCGACTTCCCTTCTGGCATCAATTACGACAGGCTGGCCGGCGGCAGGAATCTTCGAATTGGCCCAGTTGGAAAGGCTATCAAAGGCCGCGCTCACGGTACCCTTCCACACTGGGATGGAAATCGGGAAGAATGAAATGATGCCGCTCGTCTCGTTAAGGCTGATTTCGTAATCGTAGATTTCAGCGCCGTTTGCATCGTAGAGCCACACGTTCTCCTTTTCGGGGACGAACGTAGTTTTTAACTGCGGAATGTCCGCGTCTGTCTTCTGCGCTATCGAAATGCGCGTATCGTCGTCGAAATCGATCGTGCCCGAGGGGCGGGCTTTCCCGAAATTCATGTGGATGTTCGCCCCGACAGAAATGGATCCCGTGCCGCTGACGGATTCTGGGAGGCTTACGGTGACAAAGCCGTCCTGATCCGTTCTAGCCTCTTCGGCCTTCACAAGCGAAAGGGAATTACCGACCCCGAACTGGGTAAGGACATCGAGATCGCCAGTCAATTCGGCCTCGGAGTCGTTGGAGAAGAAGAACTTGGCAGTCTCTCCGCATCCGGTAAAACGGCTTTTGACGCCAATGCCATTGGAGGATGTATCAAGGGTTCCGCCCTCTTCCCATTCGAAGGAATCCACGTATATGACGCGGTCTGTCTTCTGGACGAACCCGGCTGCGGGCCGCAGGATCAGCTTAGTCGATCCGGTGGAATTGTTGAAATTGTTCCACTCTCTGGTTCTTACGGAACCTTCCGAGATGTCCAGCGTGCCGGTCCCTGGCATATTCACGTTATAGAACTCAAGTTCCCCTGTACCTTCCTTCACCAATGTGAACCCGTTCAAATACATATAGTTGCCCACACCGGAGGCTCCGATATTGACATCGTAGTCCGTATTAAAGACGGCATCTCCGAAAAGCGAGAGGTTCTTCACGCGTTTGTCGCCATCGGTGACACTGCCGGTTGATGTAAGGACATATGGGGAATCACCCGAGCCGGAACCTCCAATCGTCAGATACGACGAGTCGTTGACGCCAAATCCGCCCAGATCGAACGTGCCGCCCGCGCCAGCGGCAATGACGGGCGTAGCTCCGAAGACCTTTGCAGAGCCCTGCTTTACGGTGCCGCCCTTCATGGAAACCAGGTCTGCGACGAAAGTCACGTCGCCGGCACCCGCCCTGACAGTCAAAGTGGAGTTCTCCTGGACATTGAAGGCGACATTGCCCATTGAAACGGTCGAGTCGAGAACAAGTGTGGCGTTACCGGAGACATTTATGCAGGCATTGACTGAAGTGACAAGGCCACCAACCGAATTGCCGACGCCGTCACGCCAGTCGCCGGTGGACCAGTTTACCGTACCACTCTCAATATCAAGGTAGTAGGCGTTCACCGTGTCAGGCGTACCGGCAGGGACTATCTGGATGGCCGATATGCACCCGCGCGCCGAGTCGCTGTTCGTGCCGCCTGATATTGTCAGCGTTCCGGAAAGCCCGTTTACGCGCATTGCGTTTACGCCATATACGGCCTTGCCCGTCCCCTTCAACGCAGTCGTACCCCAGAAGAGCGAGGATGAAGAGACCTCGGCGCTTCCGCCTGAAACGGGATCGGGGACATAGTTCTTCCCGTTCACGGTCTTTGACTTGAATCTGTAGTTGGAACTGTCGGTGGAGCAGTAGATGATAAGATCGTAGCTTTCGTACGGGACGTTTGTCACCGTTATTGTGGGACCGCCGGAGCCGTCGTCAAGATAGCCGTCCACCATCGATGAGCTACCGCCGTCGTTGTATACGTTTGCACAACTCCATGTAAGAACGGTAAGTCCATCAGAAAAGAGGTCGTTTCTCGTTCCTGTCGCAGAGGACGCATCGGAATACCATGTACTGCCGGCAACGAGGGCGACATTCGTTTCGCTGCCGGAAGCGGCGTTGAAGTTGAAGCCTACTCCGCCGCCCGCAGAGAGCCATGTGCGGGCAAGGTTCCCTTCGACGCCTGAGGCATCGATCTTGGAAAGCTCGCTCTCCGCCGGCTGCGTATCGGCGGCGAGCGTGAGGTCTCCCGAGGAGAAGAGATTCACCTTCGACGCCGTGAATGCCGCGTCGAGCGTAAGGACGGCTCCGTCCGTGAACGTCAGATTCAACATCTTCTTTCCGGCGTACGTCGAATTTAGCTGCGAGACCGAAACGGCAAGCCCTTCGATGTCGGCGGTCGCGATTTCGCCCGGGAAGATGTAGTCGTTCATCTCGGCGTTTGTGAGGATCTTGTCGAAGACGGCGATCGCGTAGATCTCCATGCCGGAGGCGGCGGACCAGTTGGAGTTCACCGTTCTCATGCCGCCGAGCGTCGCGCCCCATAACGATGTATCGGCGCCGAACTTAAGCCCCGATGCCCCCCAAGTGGAGGTGGTGGAGAACGTGCCGTCGAGCGAGGTCTGGTACAGGTACGTACCAGTGTCGCCCTTGTAGGTTAACGCCAGCTTGCCGCTTTCGCCGATGGTATTCGCAATGGGATTGAAATCGTACCAGACGCTGGTGTAGTAGCAGCCCTGAAGCTTGCCGCTGTTGCCACCTCCGGTGCTCTTGATGTTTATGCCGGTGCGGTCGTTGCCGTTCTGGGCGACGCACGTTGTCACGATCATCCTGTCCTTCTCGCCTGCAACAAGGCCGGAATACCTGGCCATCACCGTCATTCCGTTGGCGAAGGCCGAGCCGAAGTTGATGTCAACGCCTTTCGAGGCCTGCGTGATCGTTATGGTCGATCCGTCCTGTGAAAGTCCGTTGCCGTTGAGGTTCAGCGTATACCCCTCGACCTCGGCTGTGAAGTCGCCGTCCCACACGGCCACGGGGACCGGCGCATCGGCGAACATCGCACCGGAAAGGAGCATGGCCGCGCCAAGCGCGGCGGCCTTTGCGGCGGAAAGTGAAACGGCTTTCTGATCCATACAAACCTCCTCACGAAATCATATGTGATAGACTACCACAATTTTCGCGTTTATGCAAGCATTGCCGCCCATTCTGGAGCGGTTTTACATCCTTGTATACCTAGGTCCGTCGCCTCCCTGCGGGAACGTCCAGTCGACATTGCCCATCGGGCACTTGATGCGGCACGTCTTGCAGTGGAGGCAGTTGGAGAAGTCTATCTTGAGATCGCCCTCCTCGCGGCGGTAGACCTCGGCAGCGCAGAAACGCGTGCACGGGGAGCCGTACAGCCGCTCGCACTCGTCGCACTTGGCGGGATTGCGGATCTTGAGGTGGCATGGCTGATCCTCCTCGTGGATCGTGCCGCTCATGAATACGTCCGTAAGCCTGTCAGGCGAATTGGGCGCTACAGGCGGAAGCGGATCGCGCCTTACCGCGCCCGAAAGCTTCCGCGTCCGCTCGCTGTCGAGATGCTTACCGCCGACGCGCCAGAACGGGAACTTCCCGAACGTGGCCCAGGCGAGCCCCGCCATCGCGACACCCACCGGCGCGCAGTACGAGAAGCCGCCGTGGACGTTCCTGACACGCTTCACCTCCGCATAGCCCTTTGTCGAAGCAAGGCGCCTCGGATAGCTCTCAAGATCGCCCGCCATGATCGCATCAGCCGCCGCAAGCGCGCTTTCTATGGCGAGGTGGACGCCCTTGATGCGAAGCCCGTCGACGAGCCCCGCGCCGTCGCCCACTATGAGGCATCCGGGGAAGTACGGCTTGGGGAGCGCGTAGAATCCGCCCTCGGGGATCACCTTCGCGCCGTACGCGACGCTCTTTCCGCCCTCGATGTGCCTTGCCACCTGCGCCTGCGCCTTAAAGCGCCTGAAAAGCGCATGGATGTCGAGCGAGGGATCGCGCGCGTCGAGCCCAAGCGCATAGCCCACCATCACCTGCGTATCCGAAAGATGGTACACGAACCCGCCGCCGTACGTCCCCATCCCGACGGGATAGCCGAACGTATGCATTATCTCGCCTGCGGACCCGCCCTTTGCAGGCACTTCGATAAGCTCCTTGATGCCGACGGCGTAGCTCTGCGGCCTTGCCCCCTCAAGCCCCTTTTCGGCGATAAGCCTATCGGTGAGGATGCCAGCCGCGCCTTCGGCGAGGATGGTGACCTTTGCGCGGATCTCCTCGCCCGGAAGGTAGTTCTCCTTCCTCGAGCCATCCTTGGCGACGCCCTTTTCGCCCGTCTTAGCTCCGACGATCCGGCCATCCTCCTCGATAAGCTCCGTGACGGCGTATCCCGTGTAGAGCTCCGCGCCTTCACGCTTCGCCGTTTCCGCGAGGGAGGAGGCGATCTTCGAAAGGCTTGCGATCGGATAGCCCTTCTGCTGCATCATCGGCGGCACCCACGGGATCTTCATGGACGAGCCTTCGCCGAAAAGGAACCTGAAGCTCTCGCGAGTTACGTGCGACTCGACGGGAAGACGCCTTATCTCGTCCTCCGAAAGGAGAAGCTCGAACCCGCGCGGATCGATGACGGCGCCGGAAAGGACGTGGCTTCCCGGGCTGCGGCCCTTGTCGAGGACGATGACGGAAGGCCTCTCGACGGCATCGCACGATTTCTTCGCGGCCTTGGCCTTCCTCAGGACGGCAATCGCCGTTGCAAGCCCCGCGGGGCCGGCGCCGACAACGAGTACATCACATTCAATGGACATTTGAGCTGCCCTCCTTGAGCGCCTCTATGAGTTTCGGGACGAGAACCGTCGCGTCGGCGACTATGCCGAGATCCGCAATCCCGAATATGGGTGCGTTCGGATCGGTGTTCACGGCGATCACCGTATCGGAGCCCCTTATGCCTTCAAGATGCTGTATGGCGCCGGAGATGCCGAACGCGAGATAGAGCCTGGGCGCGACGGTCTTGCCGGTCTGCCCGACCTGCCTCGAAACGTCCGTCCACCCGGCGTCGACGGCGGCGCGGCTCGCGGAGAAGGTTCCGCCGAGAAGCTTCGCAAGCTCCTCCAGCATCGCGAAGCCCGCGGCGCTCTTCATGCCGCGCCCGCCCGAGACGAGAATCTCAGCCTCGGCTATGTCCACGCCCTCGAGATTGCGCGATACCTTGAGAAGTTTCGTCCTGGGGGCGATGAGCTTGAGCTTCTCGAGGAGAACCTCGCCCTTGCGCGATGCGTCGCCCACGCCCTTCTTGAACACCTTCGGCCTTACGGTAGCCATCTGCGGACGGTGGTTGGGCGTCATGATCGTCGCCATGATGTTGCCGCCGAACGCGGGGCGCGTCTGGTGGAGAAGCATCTGCATGGCTCCGGTGTCGCGGTTCTCGGTGCTCTTTATCGCGAGCTGCGTGCAGTCGGCGGTGAGGCCGGTGCGCACCTTGACGGCGACGCGCGCAAAGAATGCGCGGCCGATGGCCGTCGCGCCTGCAAGGATCACCTCGGGCTTCAGCTTCTCGACGAGCTGCGAGACGGCATCGACATAGACGTTCGCCTCGTAGTTCTCGAGCTCTGGCGCGTCGACCTTGTATACGATGTCCGCCCCGGCTGCGACAAGGCTCTTTTCAAGCGCCTCATCGAGCCTGAAACCGAGAAGGACCGCCGCTACCCTCGCGCCTTCGCCGCGCTCCTCCTTGAGCGACTTGGCCTTTTCAAGAAGCTCGAAGACGACATCCGCCATCCTGCCGCCCGTCTGCTCGGCGAAGACCCAGATGTCCCTGTAGTCGCCTATCCCCTCGGTGCCGTATATCTCGGCCTTCGCCTGCGAAATCGCCTTCACCGGGCATGCGCCTACGCATGCGTAGCACGCCTTGCATGCGCCTGCGTCGCACTCGGCGACGCGCCCGAGCCTGTTGGCGCCCGGGGCGTCCTTGAGGGAAAGAGCGCCGAAGCCGCAGCCTCCCACGCATTTGCCGCAGCCGATGCACTTGGCGCGGTCTATAATAACGGGTGCGTCCGCCATCACTTCACCAGACCTTTCTCCTTGAGGAGGCCGAGTATCTCCTTGACCGCCAGCGCCGCGTCGGCGCGGGCGTCCACCTGCCTGCCGCCACCTTTGACCGGAGGCGGGAATATCGTAACGACCTTCGTAGGCGAGCCTTTAAGCCCGATCTTCTTCGGATCGGCCTCGATGTCCTTCTCGCTGTAGACCGTTATCGGGGCCTTTGCAGCCTTGCGAGCGCCTGCAAGCGGTGCAAAGCGTGGCGTATGGGCCTCCTTGAGGACGGTCATCACGGCGGGGAACGAGCCCTCTATCACGTGCTCGCCATCGTCCATCTGCGTCGTGACGGTGAACTTCCCGGCTCCGGAATCGATGGCGATGTCCTTCACGTACGTGACGAGGCTCGCGCCAAGAAACTCGCTTACGCCCGGCCCCACCTGTGCGGTGTCGCCGTCTATGGCCTGCTTCCCGAAAAGGACGAGATCGGGCGTCCCCCCACAGAGCTTCATGATCGCCTTGGATATCGTGTAGCTCGTGGCGAGCGTGTCCGCGCCGCCGAAAGCGCGGCTTGAGACTAGAAGCGCATCGTCCGCGCCGCGGGCGAGGGCATCCCTCAAGACGGCTGTCGCCTGCGGCGGCCCCATTGAAACTACAGTAAGGCGCGCGCCTGTCTGATCCTTTATCCTAAGCCCCTCTTCGAGCGCGTATTCGTCAAACGGATTCATTATCGACTCGACACCTTCACGCATGAGGGTGTTTGTCTTTGGATTGATCCTGACGTTTGTGGTGTCAGGCACCTGCTTTATGCACACGACAACATGCATACCGATTCCTCGCTCATTTCTTGAAGACATAGAACTTGCGAATGATGAAATTTATGGACAGCGCGCTTGCGACCTCAAGCATGGCGGCAACAGTCGTCTGCCAGCCAAGCCAGTCGATTGCGATGCTCTGGAGGGCCACGCCCACTGCAAACGCCATAAGGGATACGGAGAAGAAGAGCGCAAGTTCGACTGGCCACGAGTGGCGGCCGGGAACGAACACGTACTTCCTGCTCATTATCCAGCAGAATGCGTTTGCGACCGTGAAACCGGCCGACTGTGCGATGCCCGCCCTTAAGGCACGGGCCCCGTCGCCAATGAACACTGACGGAAGACCGAGGTGCCTAACCATCAGATCGTCAGGCCCAAGGCACTTGAGGCAAGTGGAGGCGAGCAGATAGAACACCGCCATCTGCACGAGCGTCGAGGCCACCCCGACAATCCCGTAGCGGACGATCTGAAGGCCGAAGAGCAGCCTCGCGAACCTCATCACTTCCTCTCCACGCTCTGCCCGGATTTGGAATCCTTGACCGCCCAGCCCATTGCGGCGAGCCTGTCGCGCAGCGCATCGGACTCGGCCCAGTTCTTTGCGGCCCTTGCTGCGGCGCGCTGTTCAAGGATCTCCTTGACTTCGGCGGGGATCTCCTCTTCAGCCTTCTCCTGTACGCCGAAGAATATGACTCCAAGGACGATGTCCATGCGCTTAAACACTTCAAGCGTCGCAGCGGCGGCGGCAGGCGAAAGCGTTGCCATCGCGCCGTTCGCGGCCCTCACAAGCTCGTACATGGCGGCGAACGCGCGAGGCGTATTGAGATCGTCGTTTACAGCCTCTGTGAACGATGCGAGGGCCTTCGCGGCGAACTCGGGGTGTTCGCCCGGCTTGGCTTCGCCCGCCTTCGCCTTCAGGGAGGCGACGCACTGGTCTACGCGCGAGAGGGACTTGCGGGCGTCCTCCATTGCGCTGAACGTGAAGTTGAGCGGCTGGCGGTAGTGCGCGTTCACGAGAACGGCCCTTATCTCGCGGCCGGAGAAGCCCTTTTCGATCAGGTCTCTGAGCGTGAAGAAGTTCCCGAGGCTCTTCGACATCTTCTCGCCGTTGACGCGCAGGTGGGCGCAGTGCATCCACGTCTTGACGAACGGCTTGCCCGTGGCGGCCTCCGCCTGGGCGATCTCGTTCTCGTGGTGCGGGAAGAGGTTGTCGATGCCGCCCGTGTGGAGATCGAACGTCTCGCCCAGGTACTTCATGCTCATCGCGGAGCATTCGATGTGCCATCCCGGGCGGCCGCGACCCCAGGGCGAGTCCCACCCGACGGGCCCGTCGGATTCCTCCCATGCCTTCCAGAGGGCGAAGTCGCCGACGTTCTCCTTGTCGTACTCGTCGCCGAGGCATCTTGCGCCGGTCATCTGGTGCTCGAAGTCGATATGGGCGAGCTTGCCGTAGCCGGGGAACTTGGTGACGGCGAAATAGACGCTCCCGTCGTCGCTCTTGTAGGCGACGCCCTTTTCAACGAGCTTCCCGACGAGATCTATCATCTCGGGGATGTGGTCGGTCGCGGCGGGATATACTTCCGCGGGCTCGATGTTGAGCTTCTTCAAGTCGGCGAAGAACGCGTCCTTGTACGTCTTCGTGTAGTCGGTCAAGGCGACGCCCTGCGAATTGGCGCCCCTGATCGTCTTGTCGTCGACGTCGGTGAGGTTCATCACCTGCTTTATGCCCCAGCCGTTGAACTGGATCACCCTTCTGAGGATGTCCTCGAAGGTGTAGGCCCTGAAGTTGCCTATGTGGGCGAAATTGTACACGGTGGGCCCGCAAGTGTACAGGCGCACCGTCTTGCCGTCGATGGGCTCGAAAGCCTCCACGCGGCGAGTCAAGCTGTTGTAAACGTTCATGCGCGTATTATACCCTTTTTTCGCGCGCCATACAAGCTTTTAGTGGTTTTACACCTCTTCCACGCGGTGGATTATGGCGCGGCGCAGAGTGAGAGGGTCGGAGTAGGATACGCCGGAATCCGCGGGAAGGCCGAAGGCGAGGCGTGTAAGCCTCACGCCCGCGCCCCTAAGCATCTCGGCGATGTAGCCCGCGGTGGCGTCCCCGTCCATATCGGTCGAAAGCGCGAGAAGGACTTCGCGGAAATCACCGTCCCTGAGCCGCGATGCGAGCTGCGCGAGCCTGAGCCTTTCCGGCCCCTGCCTGTGGGCGGGCGAAAGCTTCCCGCCAAGAACGTGGTACCTGCCCTTGTAGGCGCCGCTCGCCTCGATCGTCACTATGTCGGCAGGCTCCTCGACGACGCACACCGTCGAGCCGTCCCTGAGTGGATCCGTGCAGAGCCTGCAAGGCTCCTCCCCCGCCACCGTGAACGCGCCGCACACGGGGCAGCAACGGACCTCGCGCCTCGCCTCGGAAAGCGTCGCGGCGAGCGGATCGAGAAGGCGCTCGGGCTCGCGCAGAAGAGCAAGCGCAGCGCGCGATGCGCTGCGCCTGCCGAGCCCCGGCAGCCTTGCGAGGGCCCTTACGAGATCCTCTATGGGAGCGATCATCCTTCAAACGCGGATCACTTGCCGAAAAGCGAGCCCATCCCGCCGTTGGCCTGCACCATCCTGGCCATCGCCTCCTGCGTGGCCTTCTTGACGTTCTTGAGCGCGCCGTTGACGACATTGAAAAGCATCGTCTCGAAGCGGTCCTTCTTCCCGGAGGCCACCTCCGCGTACGTCTCATCGGCGATCTTGATGCCGGTTATGGACATGTCGCCGCGGGCGGTGACGGTGATGCCGCCGTTCGAATATTCGACCGTTATCTTCTCTATCTCGGACTGGAGGCGCTTGGCCTCGCTGCGCATCTGCATCGCCTGCTTCATCTGATCGAGGATACCCATCTTTAAACCCTTTCCGTTTCCTTTATTCCGTTGTTCTGCGCCTGTCGCGCATCCGCCATTAGACGAGCTTCCTTCCGGAAAGCTCCTCGTACGCCTTGACGTATATCTCCCTCGTGCGCGAGATGACGTCGTCCGGGAGCTGCGGCCCCGGCGGCTGGTGGTTGAAGTTGATCGAATCGAGCCAGTCGCGCACGAACTGCTTGTCGAGGCTCGGAGGATTCGCGCCTACCTTGTAGCTCTCCTTCGGCCAGAAGCGGGAGCTGTCAGGAGTGAGGACTTCGTCCGCGAGGATGAGGGAGCCGTCACGGTCCCTGCCGAACTCGAACTTGGTGTCGGCGATTATGATGTCGTGCCCAAGCGCATAGTCCGCCGCCTTGACGTACGCCGAGACGCTCGCGTCCCTGAGCTCGCGTGCGGCATCGGCCCCGACGAGCTTCGAGAGCTGGTCAAAGTCGATTGGCATGTCATGGTCGCCGATGTCGGCCTTCGTGGTCGGCGTGAAGAGGACCTCGTCAAGCTTGGAGGCGTTCTCGTAGCCGGGCCTAAGCCTCTGGCCGTTCACCGTCCCCGAGGACTTGTACTCCTTCCATCCGCTTCCCGTGAGATAGCCCCTCACGATGCACTCGGCGGGGAACATGTCCACCTTCTTCACGAGCATCGAGCGGCCGCGAAGATCGTCCTTGACGGCCTTGAGGCTCTCGGGGTACTCCTCGGGGTCGGCCGTTATGAGGTGGTTCTTGAGCCCGAGGAACTCCATCCAGAAGAGGGAGAGCTGGTTCAGGACCTTGCCCTTGTCGGGGACGCCGCAGGGAAGGATCACGTCGAACGCGCTGATGCGGTCTGTGACGACCATAAGAAGGCTGTCGCCGAGGTCGAACACGTCGCGCACCTTGCCCTGCTTGGGGGCGGGAAGGCCGGGGACGGCCGTTTCCAGGAGTGCGCCGTTTCTGTCGTATTTCATTTTTGATCTCCGTTAAGAAAAGTGATTACTTCCCGAGAACCTTCGAGATGCGCCTGACGGCCTCCTCCACGTTGGCGCGGCTATTGAACGCGCTTATGCGGATGTAGCCCTCGCCGTCGCGGCCGAAGCCGGCGCCCGGGGTCGTAACGATGTTGGCCTCGTTGAGGAGCCTGTCGAAGAACTCCCAGCTGTCGCCCTTCACATCGATCCAGAGGTACGGGGAGTCCGTGCCGCCGGTGACGTCGTACCCGAGCTTCGTCATGCAATCCTTGATGATGCGGGCGTTCTCGAGGTAGAAGTCGATCGTGGCCTTTGTCTGGGCCTTGCCCTCCTCGGTGTAGATCGCCTCGGCGCCGCGCTGGGTGACGTAGCTGCAGCCGTTGAACTTCGTCGTCTGGCGGCGCGTCCACCAGGGCCTAAGCTCGATCGCCTCGCCCGAGGCGGTGTAGCCCTTGAGCCCTTTGGGGACGACCGTATAGCCGCACCTGACGCCCGTGAAGCCGGCCGTCTTGGAGTAGCTCCTGAACTCGATCGCGCATTCGCGCGCGCCCTCGCACTCATATATGGAGTGGGGGATTCCGGGGGTGCGGATGAACGCCTCGTAGGCGGCGTCGAAGAGGATGAGGGCCTTGTTGGCGCGCGCCCAGTCAACCCACTTCTGGAGATCGGCCTTGGTGGCCGTTGCGCCGGTCGGGTTGTTGGGGAAGCAGAGGTATACGATGTCGACGCTCTCGGAAGGAAGGTCCGGAACGAAGTTGTTCGCCTTGGTGGAGTCGAGATAGACGAGCTTCCCGTAGCGGCCGGACTCGTTGACGCCCGTCCTTCCCGCCATGACGTTCGTGTCGACGTAAACGGGGTAGACTGGGTCGGGGACGGCGATCTTGACGTCGGCGCCGAAAAGCTCCTGGATGTTGGCGGTGTCGCACTTGGCGCCGTCGGAGATGAAGATCTCGTCGGCTTCGATGGCGATGCCCCTGTCCTGGAAATCGTTCTTTGCGACGGCTTCACGCAGGAACGCGTAGCCCTGCTCGGGGCCGTAGCCGTGGAAGCGCTCGCGCGTGGCCTCGTCGTCGACGGCCTTGTGCATGGCCGCTATGACCGCGGGGGCGAGGGGCTCTGTGACGTCGCCTATGCCGAGCCTTATGACCTTGGCCTCGGGATGCGCCGCCTGGAAAGCGGAAACACGGTGCGCTATCTCCGTGAAGAGGTAGCTCGACTGGATCTTGAGGTAGTTCTCGTTTACTCTGATCATGACCTTATTCTCCTGAAAAGTAGGTATTATACAATATCCGGCGGCATATTGCAACCGCGGCTCACGGCCAACTAGGGCCAACGCATTAAAAGCCGATCCTTCCCCTTCGGGGCCCCTGGATCGTTTTTCAATGCGTTGGAAGTGTCTCAGCAATCAACAGGTTCTCGCTCCGCAATGGGCGGCAACCGCTTGGATTTCGCTGAGATGGAAGATGCAGTTTGGGGAAGAGGTGCGCGAATATTTGGGCATTCTAAGGGAGTATGGCGCCATGAATTTAGGGGATTAGAGGATATGTGGATATGTGGATTTTAAGTGGCTAGCCGATTTTGGGAAAGGGATGAAAGGGATAAACGCGATAAAAGCGATAAATCCAATGAGTGGACTTTGGATGGGAGGAGGGATAATAGCGATAAATCCGGCGAATGTGCCGCGAATTGGCGAATTATGATCGATGGTGCGGCAAGGGTTTTGGCTATGATGGGAACTGGTCCGAAACATATTCTCATTGCCGCTTGCAGTTGGTCAGCAAAAGGCGCGCGGCATCTCATTGCTTCCCCGTCCATGCCCCCACCCCACACAAGCGGAGCAAGGGTGCTGCCGCTTCCCTCCAAAGTCGCATAAAGCCAGCAGTTTGGGGAAGCACGCAAGCAACCTCGGCAAATAAGCGGATTGCTGGCGGTTAAGCCCGGCTTGAGATTAGCTGCTGTCGAACCCAAGTCTCATAAGGCTTGCAGGTCTCTTCGCCCCAGCGATGTAAGGACGAGCCGGTGCGGCACATACGAATTGGAACCAACTCTCTTGGCGAAGTCCGCCAAGTGAGGGCCGGAAAAACTTTCTCATATAATAAACTTGCGGGCCCGAGCGCTCGCAGGGGCGAAGGAGACCGGAAAGCC
>JAZTWW010000020.1:0-21845 GCA_045636065.1 Kiritimatiellia bacterium | reverse complement strand
TGACTGTCGCGGCATCGGCATAATGCGGGAAGAACGACGTGGCAAGAGGCAAAATGGCCGGAACGAAGAACGGAATTATCAAGATTGTGCCCGCCACATTGAAAAGAGTATGCGCCAGCGCCGTCTGTCTGGCCTCGGCGGAGCCGTTGAACGCGGCGAGCCATGCGGTCATGGTCGTTCCGATGTTCATACCGAACACGGTTGCGGCGGCCGCCTCGAAACTCAAAAGCCCCTGCTGGGCGAGCGTCATGGCAATCGCGGTCGTCGCCGCCGAGGACTGAACCACTGCGGTGAAGGCGAGCGAGACAAGAACGCATTTTGCAAGTCCCCACGCCGTCGTCGCGTCAAGGGATCTAAAGGCATCAACCACCACCGGCATGGATCGGACCGGCTCCATTCCCTCTTTCATCCAGTAGAGTCCCATGAAGATGCACCCGAGCCCCATGAAGGCGAGACCGAGATTGTGCAGCCGCTCGTTGCGCTGGAAAAAGTAGAATGCCGCACCAACGAGAACGACGCATAACCCGAGCATCTTCACGTCCGGCGCAAAGGCGATGAGCCATGCCGTGGCCGTGGTTCCTATGTTCGAGCCGATGATGACATTGATCGCCTGCGACAGGTTCATGAGGCCGGACGAGACGAATCCGACCACCATGACCGTGATGATCGAGGACGACTGGACGATCACGGTTGTGATCACGCCCGTGCCGACGCCAGCCAGACGGTGCGTGGTCGCGAGGGACATGAACCGCCTGAGGCCCGATCCGCTGACGGCCTGCAAACCCTCCGAGAGATGCTTCATGCCCAGCAGGAACGTGCCCAACCCGCCACCGACGATTATCAAGATTGAAAACACCTGACTCATGATCTTTCCTTTGCCTATTCTCTAAATGACAAGCGTGAACGTTGCGCCGTCGCCCGGTTTTGATGAAACCGTAGCCTGCCCGCCGTGCAACTGCGCTATGTGTTTGACGATGGCGAGTCCAAGTCCCGTGCCGCCAAGGGCTCTGCTGCGGTCCTTGTCGATACGGTAGAACCGCTCGAAAAGACGCGGCTGGCACTCTTCCGGGATACCGATGCCGTGGTCGATGACGTTGATTGCCGCCTTGCCGTCCGGTGTCCGTTCGACGCAAATCTCGACTTCCGGTGAGCCACTGTGGCGCACTGCGTTCTGGATGAGATTGGTGATGGCCGATTCCACCAACCGCGCGTCACACGGCCGGACAAGTTCATCCGTCTTTTGCATCTTGCGAACGAACGAGAGGGCGACGCCCGCCTTCTTGGCCGACGGGCGGGCGAGGTTGACCGCAGTCTGCGCGATGTCCGCGACATCGCATGGTGCGAATGCCGCGTCATGTTCCGCCTCGGCCTTTTCGAGCCTGGCCAGCGCGAGGATGTCGTCCACGAGCGCAACGAGCCGTGAAGAGTGGTTTTTGATGACGTCCTGAAGTTCGGCGCGATCATTGTCGTCAAGCCGTGCGGCATCGTCAGCGAGCATTTCCGTCGCGCCGAGAATGCCGGTCACCGGGGTTCTGATCTCGTGAGTGACATTTGATATGAAGTTTGTGCGGAAGCGCTCGAGCTTGCGCATCTCCTCCATCATCTTGTCCTGAAGGTCGCGTTCGGCGGAGAGCCGCGAAAGGCGCCGCTCGTAGCGTCGCGTGAGGAAGAAGAGCGCGGTGACGATCAGTGCGCCCGTCCCGATGGCGGCGAAGAGCCCACGGATAGCATCGGCCTTGGCGTCCGTAACCGCCTGGTACGGAACGGCGATGCGCAGCACATAGTCGCCAATGCGCCGTGCGAAGTAGAACATCGAGATGTGAAGTGTCTCAGACTCGCGGATGACGCTGCGGGGTAGGCCGTCCGCGCATACGGCCTCGAACTCCGCGCGGTCCGCGTGGTTGGGCAGATCGCTCCCGGCGGAGTCGTAAACAACCTTGCCGTCCAAGTCGATGAGCGAGACACGCACATCTTCCGCGATTTTCTCGACGCTTCGCTTGAACC
This sequence comes from Kiritimatiellia bacterium, assembly GCA_045636065.1. Lineage (GTDB taxonomy): Bacteria > Verrucomicrobiota > Kiritimatiellia > RFP12 > UBA1067 > RGIG5050. Next base: position 19,841 of record JAZTWW010000020.1, on the reverse strand, counting down.
GCGCGGTCTGGTTCCACAAAATGGCACAGCAGACGATGACGCCGGCGAAGGCTAGCGCGGGAGGGAAGAGTGATGAAAAGGTATGCTTCATGGCGTAATCCTGTAGCCGATTCCACGGATCGTCTCGACATGCCCCGCCCACTCGCCGAGCTTGCGGCGGAGCCCGACCATCAGCGTATCCACTGTGCGGTCTGTGACGTCCTTCTCCTCCCGCTGGATTCGGGTGATGATCTGTTGACGAGTATAGACGCGGCCGGGATGCGCAGAGAGAATGTCCAACAGATCGAACTCGCTGCGCGTCAACGACAGCGCGGCGCCGTCTATGGATGCTGTCCGCGTGGTTTCGTCAAGGACGAGCGCTCCAAGCGTGCGGATTGGCCCTTTAGGTTGCGAGGAGCGGCGAAGCGCGGCCTTGACGCGGGCTACGAGAATCGCCTTTGAAAACGGTTTTGTGATATAGTCGTCCGCGCCAAGCTCCAGTCCGCGCACAACGTCTTCCTCGGCGGTGCGGGCCGTCAATATGACAATTGGCGTTCCGGACACGGATGAAGTCCGGCGTATGGCGCTGCACACGGACAGCCCGTCCATCCCCGGCAGCATAATGTCGAGGATTACAAGAGCGGGCTTTTCCCTCTGGACGAGGGCAAGCCCGTCCGCGCCGTTGTCAGCTTCGCAGACAGAGAAGGATCCTGCCCCTTTTAGCGCGAGACGTATCACCGTGCGGATTCCGGGGTCATCTTCGATTAGAACTAATTTATCCATAGGAATATATTATCGCATATCCATGTCAGGATTGTGTGAGGAAATGTGTGTGCAAATCTGACAAAAAAACAACTGAAAACTAACAGGAAACTGACAGGCATCGTATATACTTTATTGTAAAAACAAAAGAAAAAAGAATAGGAAATGGATCAAGAGATTAGAAGAAGGATTGAAATCGGCGTGGGCATCGCCATAGTTGCGCTCCTTTACCTTTTGACTTGGCTATCAGATCACTGGTAAAAGAGAAAACGCTTCATCGCGCATTCTCGCGTGATACCGTCAGGAATCGCAACAACTTGTTGGCATCTATCGTTCCGTCGAGGATGACTGTAGTCCACGTCTTCTTGTTCATGTGGTAGGCGGGCAGGAAGCGCGATCCGTCCGTGCCCTCCGTCCTGCGCAGGTTTACGACTTCGACCAGATCATCCCTCTTGCCGCCCACCTTGTCGGCGGTCAGCCGTGCGAGAAGGGCATACCACTTGTCCGTATCTTTCCTGCGCATCACGGCGTAGTCCGGAAAGTTCTTCCACAGGAACTCGGGCGTCTCGCCCCATTCCGTCTCCGCGAACGAGAGGATGCCGCGGGCGAGGGCGGTCTTGAACACGTCGCGCTCAAAGCAGGCGTCGGCGATCCGCCGCATGAGCGCCATTATGTCGCGCCTCACCCCGCCGACGAACTTTCCCGATGCCGCAGCGATGTGGTGCTGCACGTACTCCTCGTTTGTGGTTGCATCAACTGTATTCTCCGTGACCATCCCGCCGGCGTCCACGGCAATGGTGCATACGGGCGCACCGTTGGCGACAGGCGCGGAATATGTCCATCTGCCTGAATCCTTCTTGAATCCGAACTTTTGAAGCGCACTGTGCTTTACGCGCATTCGTCGGAAAAATTCCGTTGGCGGTTCGTATTCACTTTGTATGTTGAGTGTGGACACCGGATTCATATCAGTCTTTCAAGCTCTCCGAGCGTATGGCGATGCGCGTGATTAGCGTCCGTCCTGAAATGGTCATGTCCGTGGGCATGCGTGATCGTATGCGTATGGACGTAGCCCCCGTGAAAATGAGTGAAGGTGTGCTGGTGCGGATGGGTGTGGTGCCGCACGAGCGTATCGACCACGACAAGCGCCGCCCCCGCGACCATCACGCCCAGCGCCACGAGGTACATCCACGACAAACTCTCTTTCAGCAGGACGAACGAAAGCAACGCCCCAACGAACGGCGCAACGGCATAGTAGGCACTCGCCTTCGCCGCCCCGAGCACGTTCTGCGCGCGGACGTAGAGGAAGATGCTGAGTCCGTAAGCCACAAAGCCAAGTGCAAGCGCGGCGGCGACATGCGCGAGGCTGGGCATCGCCTCATGTCGGATGACGGCGATCGCAAGCGCGCCGATTCCGGAAAACACGCCTTTCAGGATGACGATCTCGTAGGTGTTCTTCGACGCGATGTTGCGCGTACAGTTGTTCTCGAAGCCCCAGCAGACCGTCGCCGCAATGACAAGCAGCGAACCATACGAGAACCTGAAGCTGTCCGTTCCTTCGAACGAGAGCAGGATGCTCGCAAGCGTGATGAGCGCAATCGCGATCCAGAGTCGCTTTGAGACCGCCTCCCTGAAAATGAAAAGCGCAATAACTGTTGTTGCTACGATCTCGAAGTTGCCGAGCAAAGATGCGTTGGCAGAGGTGCCATACCTGATTCCAAGCATGAGAAAGATGGGCGCGGCGATATCAAGAACAATCATACCGACGACGAACGGCATGTCCCGGCGCGTCAGTGGCGCGGATGCCGTGCGGTCTCTGGAGTTCAGGAGCGAGAGAACAGCAATGCCAATACCCGCGCCAAGATAGAGAAGGGCGGCCATTGTTGTCGGACCGACATCCCGCAGCAGTACCTTTGATGCCGGGATGTTGATGGCGTAGAAAACCGCCGCCAGAAGTGCATAGAGTATGGCTTTCATGGAATCGCGCCGATACCTTGCAGAATGCCCGCGATGCCGGTTGCGGCGACGTCCTTGCAGATCTTGCCGCCCAAGTCGAACGAGTAGAAGTTCATGGCCGTGGTCGTGAAGCGGCGTCCGTTCGGCTGAAGCCCCGCGAACGGCGCTTCGCCGTTGAACGTGCCGGAGCATTCCCACAGGACGGCGACCGTCCTCTCGTCTGCCACCATATCGACAAGCTTCCACTGCACGTCAGAAAAACTCTTCCGCATGAGGCTGACAACGCTCAGGTATCCTTCCGCGCCGTAGAGCGGCGTAGGCGAAACGGGCGTCTTGAACGCCGCCGTTTCCGCGATCAGTTTGCGGCCCAGCTCAAGGTCGTTCGTGTTGATGCATTTCTCGAAGAGGCGCATCGCCTCGCGATTCCTGTCGATTATCTGCTGCACATTCATATTCGTCTCCCATTCATCGAAGTTTATGTTTCATCGCAGGGGATGGGCACGCCGAGCCGGGTGAAGAAATCGGCACCCCGCTTATCCATCGCGTGTACGATCGGAACGGTCGCCTTGCCCAGGTCGGTCAAGGCGTATTCGGTCTTAGGCGGAACGACGGGATAGACCTTGCGGGAGATGATGCCGTCCGCCTCCATCTCGCGGAGCTGCTGGCTCAGCATCTTGGCAGTCGCCTGCGGCACCCTGCGCTGGATCTCGCTGTATCGCATCACGCCCTTCTCATTCAGCCACCAGATGATGATGGCCTTGTACTTCCCGCCGATGACGGCGATAGCCGCCTCCACCGTGCAGTGCAGTTCCTTCGCCCCGCTCTTAGTCATTTTGCCGACCTTGGTTTCCTTTTGGTTAGTATGATACAAAAAAGTGCATTCTTGTGCTTCGGACAGATATTATATTATAATGCGCCCCGTTTTACAAGAAGCAGGATTGTCCTGCGGCAAAAAGCGAAAAGGAAAAGAAAATGAGATCAAGCATCGCAGACTACAACGCGGTTGTCGAGGCCGCTTCGAAATTCACGCGCAGCGTCGCGGAGGGCAACAGCCAGTACGCCAAGGAGCTGTTCACGGAGGACGCCTGCCTGTTCGGCTTCCTCAACGGCAAGTTCGAGCGCGGCAGCATCGAGCAGTTCTACCGCAACGTCGACACCGTCGGCGCGGGCGAAAACTTCAAGACGCGGATCGACGTGTTGGAACTTGAAGAAACGCTTGCCGTCGTGCGCGTTCTCGAAGAGGGCTGGGGCGGCAAGATCGACTTCACGGACGTTCTTCTTCTCCTGAAGATCGACGGCGAATGGAAGTGCGTCGCCAAAGCGTACAACCAGAACTCGAATACGATTGAGAAGTAAGGAACTGGCCGAGGTAGTATCGACCGGGGCGATGTACTGCATCGTGGGCAAGATCGCCAATATCGTTGCGGAAGAGGCCGGTTCCGGACAATGTGAGTCATTAGTTTTCGTACCCTATTGACACCAATCCGTCATTTTGCTATACTGCTAAACGTTTTTTAAGGCACACCAGATGAAAAGATACGACAGAGAAGCGATAGAACCCAATGCGGCGTTCTTCAAGGCGCTCGGACACCCGACACGCCTGTGGATCGTCGAGCAACTTGCCGACGGCGAACATTGCGTATGCGAGTTCGTCAAGGCGGTTGGCGACGAGTTTCCGACCATCAGCCGCCACCTCGCCGTCCTCAAGGATGCGGGCGTCGTCGTCGACGAACGGCGCGGGAAGTCGATCTACTACCGGTTGTCCTGTCCGTGTGTAGCGACCATGCTGGAGTGCTTGAAGACCAGGAAGCGGTAACAGCTTCTTTTTTAGCCAATCATTTAGCAAACCAACTAAACGACAACAAGAAAGGACCAAAAGATGCTAGAAGCATTCACTCATTTAGCCGATTGGCTAACCCATAAGGTTCTCGGCCTGGCCGCCGGAACGAAACTCGCGGACGCCGTACACTTCTTCATCGAGGACACGTCCAAGATCTTTGCACTGCTCGCCGCGATGATATTCGTCATCGGCTTCCTGCGGGCGGGGCTGGACGCAAATCGGATCCGATCGTTTCTGTCCGGGAAGAGCCGGTTCGTCTGCTATTTCCTCGCTGCAACGCTCGGCGCGGTGACGCCGTTCTGCTCCTGCTCATCGATACCGCTCTTCCTCGGCTTCACGGCGGCGCGGATTCCGCTCGGCATCACGATGGCGTTTCTCATCACGTCGCCGTCGGTGAACGAGGCAGCTGTCGCGATGTTCGCAGGGTCGCTCGGTTGGGGGCTCACCTCGCTCTATGTCGGGCTTGGACTCCTCTCCGGCATCGTGGGCGGTATGTTCTTCGACGCAATACGTGCTGAACGCTTTCTGATTGCGCTTGAGCCGCTGTCTGCGCCCTGTAAATGTTCGTGCGGGGGAAAAGGTTGTGCCATGTCAGCCCGCCTTACATTCCGCGAACGCCTCTCGTTCGCCATCGGGGAGACGCGCGACATCTTTCGCCGAATCTGGCTTTGGGTGCTTGTCGGTATCGCACTGGGGGCGGGGTTGCACGGATTCGTGCCGGACGGTTTCATCGCCGCGCATCTTGGCAACGGACAGTGGTGGACAGTTCCCCTCGCCGTCGTGATTGGCATTCCTACATACGCAAACGTGACGTCTGTCATCCCCATAACGGGGGAACTCATCAACAAGGGACTGCCTGTCGGCACGGCATTCGCGTTCATGCTTTCCACGGCAGCGGCATCCGTCCCTGAGTTCATCATGCTCAAAAAGGTCATGACGGGGAAGCTCCTCGCACTTTTCGCCGCCTACCTGTTCGCGTATTTCGTCATCTGCGGATGGACACTCAACCTCTTTTACTGAAAAAGAAAGGAACAAACCATGAAAGAGCAAACGAAACTTTCCTTCTTCGACCGACACCTCTCCATCTGGGTTGTCCTGTGCATGGCGGTGGGTACCCTTGTCGGGAAATGCCTTCCCGCCGTTCCAGCCGCGTTGGGCCGACTTGAAGTGGCTCACATCTCGCTGCCTGTGGCCTTCTTGATTTGGCTGATGATCTTTCCGATGATGCTCAAGGTCGATTTCGCCAGCATCCGAAACGTCGGGCGCGAACCGCGCGGCCTCTTTGTGACGTGGGGCGTGAACTGGATCGTCAAACCGTTTACGATGTTCGCGGTCGCGTGGTTCTTCTTCCACGTTGCGTTCCGCCCATGGATTCCCGCCAACCTTGCAGGCGACTACCTTGCGGGCGCGGTCCTCTTGGGCGCGGCACCCTGCACGGCGATGGTGTTCGTGTGGTCGCAGCTGACGAAAGGCGACGCCGCCTACACCGTCGTGCAAGTGGCGACGAACGACCTTATCATCATTTTCGCCTTTGCACCGATCGTCAAGTTACTGCTGGGTGTGGGCGGTGTCGCCGTGCCGTGGGGAACGCTTCTCTCCTCCGTGGGTCTGTTCGTCGTTGTGCCGCTTTCCCTCGGCGTGGTCGTGCGCCGCACGGTCGTGCGGCGGTACGGCGAAACGTTTTTTCGCGAACGATTTCTACCGAAGTTCTCTCCGCTGACGATGGGTGGGCTCCTTGCGACGCTCATTCTCGTCTTTGCGTTCCAGGGACGCGTCATCCTCGACGGCCCGCTTCACATCGTCCTGATTGCCGTGCCGCTTGTGGTGCAGACGTTCTTCGTTTTCTTCCTGTCGTGGGCGATTTGCCGCCGACTTGCGCTACCGAGGGAAATCATGGCTCCCGCCGCGATGATCGGGGCGTCCAATTTCTTCGAATTGTCCGTGGCGGTCGCCGTCTCTCTCTTCGGCACGTCCTCGCCCGTCGCGCTTGCGACCGTCGTGGGCGTCCTTGTGGAAGTCCCCGTCATGCTCATGCTCGTCAATATCCTCAATCATGGAAAGCACAGATGAAAGGAACAAACCGAATGAACATCAAAATCTATGGCACGGGATGCCCGAAGTGCAAGACCCTCGCCGCTAACGTCGTCGCCGCGCTTGCGAAAGACGGCCTCGCGGCGGAAGTCGAAAAGGTGACGGACATCGACGCAATCGTAGCGCGTGGAATACTCTCGACGCCCACCCTTGAAATCGACGGCGAGATCGTCGCGTCTGGTCGCGTTCTTTCGCCGGGGGAAGTACGTCGAATCATCAATCCTGAAGCTGCCCAAACAACCACTTCGACGCCAAGGCGGAAAACCTCCGCCTTGCGGCGGATCGCGGGCGCAGCACTTGTCGCGTTTGCGCTCGTTGGTTTGGTCTGGCCCTTTCTACGCGGAAACACCGAAACGCAATCCATTCAGGAAACCGTCCCGCAATCGCGCACCAACGCGACAGTAGTGTACTATTTCCACGGTACGCAGCGCTGCATGACCTGCAACAAGATCGAAGAACTTGCGCGTTCCGCCGTCGAGGAAGGGTTCGCGGAAGAGTTGAATGCCGGACGGCTCCGCGTCGAGTCCGTCAACGTCGACGATCCCGCGAACGAGCATTTCATACGCGACTTTCAGCTGACAGCGCGTACAATCGTCATCGCAAAAGGCAAAGACTACCAGCGTCTTGACAAGACATGGCAGCTCGTCCATGACGAAGACTCATTCAGGAGATACGTGCAGGAGAACACTGCCGCCATGCTTGCAATGGAGGTATCGAGATGACAATCCTCTCCGCGGCAGCCGTTGCCGCCTACCTCGGCGTCCTCTGCGCCATCAGCCCCTGTCCGCTCGCCACGAACATCGCCGCCGTCGGATTCGTCTCGCGTGGTCTTTCGCCCGTACGGACGCTTCTTGGCGGACTGCTTTACGCCACCGGGCGTGCCGCCGTCTATGTGCTGATTGCCGTTGCGCTCGTCAGCGGCATCGCCGCCGCACCGGAACTCTCGCACGTCCTCCAGAAGCACATGAACCGCGCAATGGGGCCGATTCTCGTCATCGTCGCAACGGTGCTGCTGGGACTGATTCGTCTGCCATCTTTTGGCACAGGTCGTTTCTCCGCCGTACAGAAGCGCTTAGCGAACAGTAGTTTCACTGGAGCGTTTCTACTTGGCGCGTGTTTTGCACTGGCGTTCTGTCCGACATCCGCCGCTCTTTACTTCGGTTCGCTCATGCCGCTTGCCATCGACCACGGCTCGTCATTATTGTTCCCCTCGATCTTCGGCATCGCATCTGCTCTCCCCGTGGTGGCGACCGCAGTGCTGATCGCAGCCGGCGTGCGGAAAGTTGGCGCGCTATTCGGACGCATTACCGCACTTGAAAAATGGCTCCGCCTTGTAACCGGCGTCGTTTTCCTCGTCATTGGCGTAGGATTGACACTGAAGGCCATGTTATAGCAACGATTAATTACCGTTCGATTGGATGGTAGTCGATCTTCGATTCCTCGTCGGTCGCTTCAAGTTTCATGATGACGGGGCGGAGTCCGTCGTTGCAACTCACGATGGCGACGCCCGGCTTCTTGATCCAGTCGCCGTAGTAGAAGAGCGACTTGTCAGCGCCGTGCGCAAGCGCAAACACATACTGGTAGATTGCCTTCCATGCCTCGTCGCAGAACCCCTGCGGCTTTGCGTAGTCGGCATAGAACACGTCGCCGGCCTTCATCATCGGACAGGCTGTCAGCCCGTCGATGCCGTATTCCGCCGCAAGCTCCTTGTCGAGCGTCGTCTTAAGTATCGTTATTTTTACCTCCTTCATTTCTCCAACCTCCATCCGAAGTCGTTGTGGTAGATCATGTTGCGGGTCATACCTCCGTCTATGCAGATGTTCTCTCCCGAGATGAAGCCCGCCTTGTCGGAGGCGAGGTAGAGGACCATGTTCGCGATGTCCATCGGATTGCCGACGCGCCCGGCGAAGTGCTGTGATGCGTCCGGGCCGTCGTACTTCCTGAACGATGTGTCTATACATCCGGGCGAGATCGAGTTGACGCGGACGCTTCCGGCGAGGCTGGCGGCGGGCGCGTGCGTTAGCGCGGCGATTCCGCCCTTGGCGGCGGTGTAGCTCTCGCTCTGCGGCTGGCTCATCCTGTCGCGGGAGGACGAGATGTTGATTATGGAAGCTCCCTCGGCGAAGCTGTCCTTGAATAGCTTTGCAAGGTAGAAAGGCGCGACAACGCCGACCGCCTGCGCGTAGGCGAACTCCTCGTATGTGCATTCTTCGATGCCCTTGAAGAGCGGCATCGCGTTGTTGACGAGAACGTCGACCTTTCCACTCTTCGCGACGACGTCTGCAACGAACCGCTCGAGCGTCGTCTTGTCCGAGATGTCGCCGACGAACCACGGGCCGTCCTGCACGTCGATCACATGAACCGTTGCGCCTTCGCGCGAGAAGCAATCGGCGATGCACTTGCCGATGCCCTGCGCCCCGCCGGTGACGACCACCACTTTGCTTTTGAATTCCATACCAGTTGTTTAATGAATGTTCTTACTGTCCCTGCTCTTGGGTTTCTGCGACCCATGCGTCGAGCATGGCCCTCGCGATCGATCCGTGGCGCGGTATCTCCGGCAGGTGCTCGCGGTCGAACCATCCGGACTCCACGACCTCCTCGCCGTCGGGCTTGAGTTCCCCGCCCGCGTACTCGGCGCGGAAGCCGATCATAATGTTCGAAGGGAAGGGCCACGTCTGCGAGCCGAAGTAGCGGATGTCCTTCACCTCTATGGACGCCTCTTCGCGGACTTCTCGGCGTATGGTGTCCTCAAGGCTCTCGCCCGGATCAACGAATCCGGCGACAAGCGACCACACGACGCCACGGTAGTGTGTGTTCCTCTGCAGGAGCACCTTGTCGCCCTTTGTGACGAGGACTATCACGGCTGGCGAAATCCTCGGGTAGACCGTGTAACCGCACTTCGCGCACACGAGCGCCCGCTCGCACGGATCGGCGTGCGGCTTCATCTCCGCGCCGCAGCGTCCGCAGAAGCGGTTGGTCTCGCGCCACTCGGCGATCTCCGCCTCACGCGACGCCTCACGCATCTCGTCGGGCGTCATGTCGCGGAAGGTCTCGCGGAGGTTCTTCATTTGCCCGGCATCCATTACTGGTAGTTCCTGATGCGCACGTCGATCCCGCTCCCGGCGAGGAGTTCAACGACGTTTTTAATTGGCGTCTGGGAATAGTGATAGGGGAACAGCACCTTTGATTTGATAGTTCGCGCCGCCTTCGCGACCTGCTCCGGCGTCATCGTGTACGGTTGGTTGCAGGGCAGAAAGGCGACGTCGATGTCCTTCAGCGCGGACATCTCCGGGATGTCCTCCGTGTCGCCGGCGATGTAGATGCGAAGTCCGTCGATTGTCAGCACGTACCCGTTGTCGCGTCCCTTGGGATGGAACTGCGTATGCCCCGGCGTGATGTTGTAGGCCGGGACGGCGTCCAACTTGATTCCCTTCGCAAGCACGCGACTTTCGCCGTTCGCCAGTGCCGTTCCGAAGCCCAGCATCTTCTGGACCGCCGGGTTGGCGACTATCTCTGTGCCGTCTTTCCGGAGCGTGGCAATCGTATCGCGGTCGAAGTGGTCGAAATGCTCGTGCGTGACGAGGATGATATCGGCTTTCGGGAACTTCTCGTAGTTCGTCTCAGGCGCGTACTTTGCCACGGGATCGACATGGATTTCAAGCCCGTCGTACTGGATGCGCAGGCTGGCGTGCTTGATCGCCGTGATCACGACGGTCTTGCCTTCTTTGGTCTTGAACGTATCCGTCTGGAAGTCCATTGCACATCCCGTTGTCGCGAAAGCGGCAGTCGCGGCAAGAGTTCCGATGATTGCTGGTGTTTTCATATCCTCATATCCTCCTGCCGAGATCGAAGGCCGCCTTCATGAACTTTGTCTTCTTCACGGCGCCGGGTTCGTAGACGCCTCCAGCCTTGAGGAAGCCCTTGATCTTCGCGCCCTCGAAGCAGTCGACGAAACCCTGGAGCGGCGCCTTCACGAGATCCCAGTCCATGTTCTCCGCCATCGTCGCGACGAGATAGTACGGCTTGCCGTTCGGCTCCGGCCACTTCGCGACGCAGCGGTCGAAAAGCGCCTTGAGCTGACCTGCGATCGAGAAGTAGTAGACCGGCGTGCCGAACACAACGGCGTCCGCCTTGCATATCTTCTCGACGATCGCGTTGGCGTCGTCCTGGATCACGCACTTGCCTAGCTTCTGGCAGGCATAGCAGCCGGTGCAGAATCCGATCTTCTTGTCCTTGAGCCGGATGACTTCGGCCTTGTTGCCCGCGGCCTTCACGCCTTTCGCGACTTCCTGGCAGAGCGCGTGGGAGTTGGAGTTCGGACGGAACGACGCCGAAATGATCAGGACGTTCTTGGTTTTCATGACTGTCTTCTTCATTGTGTTCCTTTCTTGCCTTACTTCTGCATTACAGACTCTGGCAGAAGACCGTGGCGACTTCGTCCTCTGTCAACCCCGCTCTCGCCGAATTTAATTCTGTTTGATGAAAATCTGTTTCATGCCGCTCTCGTCGAGAGGGCGCATAGGCACGAGTTCAAGCGACTTGATCATGTGCGGAGTTCCTTCCTTGTACTTTCGAAAATGAGGCGTTGCGAGGTGGGCCTTGTACGCCTCTTCGCTACAGTATATTTCAACGATGCGTATGGAAGTCGGCGACTCTTTCTTCTGCATAGGGAAAATGCACACGACACCCGGCTCCTTCTTGACGGACTCCGCGCCGACTTCTCCCGCCGCGGCAAGATAGGTGTCGAGCCATTCCGGGTAGACCTCGATTTCGGCGATGCGCACCTGAAGATTTTGCATAGTGTTTTCATCCTTTCTTGTATTGCTTGTCGCATTCCTTGAAATCGCGAATAAGTCCCTCGCATTATTCGAGAGAATCATGTCGCGATACGGCGCAAGGTCGCTTTCTTCGCTGAGATACCCCTTCATCTTCACAAGGCTTGCCGTCAAAAAAACAGGTGCTGCGTAAGGGAAATCCGACCCGTAGAGAAGATGGTCCGGGGTGGTTGTCGTCAGAAGCTGTCTTATCGCCTGCGGGGAATGCGCGCCTGCAAGATCGTAGTACAGCTGCCTGAGATTCGCCTCGTAGTCGATTTCGCCGACGAGTCCGTTCTTCTGCATGACGGGCGTCAGCGCCTTCATGCGCCGGATGGCTGTCGGCAGATATGCCCCGCAGTGCGGAACGACCATCTTGATTCCAGGATAACGGGCAGGAACGTTTCGCGTTATCATGTTGCACACCGCGCGAGTCGTCTCGGAAAGATACTCCTGCATCGCAAGCGGCGTCTGCCGCATAACTTCGCGCGACGCCGGTTCCGGTCTGTGCGGGTGAAGGATGACAACCGACTTGCGGGCATCCAGCGCGGCGAAAAGCGGATCGAGCGCGGGATCGCCAAGGTACTGTCCGCCCGCGTTCGTCGCCAGTTTCACGCCGTCGGCATGAAGCACATCGAAAGCATAATCCAGTTCCTTGAGCGCGGCTTCCACGTCCGGAAGAGGAAGCGCGGCGCAAAAAAGGAACCTTCCCGGATGCTCTTCTTTCAGTTTGGCCGCCGTCTCGTTGAGCTTGCGCACCTGCGCGGCATTCTCCGCCTTGTCGCCGAAAAGCGGATGAGGGGCGGCGAGCGTGAGAACTGCAGTTTCGACGCCCGCCTCGTCCATCCATTTCAACTGAGCCTCTGCGCTCCACTTCGGGAGAGGGAACCCCTCGTCCATCAGCGCGTCGTGCGACGCGAGATATTCAATGTATGTCTGCGGGAGAATGTGGCTATGCACATCCACGACGCCTTGCGCATGCGCGATGAGAACCGTCGCAGAAAAGGCACACGCCACTGTTAACCGTTTCATGTCATCAGTCCTATAACGAGTTGACGAACGCTGCGTCTCTGCATGATTCACTTCGCCTCAAGCCGATCAGTGACGAACGCTTCCAGCGCGGCGACGCTGGACTTGATCGACGATCCGCTGAACGCCTTAGGCGGGAGCACCTTCGCCGCGTCGCCAACCACTTCCGCGAACTCCTTGCCAACGCGCTGCATTCCGCCGCCGCCATGGGTCTGGAAGAGGCAGACCGTCTTGCCCTTGAGCGCTGCAGCGTTCTGCGTGAGCCACGTGCGCACTGGCGGCGCCATCGTACCCCACCAGTTCGGCGTGCCGACGAAGACGAGATCGTACTTCGCAAGGTCGAGTCCCTCGATCGGCTTGATCGCGCGTAGCTTCTTTCCGTAGCACTCAGGCTTCGCCTCGTCGCAGCACTTCTGGAAGTCGCTGCTGTACGGCTTCTCGGCCTTGATTTCGAATATGTCGGCGCCGGACTTCTTCGCGATCGTCTGGGCGGCGAAGCGCGTGTTGCCGTCGGGGCTCCATGAGAAATATACGACTGCACATTTCATTTTCTTTTCTCCTTCGTTTGCGAGTGAAAAACCATGTATCGCCGCCACTCCCGCGACGGCGCCCATGCACTTGACGAATTCTCTTCTGTTCATTGTCGTTTTCCTTTTTTGGTTATGATTATGTGTTTGCCGCAAAGAACGCAAAGAACACAAAGGTCTATAGGCTTTTTGCAACCTTTTTACACTGGAATTTTTCAGAACCAAAGTTTATTAGTAAGCCATGTTCCAATTTCATTGCCTTCATGTAGTTCAGCAGTTGGGCGAGATGGATTTGGAGAAGTGTTGAAACGGATTTTAATTCAATGATTATCCCATCAACAACCATATCGGCAACATACTCGCCAATCACAAAGCCATCTTCGTCTGCGACTTGAATTGGCACTTGAGATTGGACAGCCATCCCAGCCTTTGTCAATCTGTGCACCAAGCCATTCTCGTACACCTTTTCAAGATAGCCTACTCCAAGATAGACATGCAGGTCGTATGCTACCTGTCGAATTTTATCGCAAATTTTATTTGCTTCTTGCTCCGTCATCTGTGCTCCTTTAACTCTTTGCGTCCTTTTGCGTTCTTTGCGGCTAAATCATTTGTCCAGATACGGTGCGAGGAGGTTTGGCAGCTGGAGCTTGGCGAAGCGCCCGACCCACTTCCCGGGATCGAACTTCGCGTCGCTCATGCACCAGCACGTCATCATGCCGTAGAGCTCGCTCATGAAAAGATGCACGAGCGTATCGACGGGCGCCGCCTTCTTCAGCAGCCCTTCCTTCACCGCGTCGTTGAGGAAATCCGTCAGGTGCCTGTGGTCGTATGCGTACTTGCTGCCGCACATCTCCCCGGGAGAGTCCGCCGGATCGATCACCTCGCGTATCCACTGGCGGCAAAGCTCTACGCCGCCGCACGTGACGCCCTCCATGAAGCCCTTGAAGTAGAACGCCAACTTCTCGACGATCGTGCCCTTGTGCTCGCGCGCCTTGCGGTCCACGTCGCTGAACCACTCCTTGCAGCACTCGAAGATGATTTCCTCCTTGCGCTTGAAATAGACGTAGAATGTCCCCTTCGCCACGCCGCAGGCGCGCGTGATATCCTCAACGGACACGTTGGCGAACCCCTTTTCCTCTATCAGGGAACAAGCCGTGTCGTATATTTTTCTGCGCGTCTCCTGCGCTATCTCCTGCCGCTTTGTCACTTGCCGAGCCTCCTTTGGGTGAAAGACAATGCGTAGTATAGCATATCGCCGACCGCAGGTCAATGACCGGCGGTCAGTTTCCTTGCTGAAGCATCACAGCGACCTTAATCTATTTGCTTTATGATGCGGGCCGGGACACCTGCGACGACGGTACGGGGCGGCACGTTCTTCGTTACAACCGCGCCCGCGCCGACAATCGCTCCTTCACCGATTGTCACACCTGGGCAGATTGTCACTCGTGCGCCAAGCCACACCTTGTTCCCGATTTTGACCGTCTTTGGGATCATGCCACCGCGCTTTTCGGGGTTTGGGTCGTGGTTGAGCGTTGCGATGATGGTCCGCGGGCCAATCAGCACATCGTCGCCGATTTCGATACCTCCCTGATCCTGAAACTGGCACCCCGCGTTTATGAACACTCGCTTGCCGATTTTGATGTTCTTGCCGCAGTCTGTGTAGAAAGGCGGAAACATCCCAAACGATTCGTCTATCTCGTTCGCCGTCAGCTCCGCCATTATCTGCCGTATCTCGTCGGGCGTGTGGTACGCACCGTTCAGCTCCGCCGTGATCTTCAGCGCCTCCTGGGAGAATGCGTGAAACGCCTGATGCAGCGCACTCCCTGCTGGAATGTACTTCGTCTCGGCCATCGTCTTTCTGAATTCTTCGACTGCCATATCTCATTCCTCAAGTTTGAATATTTCACGCAGAGGCGCGGAGAGGCAGAGTATGCAGAGGTTTTTGCCTCACAAATCTTAATCATTACTCTGCGCTCTCGGTCTCTCTGCACCTCTGCGTGAGAAACACTCACTTCAGGTACTTTCTGTAGAACGCCTCGATGCGGTCGAAGGGAATCGCATCTTTCCCGCCTCCGTCGTAGAGATCGCAGTGCGACGCGCCGGGAACGATGACGAGCTCTTTGTTCCCGCCCTTTAGCATCTTGAAAGCGGTCTCGCCGAAGTAGCGGCTGTGTGCCTTTTCGCCGTGGACGACCATGACCGCGCTTTCGATTTCGTCCGCGTAGGCGAGAAGTTTGGCGTTCAGAAAGCTAAGCGCGCTTGTCTTGTTCCAGCCGTCGGTTGAATTGAGCGAACGCGGATGGTAGCCGCGCGGCGTTTTGTAGTAGGCGTGGTAGTCTTTGACGAACTGCGGCGCGTCGGCGGGGAGCGGATCGATCACGCCACCGGCGCGTTCCGCCTTGCCAGCCTTCAAATCGACGAGGCGCTGGGCGTTCATCGCCTCGCGTTTCGCCTTTCTTGCAGCGGCGGAGTCCTCGGCATCGTTGTAGCCGTTGGCTATGACGCGTGTCATGTCGTACATCGTGGATGCGACGGTCGCCTTTACGCGCGTGTCGATAGCTGCTGCGTTGATGGCAAGTCCGCCCCAGCCGCAGATACCGAGGATGCCGATCTTGTCCGCATCAACATCGTCGCGGCTGATGAGGTAATCGACCGCCGCCTGAAAGTCCTCGGTGTTGATGTCCGGCGAAGCGACATAGCGCGGCTCTCCCGACGATTCGCCCGTGTAGGACGGATCGAACGCGATGGTCAGGAATCCACGCTCTGCAAGCGTCTGCGCGTAAAGACCACTCGACTGCTCCTTGACCGCTCCAAACGGCCCCGAGACCGCAATCGCCGCAAGCTTTCCGTTCCCCGTTGCCTGTTCCCCGTTCCCTGCCTTGGGTTTGTACACATCCGCCGCAAGCTCGATGCCGAAGCGGTTGCGGAACGTCGTCTTTGAGTGTTCAACCCTGTCGGACTTCGGGAACGTCTTGTCCCATTCCTGCGTCAGTTCCAGCGCGCTTGCGCCGAGTGCTATTGCCATTGCCACGCCTCCTATTGCGTGTTTTTTCATCTGTGCATCCTTCTTTGGGGTGTGAAAAAGAAAACGCCGAATATTCTACCAGAAAGGCATCATAATAACAAATACATATTTATTATCCGAAGCCATAGTTTACGGTTATGATAGGATTTGATATAATATGCTTCATGGACATACGAATACTCCGATACTTCATAGCAGTTGCCGAAGAAGGCAACATAACGAAAGCCGCCGCGGAACTTCACGTTTCGCAGCCCGCACTCTCTACGCAACTCGCCGCACTCGAAGAAGAATTGGGCCAGAAGCTCATAGAGCGGAACGCACGGGGCGTCGTCCTGACGGAAAAGGGAATCGCACTCAAACGCCGTGCGGACGACCTGGTCGATCTCGTCGAGCGAACGGAAGCCGAAATCAAGGCCGACGATTCGGGAGAACTTTCCGGCACGGTATCCATAGGCGCCGGCGAGACTCCGGCATTCCGTTTCATAGCTCATGCAGCCGCCCGGCTCTCGCGCGACAATCCACGGCTACGGTTCAGCATCGCGTCCGGCAACGGCGAAGACGTTGTTTCGCACCTGCAGGAGGGAGTCCACGATCTCGCACTGCTCGTGGGGCCTGGACGCTACGACGGGTTCGACTATCTTTCCTTGCCGTACACGCATCAGTGGGGGATGTATGTCCCGTCGGACTCTCCGCTTGCATCGAAGAAACACATTGTTCCGGCGGACACGAAAGGCATTCCTCTCGTTTGCTCGCGACAGGCAATGGTACGCGAATTCATCGCCGGATGGCTGGGGTTCCCTTTTAGCCGACTGAACCTTGTGGCGACCTACAACCTTTACTACAACGCGGCCATGTTCGTGGAGGCGGGGCTTGGCTCGGCAATCTGCATCGACGGCGTCCTTCCGCACGAGTTCGCGTCGCGCATGACCTTCCGCCCGTTTGCACCCGCTCTCGTCAGCGATGTCTATCTCGCATGGCGAAGAAACGTTGCGCTGCCGCCCGCCGCCCGCGCTCTAGTGGACGCCATACGCCGTGAAACAACCCCCTGGCAAGTGGAATAGCGGCTGTCCCGAAGCCCCCTGGGGTACAGATCTCGGGGGTTCGAAAGTCTTCGCTTTCGAAAGAAATTTTCCAGAATTTCACGATTTCTGCAACAGGAGTGCAGGACCAGAAGATGCATTTCACCCAATAAAATCAGGGGTCTGAACACATCCTCCAAAAGTGAGGGGTTCAGATCCCACTACCCATTCAACGCTCCTTGAACCCACTCCACTCTTGGTTATACATACTGTTTTTTATCATTCTAACTCTTCAGCGTCAATACGCAAAAAACGCGTAACATGACAATCCGCGCAAAACCCTTATCGGCAGACCCTAGTCTTGCGCCCGAAACCATCCCCAAGCGCCACCTTGCCCCTCGCACCGTGCGAAGGGAAAGAAAGCGTCAGGGCGCGTCACGGAAAGTGCGTGTGATTTCGCATTGGTTCGTCACGATTCCGTTCGCGTCGAAACTTACCGCCTTCATCATTTTCTTCATCGCCTTATTCCTTTCTTCAATTTGTCGTTACACGCTCCAATACATCGCCCACTCTGAAAAACCAAAGAGCGTCAAAACAAACCATGCCGACAGCAAAATGCAACACCCGATGCGGACGTATTTGTCCTCTTCCAGTATCGCCCCAAGAAGAAACGCGAAATACGCTACATACGACAATACGACAACTGGCCAAAAGAACAATTGCAAGACTTCAATGTGCGCCGAGAGAAAAAACGCTACCATATACGGCCCGACGATCGGGTATGCCAAAGGGCTTATCAAAGCAAGCCATAAAGCAAACAGACCAACACCAAAGGCTTTATCGTAGATAATATCGATTCCAACAAATGTCGCAATCATCAGCGCTATTAGGTGGAAAATTAACGACTTCAGCCAGTGAGGATTTATCCGTTTCATTTCTTTGTGCCCTTTGTGTTCTTTGTGGCTACACTCCCATTCTTCGCCGCGAGCGCGAGGGATGAGACGAGGATCCCCTATGCAGAGAGGCGGAGGACAAGTTGATTCGTGCAAAGGGTTTCATAGTTTGCTCCTTATGGCTGGAATGTCGCGATCTTGCCAGCAAGCGCAGCTTCGGCAAGACGATGTATTTCGCCGATCATGTAGAACGGCATTGAAAGAAGCCTGAACGGACGAGTCTCGCCATTGGCGTCAACAATCGTCGTTTCAAGATACGAAGGCTTGTCGCCATTGATCCTGACCCCAAATGAGCGGTTCTTTTCCAGCATGAACTGATGGAGCGATCTCATGGTGCCCGTAGCGCCGGCTTTGACTTCGACCGGAACCACAGCCGAGCCTACCTGCACGAGGAAATCCACCTCCGCATCTGATCCGTTTTTCTCCCGCGCCCAATGATGAAGTGCGTGTTCGCAGTATTCTGCCTGCGCGCATTTCAGGTTCTCGGCCACAAACTGCTCGCAGAAGCCCCCTCGCTCGGCAATGTCACGCGGGGCAAGCGGAAGCTTTATAGACGCAATCGAAAGCCCCAGCTGTCTTGCGCAAAGACCGACGTCCAGCGTGTATGCCTTGAAATTCCGCCTATCCTCGCCCGCAGCAATGGGGACGCCATCCGCACGCGACCTGTTCACCCGCGTCAGCACCATCGCCTTGTCCAGCAAATCCACCGCCACGCCCAACTCGCGGGATCTCGCCTCGCGGCTCACCGCCACATACGAGAACTTCTTGCCGATCTGCTGCGGCAGCGACCTGAAAACCGCCTCCAGCATCTCCTGCGAAACCCTCCGCCGGTACTTGGCGAAGTCTTCAATGTATGTTCCGATAAGCGTCTCCTGGACGCGCTCGACCTCAAGAAACGAATTCGTCTCGGCAAAAACCTTCACGGCTTCCGGAAGTCCCCCGATCATCCAATACAACAACACTTTCTCCATGCACTCGCGGTGAATCGCGTCCGGCACCTCGTCTCCGGGCGCATAGGCGCTTATCCAATCCGCCAGCCCACCGCCGCCAAGGGCCGGGAGGAACTCCGCAAACGACAACGGCTCCAGAAATAGATATTCGATCCGTCCGACCGGCATGGAATACTCGAACTTCTCGAGCGCGAACTCCAAAAGTGACCCCGCTGCAATGACATGGAGCGACGGACGCTTCTCGTAGAAGTACCTCAGCGCAGCCAAAACCTGTGGCTGAGCCTGGATTTCATCAAGGAAGAGGAGCGTCTTGCCGTCGATTATGCGATGGCCGGTCGCGGCCTCCAGCAAGGGAACGATCTTGTCCGGGTCTTTCGAGCGAAAGTAATCCCCTGCGCCTTCCATCGCCTCGAAATCGATCTTGACGACCGACTCGAATTCGCTTGCGCCAAACAAATCCACAACCAGGCTGGTCTTGCCCACCTGCCTTGCCCCGCGAACGATGAGCGGCTTGCGTGTAGCACGGTTCTTCCACTCTCTCAAATAACCTAAAGCCTTGCGATTTATCATGTCCGCCTCCAGTTTTTGGACATTTCAGACGGTATTTTAACATATTTTGCGGCGAAAATCAACGGTAGTCGTGTTGTAGACTTGGCTTTTTAAGCCGGTCATCTCCTCTAATAGCTCCCCTATAGCCCTATTTTAGCTCCAAAAAACCGATAATACGTAAACCGCCACCTGACGCTACATCCAGTGAACCTCGCCTTCGTGCGCCCCCCATCAACAGCCCGCGACCGGAATCGCGCAATCACTTCCATCGTCATTCCAATGGAGAAAAAGTCCGGTAGCTAAGTGTAGAAAATTCCACTAGACGCAGCCGATTCGCCTGCGCGCCATCC
>JAZTWW010000019.1:0-51630 GCA_045636065.1 Kiritimatiellia bacterium | reverse complement strand
GATTCTCAAGTGGAAAGTGAAGCGAATTGGTAGGTGGCATTGTCGTGGATGGGGGATGTGTTGGAGAAAGCGATTTTTGGGGAAGGGATAAAAGCGATAAAAGCGATGGAAGCGATAAATCCAATGAATGGACTTGGATGGACAATAGCGATAATAGCGATATATCTGATGATTGGATGGGGAAGTGGGATGAGAGCGATAGATCTGGTGATATGGCTGTGGATGGGCAAGAGGGATGAGAGCGATAAATCCACTGGATGGACTTTGGATGGGCGAAGGGATTAAAGCGATATATCCGGCGAATTGGCTGTGGATGGGCAAGAGCGATAATAGCGATAGATCTGATGAATGGACTTTGGATGGGAAAGTGCGATAATAGCGATAGATCCGATGATAGGACTTTGGATGAGTAAGAGGGATGAAAGCGATGGGATGCCGCGGGCTCATTCAAAGTCCATCCATTGGATTTATCGCTTTTATCGCTTAGATCCCTTAAATCCCTGCCTTCAATCGCATCCTCCTCACCTACCACCCACCGACAAGATCGCGGGTGTGGTGGGATTTGATGGCGCTGGCGAGCGACGATGTGCCGTAGAGCTTTGCAAGCCACTCCCACCTTGCGCCGTCTTCGAGCAACGCAGAGTGGCGCGAGTAGAGCCATTCAAGGATGATGGCGCCCATAGAGCAGGGCCTATATGGCGACGAGTCTCCGTCCGCGAGCGAAATGAGAACCCCGTCCAAAGGCGCGTCCTTCCCCTGCGGAACGTACCTGAAAGGACGAAGCGAAAAGCCGCATCCGCCCGCCGCATCGCCGAGATCCCTGCACAACCCTCTCGCATCGAGCCCGTCAAGCCCAAGCACCCTGAAGGCATACGACCCGGCCCTGTCGCAGTCCACCTTCGGGAAGGCCTCGGTGAAGACCGTCACGGGATATATCGCCGCCGCGTCCCAGCTCCTTATCGCCGGGCTCGGAGGCATGAAATTCGCCCAAGGGACGCGCTCCATCCCCTTCCAGCCCTTAAGCTCCACCACATCAAGCTCGACTTGAAGCCCCTCTTCGCGGACAATCCACCTCGCGCATCCTCCGGGCGTCATACCGTGCCTCATCGGCACGTTCACCGGCGCGACGAAACTTTCAAGCCCCTTTTCAAGCATCGGCCCTTCGGCGATGCCCGCAAAGGGTACGGGCCTATCGAGCACCGTCACCGCGATCCCCGCCTCGGAGGCCGCTTCAAGGACGTTCTTGAGCGTCGCAAGGTACGTGTAGCACCTGACGGCTATGTCCTGAAGATCCACGACGATCCTATCAAGCCCCTCAAGCATTTCGCCTGTAGGCTTCCTTGTGGCCCCGTAGAGCGAATGGACCGGAATCCCCCACGCCGGATGGACGAGGCTCGCCGTCTTCTCGCCTGCGCCTGCAAGCCCGAAATACCCGTGCTCGGCCGAAAAGAGGCACTTGAAGCCGGAGCCCAGAAACTCCCCCGCAAGCCTTTCCGCAACGGGCGAGGCCTGCTGCGAGAGAAGCCCGAACGTCCCGCCCTTCTCCCGCAGAAGCGAAACAAGCCCTTCAATGTCGATAAATCCCATCCGCTTCACCTTTCAAGCATTGTCCTGATGGATGCGGCCCTCGCCGCGACGTTCAAAACGCTCGCCTCGACGGGCTCCGCCCCGCAAACGAGATCGTCCGCAGCCTTCGCGTGGAGCCACACGGCCGATTTAGCCGCCTTAGCCGGGCGGCATCCGCCCACCTTCGCCCGCTCTAGGACCGCCCACCTTGCGGCGATCATCCCGGAAAGGAGATCACCCATTCCGCCAAGCGCCATGAACTGGTTCCCCAGATCGCATTTCCACACAGGTCCCTCACCTTGCGCGGCGACAAGCGTTCCCGGCCCCTTCAAAACAGCCGTAGCGGAGTATTTCGAGGCAAGCGCCCTCACGGCGGCTTCGCGGTTTAAAGAGACATCCTCGACCTTTACTCCGAGAAGCCTTGCTGCCTCGCCTTCGTGCGGGGTTATGACGGACTCGAACCCTTCACGAGGCTTAAGCCCGCCAGAGTAGAGGCGCGATACGGCATTGAGGGCATCGGCGTCCAAGACGAAGCGGCCTTTCGCCCCTTCGACGACGCGCGCGACAAGCTCAAGCGATGCGTCCGAAAGCCCGAGCCCCATGCCAAAAGCCGTCACGTCTGCAGGCGGAAGCTCCACATCGGGCGAGATGTCCCTAAAGGTCGCCTCCGGAACGTGCGCTGCAAGCGCAAAGCGCGTCTCCTCCGAGGCAACCACTTGGATGAGCCCGGCACCCGCGGCCCTCGCGCCAAGCGCGGCAATGGCGGGCGCGTTCGCGAACGCGGGACATCCGCCCACTATGGCAAGCGTCCCCACGCTGCGCTTGTGCGCATCGCGGGGACGCTTCGGGAATGCATCCTCGATCTCCATGGGAGCATCAGACCTTTCTCACGGAAAGCCTTGCCTCGTGGCCGTTGAGATCGACTTGAGGAGCATCGACAGCCGCGAACTCGAGCGCGTCGGCGAGCGTTTCGCCCATTATGTACTCTCGGTGCGCCTCAAGGGCTGCCTTCACCTCGCCGTCGCAGTCGATCGTGGCGACGATGCGCTGTGTCACCTCGTAGTCGGCGTCCTTGCGCAGGGCCTGGATGTGGCTCACCGCCTCGCGGGCAAGGCCCTCCGCGACGAGCGCGGGGGTAAGCTCCGTTTCAAGGGCGACTATAACGGCACCTTCGTTCGCGACGACGAGACCCGCCTTGGGAGTGCGCTTCACGATCACGTCCTCCTCGGTGATCTCGACGCCCTCGACCGTTATCGGGAGGCTCTTCGCTGCTGCGATCGCGGCGGCGGCAAGCTTCATCTTGGGCCCGAGCTTGGGGCCTAGCACCTTGAAGTTCGCCTTGAAGCTCACATCGGCAAGTTCGGTCTCGTCGGAAAGGACGTCGAGCGACTTGATGTTGAGCTCGTCGAGGACGAGCGGGGCGAGGTTCTCGTCCGCCGTGAAGCCGGGCGCGACGACGTGCAGCGCCGAAAGCGGCTGGCGCACCTTGAGGTTGTTGTCCGTCCTCAGCTGGCGGCCGAGGCCGACGATCGTCTGGACGGTCGCCATCTCGCGCTCGAGCTTGAGGTCGCGCGCGCCGGCGCGGGCCGTCGGAAATTCGCAGAGGTGGACGCTCTCCGGGTCGGACTCGCCGCGCAGGTTGCGGTAGATGGCCTCGGCGATGAAGGGCGTAAAGGGAGCTGCGACCTTCGAGAGCTGCACGAGGATGTACCTGAGCGTCCTGTAGGCGCTAAGCTTGTCGCCGTCGTTGGTGGACTTCCAGAAGCGGCGGCGGCTGCGGCGGATGTACCAGTTGGTGAGGTCGTTCACGAACGCGACGAAGGGCCTCACGGAACGCTGGAGATCGTAGTCGTCCATGGCGGCCGAGACGTCGGCGACGAGCGTTTCGAGGCTGGAGACGATCCAGCGGTCGAGGACGTTCTTCGAATCGGGCTCTTCGACCTCCCTGTCGTGGAAGCCGGCGACGTTCGCGTAGGTGACGAAGAAGCTGTAGGCGTTCCACCACGGGATGAGAAGATCCCTCAATATCTGCTTTACGCCGGATTCGCTGAACTTGAGGTTCTCGGCCCTCACGACGGGCGAGTAGATCATGTAGAGGCGGATCGCGTCGGCGCCGTAGGTGTCGAGCATCAAGGTGGGGTCGGGGTAGTTCTTGAGGCGCTTCGACATCTTCTTGCCGTCCTCGGCGAGGATGAGGCCGTTGACGACTACGTTGCGGTACGGGCTCTTGTCGAAGAGCATCGTGCCGAGAAGAAGCAGCGTGTAGAACCAACCGCGCGTCTGGTCGAGGCCCTCGGCGATGAAGTCGGCCGGGAAGAACGAGTCGAGGCCTCCCTGCGCGGCGTCGTCGCCCATGTAGTGGACCTGCGCGTAGGGCATGGAGCCGGACTCGAACCAGCAGTCGAGCACCTCGGGGGTGCGGCGGTACGTCTTGCCGTCCCTCTTTATGAGGATCCTGTCGACGAAATGCTTGTGGAGGTCGGTCACCTTCCCGCCGGAAAGCTCCTCAAGCTCCTTGATGGAGCCGACGCATATCATATCGGAGGGATCTTCCTCGTTCACCCACACGGGGATGCAGCTTCCCCAGAAGCGGTTGCGGGAGATGTTCCAGTCGCGGGCATCCTTGAGCCAGTTGCCGAAGCGCTTGTCGCCGACGTAGGGAGGCGTCCAGTGGACGGTCGCGTTGTTGGCGGCGAGGCGCTCGTGGAGATCCTCGACCTTCACGTACCAGGCGTCGATCGCGCGGTAGATGAGGGGGGTGTCGGTGCGGTCGCAGAACGGATAGCTGTGGACTATCGTCGCCTGGTGGACGAGCTTGCCTTCGGCCTTGAGGCGCTTGATGATGTCCTTGTCGCAGTCCTTGCAGAAGCGGCCGGCGTACTCGGGGACGGTGGCTGTAAAGTTGCAGCTCTCGTCGAGCGGATCGGCGAAGGCGGTGATCCCCGCCTCGCGGCACACGCGGAAGTCGTCCTCGCCGTATGCGGGGGCGATGTGGACGAGGCCGGTACCGTCATCGGTGGTGACGTAGCCGTCGTTCAGTACCTGGAAGGCGCCTTCGCTGCGCTTGTCGGCGAAGTACGGGAACATCGGCTCGTATTCGATGCCCTTGAGCGCGCTTCCCTTGAATTCGGCCACGAGCTCGTACTGCTCGGGCTTCTTGAATATCGTTGCAAGGCGCGCCTTCGCCATGACGTACACGGGGCGCTCGCCGTCCGTCAAGTCGCGCACGGCCACATAGTCGATGTCAGCGCCAGCGCAGATCGCGAGGTTCTCGGGGAGCGTCCAGGGGGTGGTCGTCCAGATGAGAAGATAGACGCTCGAGCTTTCGCCCTTGAGGCTTTCGATCGCGATGGAGGACGGGATCGCCTTGACCCTCACCGTCACCGTGGGATCCTGCACGTCCTTGTAGTTGCTGCCGGCCTCGAAGTTGGAAAGCGGCGTGGAGAGCTTCCAGGAGTACGGCATTATGCGGTGGCTGCGGTAGACGCGGCCCTGGTCCCAGAGCTGCTTGAAGACCCACCAGATGGTCTCCATGAAGTCGGGGTTCATGGTCTTGTAGTCGTTGTCGAAATCGACCCAGCGGCCCATCCTGGTGACGGTCTTGCGCCATTCGCCGACGTATTTGAGCACCATGGAGCGGCACTGCTCGTTGAACCTGTCGACGCCGATGGACTTGATCTCGTGCGCGCCCGCGATGCCGAGAGCCTCCTGGGCGAGCGCCTCGATGGGAAGGCCGTGCGTATCCCAGCCGAAACGGCGCTCGGCGTACTTGCCGCGCATCGTCTGGTATCTCGGGACTATATCCTTGATTATGCCAGCGAGGAGATGCCCATAGTGGGGCAGGCCGGTCGCAAAGGGCGGCCCGTCGTAGAACTTGTAGCGCTCTTTGCCTTCATTGCGCTTCAAGGACTTCTTGAACACATCGCCTTCAGCCCAGTATTTGAGGATTTCCTCCTCCATCCTGGGGAATTCCGCCTTGTTTGAAACTGCTGTAAACATCAATAATCTCCGGATCCGAAAAAAACTCCGGATATTATACCAAATTCCGCGGGAAGTTTCTAGACGGATTTTGACGCCCCTATGCGTGCGCGGATGGCCTCCAGCATCGCCTTGGGCTCGTCAAGGCCGAGAACGCTCTGTTCAAGAGGGCAAAGCCCCGTCTTGTCGCGGTTCATGATCTGCGGAACGAAGAGATCGGCCTCAAGGCGTATGCCCCTTGCCGAAAGGAACGCCTTCGCCTCCTCGCTCGCCGTAAGCGCATACGCCCTCGCGGCCCCTCCTGCGACGATCGCCGCAGCCGCCGCGCGGCCGATCACCTTGTCCACGACCCACGACCCCCTGAAAAGGTCAGGCTTCGTGTCGAGAAGCTGAAGTATCGGCTTAAGCCCCTTTCCGCTCGCCGTGGCGACGATCTCCCCGCCCTTGAGAAGGACGCAGCCCATGTCCTTCGTCGAAAGGAGCCTTCTCGCCTCGGCAAGAAGCTCGCCGTCGCCCATGGGATGGGTCTCGCGGTGGCGCGAAAAGCCCTTCACGGTCATCCCCGGCATGGGGCGCGCGGGGCAGAGGTGTTCGCATGCCCCGCAGCCGATGCAGCGGAGCCTGTCGACGACCGGCACCTTCGCGCCGTTGGGTTCAGCCGGATCGAGAGGGATGAGCGTTATGGCCTTCATCGGGCAGTGGCGCTCGCAGACCGTGCAGGAGACGCCGTCCTTGGCGGCGATGCACGCGTCCTTGTGCCATATCGCATGGCCGATATGGATCTCCTCCTTCTCGGCCCTTGAAACCCTGCGGATCGCGCCAGTCGGGCAGACTTCGCCGCATTTCGTGCATTCGGGGCGGCACCACCCCTTCTCGAAGCCCATCTCCGGGCGGCGGAAACGCTTGCCCCTGCCGGTGCGGAGCACCTTGTTCGGGCATGCCGCCACGCAGAGCTGGCATCCTACGCAGCGCCTGTCGAGATTGTCGTAGCCGCCCGCCCCCGGGGGAACGAGCGGAGCCGGGGAGCCGTCGCGGTTCCTACGCTCGGTCACCCCAGGGAGGGACACGTCCGCGAAACCGCCGTCGACAAGCTTATCGTCGGCGAACGCAACGCCCGCGGCGGCCGCCATCGATCCAAGGAAAAACCTGCGCGAGCACTTCATCTGGCACCTCCTTCATCATCCTTCGCGTTCCGCTTCGGGAAACATGCCCGGCAATCGCCGCAATGCCCGTCGAACGTCGTTTTCGCGGCCGATATCTTCATCAAAAGTGTGAACACCGTTCCGACGGGGCATATCGCATTGCACCAGATGCGGCCCTTGCCGACGAATACGAGCGCAATGACGAGCGCAAACGGCGCGGCCATAAGCGAGGCGAAAAGCCAGTCGCCCGGGAATATCCTTGCAGATGCGAGCGCTGCGCAGAATATGCCGTACGGGTCGAGCCAGTACGCCCCGAGGCCAAGCGCCGCAAGAACGACGGCCGCCGCGAGGAAGAACGACCTCACGGCCCAGTTGAGCCTCGATACGGGAAGCCGGCCGCATACGCGCCTTACGCCCTTGGACTTCATGAACGTGAGTTTCCTTACGACATCCTGCGCAACGCCCAGGGGACAGACGGCTTCGCAGTAGATCCGCCCGAGGGCGAGCGTCGCAAGGACCATGGCTCCGAGAACGGCGAAATCGAGCGCCAGCACGGCAGGCATGAACTGGAGATGGGCGATCCAGGGCCACCATGCCCAGGGTGTTGAAGAAGGCTCCACCGCGTCAGGCTCGATGAAGAAGAGCGACGCGAGAGCCGCGAGGTTGAGAAGCCCAAGCATAAAGCGCAGGAGCCTCAGGACATCCTTTCCTTTCATGTCACGATCCTTTCCCTGCACATATGGAGCGCTTGAGATCCTCGACGAACGCGTCTATCGAGACGAGTTCGCGCGGTATGGCTATGCGCTGCGGGCAGTGGCTCTGGCATCTGCCGCAGGTGACGCAATGGTCCGCCTGCCTGAGCGCGGGTATCTCAGACGAGTACTCGCGGAGGAACTTCGTGCGGTCGGCGGCGAACGTGGCCGATCCAGCGACGGGGAAGCGCCCTTCGGCGCACGCAGCGTTCCAGACGGAGAATATCCCGGGGATGTCGATCCCGTACGGGCAAGGCATGCAGTAGTCGCAGTGCGTGCATGGGATCGTGCGGCCCTTGACGTATGCGGCGGCGGCGGCCTCAAGCGTGTCGAGCTCAAGCTTCGAGAGCGGCTTCAGGGTGGAGAAGGTCTCGCAGTTCTCCTCAAGATGCTCCATCCTCGTCATGCCCGAGAGGCACGTCATGACGCGCGGCCAGTGGGCGCAGAAGCGGAACGACCACTTCGCGAGAGTCGCCTCGGGATCGAGTGGCGTCAGCCTTGAGGCGAGGCCCTTGTCGAAGCGCGCAAGCCTCCCGCCGAGAAGCGGCTCCATGATGACGACGGGGATTCCCAGCCTGTCGAGTTCACCGTAGAGGTATTCGGCGTTGAGGTTGCGGCTGTTCTGCTCGGTGGCGTGGCGCCAGTCGACGTAGTTCATCTGGATCTGGCAGAAGTCCCACCGGTACTTCGCGTGGTTCGCGATGCACCATTCGAACGCGCGCGCGTCGCCGTGGAACGAGAAGCCGAGATTCCTGATGCGCCCGGCCTCGCGCTCCGTGACGAGCCAGTCGAGGGCGCCGTTGTCGAGATAGCGCGCCTTGAAGGTTTCGAATCCGTCGAGCTCTCCGGAGCTGTTGCCGATCGAATGGAGAAGGTAGAAGTCGATGTAGTCCGTCTGGAGGCACTTGAGCGAATTCTCGAACATCTCCTTGGATTTCTCGAGCGGCCATGTCTGCGGCGCGAAATTTGAGAGCTTGGTGGCGATGAAGTAAGTGTTTCTCGGGTGGCGCTTCAAGGCTATGCCGAGGACCGTCTCCGATTCGCCGCGGCAGTAAGCGGGAGAGGTGTCGAAATAGTTGACGCCATGTTCGAGCGCGTAGTCGATCTGGCGGTTCACTAGCTCCTGGTCGATCTTCTCGCTGCTCGCGCCCTTGTCCCAACCGTTGGCGTGCTTGCCGTCGACGGTCGGAAGGCGCATCATCCCGTAGCCGAGAAGCGACACCTTCTCGCCGCGCGGGCCCGTGCGCATGGCCATTGCGGCCTTTGCCTTGCCGCCATCGCCGTTTGCGCCGCGGCCATCCCCTTCCTGCTTCGCTCCCCCCATCGTGAGGAAGTCGCGCCTTGTCATCGTTTCCGCCATCGTACCTCCATTGATTGCATGGTGGGTATTATACCACAATACCGATTGGATTTGAAGTGGATTTCGAAATGGAAATTCAACTTGATTTGGGGAGGAGGATGTTGTATAATGGTTGCGTTCGGCGGGAAAGACATGGGATAATTGAAACTCGCAAAGTGCTACTCCGGCGCCATATGCGGCGTCGATGCCCGAACGGTCGAAATAGAGGTTTGCGCCTCTAGCGGGACCGTCGGTTTCACTATAGTCGGGCTCCCCGACCAGGCCGTCAAGGAAGCGAAGGACCGCGTCATAACGGCCATCTCCAACTCGGGATTCAGGCGCTCTGAAGGCTGCATAACGGTAAACCTCGCCCCTGCGGACGTGCGCAAGGCAGGCCCCATATACGACCTTCCGATAGCCGTATCCCTCCTCGTGGCCGCCGACAAGCTGCGCATCCCGCCGGAACGCGGCGAACTTGACGACTACGCCTTCGCGGGCGAGCTTGCGCTCTCTGGCGATGTGCGGCGCGTTATGGGCATAGTCGCCATCGCCCTTGAGATGCGGCGCATAGGCAAGCACGCGATATTCGTCCCCGCGGAGAACGCCGCCGAGGCCGGGATCGTCGACGGGATCGACGTGTACCCTGTACGCTCCCTGCGCGAAACGGTGGACTTCCTGAGGGGCGAGCTTGAGATAAGGCCCGTAAAGCGCGATCTCGCGGCCCTCGTCGCCGCAAGCCGCGACACGGGCGATGACTTCGCGGACGTCAAAGGCCAGTCCACCGCCAAGCGCGCGATGGAGGTGGCCGTCGCGGGCGGCCACAACATGCTGATGATCGGCAGCCCCGGCAGCGGCAAGACGATGCTTGCGCGCCGCATACCGTCGATCCTCCCGCCTTTGACGGCCGAGGAGGCGCTTGAGGTGACGCGCATCCACAGCATAGCGGGCATCCATAAAACGGCCGACGGCGAGGGGCTCGTACTCCACCGCCCCTTCCGCGCGCCGCACCATACGGTAAGCGGGATCGGCCTTCTTGGAGGCGGCATGCACCCGGTGCCGGGCGAGGTCAGCCTTGCGCACAGGGGCGTCCTTTTCCTCGACGAGCTCCCAGAGTTCCAGAGGAACGTCCTTGAAGTGCTGCGCCAGCCGCTTGAAGACGGGCACGTTTCGATAAGCCGCGCGGCGGCCGCAAGGAGCTTTCCAAGCCGCTTCATGCTCGTTGCGGCGATGAACCCCTGCCCCTGCGGCTACGCCGACGACCCGAAGCGCATGTGCAGGTGCAGCCAGAAGCAGATCCGCAACTATAGAGGCCGCATATCTGGCCCGCTTCTCGACAGGATCGACATCCAGATCGAGGTGGCGCCCGTTCCGCCTGCGATCCTCTCGCACCTCCCGAACGGCGAGCCGAGCGCATCCATCCGCGAGCGCGTCATCCGCGCCCGCACCATGCAGGCGGAGCGCTACAGGGGCATAAAGGGCGTTAAGTGCAACGCCGATCTCCCGGGCCGCCTCCTCGCCGACGCCTGCCGGCTCGACTCCGCCGCCATGGAAAGGCTCAGGGACACCATCGCCTCGCTCGACCTCTCCGCCCGCGCCTACGACAGGATCCTCAAGGTCTCGCGCACCATAGCCGACATGGACGGGCGCGAAGGCGTAAACGACAGGGACATATGCGAGGCCGCACGCTACCGCGCCCTCGACCAGTCGTACTGGCTTTAGAGAACCGTATTCCAAACGGGAATCAGCCAGATGCTGGATCTCTTCGGGAACCGGCAGGAGCGCGGCCGGCTTGCCGCAGCTCTCTGCCTTATGGCGGCCGAGGCCGCCGGGTTTGCGGCAGGGGGCGCCGGGGAGCTTGCCGTAATGGCCTCGGTGGTGGCGGCGGTCCTGGCGCTTGCGGCCTTCGGCTGGAGCTCGCGCGCCCTGGCCCTTGGGGCAATCGCTGCGGCGGGGCTTGCGCTTGCCGGCTTGTGCGGCTTAAGGGAAAGCAGTTTCATGGAAGCCTGCTCCAATGGCGGCGATGTTGCCCTTGAGCTTACCGTCGCCTCCAAGGTATCGGTAAAGGATTGCGGCAGGCGCGGCCGCTTCGCCGAATTTACCGCCTCACCCGATGGCGCGGAGCTTAAGGTTGTGATGCCGATCGTAGACGGCGGCAGAGTGCCTTCGCCAGGGGAAAGGTGGAAATGCATTGGGCGGGTGGGCTTAAGGCGGACTATGTGGTGCAAAAAAGGCGCATCGCAAATAATCGAAAGCGCCAGGAACGGGCTTTACGGGTTCTACGCTTCACTTAACGCAAAGGCCTCGCGCAGCCTTGATGTCGGGCTATCGCGCTTCCCCGTCCTCGCGGCGCTCAACAAGGGCATACTTCTCGGCGTGAGGGATGCAATCCCACGCGAGACGATGCGCGATTTCAGGGCGGCTGGGATTGCGCACGTACTTGCCGTAAGCGGACTTCATGTGATGTTCATAGTCGCGATCATTTCCGCGGCGCTCAAGATCGCAAGGCTTCCCGAGAAGGCGCGGGCCATCGTCACCCTCTCGCCCATAGCGGCGTACGTCCTTCTTGCAGGCGCAAAGGCGAGCGCCGCAAGGGCCGGCGTAATGGCGGCACTCTACCTCGGGTCCGAGGCGCTTGGGCGCGAGAGAAGCTCAATTTCATGGTGGAGTACGGCGGCCATAATCCTATATGCGGCAAATCCGCGCCTTGTCCTCGATGCGGGCTCGACGCTCTCCTTCACCGTCATGATCGGGATAATCCTTTGGATGCGCTCCACAAGGGGAGTGTCGGCGCGCTTTGCTCCGTTCATGGAAAAGCACCCGTGGGTGAAGAAGGCCGTATCGCTCCAGTCGATAGGTTTCGCCGCTTGGTTCTCGGGAGTTCCCGTTTCAGCGGCGTATTTCGGCACCATAACGCCGGCAGGGCTTCTTACAGGTGCGCCGGCAGTTCTTTTGGCCGGCTTCCAGATGGGATTCGCGGCATTGGGGGCCGTTCTGGGCGGCATATCGGAGCCGCTTGCCGCCTTTGGGAACATACCTGCGGCGGCGCTCGCCCTTATGGAGACTTTAATCGCAAAGCTGGGCGCCTCGATCCCCTACGGCCACTTCAAGGTGGAGGGATGGGGGATCGCCGCGACAGCCGTATGGTACGCGCTTTTCCTCTCGCTCATGGCCGGGATGCGCTGGTTGGGCTTTAAAAGGCGCTTCCCGGTCAAGTTGCGATGAACTGCTTTAGCATGTCGAGCGTGACGGGCTTGAGGAGAATGTCCGTAAAGCCCTTCTCGGCATATGTGCGCTGAAGCTCTACGTCCGCCGTGACGACGTACACGGGAAGGTTCGAGAGCTTGTCGTTGGCGCGGATTGCGCGGGCGAGCCCCTCGCCGTCCGTGACGGGCATCCACATGTCCGTAAGGACCATGTCGTAATCCTTCGTTCCGACCTCGCTCAGTTTGTCGAACGCCTCCTTGCCGTCGGCCGCCATCGTGATGTCCGTTATGCCCATCCTGCCGAGAAGCGCCTTGAGAACGAGGAGGTTCATCTTGGAATCGTCCACGATAAGAATCCTCGGCTTCACCGGGGCGTTGCCGCTCGTGGCGGCCACGGCTACGGCGGGGACGGAGGGAGCGGCGGCGGGGGCGGGCTCCTCGGCCTTGGGAGCCGAGGGCGCTTGCGCAGGCGCCGCGGACGGAGAGGGAGCGTCGGCCGGCGCGGGCGTCTGGGGGACTGACGGCTCTTCGCCTTCAACCGGCTTCACGGCCATCACGCCGCGAATGGAGATCGTGAACGTGGAGCCTTTGCCGAGCGCGGAGACGAACGTCATCTCGCCGCCCATGGCATCCGCGAGCTGGCGGCAGATGGCAAGCCCGAGGCCCGTACCGCCGTGCCTCGCGAGCTTGGAGCCGACCTGCACGTACGGAGAGGCGATCTTCTTCTGGTCTTCCTCGCTGATGCCGCCGCCCGTATCCTGCACTTCGAAGGTGAACGTCCCGGGGATATCCTCTCCACTCGACTCGAAGCGAGCCCTTACCTCCACGAAGCCGGTTTCCGTGAACTTTACGGCGTTGCCTATGAGGTTGAACGCGAGCTGCCTGATGCGGTTCGGATCGACTTCAAGCATGGGAAGCCCCTCGACCTTGCAGCGGATGTCGATATTCTTCTTTATGTTGGCGATCTTGAACATCTCGACCATCTCCTCCATGAGACGGTTCACGTCAGTCGGCTCGGGCTTTATCTCCATGCGCCCCGCCTCAAGCTTGGAAAGGTCCAGAACGTCGTTTATGAGCCGCAAAAGCGTGTTGCTGCACGTGACGATCGAATCGACGGCCTTGTTCTGCTCCTCCTTCGAGCTGAAGCCGAGCTTGAGCATCTGGGAAAAGCCGACAATGGCATTGAGCGGAGTGCGGATGTCGTGGCTCACCGTGGAGAAGAAGTAGCTCTTCGCCTTCGCGGCCTGCTTCTCGCGCTTCGACATTATCGCGAAGATGTTGAGCATTATCGTGAGCGCGACGACCATCACAAGCATCTGCACGACGTTGTAGCGCGTTATGGCCTCGCCGACGGCGTTGTCCTTCGACTCGATGAACGCCAGCTCCTCGGAATCGAAGCGCTCGCCGCCTGTTATGAGGTTGAAGCACTCGACCGTCTCGTCCACGGCCTTGGAGACCGTTGCATGCGTACCCTGGCGCATCCACATGAGCGATGCGAAGAAAATGAGCATGAGAAGCGCAAGCCAGACGATTGTGGAGCGCCCGAAGTGGCCGGACATGTCGTCCCTGAAGACGCGGCGGAAGAAGAAGAATCCGAGAACGCTCCACGCGGCGAGCATCATGTAAGACTCGTTGGCGAATGCCGTTATCGACCAGAAGTTCGGCAGAAGGAAGTAGAGCGCTATCGCGATGGCAGTCACAAGGCCTGCAATGCCGACCGCCATCCTGAGCCTCCGCCCCTCGTGCCTGGCCTGGACGTACGCGCAGTACGACACGTACCCGTAGACGATGGACGCGCCTATGGTCGTCACGTCGATCACCCAGCCGATCGTGGTGCGCCCGAGGAAGATGACTGCGCACGATACGGCCACGATGGCGATCTGCGCGTTCGAGGGGTTTGCGTTTTTGTTGAGCTTCCCGAGCCACTTGGGGAGGATGCCGTCGCGCGCCATGGAGTACACGAGACGGCTTGCGGTGAAGATGTAGCCGATGACGGCCGTAAGGATCGCCGCGAGGAACGCGAGGCAGAGTATGCCAAGCCCGAAGCCGCCCATCGCAGTCTTCGCCGCGTTGAAGACGGGAAGGCTCTCAAGCCCGTCGAGGTAGTCGAGCTCCGCGATGTGCTCCGACCAGTTGCTGAAGCCCTCGGCCGGTATGGCCGCGGCCATGAAAGCGAGCATCGTGTAGGCGAGAACGACCGTAATCAGCGTGACGACGATTATCTTCGTCGTCTTGCCGACGGGGAAACGCAGCTCCTCGACGCAGTGCGATATCGATTCAAAGCCGATGAACGCCCAAGGGGTAAGCGCCACGACACCGATCACCTGGAGGACGGGCGACTTGTCCGATGCGGGGTTGAACGCCGGCTCTATCGCCGAGATGTCGCCGCCGCAGTGCTTTACGACCGCGCCGAAGACCACGGCGATGCCACCGAAGAGGACGACCGCAAACATCGTGTTGAGCACCACGGGAACTAGCTTCTTCGAGCGGCAGAGCACGATCCCCGCCACGATCAGCACGACAAGCGCTATCGCGATTTCGCCGAGATAGACGTCGTACCCCGCTATGTTGTAGCAGAACCCGCCAGGAAGGCTATCCAGGAAGTAGCGCCTTATAAGGGAGAGGGCCGTGACGTTGCCCCACACGATCGCCGTGTAGGAAAGTATGAGGAACCATGCGCAAAGGTAGCCGTGGTCGTAGTTGCAAAGGCGCTTGACGAATCCGTACGCGCCGCCCGCATCGCCGTTGCGCTGCATGAGATAGCTGTAGTTCAAACCGATCACGAGCATTATGACGGCGCCTATGGCCATTCCTATCGCCGTACCGACGGGACCCGCCACGGGAAGGAACGCCGTTCCCGGCATGACGAACGAGCCCCAGCCGACGGCGCAGCCGAAAGCCATTGCCCACATCATCAGAGGCGAGAGATATCCGCCTGAGGTCTTGCCATCCCCGCCGGCAGACGAAATCCTGTTTTCCATCAAGCAAATCCTCCAAAAAACCCATGCCCGAGTTTCGATTCTGCCGTATTATACCACTTATTTCCCAAGCTTGCAAGCATTGTTGGAGCGATATGATTTTTACAAAATTCCCCCTTGCCATAGCGCCCGGAATATGGTATACTATGCGGCGTTTTCGCGACACGGGGATATAGCTCAGTTGGTAGAGCGTCTCAATGGCATTGAGAAGGTCAGGGGTTCGACTCCCCTTATCTCCACCATTTCGAAGAGTGCGTTTCTATGTATAGTCTTGGCAAAGGCGCACACAAGTCCATCGCCCGGGAACTTGAAAAGCTTGCGCTAATCACAATCGCTTGCGCTGTATACTCCTTTGCATGGACGGCGCTCATCCTTCCATATGAGATCGTCTCCGGCGGCGTCGCAGGGCTTTCAAGCCTCGTGTTCTACGCTACGGGCATCCCTGTCGCCGCGACCTACGCCGTAACCAACGCCCTTCTCTTCATGCTCGCGCTGTGGCTTCTTGGGTGGAAGTTCCTCGCAAGGACGGTCTACGCCACGGTTGCCCTCTCGGTATTCCTCTGGATCGCGCAGGAGACGCTGACCGATCCCGCGACGGGAGAGCTGTACCGGATACTCGAGAACGAGCGGTTCATGGCGATGCTTCTCGGCTGCGGAATCTCAGGGCTCTGCGTAGCGTCCCTCTTCGCGTGCAGCGGCTCGAGCGGCGGCACCGACATCCTCGCGGCGGCCGCGAACAAGTACTTCAACATCCCCGTCGG
This sequence comes from Kiritimatiellia bacterium, assembly GCA_045636065.1. Taxonomy (GTDB): domain Bacteria; phylum Verrucomicrobiota; class Kiritimatiellia; order RFP12; family UBA1067; genus RGIG5050. Next base: position 35,911 of record JAZTWW010000019.1, on the reverse strand, counting down.
AACGTCGCTTATAATAATCGACCTTTTCATCATTGGAAGCGGCCTTTTCATACCGAGCTTCGGGCCACTCATCGAGCGCGTCCGCTTCGTGGCGTTCGGCTTCTCGGCGATGGCCGTCGAGTGCATGACGATAAGCTATGCCCTTAACCTCCGCCGCAGATCCGTCCAGTTCATGATATTCACGAGAAAGCACAGCGAGATTGCCGAGGCGATAGCAGAGGAGACGGGCCATACGATGACACTCATCGACGGTCACGGCTGGTTTACGGGCGATGAGATAAAGGTCGTCTGCATACTCGCGCGCATGGACGAAAGCCCCGACATCTTCAGGATCATCCACTCGATCGACCCCAAGGCGTTCGTGAGCCAAAGCCGCGTCATTGGCGTCTGGGGCGAAGGCTTCGACAAGATCAGAGGCCGCTAGGCTCAAGGGACGCAAGGCTCATCTCAAGCCCCCACTCGTCCATCTTGAGCGAGAAGGTGACGTCCACCGGCCCCGCAATTGACCTTAGGCGCGTTATCTCCGCGCTTTTGCGCCACCAGACGGCGCGCGGAAGATTGCCATCGAACGTGCACGAAAGGTGCTTGCCGTCAAGGCCAAGAAGAGATACGTCCTTGAGCGTCACGCCCCGAACCCCGAAGACTGGCTCTGGATTTCCTTCGCCGAAAGGCTCCATAAGGCTTACGGCCCTCCAGAGCCCTTCATCCACCTCATTTGGCTCAAGCCAGAGGTCGCACCCCTTGCCAGGCTCCCGGACGATGGATTTCGCCTGAGTGCGGCAAATCTCCTCGAAAAGCGCGGCGAACTCTTTCTCCGCCCCCGGCTTGAGCGTAAAGCCGCCTGCAAGCGCGTGCCCTCCGTAGCGCTCCATCAGCTCGCCGGCTGCGGCGAGTGCATCCCTAACGTTGTAGCCGTCAGGGGCGCGCACGCTTCCGTGAACGCCCGCAACGACGGCTACGGGGAGCGCAAACTCCTCTGAAAGGCGCCCGGCCACTATACCTATAACCCCAGAATGCCAGCGCTTCTCGCCTTCGCCGCCAGTCCATCTCTCTCCGGTCCACGCCTCGCCGAAAACGGTATATGCTGCCCGGCCCTCGCCCGCCGCCCCGATCTGCGCCCTGGCAGCAGCCTCGATAACGGCTTCCGCGCCCTTCCTGAGCGCGTTTAGCTCGTCCATCCTGCACGCTAGAAGGCGCGACTTCTCCCTGTCATCCGACATGACGAGATCGAAACCGTCCATGGCGGACGAAATGCGCCCGGAGGCGTTTATGCGCGGCGAGAGCAGAAAGCCGTAGTCGGTGGAGGTAAGCGGCCTCACCGCCCTTAAAGAGCGCTGCTTAAGCTCCTTAAGCCCCCACGGCGCATACGAGTCGAAAAGATCCAGGCTCGCCTTTACGAGATCGCGGTTGCGTTGCGTAAGGGGAACGACGTCCGCCACGGTCGCAAGCCCCGCCAGAACAAGAAGCGGCCCGCTCAATCCCTTAGGGGCGTTCATCCCCTTCCTGCATGCGCGCTTTACGAGCGCCGTCGCGAGGAAATAGGCGACTCCCGCGCCGCAGAGATCCTCGCACCCCTCGAACGGCTTGAGGTGCGGATCGACCGTTATCGCATCGGGGGTGCCCTCTCCAGGAAGATGGTGGTCGGTGATCACGACATCGACTCCGCGCGACTTGAGATACGCCGTCTCCTCGACACTGGAAATGCCGTTGTCGACAGTCACCACAAGGGCGACTTGGGGGTTCTCCCTGAACATCCTCTCGATTGCGGGATGAGACATCCCGTATCCTTCCGCCATCCTCTCGGGAAGGAAGACGCGCGCATCGGCGCCGAGCGTCAAGAGCGTTTTCATCACGATCGCGCTCGCGCATATCCCATCGACATCATAGTCGCCGAAGACGACTATGCGCCGCTTTGCGGCGATGAAAGGGAGAATGGCCTCGGCGGCCTCCTCGATGCCGGGGAGGGATTCCGCCTCGGGGAGGTTGCGCCAGCCGGGCGAAAGGAAAACGCTGCGATAGGAGCCTTCCACCCCGCGCGCGGCCAGAAGCCGCTCAAGTGCGGGGTGGACGGCCGTCACTTGGCCATCTCCTTGTTGACGTCGACGGCCTTCTTTGCGTCGCCGACGGCTCCAAGCATGCACTTGACGATCGCCTGCGCGGCAAGCTTCTCGCCAACGTAGCCCTTGAGCTCGAAAGTCCCGAGGCCATGGGCGATCTTGGCGATCTTGGAAACGGTGGTAAGCTTGTCTCCCGGCCTCACCTGGCGGCGGAACCTGACGTCATCGACGCCTGCGAGGAAGAAAAGCGGCACGTCATCTCCAAAGAGCCCGCTTGCCACAAGCCCCGCTCCGGCCGTCTGCGCCATCGCCTCGATGAGTATGACGCCGGGAACGACCGGATAGTCCGGGAAATGCCCCTTGAAGAAATACTGGTCCGGACCGAAGACGACCTCGCCTATGGCGCCCGTCTCGTCGGCGGAGAGAAGCCTATCGACGAAGAGGAACGGGCTTCTGTGCGGCAGAAGCTCGATTCCCGGCTTGTTGCAGACGTTCTTGAACGTTGGAAATTCCATCTTTAAGCCCTCTCACTCGTGCCACTTCTTGAAGACGAGAACGCCGTTGTGCCCGCCGAAGCCGAGGTTCGTGGAGACGGCCGTCTCGACGTTGCGCTGAACGCCCTTGTTCGGGGTGTAGTTGAGGTCGAGTTCGGGGTCGGGATTCTCGTAGTTGATCGTAGGCGGAATGAAGGAGTCCGTGATGGCGAGCGCGCAAACGGCGGCCTCAAGGGCGCCCGTCGCACCGAGAAGATGGCCTGTCATGGACTTGGTGGAGGAGATGTTGATCGACTTGGCGGCATCGCCCCACACGACCTTGAACGCGGCCGTCTCCATCGAGTCGTTCATCGCGGTGGACGTACCGTGCGCGTTGATGTAGTCGATGGGACAGCTCTCGTCGATTCCGGCGTCCTTGAGGGCGATCCTGATCGCCTTGACGGCGCCCATGCCCGTGGGGTCGGGGGCCGTTATGTGGTAGGCGTCGCAGGTGGCGCCGTAGCCGGCGAGCTCGGCGTACACCTTGGCTCCGCGGGCCTTGGCGTGCTCGGCCGTCTCGAGGATGAGCATCGCCGCGCCCTCGCCCATGATGAACCCGTCGCGGTCGAGGTTGAACGGACGGCTGGCGCGCTCGGGCGTGTCGTTGAATTTGGTGGCGAGAGCCTTCATCTTCATGAACCCGCCCACGCAGTACTCCATTATGACGGCCTCGCTGCCGCCGGCGATCATCACGTCGGCGCGGCCGGCGCGGATCATGTCGAGCGACTGGCCGATGGAGTCGGCGGAGCTTGCGCACGCCGTGACGACGGCCTGCGCCGGGCCCTTGGCGCCGAGGAGTATGGCGATGTTGCCGGCGGCCTCGTTCGCGATCATCTGCGGGATCGAGAGCGGGGAGAGCCTGTCAGGGCCCTTCTCGAAGAGCGTCGCCATCGAGGACTGCGTGACGTCAAGGCCGCCGATGCCGTTGCCGATCATCGTGCCGACGCGATCCATGTCGGCGGGCTTCACCTCGTCGGAGTAGCCTGCGTCCTTCCACGCCTCAAGCGCGGCGACGACGGCGTACTTGGTGAACGCCGGCATGCGGCGAGTCTCCTTGGCGGGGATGATCGTGTCGGAGTAGGCGTCGAAGTCCTTGAGTTCGCCCGCCACCTGGCAGGTGCACCTCGAAGGGTCGAACTTGGTGATGCGGCAGACGCCGCTCTTGCCGGCCTTGAGGGCCTCCCAGCTCGCGTCCTTGCCGTTGCCTACAGGCGTAACCATTCCTATGCCGGTTATGACTACCTTGGTCTTTTCGCTCATCTCTCGTTTCTCCTAGTCTCTTAAATCGCAGAATCCCCAATGTCTCCTAAAGGAGAGGCCACCTCATCGCCGCGCCGGCGAACGTAAGCCCGGCGCCGAAGCCGACCATCACTATCCTGTGCCCCGCCTTCAGCGAGCCCTCGCGCAGCGCCTGGTCGAGCGAGATCGGGATCGAAGCAGCGCTCGTGTTGGCCGTTCCGGCGAGATTGAGGAAGAACTTCTCGATCGGGAGGTCCATCCTGCGCGCCACGGCCTCGATTATGCGGCCGTTCGCCTGGTGCGCGAAGATCCTGTCGAAATTCGCGCTCATGATCCCGGAATCGTGCGCAAGCCCCTTTACGACGGCGCTCATCGTCTTCACCGCGAACGCGAAGACCTGATGGCCCTGCATGGTGAGCTTGGGGAGTGTGCCGACACGCCCCGCGTCGGGGAGATCGGGCCCCATGAACTGGCGGGTGCCGCCTTCGCGGGTGAGGAACGAAGCGCCCGAACCGTCGGAGCCGAGGATGTTCCTGTAGGCGAAAGGTTCAAGCCCCTCCTCCATCGCGGCCACGGTCGCGTCGTCGACGGCGCCAACTACGGCCGCGCCAGCGCCATCGCCGAAAAGGATGCAGCTTGAGCGGTCCTTCCAGTCGACGATCCTAGAAAGCGTCTCCGCGCCTATGACGACGGCCTTGCGCCCACCGTGAGCGAGGCTCCAGGAGCGCGCCATGTCGAGCGCATACACGAAGCCGCTGCAGGCGGCCTGGAGGTCGAAAGCCCCCGAGTGGCGGCAGCCGAGCGCGTTCTGCACTATGCAGGCCGTGGCGGGGAACGTGTTGTAGTCGGGCGTGGTCGTCGCGACGATCACAAGCCCTATCTCCTCGCTCTTTGCGCCGGCCGCGTCCATCGCGGCGCGGGCGGCCTTTGCGGCCATGGTACTTGTGCATTCGCCCTCGCCGGCGATGTGGCGGGAGTGGATGCCCGTATGGGAGAAGATCCACTCGTCGCTCGTATCGAGGGTTTTTGCAAGATCGTCGTTCGTGACGACCCTCTCCGGAAGGTAGCTTCCGGTTCCAAGTATGCCTATTCTCATCTATCCCCCTCCCCGCGGCCGTCAAGGCAGGCCGCCGCGAGCGCATCCGCGAAAGCGGAGCATCCAACCTCCACCGCGCCTTCCATCTGGCGCGCGAAATCGTATGTGACCGTCTTTGCGGCGATCACCCTGTCCATGGCCGCGATCACCCTGTCGGCGGCCTCCTTCCAGCCGATGTACCTGAGCATCATCTCGCCGGAAAGGATGAGAGAGCCGGGGTTCACCTTGTCGAGCCCGGCGTACTTGGGGGCCGTCCCGTGCGTGGCCTCGAAGACGGCTACGCCTGTAGAGTAGTTTATGTTCGCGCCTGGGGCGATGCCGATGCCGCCAACGGTGGCGGCGAGGGCGTCGGAGATGTAGTCGCCGTTGAGGTTGAGCGTGGCTATCACGTCGTACTCTGCCGGGCGCGTGAGGATCTGCTGGAGGAACGCATCGCAGATGCAGTCCTTTACGACTATCTCGCGATCCGTTCCGGGAACCGTGAAGCTGCACCACGGGCCCTCGCCGATTGGCTTTGCGCCGTACTCGCGCCTCGCAAGGGCGTACCCCCAGTCGCGGAACGCGCCCTCGGTGAACTTCTGTATGTTGCCTTTGTGGACGAGCGTGACGCTCTTTCTACCGTTCGCGACGGCGTAGTCGATGGCCGCCCTGACAAGCCTCTCGGTGCCCTCAAGGCTGACGGGCTTTATGCCGATCGAGGAAGTCTCGGGGAAGCGGATCTTCTTTACGCCCATCTCGCGCCTGAGCCAGTCCACGGCCTTGGCGGCCTCTGGCGTGCCGTACATCCACTCTATGCCGGCGTAGATATCCTCGGTGTTTTCGCGGAATATCACCATGTCCGTAAGCTCGGGGCGCTTCACGGGGGAAGGAACGCCCTTGAACCACCTCACGGGCCTCAGGCACACGTAGAGGTCGAGCTCCTGGCGCATCGCAACGTTTATGGATCTTATGCCACCGCCGACAGGCGTGGTAAGAGGCCCCTTGATGGAGACGAGAAATTCGCGGCAGGCCTCAAGAGTCTCGGCGGGGAGCCATGTCCCGGGGCCGTAGACGCTGTTCGCCTTCTCGCCGGCGTATACCTCCATCCACGATATCCTGCGCCTGGAGCCATAGGCGGCCTCGACCGCGGCGTTCAGCACCTTCAAGGCGGCGCGCGTTATGTCAGGGCCTATGCCGTCGCCCTCGATAAAGGGTATGACGGGGTTGTCGGGGACGGTGAGCCGCCCTCCGACCATGGCGATCCTGCCGCCTTTGGGCACAGATATCATCCTATAGGCCATTCAATTCTCCGCGCCAGCGAAACCATTTCCGCTGGAAGTGTTATATTATACAACATTTCCCTGTTGATTTACAGTATAATTTCACGGGAAAAATCTGAGCGACGTCTTTTTGTATTCGCTTACGCTAAGGAGCATCGTCCCGCCCTCAAGGCCGGCTAAGCGGGAAATGCGCTCGAAAGTCCCGTGCGCGCCTTCAACCGTCCTCGAATGCACCATCGCAAAGAGATTGTAGCCGAACGACGGCGCAAGAGGCCTCTCGTAGCAGTGCGTGACCTCCGGCATCGCCGCAAGCGCCCTTCCCGCCTCGACGGTCCTGTCCCCATCCACGAGCCAGCAGCACATGCCGTTCGCCTTCCATCCGGCGTTCCTGTGCGAAAGAAGGAGCCCGACCCTCTTGAGCCGCCCGGCCCTTCTCCAGAGTTCCACCGTCGAAAGAAGCTCCCATTCCTTGACTTGAGCCCTCTCGGCCACCCCCGCCCAATAGTCGCCCCTTATCTCGGTATCGCCCTGGAGCACCGATCCTATCCTTATCTCAACCGCATTCGGCCTCCAGTTTTGGGGACAGTCCCCACCAAACGATGGTGCCAGACTCCCTTTTTCTGGGGACAGTCCCCCCGAATTTGGTGCCAGACTCCCTTTTGCGGATGGTGCCAGACTCCCTTTTTCTGGGGACAGTCCCCAAGTTTTTTCGGGATAATTTGAAAAATTGGCCAGATTTGAAGAAAATTCGGTCTTTTCCTCTTCGCTTCGCGTCTCCTCCGAAAAGATAACATCCACCTTGAACCGGCGGATGGCGGGAAGAAGAAGCATTTCATATCCCGCTCCCGCGAGCTTGGCCCTAATGGCGTCAACCATTGCAGGGAAGACATCGGCCGGGTACGAAACGGTGAACCAGAGGTTTGGTGCCAGACTCCCTTTTTGTGGTGCCAGACTCCTTGCGAATGGTGCCAGACTCCCTTTTTGTGGGGACAGTCCCCCCGAATTTGGTGCCAGACTCCCAAAATTGGAGATTTCCCGGCGGTAGCAGTGGGTGACGCCCGAAAGCGGGGTGAGGAGCGAAGCGACACGATCCAGGTCTTGTTCCTCCACGGCGGCGGCCGCGAGGGCGGTGCGGCAGCCGAGCCTTCTTGCGTCAAAGACGCCGCCGAAACGGCGCACCTTGCCTTCACGTGAAAGATCCTCGAGGAAGGAGATGACATCCCCCTCCTCAAGACCGAATTCCTCCCCAATTGCGGCAAAGGGCCGCCGCACGAGCGGCAGCCCCTCCTGAAGCCTTGCAAGAAGCGCGCTTTGGACGCTTCCGGCACATTCCGGTCCGGTCATCAGCCGACAGGCTCCGTTCCAGTCTGGTTGACCGGCTTGTTGTAGGGATACGATATCACATCGTCAACGATCTGGCGGGCGAGATCGGCGGCTATGCGCTGCGCCGCGTCACGCCTTCCCGTGAGAAGATCGCCCTTGACGAGGAACGTCGTCTCGGCGGTGTACCTGCGGTTGTTCTGGAGAACGTCGCCCGTGCGCCTGTTGATGATCGACACCTCGGCCGTCACGAGGTAGCGGTATTCGCTCGCCCTCATGCCGTAGCCCCTGTCGAACGCGACGCCGTGGTTCTCGGCCTTGATGATCGCGCCCTGAACCTCGATGGCTGCATCGGAGGCCCTCGCAAGGCTGAACGTACCTTCGCGCTGGAACTCCCTGGAGACGAACTGCGTCACTATCGGGCCCAGCTCCGCGCTCATCGTCCTGTTCTCGAAGGTTGGGACCCTGATGGTCCTCAGATGATCGGGGACGCGGCTTGTCCACCTGTACGACGGCAGGCTTGAGCAGCCCGCGAAAACGAGCGCGGCGACCGCGCCAAGCATTGCAAACGTATTCTTCATTTCGCCTCCTCGACTTGAACATCACTTTCCGCGACCTCTGCCTGGGCCGCCTCAACCTGGACATCACCGGGCAGGACATCCGCCTCTGCCGCCTCGGCCTGGGCGCCATCGCCCGCATCCTCCTTGGCCGCCTCAGGCTCGGCCTCTGCGGGAAGCGGCTTTACGCCCTTAAGCTCATCAAGACGCCTGTTGACCTCCTCGACGTGGGGGCTTGCAGGATGATCCTGAAGGAACCTCTCCCAGCTGGCGATGGCGGCATGGCGCGTGCGCTGGCGCGTATCGTAGAACTTCGCGCGCTCGTACGCATCCTTCTCAAGGTACTTCTCGAGCTCGTCGAGCCATCCGGCCATCTCCTCAGCCTCGGGGAGGTAGGGATACTTCTTGAGAGTGCGCTTCAAAAAGCCCTCCGTCTCCTTGCAGCGCTTGATGTTGTACGCAAGGCGGCGGCAGAGCCACATTCTCGAATACGCATCGCGGTATATGGCCTTGAGGGCCTCTTCGCTCTCGGGATACTTCTGGACGAGCGCGCCGTAGACTTCGCTCGCCTCGGCGTACTCGTTGCTGTCCTCCCTTAGAGCGCCTATCCTCATCATGGCAGCCGGCACGTACGGCGCGCCGCTCGCCCTCCTGACGATGCTTTCATAATGCTGGCGCACCTCGCGGTTGCTGAAGAACGAGACTCCAAGGAACGTCTTCTTCGTCTTCTCGATCATCTGCACCTGCTCGTAGGCCCATTTGACTATATCGGCGTAGTCGCCGACGCCTTCGGGCGTACAGGCGTACGAATAGAAGTCAAGAAGGTATTCGACGGCTAGGAAGGCCTCGTCGTAGTTCTCGTACTTCTCGGACCAGATCTGCGCGAGCTTGAGCTGCGCTATGGGCGCGAGCTCATCCGCCGGCCACTCCCTAACGAGCGCGTCGCACCCGCGCCTCGCGGCGCGCAGCGAGCCCTTGGCGAGGCAATCCTGGACGTAGCGCCACTGGCCCTCGGCCGTGTCGGCGCTTGTCCAGAGGAACCAGCTCGTCTCCTTCTTCTCAGGCTGAGGCACCTCGTCGAGGGCGTCGAACCCGGGATACGCATCGGTGGCGTAGAGCGAGTCGGCTCCGAAACCGCTGCCGACGACCCTGTTGGGGATCGCCTGCGCGGCAATCGCCGCCATCGCCGCTACAGCAACTGCAAGCTTCTTCATGTTCAACCTTCCTTTGCAAGATAAGCGTTAATCGCCTTCGCGGCCTTGCGGCCTTCACCCATGGCGAGGATCACCGTGGCGGCGCCAAGGACTATGTCGCCGCCCGCGAATATTCCCGGTATCGAAGTGGCGTTCGTCTCGGGATCGACGACGATGTTGCCGCGCCTGTTGACCTCAAGACCTTCGGTCGTCGCGGGGATGAGCGGGTTCGAGGCGTTGCCGACTGCGACTATCACCGTATCGACATCAAGCGTGAACTCGCTTCCCTCCACGGCGACGGGCGAGCGCCTGCCGCTCGCATCCGGCTCTCCAAGCTCGTACTTTAGGCATTCGATCGCCTTTACGCGGCCCTTCCCGTCCCCGATTATGCGCTTGGCGTTCTCCAGCGTGCGGAACTCGACGCCCTCGGCCTTCGCGTGGCGGACCTCCTCGACCCTAGCGGGCATCTCCGCCTCGCTGCGGCGGTAGATGATGTAGACCTTCTCCGCGCCGAGCCTCAAGGCCATGCGGCTTGCATCCATCGCGACGTTTCCGCCGCCAAGCACCGCAACTCGCCTTCCGTGCCAGAACGGCGTGTCGCTGCGGGATTCGTCGTACGCCTTCATGAGGTTTGCGCGCGTAAGGTATTCGTTCGCGCTGAATACGCCGACGAGGTTCTCGCCCTCGATCCCCATGAACTTGGGAAGGCCCGCGCCCGTGCCGACGAAGACGGCGTCGAACCCGTCCTTCTCCATCAGATCCTTTATCTTGCGCGTCCTGCCGACGACGAAATTCGTCTCGATCCTGACGCCCATCTTCCTAAGGCCGTCGATCTCGTTCTCGACTATCGCCTTGGGGAGACGGAACTCCGGTATGCCGTAGACGAGCACTCCGCCCGCCTTGTGGAAGGCCTCGAAGACCGTAACGTCGTGCCCCTGGCGCCGTACGTCCGCCGCAACGGTTATCGATGCGGGGCCGGAGCCGATGACAGCGACGCGCTTTCCCGTAGCGGGAGCCGTTTCGACGGGACGCTCGGATCCGCTCTCGCGCTCAAAGTCCGCGCAGAAGCGCTCGACTCGCCCGATAGCGACGGCCTTGTCGACGTTCTTGAAGAGCCTCCCCATCGTGCAGTCCTTCTGGCACTGCCTCTCCTGTGGGCAGACGCGCCCGCATACCGCCGGCAGAAGCGACGTCTCGCGGATTATGGAGATCGCCTTGGCGAAATCGCCCTCGGCGGCCGCCGCGAGGAACGCCGGGATGTTGATCGATACGGGGCAGCCTTTCCTGCATGGCGCGTTGGCGCACTGGAGGCAGCGGCTCGCCTCCCTCTTCGCCATCTCGGCCGTGTAGCCGAGCGCGACCTCCCTCATGTTGTGCGCCCTTTCGAGCGCATCCTGTTCGGGCATCTCCTGCGGCGGTATCGCCATCTTCTCTTTCGGTGTCATCAAGAATCCCCCGAAGCTCAGTTGAATATCCCCGCCTGGCAGAGATGGTCCTTGGCCTTGCGCTCCTCGTCCGAGAAGCTCCTTGCGCGCGAGAGCATCTGGTCGAAGTCGACCAGGTGGGCGTCGAACTCCGGCCCGTCGACGCAGACGAACTTCGTCTCCCCGCCGACCGTTATGCGGCAGCCGCCGCACATGCCGGTGCCGTCGATCATTATCGTGTTGAGGCTAGCTACGGTATGTACGCCGTACGGCTTCGTTGTGAGGGCCGCGAACTTCATCATGATCGGCGGGCCGATCACGAGGGCCTCGTCGACATCGCCCTTTTCGCAGCACTCCTTGAGCGGCTCGGTGACGAGCCCCTTGCGGCCGTAGCTGCCGTCGTCGGTTACGATGATGAGCTCGTCGGCTATCCGGCGCATCTCATCCTCCATTATGACGAGCTCCTTTGTGCGCGCCCCGATGATTATCGTGACGCGGTTCCCGGCGGCCTTCATGGCCTGCGCTATGGGATGCATGGGAGCTACGCCCACTCCTCCGCCGACGCACACCACATGCCCCACCTTCCGCACGTCCGTCGGACGCCCGAGGGGACCTACGAAGACGGGAATCTCGTCCCCGACCTCAAACTTGGCAAGCTTCATCGTGGAGGCGCCGACCGTCTGGAATATTATCGTGACGGTGCCCTTTTCGGCATCGGCATCGGCGATCGTAAGCGGTACGCGCTCGCCGAAGTCGGCATCGACCTGAAGTATTATGAACTGCCCTGCCTTGCGCTCGCGCGCAATGAGGGGGGCTTCCACATCCATGCGGTAGACGTTTTCGGAAAGCCTCTTCTTCGATATGATTTTGCTCATGGGGTGTATTATACCATATTTCTAACCGGCCTGCACTTGAAAAATCAGCCGTTCCCTACAAATTGCAACGGAGGCGCCCCCGGAAAGGGACGCCTCCTTTGACTTGGATCGCGACGGAGACGCCTCAGTCCTCGGTGACGCGGACCTTGCCCTCCTTGACGCGCTTCTCGATGACTTCCTTGGAGATAGAGGCCGGAACGGGCTCGTACTGCTTGAAGATCATCGTGAACGTGCCACGGCCCTGCGTGACGGTGCGGATCGCGTTCGAGTAGCCGAACATCTCGCCGAGCGGGACGATCGCCTTGATGAGCTTGACGCCCGCGCGGTCGTCCATGTTCTCGACGCGGCCGCGGCGCTGGTTGATCGTGCCGTTGGCGGCGCCCATGTACTGCTCGGGAACGACGACTTCGACATCCATCATCGGTTCGAGGAGCTGCGGGTTGCCCTTGAGGAACGCCTGCTTGAAGCACTGGCGCGCGCACTCGACGAACGCGAATTCGTTCGAGTCGACTTCGTGGTAGGAGCCGAAGTACACTGTCGCCTTGACGTCCACGACGGGGAAGCCCGCGAGAGGACCGGCTTCAAGAGCCTTCTTGACGCCCTTCTCAACGGCCGGGATGTACTCGGTCGGGATGACGCCGCCCTTGACCTCGTTGACGAACTCGAAGCCCTTGCCGGGCTCCTGCGGTTCGAGCCTGAGGCAGACGTGAGCGTACTGACCGCGACCACCGGACTGCTTGACGTGCTTGTACTCGTTCTCGATGCTCTTGCGGATCGTCTCGCGGTAGGCGACCTGCGGGGCGCCCACGTCGCACTCGACGCGGAATTCGCGCTTGAGGCGGTCGACGATGACTTCGAGGTAGAGCTCGCCCATGCCGGCGATGATCGTCTCGCTCGTCTCCTGGTCGAAGCTGACGACGAAGGTCGGGTCTTCCATCGCGAGGGCGTGGAGGGCGACGCCGAGCTTTTCGTTGTCCTGACGGCTCTTCGGCTTGACGGCGACGGAGATGACCGGCGCGGGGAAGTCGATGGACTCGAGGGTGATCGGATGCTCGGGATCGCAGAGCGTATCGCCGGTGCGCGTCTCGGAGAGGCCGACGCAGGCGACGATGTCGCCGGCATGAGCCTCGTCGATCGGCTCCTGGTGGTTTGCGTGCATGCGGAAGAGACGGCTGATCCTCTGCTCGCGGTCGATCGTCGAGTCGAGCATCTCCTCGCCGAGCTTGAGAATGCCCGAGTAGACGCGCACGAACGTGATGCGGCCGCCGGACTTCGGATCGTTCATGATCTTGAACGCAAGGCCGCAGAAAGGCTCGCTGTCGCTCGGGGCGCGCTTCTGGGAGGGATCGTCGGCCGAAACCGCGTCACCCGCGTCGAGAGGCGAGGGGAGGTAGTCGCAGACGCCGTCGAGGAGCTGCTGGACACCCTTGTCCTTGAACGCGGAGCCGCAGAACGCCGGCGTGATCGCGCGGGCCATGCAGCCCTTGCGGATGCCGCGCTTGATCTCCTCGTCGCTGAGCGTGCCTTCCTCGAAGAACTTGTTCATCAGCTCTTCGTCCTGCTCGGCGGCGGACTCGATCATCTTCTGGCGGTACTCCTCGGCCTTCTCCACCATGTCGGCGGGGATCTCCTCCTCGATGATGTTCTTGCCGAGGCTCTTCATGTCGTAGCGGAGGGCCTTCATCTTGATGAGATCGACGATGCCGTCGAACGTGTCGCCGGCGCCGATCGGGAGAACCATCGGAACGGGGTTCGCGCCGAGCTGGTTCTTCATCTGCTCCATGACGGAGTAGAAGTTCGCGCCGATGCGGTCCATCTTGTTGACGAACGCGATCTTGGGCACCTTGTACTTCTCGCTCTGGCGCCAGACCTGCTCGGACTGGGGCTGGACGCCGCCGACTGCGCAGTAGAGCGCGACGGCTCCGTCAAGAACGCGCAGCGAGCGCTCGACCTCTGCGGTGAAGTCGACGTGTCCGGGGGTATCGATGAGGGAGAGGCGGTAGTCGCCCCACATGACGCACGTGGCGGCCGACTGGATCGTGATGCCGCGCTCCTGCTCCTGGACCATGAAGTCCATCGTGGCGGCGCCATCATGCACTTCACCGATCTTGTAGTTCTTGCCCGAATAGAAAAGGATGCGTTCGGACGTGGTCGTCTTGCCGCCGTCGATATGAGCCATGATGCCGAAGTTGCGCACACGCTCTAGCGGAAACACTTTAGCTGCCATTTGATACTCCTAGTGGTTTGAAAAGTTGGTAAAGTATACTATGTCCCCGCCGAAAAATCAAGAAGAAAGTTTGAGCGTGTGGAACCGGGACGCTCCTGGGCGGACGGAAGTGGTCGGACTGGCGGGGATCGGACCCGCGACCCCAACATTAAAAGTGTCGTGCTCTACCAACTGAGCTACAGTCCGAGGTCGGAAAAAATCGTGCGTATTAAACCATATTCCGGCGGAAAAATCAAGCACAATCTCTCATCCGCCGGAAATAGGGGCTAAAGAAGGATCACTTGGGGATCCTGTCGCAGCAGAGGCGCATGCCCTCGCGGTGGCTTGCGGTGGTGGGCGTGTTCCTGATGCGGTTGGCGCTGCGGCAGAAGCGCGCGCCGTAGTTCCAGCAGCCGCTGCGAAGGACGCGGCAGCAGCCGGTGGGCGGACCGACGGGATCCGTCGCATCGCCGTCCGAGGGATAGTCGGCGCACCTGTCCTCGCACCACTCGTAGACGTTGCCGTGCATGTCGTAGAAGCCCCAGGGGTTGGGGCTGTAGCGCCCGACTGTCGTCGTGCCCCTGAAGTACGGACCGCGCGTGGCGGTTCCGCACGGGAAGTCGCCGTTGCAGTTGGCCTTGTCGCCGTTGAGTGAATTGCCCCAGCTGTAGGCTGTAGTCGTTCCCGCGCGGCAGGCGTATTCCCATTCGGCCTCGGTGGGGAGGCGCGCGCCGCATTCGTACATCTCGTTGATCTTCTTTACGAACCTCTGGCAGTCCTCCCAGGAGATGCGCTCGACGGGGCGCTTCTCATCACCCCTGAAGTGCGACGGGTTCCTGCCCATGACGCTGCGCCACTGCTCCTGCGTCACCTCGTACTTGCCGAGCCAGAACCCCTTCGTGAGGCACACGCGGTGCTGGACCTCGTCGGCGTCGCGCCCGTCCTCTCCAAGAGGGCTTCCCATGATGAACTCTCCGGGCGGGCAGTACACCATCTGTATCTTCGCGCCGCCGGGAAGGACTATCTCGCGCACTTCGCCGGCCTTGGCGTCGTTCCTCGCGATCGTAGCGGCGGCCTCGACCTTCTGCTTGGCCTCGCTCTTCTGCGCGGCAATGATGGCGCACTTTGTCGTGCAGTCGACAAGCCCGGCATGGGACGCCAGATTGACCGCCGCCCATGCGACGTCAACCTCGCCAAGAGTCGCCGCCTCGATGAGATTCTGGGTGGCCTTGGTGTCGTCCTTGTTTACGCCACCCTCCCCCTTGGAGTAGATTTCGCCAAGAAGAAGGTGTATTTTGGCAAGGAGCTTTCGGCCGTCATCCGTCTTGGAAAGCTTGGGGTTCTGCGCAATAAGGTCATCGCACATGCGCACCGCAGCTACACCGTTCATCTTCCCCTGATCGCGCATGCACCAGACCTTCTCGGCACATGAGAGCATCCCCTCAGGAGTCATCGAGCCGTAAGGATCCGCACCATAGACGGTGCAGCAGCCAAAGGCAAAGAGCGCAAAGGCGATATATGCGATTCTTCTCATTTCGATCCCTTCCGAAAATCCGCTGGAATTTACACCATTAGTCTAACACAAGCGCCCGCTTATTGCAACCACGATTTTTGAACTTGCAATCCAACATGCCGATATGGTACAATGTTAGGCCTATGCAGGACTACCTATATTCAACGTTCTCGCTCGCGGCGTTAGCGATAACCCTCATAACGGACTTCAAACTGCTCTTCAGGCGCAGAAAAGAAGCCGCCGCCTATGTCGTATATTACCGCGGCTTCTTGAAGGGCGTTCTGGCATACTACTTCTCCGATGCGGCGTGGGGCATACTTGCCGGGCTCGGCTGGACGCGCGCCCTGTATATAGATACGATACTCTATTTCCTCTCCCTTGTCGCATTCGTCTTCATGCTCCAGCGCTTCATCTCAGCCTACCTAAATCTGGGCAAATGGACGACACGCGCGCTCACATGGTACGGTGGAGCGCTTCTTGTCCTCAACATCGTATTGATGGTGGCGAACGTCTTCAACAACTGCTTCTTCTATTTCGACGAGCAGGGCACGTATTTCATAGGCGAGAAACGGTATCTTGCGTTCTCCTTCCTCGTAGCCTACAACTTCTTCATCGCGGCCGCCGTGCTGGTGCAGTCGATCAAGAGCCGCGACACCCTCCGGAGAAGAAGCGCAATGGTGCTCCTCTTCTGCATCACCGTTTCTGCGGCGATCATCCTCCAGGTGGCCTGGCCACTTACGCCGTTCACCTCGCTCGGATGCCTCATCTCAATAAGCTTCATGCACGTTTTCGTCATCCAGGAGGAGCAGAGCGCAAAGCATACGGCGGAACTTGAGAACGCCCTCAAGCGCGCCCGCGAGGCCGAAAAGGCCCGGAGCATGTTCTTCAGCATAGTGAGCCACGACATCCGCACTCCCTTGAACGCGATCCTCGGCTATTCGGAGCTTCTCCAGTCCGGCTCGCTGGACAAGGAGGAGAAGGATGAAGCCCTCGAATCCATCCGCGCAAGCGGCACGACGCTCCTTCAGCTTGTGAACGACGTTCTTGACCTCGCGAAGCTGGACGCGGGGAAGATGATTCTCAAGCCGGCGCCGCTCAAGCTTCCCCGGCTGGCCGAAGAGGTGTTCGCGTCGTTCCGGATGGTTGCGGCCGGAAAGGGAATAGAACTCAGGAACATGACGGATGAGGTGCCTGCCGTCATGCTGGACGAGCACCGCTTCCGCCAGATTCTCTTCAACCTCGTCGGCAACGCCGTCAAGTTCACCTCGCGCGGATCGATCACCGTTGCAGCATCGTATTCCGGCTCGAATCTTGAGGTTTCGGTCGCCGACACCGGCTGCGGCATCGCGCCCGACATGCTTACGCGCATCCTCGAGCCGTTCGTCCAGATCCAGGACACGAACCATGCCGCCGACAGGGCCGCGGGAACGGGGCTCGGGCTTTCCATCTGCAAGAGCCTTGCCGAGACGATGGGAGGAGAGCTCGTCGTCGAGAGCGAGCCATGGAAAGGTTCGACCTTCAAGGTCCGCATCCCCGGCGTGGAAGAGTGCAACACCAAAGAGGTTCCGGCCGCCGTGCGTGAAGAGGCCGGCAGGCCCGCGCAGCTGCCGCATCATGTGCTTGTCGTGGACGACTCCCCGGTGAACCGTTCCGTTCTCACGGCATTCCTCAAGAAGGCTGGCGTAGAATCAATCGGCCAGGCGTGCGACGGCGCCGAGGCGCTTTCGGAACTCGATTCGGCAAGCAAGGCCGGCAAGGCTTACGACTTCGTCTTCACGGACTTCTGGATGCCCAACATGAACGGCATGGAGTTCATAGAGAAGCTTAGAGCCGATCCCCGCATAAGCGCCATTCCCGTCTTTGCGGTCACGGCCGACACGGAGTTCCACGGAGACGCCAGGCACGACCTCTTCAACGGCGTTCTTCTAAAGCCTCTCACCTACGCCAAGCTCGTCGACACCTTCACTTCAGTCAACAAATAACCCAGCAGCCAATAAAAAATTTCTCTCTATTGGATACTGGATACTGAATACTGGCTGTTGGATACTGGATACTACCAAAGGAGCGTCTAGATGTTTGACTCAAACGAAATGATGGCCTCTCTACAGAGCCGGCTTCTCGGGCTTATCGAATCAGGGGACGGGTGCGGCCCTTTCCTCGCCGCCGTGGTGGACGGCGAAGGGAAGATCGTGGCCGAGGCCGCCAACAGCGTCGTAAAGTCCGGGATAAGCCACGCCCATGCCGAGATGAACGCCATAGCGGCCGCGGAGAAGGCCTTGGGGACGTGGAACCTTGCGGGTAAGGGTCTTACGCTTTTTACGACGGCCGAGCCTTGCATGATGTGCCTCGGCGGAATCCTCTGGAGCGGCATCGAGCGGGTCGTATACGGCGTATCCACGGCTTCAGTCGAGAGGATCACCGGCTTTGACGAGGGATTCAAGCCAAGCTGGCGCGATGAGCTCTCCAAGCGCGGCATTTCGGTCGAGGGGCCGATCCTGGAGGCCGAAGGCGAGGCGGTCCTCAAGGCATACATGGCCCGCCAGGGCATTATCTACTCCCCCCGGGACCGTTAAACGCCGGAATTTCCGCTTTTTGCAAAAAGTTGAAAATGGTGCTTGCAATCTGCGGAAGTATTTGGTATACTACCACACGTTTTCACGCCTGCTCGGGTGGTGAAATTGGCAGACACGCATGCTTGAGGTGCATGTGGAGAGATCCTTGCGGGTTCGAGTCCCGCCCCGAGCACCATTCAAACGGAACACAGGTTCCGGATGGCTGGAAAACCGGTGGGATACTCAAGCGGTCAACGAGGGCAGACTGTAAATCTGCTGGCTAACGCCTTCCAAGGTTCGAATCCTTGCCCCACCACCATTTCAAAGTATTCAGTATTCAGTATCCAATATCCAGTATTCAGTGTTCAGTATCCAGTATGTGGGCTTAGAAGCCCCTTATGGTTTCCAGACGCTTCTTGATTGTGGCCTCGTAGCCCTGCTCGCCAGGAATGTAGTATGTGCGGGGTACTGAAAGGTATGACTGCTCGACCCATGCGTCTTTGTACGAATGCGGATACTTGTACTCGGTGTCGGTAGAGCTTCCGATCGCACCGACATGGACGTTCTTAAGATGTTCCGGGACAGGCTGCACGGCACCAGAGCGGATGTCGGACATCGCCGCCTCAAGGGCCTCGTAGCTGCGGTTCGACTTTGGAGCCGTCGCAAGGTACGTCGTCGCCTGCGCGAGCGATATCCTCGCCTCGGGCATGCCGACGAACTCGACCGCGTGTAGCGCCGCGACAGCCACCGTGAGCGCGCGCGGATCGGCGTTTCCTATATCCTCGCTCGCGCTTATCACAAGCCGCCTTGCAACGAACCTCGGATCCTCTCCCGCGACAAGCATCTTCGCAAGCCAGTACACGGCTGCATCGGGGTCGCTGCCCCTTATCGACTTTATGAAGGCGGAGATGGTATCGTAGTGCCCGTCCTCCTTCTTGTCGTACTGCACCATCCGGCGCTGTACGCACTCCTGGATCACGTCGAGCCCCAAGTCTATTACGCCGTCCTCGCCAGGAGGGGTGGACCTAACCGCGACGTCTATCGCCGTCAAGGCGTGCCTTGCATCGCCGTCGCATATCTCGGAGAGGAACGCCTTTGCATCGTCATGGAGCCTTGTAGGGATCGTCCCCAAGCCCCGATCCTCATCTGAAAGCGCGCGGTCCATGAGCGACGCCACTTCCGCCGGCGTAAGAGGATTGAGCTCGAAAACGAGGCTCCTGCTCGTAAGAGGAGTGTTGACGAACATCGAGGGGTTGTGGGTCGTCGCGCCGATCAGAATCACCGTGCCGTCCTCGACGTAGGGCAGGAGAACATCCTGCTGGGCCTTGTTGAAGCGGTGTATCTCGTCAACGAAAAGAATCGTCCCTGGCCCGCCAAGCTCGTTTCTGGCCCTATCGCATATCTTCCTTATCTCGGCCACATTCGATATGACGCCGCTCGCGCGCACGAAATTGCGCCTTGTCGCCTTGGCGATCACCTCGGCGAGCGTCGTCTTGCCGCAACCGGGAGGGCCAAAGAGGATGACGTTCGTAAGCCTGTCCGCCTCGATGACGCGCCTCAGGAGCTTGCCGGGGCCGAGGATGTGCGTCTGCCCGACGACCTCGTCGAGCGATCTCGGGCGCATTCTCGCGGCAAGAGGCTCTGTCGAGACGAAGCTCAATCGAGCCTCCACCTGCGGTGCATCCAGAGGTACTGCGAAGGATAGCGCCTTATCGCGTCCTCAAGCCTGTCGTTGAGAAGCTGCGTGGCCTCGCCGATGTCCGTACCCTTGGGGAACGACACGGGATCGCCGCCGACGAGCGCGTATTTGAAAGGCTCCTTCCTCACGAAGCTCCCTACGACTATCGGGTAGCCGGTCTTGATTGCGAGGCGCGTGGCGCTCGTGAAGCACTTGGCCCTGCGCCCCATGAACTTGAGCTCCATGCCCTTCGAGTAGTGCTGGTCCACAAGGATCGTCATGGCGGCCGATTCGCGCACCCACTGATCCATTATCGCATGCGTGAAGCCGTTCTTCTTGTCGATCACGGTGACGGGGCCCCTGAAGTGGTGGCGCTTCATCCATTTGGCGGCCAAGGGGTTGTTCATCGTTCTTGCGATGGCGATCATCGGGCGCGCGAAGGAGAGCGTGTTGGTCGCAGCCTCCCACACGCCGTGGTGCGAGCTTACGAGGATAATGGGCCTATCAGTCTCTTCAAGAAGAAGCTTCGCGGCGGCGGGCGAGGCTTCGCTGAAATCGAGATGCTCGCGCCAGTTGTCCTTCGTTACTACGCCAGGCACCTTCAAGGCCTCGAATATATGCCCCGAAAGGTGGCAGAAGGCATCCTTCGAGATCTTCGCGGCCTCTTCCGGGTCGGAGGTGATGCCCGCCTTCATTATGTTGTCGATCGAGAGCTTGCGCCTCTTGCGGAAGAACGGATACAGCATGGCCGCGAAGCCGCAGCCGAAACCGTACGCCTTCTTTGCCGGCAGGAGCGCAAAAAGCGCGTTCACGGTCCAGAGAAGCCCGTAAACGATCCAGCCTAAGATAGTTTCGATAAACCTCATCATCCCCCCTTTTCCATCAAACACGGGGTATTCTACCATATTTTCCGCTCGATGGCACCTGAAATCTCATCGATGCCGGAAGGGATGGCGCCGCCCTCGACGCGTCCCATACGTACGACAGGCGCAGATGCGCCCTTCGCTGCGAGCCACCTTGCGGTGAAGGAGGCGGCATCGTCCGCTATCACGGGATCCTCGTCGCCCGAGCCGCCGTTGAATACGACGCCCAATATCTCCATGCCGCGTACCATGGCCGCTTCAAGGGAAAGGATGGTGTGGTTTATGGAGCCGAGCCTGCCGCTCGTTACAAGGATGAGAGGCCACTGTTCCCGGGCGGCGACATCCACGGCAAAAGTCCCGTCGTCAAGGGGGACGGCAAGCCCGCCCGCCCCTTCGACGAGAGTCGCAGCGTGGCGGGATGCGACAAGCCTTACGGACGAGACTATCCTTTCGACATCGACCGTGCGCCCCTCAAGGCGCGCAGCGAGCTGCGCACTCGCGGGATAGCGGAATATCTGCGGAGCCGTAAGGCCTTCGCCGTCCTCGGGGAAGACGCTCTTTGCGCCTTCAAGGGCCATCATGGCTCTGTGCGCATCCCTGTCCTCGGAGAAGCCGTCGCACCCCGTCTGCACCATCTTTACCGTTATGGCATCGACGCCGCGCCGCAGAAGCGATCTCGCTATAAGCCCCGTGACGACCGTCTTGCCGATGCCGGTATCGATCCCGGAGACGAAAAATGCCCTGCCCACCTAGATCATCCCTCCGCCTTGAATGCACCGTTGCCCGTGGACATAAGCTCGCCGAACGCCATAAGCTGCCCCGCGTCTCCAATGGCCGATGCGATATCGCCCGCCTCGAAACGCCACGCCGCCCCGGGGTTCCTGTTCTTTACGCCGCCCCTTACCACGGCAACGACGCTCACACCCGTACGGGCGCGGATATCGAGCTCCTTGATGCTGCGTCCAACCGCGAACGAGCCCTTCGATATCCTGAACTCCTTGAGGAACTCGTTCGAATGGGCCTCTTGCGCCTTTTCGGCCATAAGGTCCTTGAAAGCCGCCATGTGCCCGGGATCCCCGATCACCGCAACGATGTCGCCCTTCTGGAAGCGCCAGTTCGCGCCGGGGTTCCTGTTGCGTGCGCCGTCGCGCTCGACGGCGACTATGCTCGCCCCCGTGCGGGCGCGGATGTCAAGCTCCTTGATGCTCCTGCCGTCGGCCAGAGTCCCCTCCTCGATGGTGAACTCCTGCCAGTAGTCGCTCGGGACGGAAAGCGCCTTTACCGTGACGCCGCGCTTGGCGTTGCGCGCGGCCTCCTCGGTGCGCTTGCGCTCGGCCTGGAGGGCCTCGGTGAAGCGGAAGCCCGCCGCCTTGCCGGCGCGCCTGAAGCGGCTCCAGCCGAAGATTCCTATTATGACCATCATAAAGAAGAGGACGAAGCGCGCGATAGGCTCGTCTGGGAGGAGGTGCACATTGACGAGCGCGAGGTGGAGAAGCGCCACGGCGATGAGCGCGGCCGTGAGGAACCAGGCGACAATCGTCTGGACCGCCCCTATCCAGCGGCGGTTCTTGCGGTTGCGCTGGGCCGTGCGCCCGCC
The DNA here is from genome assembly GCA_045636065.1 of Kiritimatiellia bacterium. Taxonomy (GTDB): domain Bacteria; phylum Verrucomicrobiota; class Kiritimatiellia; order RFP12; family UBA1067; genus RGIG5050. The sequence continues at coordinate 13,949 of JAZTWW010000019.1, read as the reverse complement.
CGTGAGGACGAAGCCTATGTCGCGCCCGAGCGAGCGGCCGATGAAGTATATGGGATAGAGCGCCACAATGCTGAAGAGGTTCACGCCAAAGGAGAAGAAAGCCCTCTTGTGCGCATCGAAGAAGTGCGAAAGGCCGGTCCAGTCGACCGAGATGAGCATCGAGGCCGTTATGAAGACGGCCATGTGCAAAAGCGCGATTATCCCGAGCCACATCAAGCGCATTCTTATGTGGCGCTTCAGGGGGCCGGGGACGTTCGCCTCGCGGTAGCGCTTGAGCCAGTCGTGGTAGGCGGAGATGAGGCCTCCAAGCCTGTTGGGCATGTGAGATTCCATCCAGTCGCCGACATGGTCCGAGGCGCGCATTATCGCGGGGTTGAGGATCGTCGTTATAAGGCTCACCCCCACGACTATCTGGTACATCGGGTTCTGGGTGTCGTTCGTCTCGGTCATGTAGAGGAGCGCCACCATGTATGCGAACTCGCCTATCTGCGCAAGCCCCATGCCAGTCTGGACGCCCGCCTTGACGCTCTGCCCGGCAAGTACACTCATCGTGAAGATGTTGAGCGACTTGCCGATTATGACGACGGCGACGAGCGTCAGGATGGCGCCCCAGTTGGCAAGGCACGCCATGGGATCGACGAGAACGCCGATCGATACGAAGAACACGGCCGCAAACATGCTCCTTAAAGGGGCGACAAGCTCGATGAGCTTATGGTGGACGCGGCTGCACGCGCCAAGGATGCCGACCAGGAAAGCCCCTAGCGCAAGCGAGAAATCGAGCTTGAAGGCGACCCAGCTCACGAAGAAGCATACGCCTAGAAGCACGAGAAGAAGCGCCTCGGGATCCTTCATCCTGCCGACGAAATTGAGCGTCCTCGGGACGAACACAAGGCCGAAGACGAGCACGGCCACGAAGAAGATCGCAAGCGCCCCGAGGCTGAAGCCGACCGCCCCCAGGCTTATGCCGCTCCCGTGCGCCACCCCGACGACGAGCGCCAGGACGCCGACGCAAAGGATGTCCTCGCCGATGGTGGTGCCGAATATGTACCTCACAAACGGCCGCGAGCCCCAGCCCATCTCGCTGATCGTCTTGGTGAGAAGCGTGGTGGCGCTGTCGCATATGGCGGCGCCGAGGAAGAGCGAGGGGACGGTGTCCCACCCGAACAGGCGCCGCCCTACGGTGTAGCCTATGGCGATCATCATGACGGAATCGAATATCGCAGTGGGCATCGCCACGCCCTTTATCCTCTTCATGTCGCTCGGGCTGAACTCAAGCCCGAGCGCGAACATGAGAAAGACGATTCCGAGCTGGCCGATCGTCGTCACGGACTGGAGGTCCGCTATGAATCCGCCGCCGCCCCAGACGTGAGGGCTCAAGAGCATGCCGGCGAGAAGGTACCCGATCACCTTGGGCCATTTGAAATGCGCGAAGATGACGCACACTACGCCAACCACGCTCATGAGAAGCGCCAGATCCTGGAAGAACGCGCTTTCAGTCATTTCACCACCACGCCCTCGAAGTCGAAGCCTGAAACCTTGACGAGCTTGACGTCGATCCACTCGCCGACCTTGGCTACGCCGCCCACGAGCCTCACCTCGCCGTCCACCTCGGGGGCCTGGCTCTCGAGCCTCGCGACGGTGGGCGCCACGGCAAGCGCCTTGAACGTGCCGCCGAGCATACGCTTGGCGATCGAGCGCCAGATTGCGCGCTGCTGGCGCATAACGGCCTTGAGCCTCTCTTCGGCGACGGCCTTAGACGGCCTTCCGCCCATCCCGGCGGCCAAAGTCCCCTCTTCGGGGGAGAAGGCGAACGCGCCAAGGTGGTCGAAGGCCATCTCCTTCAAATCGGCGAGCATACGCTCGAAACGCTTCTGGGTCTCGCCCGGGAAGCCGGTCATGACGGTCGTTCTCAAAGTGACGCCGGGAACGGCCGCCCTGAGCCTCTTCGCGGCTTCAAGCGTCGCCTTGATGGCCCCCTTCCTGCACATCCGCTCAAGAACGGCTGGGTCGGTATGCTGCAAAGGTACGTCGATGTATTTTACGGCGTGGGGGCTTGTATTCATCCAGGCGAGGAACGAATCGGTTATCTCGCTCGGGTAGGAGTAGAGGACGCGCACGCGGAAGTCGCCCTCGATGGCGTCGATGGCGTTAAGAAGCGCAACGAGATCGAGCTTGGGCTTAAGATCGACGCCGTAGAGCATCGGGTCCTGCGCTATTACGTTAAGCTCCTTTACGCCTGTTGCGACAAGCTCGCGCGCCTCGGCCACGATCGAGTCGAGGCTGCGGCTTCTGTAGGGCCCGCGTATCGCAGGGATTGCGCAGTATGCGCAGCGGTGCGCGCACCCTTCGGCGATCTTGAGGTAGGCGAAGGCAGCCCCAGAGAACCTGAGAGCCTTTACGGGCGGGTCGAAAACCTTCTTCGCCTGCCCTGGAGGGACGAGAACGGGGCGCTTTCCGGCCGATGAGGGAAGCTTCTCAAGGACATCCGCGATCCTGTCTATGGAATCGATGCCGAGGAAGGCGTCGACATCGGGAAAGAGCGGGGCGAGCCTTTCCCTGTAGCGCTGTACGAAGCACCCGGCGGCGACAACGGCCTTGACGAGCCCCTGGCGCTTCATCTCGACGGCGCGGGCTATCTCGGAGACGGCCTCCTCGCGCGCCGCCTCGATGAAGGCGCACGTGTTGACGATCACTATGTCGGCCTCGTCGGCCGATGGGGCGAGCTTGAAGCCGGCCTTGAGAAGATGGCCGGCCATGACCTGGAGATCGACGGTATTCTTGGCGCAGCCTAGCGCCACAAAGCCGACGCTGGGCTTAAGGTCCGCTCCACCCGCCTTTGGTTTTCTCGCTCCCATGGACTCACCCCCCAAGAAAGGAATCAGGAGAGGTTGCCGATTACGGCCTTGATGCGCCTCACGCCGGCGGACGAACTCTGCTCCTTCTGGATCTTGAAGCTTCCAAGCTCGCTCGTGTTCTTGACGTGCGGCCCGCAGCAGATCTCGCGCGAGATGCCGTCGCCTATCGTGTAGAGCGTCACCTCGTCGCCGTACTTGGCTCCGAAAAGGGCCATTGCGCCCTCCTTCTTGGCCTCTTCGACGGTGGTCGTCTTGACGGCCACGGGGAGCGCCGCCTTGATCCAGCCGTTGACGAGATCCTCGACCTCCTTTATCTGCTCGGGGGTCATCTTGTCGCCCCAGGTAAAGTCGAAGCGCAGACGCTCGGGGGTGATGTTGGAACCCTTCTGGTTGGCCGTGGGGCCAAGGACCTTGTGGAGCGCGGCATGGAGGAGGTGCGTTGCGGTGTGCATCCTCGTGACGACCTCGCTGTTGTCCTGAAGGCCCGCCTTGAAGGAGCCGGCGCTTGTCGTGCGGCTGAGCTCCTGGTGCTTCCTGTTGGCCTCCTCGAAGCCGGCCTTGTCGACGGTGAAGCCCTCCTTTTCGGCCATCTCGAGCGTCATCTCGAACGGGAAGCCGAACGTGTCGTATAGCTTGAAGGCCGTCTTGCCGCTTATCTCGCTCTGGCCATGGTCCTTGAGGGCCTGGGCCACTTTCATGAACATCGCCTCGCCCTTGTCGAGCGTCTGGTTGAAGCGGTCCTCCTCGGCCTTGAGATCGGCGATGCACTGGGGGAGGTTCACCTTGAGCTCGGGATAGACGTGCGCGTACTTTGCGCTTATCGTCTCGGCGAGCGCGGCCGTGAAGCCCGGGGCGATGCCGAGGAAGCGGCTGTATCTCACCGCGCGGCGGATCAGGCGCCTCAGGACGTAGTTCGCGCCGATGTTACCCGGCTTGACGCCGCCCTTGGGATCGCAGAGGATGAAAGTCGCGGTCCTCATGTGGTCGGCGATTATGCGCTTCGACTTGAGCGCAAGTTCGGGATCGGCTGGGGTCGTCGTGGAAAGCTCCTCGATCTTCGCCATGATCGGCGCGAAGATTTCGGTGTCGTACACCGTGGGCGCGCCAGAGAGCATGCAGACCGTGCGCTCGACGCCCATGCCCGTATCGACGTTGTGGCGGCCGAGGGGCTCGAAGACGCCTTCCGCGTTCTTGTTGTACTGCATGAAGACGTCGTTCCAGATCTCGATGTACTTGCCGCAGTGGCAGCCGGGGCGGCAGTCGGGGCCGCACTTCTCCTTGCCGGTGTCGATGAACATCTCGGTGTCGGGGCCGCAGGGGCCTGTCGTGCCGGCGGGGCCCCACCAGTTGTCCTCGCGGGGGAGGCGGTAGATGCGCTCGTCGGGGATGCCGAGGCTGCGCCATATCGAGGCGGCCTCCTCGTCGGCGGGGATGCCCTCCTCGCCCTGGAAGACGGTGACGCTGAGCTGGTCGGGGGAGAAGCCGAGGACGGTCGTGAGGAACTCGAAGCTCCAGGAGATGGCTTCCTTCTTGAAGTAGTCGTTGAGGCTCCAGTTGCCGAGCATCTCGAAGAAGGTGAGATGGGCGCTGTCGCCGACGGCATCGATGTCGCCGGTGCGGATGCACTTCTGCACGTCCGTCAGGCGAGTTCCGGCCGGGTGCGCCATCGCGCCCATAAGGTACGGCACGAGCGGGTGCATGCCGGCCGTGGTGAAGAGAACGGTCGGATCGTTCTCCGGTATGACGCTAGCCCCGGAAATGCGCTTGTGGCCCTTAGACTCGAAGAACGAGAGGTACGCCTCCCGCAGTTCATCCGCTGTAAGATTGTTCATCTCTTTTCTTTTCCTTGGTTGAAATCCGCCTTGATGCGACATGGCGACTGCAATCCGCCGGACGGCAACTGCAATCCCCCGCAAACAAGGTCTGTGTATTATACTCCAAATCCCCCTTCAACTCAAGGATAATTTGGGAGTTCTGGCGGCAGGAATACGCGCCCGTGGCCGAACGCTGCCACCAAGCCCCCCGCCAGCCTCGTTCCTGCCACTTCCTCCTCCACCACCACAACCGCATTGTACCGTGTGACAAAATTCGCCACCTGGCGCAAAATGTCACACTCAATTGGGGACAGTCCCCAGTTTTTTGGTGCCAGACTCCTTTTTTCCGGTGCAAGACTCCCATTTTGCGCCAAAATGTCACACTTTCCTGGGGCCTGTCCCCAGTTTTCCGCCCCGCCATCTGGTGCCAGACTCCTTTTTTCCGGAGACTGTCCCCAGTTTTCTTCCGGTGCCAGACTCCCATCCTTTGGTGCCAGACTCCCATTTTGTGGGGACAGGCTCCTGAATGTAAGGTGCCTGGCGGCGACCTCGGCAAAGATTCGCTTCTGCATCACGGTTGCCCCGGGGTTCGCCTCCGAGAAGCGGCACTTGAGGCGGGAGAGTTCCTCTTCCGCCTTCAGGATTCTCCTCTTGACTGGCGACCAGACGCCGCATTCGACCGCGATTCCACCGGCGTCCTCAGCCATCACCGAAACGCCGTATCTGCCCTTCCCGATCCTCGCCGTTATATGCCGGAGTGGGAGACTGTCCCCAGGTACCGGATTATTGTTGCCAATGTTGCCAGTGTTGCCAATACCAGTTTCCAATTCCCAATTGTCAACATTTCCCCCTTTGCCGGTTCCCACTTCCCAATTGGCGGAATCGGGTGGCGACCACCAATAGGGAGGACCTTCAAGGGCGGAATAGCGGGCGATAAGGACGCGGGGCTCCTCAAGTTCCCCGGTGAAGACATTTGACGGGCCAAAAATGGAGACGAATGTATCCGCCACGTACCGGGGAACGCCGGGGGCGAGGATAACGGCGGATGGTGGGCGGGGATTGGGGACAGTCTCACTTTTTTCGGTGCCAGACTCCTTTTTGTAGAGCGATGAAACGGTGCCAGACTCCTTTTCGAGGGGGCGGGAGACTGTCCCCATAAGGGCGGATTTGAGCCTAAGGGCCATCTCTCCCGATGCGGCCGACTCTTTCGGAAATCTTCGGCCGTACGCCTCATAACCACCAGGAATGCGCCTTACAACGACATATCTGGCAGTTTCGCCATATTCGAAATAGGCATACATCACATGTCTAAGCGGCACGGGAGCCTCCTTTCGGGAAAGGAATGTTGCCAGACTTCTTTTCGTGGTCTTTTTTTATTTTCGCGCAGAGACGCAGAGGCGCGGAGATGGTGGAAATGTTGCCAACCTCCTTCGCCAAGGCTCCGGAGGTCAAGTTGTGAAAGTGTTGCCAATACCAATTTCCAATGTTGCCAATTGGGTATTGGGAATTGGAACTGGCAACATTGGCAACAATGGCAACATTCATAACATGAAAAACGGTGCCAGACTCCTTTTCATGAGAGATGAAGATATTTTGTTGATGGGCTGAGGGGCATATTGGCAAGATTTTTTCAGATTTGACCTTGCGCTTGGTGCCGGATTTTGATATAATTCTTCGCGTTGGAGCAATCCAGCATCTGGCAGAGGCCTCGGCCCGAGCCACCCTCAGGTTGGGATAGTTCCCTTCCAAGCCGGCGGAGAGAGATCTCCGCCTGTTTTTTAATACAAACTTTCTATGCATGACAGGACCAGCGAGCTTAGCATCTTTGTAGATGAATCGGGAAGTTTTGATTCCGATTGCATCCCCTCTCGCTTTTACATAGTGTCTTGAGTATTCCATGACCAATCCAAGGATATCTCTGAGCTGATTTCGCAATTTGAAACCACTCTTGATTTCATCGGCTGGCGCGAGATATGCATTCACACCGGGCCAATCATCAGAAGAGAGGAAATCTTCAAGGGCATGGACATTCAACTTCGCAAACAGATTCTCGGCCGTATTATCGCCTTTGCCCGCAGAGCGCCAATCACAAGCAAGAACTTCTGCGTGGACAAGAAATTCTGCACATCTCCTGATGCTCTCAAGAAGACCCTCCTTGCGATGATCTCCGAATACATCGCTCACAACAATATCATGTTTTCGGATTTTCAGAAGATCAAAATCTACTATGATAATGGGCAATCGCAAATCAGGGAGATACTGTCTTCCGCCTTTGCGAAATTCACGGCAGAATTTCCAGTCAATGTCACCCCTGGTAAATACAGGCTCTTTCAAGTTGCAGATCTTATCTGCACCCTGCATCTTTTGAAAACAAAGGTAGATATCAATCTGCCTCTTACCAAATCTGAAACCTACTTCTTTCATGGCACAAATGAACTGAAGAAAAAATATCTTCGCCCTCTGTCCAGGCTTCTTACATAGGCACGCATAACCCTTATCTTTGCGCCAATACCAATTTCCAATGTTGCCAGACCCCTTTTCATGGGAAGCTAGTGGGGCGAGGTTTCTAGAGGGTCTAGAAGCTCTAGAAGGCCTAGAGGATCTAGAGCTAGACTGCGCCAGGGCTGCTACCTCACGCAGAGAGGTGAAGAGTGTTCCCGATTCGCCTATATGCCGGTAATATGCCATGATAATGAAAGCGGCGGGCGGAAACCCGCCCGCCGCTTTATGCACTTGTGGAAAGAGATTACTCTATAGACTTTGCTTCAGTTTCGGTAACACCCACTGCAATCTTGTAGTACTTAACGCTGGAGGCGGGAGCGCTACCTTCAACATAGGTGGATGCACTTATCGCCTGGACAGCATCCCCTGCTACAGTCATGCTTTCAGACGTAACACCCTCATGCACCGCATACCAAAGGCCCGGAATTGTCTTTATGGCAAACTCCGGAACTCCAGAGGATACTGCCATTGGTTCGCTTGAAGTATCCACAGTTGGTGAAACTGAAATTTCCTCTTTTATATCAGTTTCCTTTTCAGAATCATAGCCAACTACAACACTAACCGTTTTAGTTCCGTCCAACTTATATGGTATTGTATATGTGCCGTCACCATTATCAACAACATCAGCCATATCATATGAGAACGCCCAAGTAATGGTTTGAGTCTTACTATCGACCCCATCAGTATAATTAACGATGAAGGCTGTTCCCATTATTGCCGCAGGTGTAGCGGTCAAAGTCACATTATCACTTGTAGGATAAACTCTAATGGCAGTAGCATTTGATGGCACTGTTACAGCTGCATCTGTACTTGTTATGTACGCCGTAGTGCCATCCATGTAACCCACCTCTTCATCCGATCCATCCGTGATCTTTTCGGCGAGATAGTAGGTTGTGACACCGGCTGCCTCAGACGAAAGTACGATATAATTGGAGTTACCGCTTGTTGGTTCGGTGGCGGAGCCGCCATCCTGGACGACAAGCGTAGCACCGGCACCGGCAAGCGTGATGCTGTTGGCGATGGAACCCGTTGAAGCTACAGTCAACGTCTTGCCCGCTGCTATATTGAGCGTGGCCGTACCCGTAACCGCGCCAGAGATAATCGTAGCAGTATCAAAGTTGACGGTTCCCTCCGGCCCATTAATCACCGTCGTACCTATATTCAGGCCCCTGGCAGGATTGTTGCGGAAATTCAATGTCTTACCGCTATCAACCGTGATTGTCTTGCCGTCTAATATCGCCCCTGTTGCATCACCACCAATAGAAAGCGACGCAGATGCACGACTTATGCGAATGTTGCCGATGAAATCGTTCTTGACCCACGCCTGACCCTCACTGTAATTATCCGTTGACATTGCAGAGCTATCGGTAATGACCATCGTATCAGTGGGGGAAAGAACCGTCTGTGTCGCTGTCATGGCTGCATCAACCCAGACCGTTCCACAGTTATCCCCATTCATGTTGCCTGAGATGTACCCAGTATTGTAATACACATCACCGCCCGTTGCACGCAAGGTCATCGCTCCGGTACTAGTAGTAGTCACAAGCGCGTAGCCAGACGGGATAGTAGCGGAGGCGTTGTAGACCGTAACCTCGCTAGGATCGGCACTCTCCGTTTCCGCCGCAGAAACAGCATCGGCAAGGGTCGTGTAGTTTACTCCGTTGTACGCAGCCTCGGCCAGATAGATACCTTCACTACCTACAACAGAATCATCATACACAAACGCTGCCGCATTGCCGTTGAAGGTTGTTGAAGAAACATTGACGGGAATAGTATTCTCATATTCATCTGTCCTTTCAGCGATAGTACGCGTAATTTTCACAACGGGCGATCCATAAACCGCACTGGCGCGTATAATGTTTCCTACAGTAAATGGGAATGTACAACCACATTCATGGTCAGATGCACTACCGTTATTTGCCAGCGCTATAATACCGCTGTAATTATCAGCATCAATCGTACTAATGGTGTACGAAAGACCAGGATTTGCATCTTTATCATAGCACCCACTCCATGCTGCAAGGTTCAATGTTCCACTGCCGCCGCCAACCTTGTTTATAGTCCTATTTGCACCGGTAGAACCATTGTTAAACGTCACATCTCCGTCAAGTCGAAGCGTGCCGGGAATCGAATCTGTCCCCGTCCATATGACACTGCCTGATGTCGCGGCCGGGCCCTGAAGCGCGAAGGTGCCGGCACCTTCAAAGTTTATGCACCCTCTTGTATTTGCCGGAACAGAAACTTTGGCCTGGACGACTTTATCCGCAGCAGTTGCCTTTATGGTAAGCGTAGGGCTTGCGCTGGCGCTGGAAAGCTCAATGCCTCCAGTTGTCAGCATATCTACATTATCAAGCACTATTGTGCCATCACTTGCGGATATCTTGCAGCTGCCAGTTGGTGCAGTAGTGGAGATATTCAAAGTTCCAGCGCCAGACTTTGCGAAGGTCCCGCTACAATCCGCCGTTCCTGCTGTAACGTTAAGCGTTGCACCACTCGCAATCCAAACAGCGGTGCTGTTGGCTCGGAACTTCAACGGTGCCGATATTGTAGCCGTTCCTTCCCAAACGTTAATCTTTGAACCACCATCCTCGAAATCCAAAGTTCCGTTGGCGCCCTGGCCTGATCCTGTTATCGTTCCGCCATTGTAAAGATTTATAAGATGATAATTTGTCGCATCCTTAACAGTCCAGCGAGTGGCGCCGAAATCAAGCGTGCCATAAACATTTATCTGCATGGGGTTGGAACGTGAAGTACGATGCAACGCATCTGTCACCATGTTTACAAATGTTGCATTTGCACGAACGGTTATGTCGCCAGCAAAACCACCAGCCCAGCCACTAGCCTGCGTACCTCCATGAGTATTAAACCTCGTTCTTCCTGAAAGAACATCCAGCGATCCGCTCGCAGCAATGTCATTTTGGTCTGAAGAGAATAGTAAATATCCAGAGGTCTTCAAACATCCATTTACGGTAACGGCTTCGCTTATCGTAACTTCACTATTAATGTCAGCTCCGCCAACATACTCATAGCAGCAAGCTCCGCTAGGAACTGTAGTTGGATATCCGCTAGTCCAGCGATAAGTTCCTGTACCGACCAAAGTGGGTGAGGTGAAAGATGTTACATCGACCATCACATTGTCAGTAGTGCTGATTGTCGTTCCTGTCCCAGAAAGTCCAGTCACCGTTCCTGAACCTGCAAATACGACCTTAATACCATCTAGCGTTTCTGGCTCCTCGGCATCCCAAGTGAACGTAGACCCATCCACAGTCGCCGCATAGACACTGTCACCGTATGACACGCTATTCCCGCTAAATGTCAAGGGGACATTCTTTTTCAGAGTCGTGCCAACCATTATGTCTGCGATGTTTTCCGACGGGCCAGTCAATGTACCAGAACACAGTTTATATTGCGTATCCTTGGCAAGTCCTGCCGGGAATACAAACTTAGTCGTAGTATCGATTGTCAAGTTGCCTGTGATGAAAGGCGTTGTAGAGCGATCGACATCGCCATCTTCCTGCACATCGGAGAAATCGAGCGTAGCACCCCCAGTCGCGGTTAGCGTTCCGACAGTTAAGACACCGAGGCCATGCATCTTGAGAGTACCACCAGCCGTTGAAGTTCCGTTTGCTGCCGTAACAGCCTGCACGACCGATGACGAATCTGCTGAAGATATGTTCAACGACTTGCCCTTTGCAACATCAAGGTTAACTGTGCCGCTGAATCTGAGATAGCCAGATCGCGTTATTGATGCATTTGCTTTAAAACCAAACCATGTCTCCTTATCCCCTGAAGCCGCACCTAGGATAGTTGGACGCGTGTCACCTGTTATTTGCACTCCATCGGCACCACTTTCCACAATCAAGCCACCAAACGTCAATGGATTAAACCCTGCAGTCAATGTTTTGCTTGCATATTCGGATGTAATGCGCAATGCCGCCCCAGGTGAAGCATAGCTAGTTTGCCCCAGGCAAAATGCATGCCAAAAAGTGAATCCATAGTAACCTGTATTCCCACCGCACGCATATTCTTTTGATGTGTCTTCGCCTACCGCAGGCGAGAAAAGCATGACTTTACCAGTAGTGCTAGAACCTATATCGCCGTCAGCATCGCCCGTCCACGTAAAGACCTCGTTAGCCGAGTAATACCAATTCTTGTAGTCGGTGGATGTATAGAAAAGCTTATAATCTGTCACATCGGTCGTAGTAAGAGCTTTCCCCCTGAAAATTGCCACCGCTTCAATCGTTATGCCAGATGATGCGCCATAGGAACTAGTGGATCGTCCAGACATTCCGCCCAAACCTACGCCACACGAATACGTAGTGGAAAAGCTAAGTCCCGTCGCATTACCGCCCGTCCATGTCTGACCATCGCTGCTTGTGTAAAATTGGAAAACACCGCCTGAGGTATAGACCATAAGGAGATAGCCAGAAGAAACAACCGCACTGTACGAACCAAACAACCTGTTGTCATTATTAAAACGGCCAACCAACTTTGTTGTATCAGATGCATCAACAGCAACTCCGCAATCAACAATCGCATCATTGTTCTGAGATGTCGTAACCGATGCAATAGTCTTGTTGGCCGTAGCCGTAAGACCCGAATATTTTACCAAGACAGTCGTATATGCCGTGGAAGTATCCTTCGTCCACTCAATCTTCGCGCCATACGAAGAATTAGCGCCAATCACAACCTTGCCGTTGGAAAGCGTATTGATGTTTTCCCCAGAGTTGCCTGATGGATTCAGGGTAAACGTATATGTCTGACCATCCCTACCGGTCTTTTCGGTCGTCCCGAAATCCCCGTTCCAAACAACCGTCGGAGTCGGAGCCGCTGCCCATGCGCCACCATATGCTGCGACTGCCAACAGCAGCGCAAGCGCCTTGATTCTACTCATTAATGATTTCATTGGATTTCTCCTTCTCTCTCTTTTGAATTAAGTTGATTGTTGGAAATGGATTGTCCCTTCAATTCTTTGCGATCTGCCAGGTTTTTCCGGCAGAATCCCAGTAGTGCCTGACATCCTCGTGTGATTTTGTCAAGTCGCCGTACTTGCTGTACACATCCTTCATGATGTTCATCAGCTCAAAAAAAACATCGTAATTGTACTTCTCGTTAATGATGTACTCCATCGGCTCTACCACGGTAAACAGTAGCCGGAAAGAATCGTTGTCGCAGATGTTCCGCATCGTCTTGAGCGAGATGCTGCGGCTGCGGTACAGCTCCAGCGCGCTGGAGAAGAAATTCTTGAGTCTCCGGCGCGCGAAGTCCTCCTCTTCGGTCCAGGGGAAATATCTGTCCTTGCCTTTGACAAGCTGATTCATATTGGCTATCTGGATTCTGCCATCCGGGTTGTTCACCTCGGTGCGAAGGAAGGCGACAGGAGCAACCAGGCCAGTGCCGTCAGCCTCACGCCACCTGCGCCCCACGCCGGAAACCTCGCGTATGGTTTTGCACATGGCATCCTCGCCATAGCGGACATTGAACGAATGAAGGCTCATCGTCTCATTGACCTTTACCGTCACATACACGGCCAGGAATGCCGCCAGAAGGCTGACGACCGTAAATACAAGTCCGCTATGGGCATATATGAACCTGAATGCGCTTTCCTTGTCCGGCTGGCAGCTCTCGGCGCATCCGCATATAAGATCGTATCCCGCGCACACGATCGCCACCAACGCTCCAAACTTCAATGCGGCGAACAGGCAGTCCTTATACAGATTGCCTCTTGATGTGCGAAGGTTTGCATTCTGTCTTATAAACCACATGGCTACACCTCCATCCTCGATGCAAATGTGGCATTCCCGCCAAGTCCAATACCAGTGTCACCCATTAAACACTGGATACTGGATACTGGATACTGAATACTGGATACTTCACCCTTCTCCCGCCTCTCCGCGCCTCTGCGCCTCTGCGCGAGAATAAAACAACGCGACCTCCGCGCGCCATGCAAGCGGCGATGCGCGCGAAGCATACTGGGCGCAAAGCCCAACTGGCTATCTACAGGTGGTACTGGTGAAGTGTTCCGGGAACCGGAAAAGGCTTCTAATCTATACCCCCCCCCATTAGGTAGAGTATTAACGCTAGACCCAATCGCGGACATTCCGCGCAACATATCATGGCCTAGCGTATCACGAAGCATGCACTTTTCCCTTTTTCCGTTTGGGCTTTTCCTCTGGCGTGCGCAACCAAAGCGCACCGCGCCGCAAAGCCTTTGCAGAAATTACTCCAAAATTATACCATGTTTCGGGCGGAGCGTCAAGTAGTAAAATAATTCGCTCCGCAAGTGGCGACAGCCGCTTCATGTGAGCCGCATTAGGGCGCAGTTTGGGGAAGCACGCTCAAGCAATGCGCGGCATTGAAGCGGATTGTGGTGGGCTGGCTTGGCTGAGCTTGCGCGATTGATGTTCGAGGCTTTCCGGTCTCCTTCGCCCCTGCGAGCGCTCGGGCCCGTTAGTTTATTATATGAGAAAGTTTTTCGGGCCCTCGCGCGGCCTCTTGCGACTTTCGCTGCGCGAAAGCTCCTCGCTTCGCTCGTCGGGCAACCTGATCGCCTTCGGCGACAGGCGCATCTGGCGGCCTTCGCCAAGAGAGTTGGTTCCAATTCGTATGTGCCGCACTGGCTCGTCCTTACATCGCTGGGGCGAAGAGACCTGCAAGCCTTGTGGGACTTGAGTTCGACTGCGACTAATCTCAAGCCGACCTCGCCCTTCAACAATCCGCATATGTGCCGCTGTTGAGAGCGTGCTACCCAAACTGCGCCGCAATGCAACTTCGGAGG
>JAZTWW010000018.1:0-12597 GCA_045636065.1 Kiritimatiellia bacterium | reverse complement strand
CTCTCCGCCCCCGAGCCCCGACTCTCTCGCTTCAAGGACGGCCATCCTCTCGCCCGCCGGCATGGCAAAGAAATACACATACGCCGCCAGTGCCGCCGCAGGGACGGCCGCCATAAGGAAAATCCTGTCTTTCCTGCCTATCTCAAGCATATGCGCACCCCCCAAAGAAATCAACCGCCCTCGCCGTCTTCGAGCGCGAATTCGCATACGAGTGTAAAGAGGACCGTTCCCTTCGCCTCGGAAACCGTACCTGGCGAAACGCGCCAGCCGCGCCCGGAAAGGCGCCTTTGAAGAACGCTTCCCGCCTCCATGGCCTTCGCTGCATCGAGCGCGCTTGCCTCGATCTGGAGCGCGGCCACACCAGGCTGCGCATCCTTCATCTCGCGTACCGGGGATATCGAGCGCACAACGGCAAGCTCCCCCCACGACGATGCGATAGAGCGGAGAAGATCCGCGTCAGCCCGCCTCAGCGCCGCGACGCGCGACTGCGCCCTGAGCGCCGCCTCGCGCCCTTCGGCGATGGAGCGCCTTTCGCTCTCCACTGCCCCTATGCGGCGCGTAAGCGTATCAAGCTCCCTCTGAAGCGGTTCGCGCGATTCGATCTCCCTCGAAAGCGCGCCCTCCCTGGAAAGGGTCATCCACGCATGGGCCGCGATAGCCGCGGCAAGAAGCGCCACGAAAAGCGCATAGGCCTTTGCCGCCTTGCCGCGCGGGTCCTTCGCGGCGGACGGCCTTATCCACGCGCCATCACCTGCCGCCTGAACGCCCTCCTCCGGCGCGGCGGAGAGCCCCTCCAAGGTGCATCCGGCATCGCGCGATACGCGGGCAAGATCCTCCACCATCACCTTCGGAGCCACCACCACCTCGTAGACTGCGCGTGAAGGATCCTCAGATCCCGCCTCCACCCACGCGAACGCCCCTTCCGCCCTCGAAAGGCCGCTGAAAGGCTCAATCTCGTAGAAAAGCGCATTCTCAAGTTCGCGCTGCGAGAGGTTTGCCGCCTGCGAGCGCGAAAGCGCCACACGCTGCCTGAAAAGCGACATCGAAAGGACGCGTATCTTCGAGCCCTTTGCAAGCGCGGACTTGCGCGCGTCAAGGGCCGATGCGAGCTCGCGCGCCGCGTCGCGTCCGGGAATGGTAATGTCGATAAAGCTTTCCACCTTCACTCCCCTTAAGTCACCTTGCAGGAACAAGCATCTCGACGAGCGCACCACCCGCCGGAACGTCAACGCGCTCCACGGCGCTCGTAAAGCCGATGGAATCCACCTGGACGGCGCACCTTGAGGCGGGAACGCCGTCAAAGACGGCGATTCCGCCAGACGACCTCTCGATCGCGAGAACGCCACCCGTGATCGTGCCACCGTTGGGCGCATACCAGCGTACGTTCACCGTCCCCGCAGCGTTCGGCGAAAGATCCGCCTCAGATTTCACCCCGTCGCCATCGATGAAGGCAAGCTCGACGGAGATCGACGACGTCGCTTTCGGGAAATCGTTCGTTAGGGCGGTGAGCCTGTCGACGCCCGTTTCATCCGGCTGCGCCCACTCGTTCCCCCAGGGATCGCGCAATGTGGACTTGCCCGCGCCGAGCTTCACATAGGGCCCATTCCATCCGCATGGCAGCGCCACGCGGCCGCCGGGGCCGGCAAGCCTTACGGCATACACGGCAAGATCGTCCGGCCTTTCGTAAAGCTCCCTCAAGGTGAGCCTTCCCGAGCCGTCCGCCGAGGGCAGAAGCCTCGGCAGGCGGCCGTTATCCGCGAGGAAGGCCTTGGCGGCGTCGATCAGCTCAAGGCGCTGCGCGTCGTAGAGCCTCTGGCGGCGCGTGGAGTCGGCCTCGCCGAGACTCCTGACGGCGAGATGCGCGAGGAGCGCTAGAATCGCCATCACGAGCGCAAGCTCCACAAGGGTGAACGCCTTCTTCATTCGCGCACCTCCTCGTGGACGTCGTTCCTGTAGAGGAAAAGGACGAGATCGTCGCCGCGCGCCATGGTGCCGGCGGCGTCGCGCCCGGCTTCGCGCACGAGCGAACGCGAGGCGGCGTTCCAGGATGTCGCCGTCTCGTTTGTGAGGTTGGGGATGAAGCAGGGCGTGGAGAGAGTGCCGTCGGGGCCGGCGGAGACGATGCGCGCGTAGGCGAAGCGCTCCCTTGGCGTAACGGAAGTGACGTTCGTGAACGCCTGCGGGGGTGGGATCTGGAGGACGTAGGGACGCCCCCACGGGTCGAAAAGGACGGGCTCGCCAGTAAAGCCGTAGATCGAGGCGCGCCTAGAGTCCTTGAAGACGGATGGAAGAGCGAGGCGTGAAATGTCGGGATAGAAGCCGGGCAGATCGTCGTATGACGGGAACGGGCGCACGTCGCCTTTCAGGTACGGGCCTCGCCATCCGCGGGACGCCTCTTCGCTCCACTTGGTGAAGACGGCGTAGCTGGAGCCAATATCGAGGCGAGCGCCGCCGTCAGCCCAGAGGTTGGTGGAGACGAGAAGATTCGATATCCGCAAGGTGCCGCAGGTGAAGCCGGGAATCCCCTCCATGTCGGCGAGGTATCCGCCGGTCCCGGAGGTGAACGCCTCTTTTATCGCAGCCATATCATGCTGCGCCGCCACTCTGCGCGCACCCTGGCCGAAGCGCCCGAGGCGTGTCACCGCCAGAAGCGCCACCGCCATGACGAGCGCGATCACGCACATCAGCTCTATGAGAGTGAAGCCGCCGCCGGAGCTGTCGTTCGATGTCTCCATCAAGTTCTTGAACGCGCGTGAGGGGCGCAGGGTTCATCCATGCCTGCGCATCTGGCGCGTCACCACCTGCGGTTCGGGCGAGGGGGTGGACGGAGCTGGAGTGTAGCGCTTCCTGATCCACCACATCTGGCCGATGGAGATGAGCTGCGAAAGCGTCCAGTAGAGGCTGAGCGCGCTCGGGAAATTGTAGAACATGACGAGCATCATGACGGGCATTATGACCATCATCATCCTCTGCTGGCTCCTGTCGCCCGTGGTGGGGGTGAGAGCGCTCTGGAGAGCCATCGTCACCGCCATCATGATCGGCAGTATGTTGAGCCCGCCGAACGGGAACCAGCTCTGGAAGAGCCTTTCGGGCTCGCTCAGGTCGGAGATCCAGAGGAAGGATGCGTACCTAAGTTCGACCGCGCTTCTCAATACAGTGAAGAGGGCTATGAACACGGGGATCTGCACGAGCATCGGCAGGCATCCCGCCATCGGGTTAACCTTCTTCTCCCTGTAGAGGGCGAACATCTCCTGCTGGAGGCGCTGCGGATTGTCCTTGTACTTGGCCTGAAGCTCCTTGATGAGCGGCTGCACCTCGCTCATCCTGCGCATCGATATCGTGCTCTTGTGGGTGAGCGGCCAGAAGATTATCCTGACGAGGATCGTAAGAAGTATTATCGCTATGCCGTAGTTCGGGATTACGGCGTGGAACATGTTGAGCACGCTCACCATCGGGTAGCACACCCAGCGCCACATGCCGAACTCCATCACGTCCTTCATGCCGAGATCCCAGAGCGCGCTCTGCATCTTGGGGCCGGAGTAGACCGTGAAGCGGCGGCTCTTGGGCGCGCCGGCGAAGGCCGCGTCGACGCTGACGCTCTTGGTGCGCATAACGGCGCTCATCGCGTCGCGCTTCACGTTAGCGTCGAAGCCGGCGTTGGCGGTGCCCGTCTCGGCGAGCGCCGTGACGAAAAAGCGGTTCTTGATCGCGATCCAGTCCTGAGGCTCGCCGATCGTTATGGGGCCGCTGTCCTTCGGGAGGTTTGAGGCGTCCGAGCCGCCGCAGCCACCGCATCCGCCAACCCCACCGACGAGATAGCTCTTGAGAACGCCTTCCTCGTCGTAGTGGACGACGCCTGCCTTGCGGCCAGGGATCTCCCTCGTCATCGAGTCGATGGAAAGCATGTCGTTGCGGCCGGTGCCGAGGTTCATCACGCCGATTGAAAGCGTGTTGCGGACGGGAACTTCGTTCGCGAAGGTCTCTTCGAGCGCGATGCGATAGCCTGGCTCAAGGCTGATCGTGCGCTCGACGGCGGCGTTTTTGAAGGTGACGGCTGTTTCGGTCGCGGAGACGACCTCATAGTCGGCATCGGGGGCGAGACCGGGCACGCCTCCAAGCGTAAAGAGCGGATTCTCGGAGAAGTCGAGCGTGACGGGCGGATTGTTCTCGCCGATCTCGCCTTCGTCCCTGGCGTACTTGAGGAGGGTTTCGCTTACGGCGCGCGCGCCCCAGGAGCTCAAGACAAGCTCGACATCGTCGTTCTTGAGCGTGACAAGGCGCTCCTCCGACGTATGGACATACTGGGGTGCGACGTTTTGCGGTGCGGCTTCCGGCGCTGTCGCGGCGGCCTCTTCGCCGGCTTCCGGTTTCGCAGCTTCCTGGGGCACGGAGGCGGCCTCTCCACCGGTAGCCCCGGCAGCGACCTCCTGCGTTGCGGCTCCCTCGCCGGCGGCAGCTGCCCGGGCGGCGGCCGCCTTCCTGTCCTCGCTCGACTGGTTGAACATCCACACGACAAGGATGATGCCGAGGATGGCCGAAATCAACTTTTCGCTCTTATTCATTTTCCGGAATCTCCTCCCCGGCCTCACCGGCCTTGGGGTTTCTCCATCGCCCTGGCGGCGGCACGGGATCGAAACCGCTGCCGCCGAACGGGTTGCACCTTAGTATGCGCCATACGGTAAGCACAGTCCCCTTGAACGCGCCATGGATGCGAAGCGCCTCGATAGAGTAGTTCGAGCAGCTTGGACGGAACCTGCACTGTCCACCCATCAGCGGACTCAGCGTCACCTGGTAGAACCGGACGAACGCGATGAGAATCTTGCGCATCTTCTTGTCAGGTTCCTCAGATCCTCGCGGACGTCATCGCAGCGCTTGCCTTTGATGCCAGCGCGCGCGATCAGTATCCAATCGGCTGAGCCTTCAAGGCCGGGAGCCTCCAGCCTGAACGCCTCGCGCATCAGACGCTTCGCCCTGTTGCGGTCAACGGCGTCGTGGAACGTCTTTTTGGAAACTACGACGCCGGCTTGATGGCCGGCACCGGTGTTCGGAAGCGTCCACGCCACAAGGAGACGCCCTCTTTCGGAGCGCCCCCGGTCGAAGACATCCCTGTACTTCTTTCCGGGGAGCCGCGTGGACATGGGATTCACTGCCTTCGGATCAAACCTGCGTAAGGCGCTTGCGCCCCTTGGCACGGCGGCTGGCAAGAACCTTGCGCCCGCCCTTTGTCGCCTTGCGGGCGCGGAACCCGATCTTGCGTGCACGTTTCACCTTGCTGGGCTGCCACATCATCTTCATTTGTTTTCTTCCTTTCGGTCGGTAAAGTGAAGTGATATTATACCATAATACGCGCCAAAAAACAACCCCCGCCGATTGATTTATCGCTTTATCCCCTTCCGACCCCCCTCACCCGCGTGACATCTGATTTTTGAGAAAGAGGATTTAAAGTGGTAAGCCGATTTTTGGGGAAGGGATACAAGGGATCTAAGGGATAAAAGCGATAAATCCAATGAGTGGGCTGTGATTTCGCGTATGTCCTCGCGGTCAAATTCGGGCACGATCCTGCCCAGTTTCGGGAAGTCGGCAATCGCAAGGACTTCTTCATTTATGCGCGCGGTCCAAGCTAAGGCAATCTCATGACTTGCGCTCTCTTCCTCTATCCAATCTTGCCGGACGCGCAAACGAAGTTTGGCGCGAGAAGTCCAGTTTATGGCGCAAGGCATTTTCCTCATAGCCTTCCCTCCGCACGAAGCTCATTCATGAAGTCCTCGTGGGATGTGAATTCACCACGCCCGATTTCCTCCTCTGCGACCCGGACATCCTCGAAGAGTTCAACCGTCTCATTGATGTTTTCGGCGAGAAGCATATCCTCCCAGTCTACGATATTCATGAGGACGGAAGAGGGGCGGCCGTTCTGGGTTATGATGATCGGACGGTGATTCCTGTGACCGCGCTCAATGTATTCCGCAAGTTTTCTGCGGCATTCGCTAAATGGGACGACGTCCTCTGAAAGGATTGGCCTGCGAATGTGCGGAGTACGGAGGGTTTTAGACTGCGGCTTGGAGATAATCGCTTTTGACATTTTTTTGTTCCTTTTATGACGCAGATATTGTACCATATTTGCACCATTGAAGTCAATGCCCAAAAAAAACATTACGGGCATGCCTCCCCCCCCTATCTCCTATCGCTTCTATCCCTTCCGCCCATTCACAGTCCATCACTTGGATTTATCGCTTTTATCGCGTTTATCCCTTACATCCCTTCCCCAGCTCGGCTTGCCACTCTCAATCCACCTATCCAATAAGCGGATTCAGTACCAAAAAAGAGGCGCGCCCCAAATGGGACGCGCTTCTTGCGCACGAGGCATGTGGCCTCGTACACTGCTCTAATTAGAGCTTACTGGATCGGCGACGGGCTGAGCTCGACCTTGATGAAGCCCTGCGTGGTGCCAGGCTTGGTCACATCAACGGCGGCGCCGGTGGACTGCGTGGACGCGCCAGGCGTGCCGGCGCCGAGCTCGGTCTCGGTCGTGAGCCTGTAGTAGAGGCCAGCAGGAACCGTGAGCGTGCCAGTGCCGTTGATGACGCCAAGTGCCGCCTTAGCGACAGTGGTGACGACTGCCTCCTTGATGGTTGCGGTAACCGTCCAATTGCCTGCATCGCCAGTGGCCGTGTAGTCAAAGAGGTCGGCATAGTTAGTGCCTTCCGCAACGGCAGGAACGACAACAGCAGCCTTTGCTTCAGCTTCAGCAGCCTCCTTTGTAGCTGCAGTGGACGAATATGTGCCACCAGTCGTGGGATCGAAGCCAGTCGTCTTCGTCAGCGTACCGAACTCCGTCTCAGATGCCTCGGGCGTGTTGTACTCCCAGCCCGAAGGAACGGTCTGCTCGCCAATCGCGACGAGAAGCACAACCGTCGGAACGGGATTGAATGCTTCTGCCGCAGTGCAGGCAGCTGCAATCGTGGCGAACTTTGTCGTCTGAACGCCGTAGGTGAACTGAGCAACCATCTGAAGCATCGTATAGGTCTTGGTCTCGGAATCATAACTGAATCCATCAAGATCGCCATAGGTGGCATCATCATAAATAGTGAACGAGTCACCTGCGGAACCGTCGCCCAAGACAGCCATATACGCCGACGAGGACCCTCTGTAGTAGGTGGTATTTCCACCAATAGTTGCAGCGCCTCCGGCGACATAAACGCCGCCTGCCGTAACAGCGAGCTTGGCGTCAGCGCCGTTGACCTGGGCGCTAGTCGTATTGTAAACAACCGTGCCGGTCGCGCCGTCAACAGCCGTCTGGGTAAGATTGAGGACCTTGCTTCCCGGAGTTGTGGAACCAGTCGTCACAATGTTGCCGATGCCGATGGTGAATGTGCCGCCACCGTTACGGGTGATTGCGTTCTCAATAGCGAGCGTGCCGGTGAAGTTGTCAATCGTGTTGAGGTTGTAAGTGGCGCCAGAGCAGCCGCTCCAGCCGACAAGCTTCAACGTGCCCGTGCCAGAAATCTTGGTGAAGTTCACAACCTGACCCGAAGAGCCGTTGTTGAACTCGACTACATTATCTTCATCCGTGTCGATTACGAGTTCGGGGTTGATTGTGCCGGCGGACAGGTAGCAGCTTCCAGTCGTGCCCTTGAGTACAATCTTGGAATTTGCGTTGCCGTAGGTATTAAGCGGGAGGGCGGCGGGATCCGAAAGGACACCAAGCACAACCGTGCCCTTCCAGGTGGCCTGCGTGGCATACCACATGCTCATGGTCGTGCCGGTACCAGGCTTCGCGGAGTAGGTGATGGTCGGAGTCGCGTCGACGGCAAACGTGAACGCGCCGTTCTCAACCGTGATGGCATAAGGCGGATTGGTTGTGAAATTGATGAGGCCTGCGCCCTTCTTCACGATCTTGCCGCTGCCGATGGTGTCGGCAAGCGTCAAACCAGCATTGGCGCCAGCATCGACATTCATATTGACGGTGGCCCCGTCGCGAAGCCTGATCGGAGCCGCAAGGTTGACATCGCCGTAGACATTCATGGTTGCAGTGGCATTCTCAATCCAGTCGAACGTGCCGTTGCCACTCTGCCCTGAACCGGTCACTGTGCAACCTTCGTAGAAGTTGAGCGTGTTGTTGGAACCGAGCGACCAGCGCGTCGCGCCCATGTCAAGGGTACCATAGATGTTGGCCGTGAACGAGCCGCCATACTGTACTGCGTCCGACACCATTGTGTTGACAAATGTCGCACCCGCCTCAACCGTGAGCGTTCCATTGAACCAGTAGTTGCCGGGGTTCAGGGTAAGCGAGCCGGTCTCGACATCAAGCGTGGAGCCGTTGGACTTGTAGTTCGTGAACGAGAAGTATCCCTGCGTCTTGAGCGTACCCTTGACATCAAGTGCATCGACCACGACCGTATTCTCCGCCGAATCGCCGCCAACGAACGTGTAGGTCACGCCAGCAGGAACGACCGTAGGATAGTTCTCGGTGAAGATATAGATCGGCTCGCCAAACGAAGTGATCGCGCCATTCTCGGCAGTGAAGCTCTTTTCAACCGCCTCCGCATCGCCAATCTTGACGGACACGTTCACACCCGAAAGCGTTCCAGAGCAAACTATGAAAGGCGACTCCTGTGAAACTTCCGTTCCTTCGGGAAGGACGATTGTGCCAGCCAGAGCCACATCTCCGTCAATGGTGGGACGCGTTGCAGCAGAGAGATCGAGCGTGCCGGAGATGGTGAGGCCTCCGACAACAGCGAGCGTACCTTCACCCTTCAGGATGAGCGTGTTGCCCGATTCAACGAGTGCGCCCTTGTTGGCGCGCTGATTGATTGTGAAGGTTGCGCCTTCAGCGATTTCTACGGTAGCAGTACCGAGCACCTTGGTCGCCGTGTTGCGGTTGAAGGTGAACGACTCGTCGAACTTGAAGTAGGTGGAAGCGCCGGTCGCGCCGAGTTCAACTTTACGATCGGTGCCATCAGTCTTGGTGTCCGTTATACAATAGGGCGTATTCTCAGCCTGGAGAGCCTTAACCCAAAGGCCACCGAATGAGAAAGGCGCGAACTGCGCATCGGAGTTGTTGTTGTAGCCAGCCTCATCGAAAACGAGCACTGTTCCGGGAGACGTATATGCGCTCTGGTTGCTTGCAAAGACCTGCCACGGATGGCCTGAGGTATTCAAATCATAAGTAGCGCCTATCGTGCCGTCAGCAGCAACATCGGCGACCGTGCTCGCATGGAACAGCTGGCCCGAAGTGGCGCGCCAAACAACGCAACCCGCCGAATACGACCAAGGCTCGTAGTCCGTGCCTGTATAGTCGACAGCTTGGACTGCCAAGCCTCCTCCAGCCGCGACAAATGTGGCGGCTAGCAATGATTTAAACGTCCGCTCTCTCATTTTCATCTCCTTATAGCCCTGTTTTGCAAGGCCTTGTTAATGACATCTGCGTACACTCAGAAGGCATCCGCAAGGACACCGCTCCTAGAGTTTGTGTATATGATACCACATTCCAGCGAAGAGGGCAAGGGAAAATTTTCGCTCTGCAAGTGGCGACGGCCGCTTCAGGGTGAAAGTGAGAGGAGTGGCGCAGTTTGGGGAAGCACGCTGCGCAATGCTTAGGCATTATTGCGGATTGTGGCGGGGCGGGGAGGTGCGGCTGGGCTATGTGATGCTTGTGCGATTGGAGTTCGAGGCTTTCCGGTCTCCTTCGCCCCTGCGAGCGCTCGGGCCCGTAAGTTTATTGTTTGAGAAAGTTTATCGGGCCCTCGCGCGGCCTCTTGCGACTTTCGCTGCGCGAAAGCTCCTCGCTTCGCTCGTCGGGCAACCTGATCGCCTTCGGCGACAGGCGCATCTATCGGTCTTCGCCAAGAAAGTTGGTTCCAATTCGTATGTGCCGCACCGGCTCGATCTTACATCGCTGGGGCGAAGAGACCTGCAAGCCTTATTTGGATTTATATTCGAGTGCTACTAATCTCAAGCCAGTTAAGGCTAATCTCAAGCCGGCCGTACCCGCCATGAATCCGCCTGGAATGCCGCAGATGCTTGCGTGCTACCCCAAACTGCGCCTCATGTGACTTCTGTGGGAAGCGGCAGCACCCTTGCTCCGCTCGGGTGGGGGGATGGAGGCATAGACGGGGAAGCGAGAAGATGCCGCGGGCCCATTCACAATCAATCATCCTGATTTATCCCATTGGCCATTCTCTACCCATTCATCCAATATATCGCTTAAATCCCTCTCCCATTCACAGTCAATCCAATCGGATTTATCGCTTATATCGCGTTTATCCCTTAGATCCCTTCTCCCCCCTAATTCTCTGCGCCAGGACTGAGTGGCCATTGCGGACCGCGCCTGGCGCCGCTGACTACTGTTCGGGCTTAGTGATGCCATATAGGGCAAGAAACAACTCTTTGATATAAGATTCATCCTTCAATGCCGATATCAGGAGATTCAGCAAAGGCTGCTTGAAGCCAATTATTGGATCAATGAACCGCAGGTTTCCTTCATCATCCAGAAGCACATTATCTCCGTCTTGCCCAACATCAGTCACGAACAGGAAATCATTGCCGAATGAATATCGCCCTTCTTTCTGCAATCCAATTTCATAAAGGTATGCTGCTATCTGGCTGTCATTAGGACGCATATCAGAACGGACCGCTTTCTGGCGATAGACCATACGCGCTTCATGCATATCCTCGGCAATGCCAAGAAAATCAAGCGTGCAATCAGGGAAAAGGATGTTGTGCACGATATGTTCGAACAAAGCAAATTCTATTGGATGCTTCTTGAGGTGCGCCTTGGCAAATGGATTCTTGATCTTGTAATAGACTTGCTCTCTCTGAACGAGGCGGACTTCGCTTTCTCCAGTGCGTATTGTATAGCGTGTGCCTGGAACGGAGGACGTTTCAACAAAGAGCCCCGTCCTCTTTGCAGCGGCTATGAATGCGCGGCTCTCTCGGCGTATCTGATCCGACGGCATCTGCCCAGTATCTCGGCTTCGTTCATCGGCACATGCTGCCGCAAGCACTCGAATGCCGCAGATATCAGATATGGCTCGCTCTCGGATGGACGGGAGCGAATAAATGATGCTACGCTTACGTCCATTCCCTCCAGGAACACATCCTTCAGTTCTTTCGGCATGGCTGCCCCCCTTGAATAATCCGACTAACGCCTTGAAAAATCCCATATTACATCACCCCCCATGTGTTTCATGTGCTGATATTATAGCAAAAAATGTACTGCTCCGCAAGTGGCGACGGCCGCTTCAGGGGGAAAGTGAGAGGAGAGGAATGGCGCAGTTTGGGGAAGCACGCTGCACAATGCTTAGGCATTATTGCGGATTGTGGCGGGGCGGGGAGGTGCGGCTGGGCTTGGCCATTCTCTACCCATTCATCCAATATATCGCTTAAATCCCTCTCCCATTCACAGTCAATCCAATCGGATTTATCGCTTATATCGCGTTTATCCCTTAGATCCCTTCTCCCTCCTAATCCTCTGCGCCAGGACTGAGTAGCCATTGCGGACCGCGCCTGGCGCCGCTGAAGGAGAGTTGCAAGCCGCGCTTCAATCAACTGCTACCCAAGATCGCTTCACACCCTGGCTTTCAAATTGGGGATTTCGTCGGAAGCAAGTTTCGTGAAGGCGAAGCATTTCCATCCGAGGTCTTTCAGCGAAGCGCCGATAAGATACAGATCCGTGTCGTCGATTATGAGAAACCTGTCGTGGAAGTTCCCGCTTGTGCGCACGGACAATCCCCCGTACTGCCTGTTGAACGTGGCGATGTCGCTTGGCGAGATATTGTTTCCCTTCTGCGATGCAACGATCTCCACCATCACGCCCTTTGCCTTTTTCGCCAGCAGCTCTAGCGTCACGACATCCACCCAGCTGTCTATGAGAAGGATGGACTTCTTCGCGCTCAAGATGTGTTTCGCGGCGAACACCTTCGCGTCAAACACCTGTCCGTCGTAGAACACGCCCTGCATTGGCGGCAAAGATGTCTGCACAAAGAAGTCCACCTTTTCCTTTAGCTCAACAATCTCCCGGTCGTGCTTCGCGAGCCGCCGATCCATCTTGTCTTCCAGCTGGTTTAGCCGCTGATTGAACGCATAGCCACGAAGGAGATACTCACGAAGAACATTTGTCGCCCAGATGCGGAATTGCGTGCCGCGCAACGATTTGACGCGATAGCCAACGGATATCACCACGTTAAGGCTGTATGCCTTTACTGGCTTGTCGGAAAAAGGAATGTGCAAAAAATGCACGTTGCTTTTCTCATCAAGCTCTCCCTCGCCAAATACATTGTTTATGTGACGGGTGACAACCGTCCTGTCCCTTTGAAAGAGATCCGTCATCTGGCTTTGCGTAAGCCAAACCGTATCTTCCGCCAATCGGACATCCAGACGAGTTGTTTCGTCCGGTTGGTAAACCACTATCTCGTTCTTCACCTCGCTCATAACTTCACTCCATAGGCATGATCATTTGTTTGCCTTATTCTGCACGGACATTTTCTCCATGAAAGGCCATGACACAAAACCCTTTCATCAGATTGAAAGATGATCATATTTTACTATATTATTATCACAGGAAAGTCGCAGCAAAGTAACAATATTGCGATATTGGCC
>JAZTWW010000017.1:0-39282 GCA_045636065.1 Kiritimatiellia bacterium | reverse complement strand
CCGACTGACGATGCCTATCAGAAATACGTGCCGTCGGACTGGTACGGCTACACGAACCTGTGCTGGGCGGCAAACTGGTACAGGTGGTTTGAATCCGATCCCTCCGATTCCCGAGGAAAGATGGGGTGGCCGGATTGTTTTAATGCTGTATTGGGCAATGCGGGAGATGTCTACAACTATTATTCCTCTGGAGATCCTATTCCCTCTGGAGATCCTATTTTTATGGAGCGAGAAACAGTCCCAGACGTGTCTGATGGTGTTTTCCATTGGCCTACATGGCAGTCGTCCTGGCCATTCGTGCAGTGGGATATAACCACTGAGGCATACAGCTGGCAGAAGCAGGAGACGCATAAGGGCGTAGAGCCGGTGGCAGGTACGCTGAAAGGCGGTTGGGGCTTTTATTGCTGGGTTGAGGTACTCTTGGGACAGCCATGCTTTTTTAAATACTCCGCCTCTGAGGCAAGCGTCATGGTTGCCGATGGCACAATCACAAACAATCCCGTGTTTCACTGCGCAGGAACGCAGATGGACAATCCAGATGCGACCATCAACGACATATATATGGCTCTTGCGAAATATGTGCCTGCGGTATCGTCTGCGGTTGGTGGAGTGCCGACATTTGATGATGCCGACAGATACAATAATCTTAATTCGTTAGTATACCGGAATGGATGGGGAAGGTATCATAGTGTTTACGGCACATCATGGCTTCATTCTGACATTAAGGATATGGCCTATTTCTATGTTGTTCCTTTGTTTGACGAAATTGTTGAAGAGAAAGGCGGCTTGAAATGAAAATGCTCTTGGGACTGTTCTTGTCAACAATGGCGCTAGGCGTGCTCGGTTCTACCGGGATTGGCAAGCATGCCAGTGGCGCTATTGCCAGAGAATGTTTTCACGTCGTCGATGAATGTGGAAGCCCGGTTGCGGACGCAAGGGTCATAGGCGGTTTCCAGATTGGAGATGGCATGGATGACTATGTTGCAATTGATGGCCTAACTGATGCCAAAGGCGAGTATGTCGCCGAGGGATTCGTGAAAAGGACGCTTCATTATCAGATTTCGAGAGAAGGTTATTATGATGTGGAGGACAGGATTGTTTACGGCGAAGGGAAAGAGAGACCTTCGTATGAGGATGGGAAGTGGAGGCCTTTCGGTGATGTCAGGACAATAACGATGAAGCGCATTAAAAGGCTCGGGTCTCTCTCGGTTCTGAAAGGCAAAGGAAGCCGGGTTGGACGATGGACGATACCGGCGCGAGAACGTTGGATTGGATTTGATCTCGAGGCTTTTGATTGGACGGCTCCATACGGTAGCGGTTTAAATGACGATGTTCTGTTGTTTTTCCGGTCAAGCGTAAGAAATGAATATTTTGATTTCAGGTTTTCTATGGATGTTTGTTTTACAAACAACCCGTTGGCTGGCGCGTATATTTGCAAGAAAGACACAGGCTCCTGCCTTGAGTGGAGTGAAAATGCTGATGCCGACAGGCAATATTTGAAATGCTTTAGTTTTGTGTTTGAAAGAAAACCGGATGGCGCGCGAGTTGTTGATACTCTTGACGAGGATTCGTACATGGTATTTAGAACGCGCACGAAGACAGATGAATATGGCAATCTTGTTTCCGCACATTATGGCGTTATTTCAGGGGAATGGCTTTTGGGGAGCGAGTCGATGCGTATCGGCGATGCGTGCTTCAATGGTAATGTCAATGATCTTTGCATAGAGGATGGATATTATTTGCGCAAGAAGGTCAAGGAACGTAATGAACTGAGGTGGATGATGGATGCTAAAAACAAAGGATGTCGGCAATGAAAGGCATTAGCGGAATATTTGGCTTTGTCCTTGGACATTTCGAGGAGAATAGAGATTAAGAGGCGCAGCTTTGTAGGCATGCTCCGCAATCCTCCTCGTCCGTGACCCTCACCTGCGGTTGTTTTTCGCGAGCGAAAAACAATCCTCGGTGTTTCCCGGACGAGAAGATTGCCTCCGCTTTGCGCTCTGCACAAAACTGCCGCCCCATGCGGCTGACTGAGCGGCGTCACCCTTGGCTCCGCTTAGGAGGAATAAGGTTCCCGCTACCAATTTGGTTCCCACTGCCGGGAACTTCCATTGGCATTGGCAACATTCTTGACCGCCTTAGCGCGAAGCGCGGCGGCGGTTCCACATCCGCCTTCGCCAAAGCTACTGCGGACAAGTTGGCAACATTCCCATCTTGCGGCGCCGTGACCGCGCGACGCACCCTTGAAAAGGCTCCGGACCCGCTCGGCTCCTCGTCCTCTCTGGCGCGCTATACGTGTCTCCCCTCGGCCGCAAACCATGCTTCGCGAGGTTTGCGGCCTGCCCCGCCAGGGGAGGCCTTTGCGCCATATGGGCTTTGTTTCACCATCCTTCACGGCCTCCCCCAGGTCTTCGCACCTGTTGGCACTATTATCCCGCCGATTGCTATTCTCTAATTCTCAAAAACCCACTTTAAATCTTCGCTTTCTGCAATTTTGCTCTCTGCACCCACTCTATACGCAAGATGGCGGCAAGAGGGTATATCTTTCACCGGAACAGGTCCGAAGCATATTCTCATGATGCCACTGGAAACCGGCTACCTCTCACTGGAATTGGTCCGAAGCATATTCTCATGATGCCGCGACCTCCGCGCCTCGCGGCCCCTTGCGGCCCTTCGGGTTCGCTTCGCTCAGGCAACCTGACGCCTTCGGCGCCGGCGCATTTCGCCTCCGCGTGAGAAATAACCAAAAAGCACAATCTATGTGATAAGGCGGATTCCCTCTGAGTGCGCACGGGACCAACGGGACGTACGGGACCAACGGGACGGGCTTCGCGCGAGGTGGGAAGTGGTTCCCGCGTGGTGGCGCTGATGCCTGCAATTGGGGATAGCCTCTGCGAAACCTCAAAACCTGCGTTTATCACCACAAATATTCATGGCGCAAAACCCATTTCGCCGCCCGGCATGAGGTTAACCTTTGTGTCAGCCTCAAGATTCGGATCATTCTCGGTGGGATTGAAATAACTTGTAAATGTCATACCCATGAAGAAGGTGATTGGCCCATATATCTTCGCGTAGTTGGCAGATACGATGTTCCCGTTTTCATCGCATTTCGTGCGAGTACGAATGACAAGATATTCGTCGGAATCGAGCAGTTCAGCAGCAAATTTCCCTTTGAATTTTTTCCCCCACGAACCAAAGTCCAACCGCTTCATGTACTTTGCATTTGCATCTGCCGCATAGTCGGACTTAAAATGGGTCCCAGTGCATTTTGCAACATAACAACCATCATTGACGGAGTTAGTGAACACTAGCGCACAATCCAATACCTTGTCCTCGGCAAAATGGCTGTCAGAATACTCAACGAAGAAGTCAGCGACAACTCCCTTGCCATGCGGCGCAATCCAGTCTCCTTCTTTCATGTCGAATCCCCATATTCCACTATGCGCCCCTTGCGGATATTTCAATGACTTCCCGAGCCCAGAAGCCATTCGGAATACAAACATCTGACGCGGATTGATTATTGGTTTCAATCGCACAACAAGATTTGTTTCAAACTGCGTCTGATGTAGGTCAAAACCACTTCCCGCCCGTGCAAAACCAACGGCCCCACCAGCTCCATAATAGCCATTCTTCCCAACGGAATACGAAAAATTCATAGACTTGCAAAGAAAAGTTATATCAACTTCTCCATTAGTGCCAGTATTCCCGTAGATATCCATCATGACATCACGGCCAAAACACTCTCCAGGAATCCACTCCTTGAATGTATTGACCCTCACCGATGCATTACTTATCGCATTGTTGTCATAGTCAACGACATTGAAATGTGCCGTTGAGTCGCGTTGAAATATCGCGCCAATCACGCTGGTGCAGCCGGTGACGACGACCAAGACTACCAATGCCATTGTCCTCTTCATCGCAAGTTTCCTTTTTCTATTATAGACAAAAACACATCTCTAACGACTTGATACGGTCGGTTCTTTATGTCGCTATGTTTCCACGGCTCAATCGGATTTCCATTCATATCCGCGCCGTACAGCGCCACCCAACTTGATTTAGCCTTATCTGGCATATTGACATTCCTATCATTGCCCCATCTTGGATTCAACGCTCCAAGCAAATTTGCCCCTGCCGCATAGGATTCTGCTGGAATGCCGTCGGCAAGGGCATGTCTACGGACGGCGGGCTGTGTTGCAAGAAACGAACCGTTTGTTCCGTAAAGCCCTCGTTCATCAAACAAACCAAAGAAAGAGTTTGTGCATATCAGCGAGTCTGCCAAATCTGCCGCGTTCGTAGGGTTCATGTGGGAAAACAGATCGTCGTAGGCACTGTTGAACGACCACCCCGCCTCATTGTTCCCCGGCAGGAGCATCGGCCATTGGCCCTTGCGTGATTCTTGATTGTACCACGCATAACTGCCGGAGAAAAGCGATTGTGCCATCCCATTCCCGTTTGTCAGGACGTCCTCGCCAGTAGAATAGTAGTTGTAGGCATTGGTAATGCTTGCGAATCGTCCGCGCCATGTCATATCGCAACGTCCGTCGGTCGGGTCAATCCGCTTCCACGCCTCGTGCCAATGGCTTGCCCAGAGGCGGTTTGTATAGATTTGCCAATCGGGGTTCGCCATGTTGTATGAGGACACTTCCGATATAGATCCCTCGTCGTATGCCTCCATCGGTACCGCAGCATTCAGCATGAAATACGCCGATACCTGCATTTGATGGTCGGCAATCGCACTTGAAGTCACCATGTTGCCAAGGCTGTGCGCT
The DNA here is from genome assembly GCA_045636065.1 of Kiritimatiellia bacterium. Classification (GTDB taxonomy): domain Bacteria; phylum Verrucomicrobiota; class Kiritimatiellia; order RFP12; family UBA1067; genus RGIG5050. The sequence goes on along the minus strand of JAZTWW010000017.1, from coordinate 34,513 downwards.
GCAATTATTTTCTCGCCAGGAAGTTGCGCCGCGACGTCCGCCAAGGCTGCCGCCGATTCAAACGCATGCTCCACGTTGATATAGTAATTCGGCGTATTGTCTAGATACCACCAGTGGCGGCTGTCGTCGCCGTACCATGTCACAGCCGTAAAAGCGCAATTGGCTCCGGACTGCCACATACGCTTAAACATCTCCGCTGCCCAGCCCCGCGCCTTCTCCTCGCTGACTGAATAGCCGTGTACGAAAAGGAAATGCTTTCCGTTCGTGTCCGAATCGGGCAGTCCCGACGGCACCGACAAATCGCTTTGCCTCTCAACCGCACCTTGAGCCGCAGCGCGAATGTTTACCCAGCGGTACATATCCTCCACATGAGATATCGTCATCGGGAGTTCGAACGAGAAGAACGTATTGCCGCCGTTCTTGAGGTACATCGCGATTGTAAGCGGAGCAGTGCTTGGCCGCACACCCTCCATCATCACAATGCCTTTTGACGGATCGGCGAGAATCATATCTATGATTTCCTGCGGCACCTCTGTGCCCTCGGCCGTTACTGGCGTGACGGTCGCCTCGTAAGCGTTCTGGTTTAGGTTCGGACCGCACTCTCCGACATCCTCGCGATAGAACTTTCCTGCCTCCAGATTGCCTAGCATTGTCCAGACGATATTAATGGCGCTATCGGCATGGCTGAGTCTCACACCGACCTGTCCTCCAGAAAACCACGGTGCAAAGGAGGATATGTTGATCCACAACGGGAAGAAATCGACCAAGTCCCGCCGTCCATTCACATGATCGTCCTTGCAATCAGCGTTAGATTGCTTGGGGATGTCAACAGGGGCACTCTCCAAGTCAGACTTATCCGCGTCGTCGTTCACCCACATACGAAACATCTTCCCGCGCATGTATGCGCCAAAGTCGCTCTCAGCACGGACGGTATGCAGCGGCAGGATTGCAACGAACGCGAGAATCGTTACCGCAAGACGGCGGCAAATCTGCTGCGATGGCTGTTGCTGTATTTGTTCCATATTGCCTGCAACTTAAATCAAACTTAACCCCATTTCATTCCCTTGCAAAGCGCAAACGGCAAGCAAATCGTATTTAATCTTAACTTTTTCTTCGCTCATACTCCTCCTTTCTTGCACAAAGCATCCTACACCAAAGAAAGATACAAGTATGATACCACATTTACCCTAAAACTTCAATTACGTAATAACCTGAAGTTTTGAGTTCCACAAGGGTTGACGCTCCGCAATGGGCTTTACCGCTTGCCGATGGGGCGCAGTCTGGGTGGCATGCTCCGCAATCTCCTCGTCCGTGACCCTCACCTGCGGTTGTTCTACGCGCGCCCATCCTTGAAGTGCGATTGGGGCGGCGCGAAAAACAATCCTCGGTGTTTCCCGGACGAGGAGATTGCCTCCGCTTTGCGCTCTGCGCAAAACTGCCGCCCCATGCGGCTGACTGAGCGGTGTCGCCCTTGGCTCCGCTTAGGAGGAATAAGGTTCCCCGCAGCTGGGGACCACTCCCCACATTGCGCGAAGCCCGTCGCGTTGGTCCCGTTTGTCCCGTACGTCCCGTGCACCATTCAGCGTTTCCCCACCCATTGGCAATTGGAACTGGTACTGGCAACATTTTCACACTGGCAACATTTACACCCATGCTCTCCGCGTCTCTGCGTCTCTGCGCGAGAATAAACAAAAGGCACAATCTAAGTGATAAGGCGGGCTACCGCAAAGTGCGCACGGGACATACGGGACGAACGGGACCAACGCGACGGGCGCGCAGCCGTTTGACATTCGGGCGCGGATTTGGTATAATACACTTTCACGTTTTTTCGAGGCACGGTGCCTCATGGAAAAACGGCAGGAACAACAAAGGTAAGAACAATGGAAGCCTACGCAGTTCTCGAAACCGGCGGCAAGCAGGTGCTTGTCCGTGCAGGTGACAAGATCGAGATTGAAAAGCTCTCGGTCAATGAAGGTGAGGAAGTGACGCTCGATACCGTTCTCGCGGTCAACGACGGCACCACGCTCAAGGTCGGCAAGCCCTATGTCGAGGGCGCCAAGGTCACGCTCGAAATCATCGCTCCCGCCAAGAAGGGCGAGAAGGTGATCAACTTCAAGATGAAGCGCCGCAAAGGCGACCGCCGCAAGGTCGGCCACCGCCAGCAGTACACGGTCGCGACGGTCAAGGCCATCGCCTAAGATTCAGGAGGATTGAAAAATGGCGACATCCGCTTCAGCACGCAACGGCCGCGATTCGAATCCGAAGTATCTCGGCGTAAAGGCTTTTGACGGCCAGCTTCTCAAGGCCGGTTCGATCATCGTCCGCCAGCGCGGCACGAAGATCCACCCCGGCGCAAACGTCGGCTGCGGCCGCGATTTCACCCTCTTCGCCCTCAAGGACGGCAAGGTGAAATTCATCAAGGACGGCAAGGTCGTTACGATCGTCCCTGTCGAGGCCTGATTTAAGGTCGAAGCCTGATGGAAGGGCGTGGACTTTTCAGTCCGCGCCCTTTTGCTTTGCATTTAAGCGGCTGAATGTTTGCCTCGTTTAACATAATTGACGGTTTTTGAACTTAGATTGGTGTAATTTTAAGTTTTCTCTTGCAATCGGTCAAGAAATATGGTATCATACAGACGTTTTCGCCCCCCAAGGGTGATTTGATGATTTACACAAAAGAAAAGAGAGGTACCTAAATGGCTCACAAGATTGATGCTGGAACGTGCGTCGGCTGCGGCGCGTGCAAGGACGCCTGCCCCGCCGAGGCGATCACCCTCGTTGACGGTCACTGCGAGATTGATGCCGACAAGTGCGTCGACTGCGGAGCCTGCGAGGCCTGCTGCCCCGTTAGCGCCATCAGCGCCTAAGAGGGCGGATCTGGCGTGCAAACGCCGTTTCAAGAAGCCGGCTTAAAGGGCCGGCTTTCTTTTTTTCACATTCCTGAAAATATCGCTTGCTTTTCGCCACCTGTTATGGTATACTACAACTCGTTTCGCACCCGTGGTGAAATTGGCATACACGCTAGATTCAGGTTCTAGTGCCGCAAGGTGTGTGGGTTCAAATCCCACCGGGTGCACCAAACAAAGCTGGCCCCTTCGTCTATCGGCTAGGACACCTGGTTCTCATCCAGGTAAGAGGAGTTCGACTCTCCTAGGGGCTGCCAATCTTGATAACGGCGCATTGCGAGAGGGTTCCCATGAGAATGTTCCTGAAGGTTCTCGCCAGAATACTCAAGGTTGCCGTTCTCTTTTTCCTCTTCGTTCCGGTTCTCCTCGTTTTCTTCTTCTCGTTCTTCACGGTGAATGTCCCTTCTGGCATCATCGAATACGCGTGCAAAGAGGTGAGCGGCAAGGATTATCTCGTTTCCGCGCAGAGTGCTACTTTCCGTCTCACCGAGGGCGTAAGGGTCCATGGCCTTCGCGTCATGGAAAGGCACAAGGCGACGACTGTTCCTGTCGTCTCGGCCAGAAGGGTGGACGTGTTCATGGATCTTTTCAGGATCCCGATCGACTGGTCGCGCGCCGTCAAGTTTGTCAAGATAGACGGCCTTGAGTATCCCCGCCTCCCGGATTCGTACTACATGAAAAAGCCCCACCTGGAGCGCGACGAACCGCTGGAGCTCGACCTTCCCTACATTGAACCCTTCCCAATGCGCATCCAGGAGGCGAACATCCTGGGGCTCGACATGCGCGCGATCGACATAGGCAGCATATCCGTAAGCAAGTCCGGCGCCAAGTTCGAGGACGTGAGGGTCAACTGGCCAGACGCCGACGTGAGGATGGCCGTCACGGGCGATGCCGTACTCGACCTCGATTCGCAGCAGATAAAGGCGAGCCTCTTCGGCCAGGCTCGCCAGCACAACATAAGGCCGTTTCTGTCCGTCCTGGATCTCGATATAGGCCTTGAATACATGGATGCATTCACCGGCATACTGACGCCGGTCGACGTTAACGGGCGCTTCGACGTCAACCTGCGCAACCTCGATTTCAAGATGAACCTCGGGCTCCACCCGTCGGGCGGCGCGTACATGGGAGTGCCGATGCGTGACATCCACGGCGCGCTTGACGTCTACTCCTATGTGCGCGGCACGAACCTCAACGTCCGCGTCAAGGCTGGCCCCATATCCGCATCGCTTGCCCAGGGGGGAGACCTTTCCGGCTCCGTCGTCGTCAATGTAACGAACGGCCTGGGAACCGTTTCTTTCGAGCAGGTCAAAAGCACGGCCTCCCTTGACGACGATTTCCTCATCGCGCACTACATAGAGCGCAGCATGCTTTCCTTCCTCGAATGCGAAACGCCTCCGGAGGTGGCCGTTGAAGGAACGCTCGCCATGGATCCGGACAACATCGACATGCACAACCTTTCGGGAAGGTCCTCCTTCGCGCGCGGCAAGGTGTTTGGAGTGCCCGTCCTCGATGCAAGCGCCATGTGGAGCCTTACGGGCGACACCGTCAGCATCGGCAGCGTGCGGGCCAACGCCTTGAGCGGCGGAACGGTCGCCGGGGGCGCGGTGGTGAAGCTTCCTGGCCTCAGCGCGTCTAACGGCACGTTCCGCGCGGAGATGCAGCTCGGGAACGTTTCGCTGGGAGACCTCGCCGGGGCTTTCGGCATCGATCCAGGCGACAAGCACGGGGTGATCGACGCGAACGTTTCGATATCAGGCAGCACGGGGGGGGGTCTGAAGGAGAGCCTCAACGGGCGCGGCTCCGTAAGATGCCGCAACGGGCACCTTGCGCAGCTCAAGCTCTTCTCCGGCTTCACCCAATATCTTGCCGATTGCGTTCCCGGGGTCTCCAGCCTCGTGAACCAGAGCCAGGGCAGCTACTCCTTCACCATTGAGAACGGCGTATTGAAGACGGACGACCTTTTCATCGAGGGTGACGTCTTCTCGATCCAGGGCGAAGGGACGTACGACATCGCCCGCGACGATCTCGACATGACGGTCAAGGTGAACCTGTTCCGCAACGATTCGATCCTTTCGCGCCTTGCAACGCCTATATCCTGGACGTTCAACAAGCTCCTCATAGAATTCAAGATAACGGGTTCCGCGGTCGACCCTGTGTGGACGAACTCCTCCATGCTGGGCGGGCTTGGAGGCGGCAAGGGGAAGTGACGATGGCATCGCTCGACTTCGAAAGGGCGGCCGCATCGCCCGTGATGGGTATAGACGAGGCGGGAAGGGGGCCTCTTGCAGGGTGCGTCGTCGCGGCGGCCGTAAGCGTTCCCGTAGCCCTCGCCGAGGAGCTTATGGCGGGCGCGTGGGCAAAGGTCGACGATTCAAAGCGCCTTTCCGCTTCGAGGCGCCGCGCCCTTGCGGATGCGATCAAGTCGACCGAAGGCTGCACATGGGCCGTCGCATCGGCCACTCCGCGCGAGATAGACGAATTGAACATACTCAAGGCTACGCATCTTGCCATGCGTCGCGCGGCGCTCGCGGTAGGGGAGAGGCTTGGGCTTTCGCCCCTTGACGGGCCCCAGAACGGGGGAGCGAAGCCGAACATCCTTGTGGACGGTCTTAGGGTGCCGACTTTGCCGTACCCGAGCCTCAACATCGTAAAAGGCGACTCGAAGAGCCTTCTCATAGCGGCGGCTAGCATACTCGCGAAGACGGAGCGCGACGCGCAGTTGGAAGAGCTTGCGAAGGCCTATCCCGGGTACGGGTTCGAGGTCCACAAGGGCTACCCTACAAAGGCGCACCTTGAGGCGTTGAGGCGCCTTGGGCCTTGCCCGGAGCACCGCATGAGTTTCGGCCCCGTAAGGCAGCAGGATCTTTTCGGGGATTTCCAGTGAATGATTTCCGTACAAGGAGGAATTAAATGAAGATCGGAATACTGTCCGCTATGGACATAGAGCATGAACAGCTCGTCGCGCTGATGGACGAGAAGCGCGAGATGGCGACGGCGTCGTTCCGCCGCTGGACGCATGGTCGTTTGGGCGGGAACAAGGTGGCGCTTGCTGTCACCGGCATAGGCAAGGTGAACGCGGCGCTTGGCGCAAGCGAGATGTTCAGGTCGTTCGAGCCGGATGTTCTCATATCCTCTGGCTGTGCAGGCGGGCTTGGCCGCGAGGTCGCCGTAAAGGACGTGGTGGTGGGCAGCGAATACGCCTATCACGACGTGGATTGCGGCTTCGGCAACGCCATCGGGCAGGTGCAGGGGCTTCCGCCCGTATTCAAGGCTGACGAGAGGCTTCTGGCGGCGGCGGAGGCCATGAAGGGCCGGCTCGACGTCAACCTCCACACCGGGCTTATGGTGACGGGCGACCAGTTCATAGCAGGCGAGTCCCGCATAGCCCCTATAAGGGCCAACTTCCCCAATGCGCTCGCGTGCGAGATGGAAAGCGCCGCGCTCGCGCATGCGGCGTACCTCGCAAAGGTTCCGTTCATCTCCTTCAGGGTCATATCGGACACCCCCGGAGCGGACGGGCAGCTCGCGCAGTTCGAGAGCTTCTGGAAGGAGCTTGCAGGCGTTTCGTTTACGGTCGTCAAGACGTATCTCGAATCGCTTTGACACATCCGGATCGGGGAGCGGCGGCAGATGCTTGATTTCCAGGGAGTTTCGGTCCATTACGCGCAGCAGGACGTGCTGGCGGACGTTTCGTTCCGCGTCAACAGGTCTGAGCGCGTCGGTGTCGTGGGGCCGAACGGAAGCGGCAAGTCGACGCTTTTCAAGATAATCCTCGGCGAGCTGACGCCCGACAAGGGCCAGCTAATAATAGAGGAATCCCCGAGGATCGGCTCGACGCGCCAGCACCCTGAGCCGGACAGCCCCGGCGAGACGCTTCTCGAGTATGCGGTAAGGGGCGTCCCCGGCCTCAGTGAAATCGAGGACGAGATGCACCGCCTTGAAGAGGAGTGCGACAGCTGCACAGACCAGTCTCGTCTGGCGGGGCTTCTAGACAGGCTCGGCGAAGTCCAGACGAGGTTCGAGCATCTCGGCGGATACGACATCGAAACGCGCGTCAAGGTGGCCCTTGGAGGGCTGGGGTTCTCCGTAGAGGAGTTTTCGAAGCCGTTCGCAAGCTTCTCGGGCGGCTGGCGGATGAGAGCCGAGCTTTCCCGCGTCCTTGCGAGCGAGCCGGACCTTCTCCTTCTCGACGAGCCAAGCAACTATCTCGACCTTCCGGCGGTAGACTGGCTCCAGCGCTACCTGAAGAGCTATCGCGGAACGCTGATGCTTATATCCCACGACAGGTATCTTCTCAGGACGCTTACGAGCATAATAGTCGAGGTCGACGCTTGCACCGCCACGCGGTACGAGGGTGGGCTTGACTGGTACCTTAACGAGCGCGAGGTGAGATACCAGCATCTCGTAGCGGCGAAGGAGAACCAGGACAGGCAGCGCGAGCACCTGCAGAAGTTCGTGGACCGCTTCCGCGCGCAGGCTACGAAGGCGGCGCAGGCTCAGAGCCGCCAGAAGCTGATCGACAAGATCGACGAGGTTAGGATAGTCCTTCCGAAGCGTTACTCGAGGAGAGGGCGATTGAGGCTCGCGGAGCCGCCGCCGTGCGGGATGGAGGTCTTCAGATGCGAGGATCTCGGTTTCAGCTACGACGGGGTGAAGAAGGTCTTCGAGGGCGTCGGCTTCCAGATAGTGAAGGGCGACAAAGTGGCCCTGATCGGCTACAACGGCCTCGGAAAGACGACCTTGATGCGCATAATCGCGGGGACGCGCACGCCGACGGAGGGCAAAGCCATCCTCGGCCACAACGTCGTTCCCGGGTACCTCTCCCAGGAGTTCGCCGAGACGATCCCTACGGACCTCTCGGTATACCGAGTCGCGAAGAACGCCTGGCAGGGCGGGCTTTCGCGCGAGAAGGAGTTCCGCAACCAGCTTGGAGCCTTCGGATTCGACGAGAACGACGTCCAGAAGGCGGCGGGCGTCCTCTCGGGTGGCGAGAAGATAAGACTTGCGTTCCTTAGACTGTTCCTTTCAAGCCCCAATTTCCTTCTTCTCGACGAGCCGACGACCCACCTCGACCTTGACGGGCGCAAGCTCCTCCAGGACGCGCTCGGCGCGTACAAGGGAACGCTCCTTCTCGTGAGCCATGACATCGATTTCGTGCGGGCAGTCGCCACGCGCGTCATAGAGATAACGCGCGAAGGCGTCCAGTGCTTCCCTGGCGGATACGACTACTACGCCGAGAAGAAGGCCGAGATGGAGCGGGAAGGGGCCGTGGCGCGCCAAGCCAAGTCCAAGGGCGATGACGGCACCGGTGTGGACGGCGGAGCTAAGCGTCCAACGAGCAAAGAGCTTAGGCAGCAGCGCGCAGCCGAGCGCGAGAAGATCGCACCGAGGGTGCGCGAGCTCAAGGCGACCGTAAAGAAGTGCGAAACGAAGATCGAAAGCCTCCAGGCGGCGCTTGACGAGGCGAGCGAAGCCCTGTTCAACCCAAAGCCCGGGATGGATTTCGCCGAGGCGAACCGCAAGGTGCGTACGCTCCAGTTCGAGATCGAGCGCTACACCCAGGACTGGGAGAAGGCCGCGATGGAGCTTGAGGAGCTTACCGGCAAGGCGCCGCTGTAAGACGGGGTCTTCTGCCGGGCAAGTCAGCGCAGGCCTGTCTTGGAGAGGCGATAGCACATCATGCGCGGGGAAAGCCCCAGTTCGCGCCCGGCGGCGGCCTGGTTGCCGCCATGCCTCGCGAGCGCGCTTTCCAGTATGTTGCGCTCCACGGCGAAGAGGCGTTCATCGAGCGTCTGCACGCTCTCCGTGGTCAATGGATCGTCCGCAAAGCCCGTGGATTGCATCGCCGGCGGAAGATTGTAGCTTCGTATGCAGTCGTCTGTCGCGGTAAGGACCGCCCGCTCGATGCAGTTCTCGAGCTCGCGTACGTTCCCCGGCCATTTGTACGACTGGAGGATGCTGACCACCGGCGGCGAAAAGCGGGTGATCGACTTGCCGTATTTCGCCGAGAGCGTCGAAAGGAAGTGCTGCGCGAGGAGGATTATGTCGTCCTGCCGCCTCGCCAGGTCTGGCAGATGTATCGGAAACACGGAAAGCCTGTAGTACAGATCCTCGCGGAAGAGCTTCTTGGCCATCAGGTCTTCAAGGTTGCGGCTTGTCGCCGCGATGAAGCGGACGTCCGAATGCAGCTCCTCGTTCGAGCCGATGCGCGAGAATGTCCGCTCCTGGAGAAGCCTCAGGAGCTTGACCTGCGTCGTGACCGGCAGATCGCCGATCTCGTCCAGGAAGAGCGTGCCGCCGTCCGCCGCCTCGACGCGCCCTATGCGGCGCTCCCGTGCATCTGTGAAGGCGCCTTTCTCGTGCCCGAAAAGCTCCGACTCGACGAGCGCCTCGGGAAGCGCCGCACAGTTGAGAACCACGAACGGCTTCCCCTTGCGCAGGGAAAGCCCCTGTATGGCGCGCGCAACGAGCTCCTTGCCCGTTCCGCTGGCGCCCCGGATGAGAACGGTCGCCTCGCTTGGCGCGACCTGCCTTATCTGCTCGTAGACGGCCCTCATTTCGCGGCATTGCCCGATAAGCCTGCCGGGATTGTCGTCGAGCATGCCCCTCAACTTGCGGTTCTCGTTCAGCAGCGACTCGCGCTCGGCGCATTCCTCGCGGCAGACGGCTGCGGCCTCGGCGGTTATGTTGGCTACGACCTCAAGAAGCGCGAGGTCGGAATCGAGAGAGGAGCTGGCCGGGTCGTCGATCTTGCGGTCGACGGAAAGCGTGCCTATGACCTGTCCGAGATGGACCAGCGGGACGCATATGAAGGAAAGGGGCTCATCCTTGCGGCGGGAGCGCGTCTTGTTGAGAAAGCGCCTGTCCTTGCGGACGTCCGGCACGATCTCCGCCCTGCCGGTGCGCGCGACGGTTCCGGTTATCCCCTCGCCGATCCTGTAGCGCCCGAGGGCGCGCTCCTCCGCGTTCAGCTTCCGCGCGGACGCCTCGATTTTCAGAACGTCGCCCTCGAGAAGCGCGATGGTGCCGCGGAGCATCCCCATTTCCCGCTCAAGAACGCCGATGACGTCATTCAGGAGCGTCCGTACGTTCCGCTCGCGCACAATCACCGACGATATCGCCCTGAGAACGGCTATCTCCTTTGAAATCTTGTTTCGCATGGGCGGATATTATATCAAATATTGTGCCACTCCTGCAATGAAAATGGCTGTGTCTCCCCCAATCTGGACATTGCGACGATGCCGAGCGTGGCTTCCGCAAAGCCGGCGAGAGTGGTTGTCACGGGGACGCCCGCGAGCACCGCGGCCGAGCGGATCTTGAGGCTGTCATGGGCCGCGCTTTCCCCGTCCTCGCGCGTGTTGACGATCCACTTGACCTTGCCGAGGCGTATGAGGTCAAGGGTGTTGGGCGAGCCGAGAGGGATGCGGTAGAGCGCATTCGATTCGATCCCGGCTTTCCAGAGCGATGTCGAGGTTCCGCGAGTCGCCCAGATCTCGTAGCCGAGCGAGTAGAGCTTCCCGGCGAGGCGCACCACCTCGGCCTTGTCCTCGTCGCGCACCGAAAGGACGATCCCTCCATGGCCCGGGCGGGGAAGGGGGCTTCCTGCCGCAATCTGGCTCTTGTAGTAGGCCGTCGCCGCATCGTGCCCGAACGCCATCACCTCGCCCGTGGATTTCATCTCCGGGGTTAGCGTAATATCAGCGCCCGGGAACTTCGCGAACGGAAACACCGCCTCCTTGACGCAGTAGAAGCCAGGTTTAATGTCGCCAGTTTCAATGTTGCCAGTTCCATTCAATCTCCCGCCTGCCATCACTCTGGTCGCCTCTCCGGCGAGCGACCAGCCGACCGCCTTCGAGACGAAAGGCACGGTGCGCGATGCGCGGGGATTGACCTCGATCATCCATATCTCGCCATCCTTCACCGCGAGCTGGATGTTCATGAGCCCAACGACGTGCAGACGCTTGGCGAACTTGCGGGCGATGGACTCCACTTCGGAGATCGTCTCCTTTGAAAGCGAGATAGGGGGTGTCACGGCCGCAGCGTCGCCGGAGTGGCATCCCGCCGCCTCGATGTGCTCCAATATCGCGCCGACGACCGTCGTCTCGCCGTCTGAAACGCAGTCCACGTCCAGCTCGATGGCGTGGGTGAGGAACTTGTCGATAAGGATGGGGCGGCCTTCAGAAATCTTCACCGCCGCCTCGACATACTCGCGCAGGCGGTCTTCGTGGTAGACTATCGCCATGCCGCGCCCGCCGAGAACGAACGATGGACGGACAAGCACCGGGTAGCCGATTCCCTCTGCGATCTTAAGCGCATCCTCGACCGTATGGGCGATTCCGCTTGGAGGCTGTCTGACGCCTACTTCAGAGACTAGCGCGCGGAAGAAGTCGCGGTCTTCGGCGAGCGCGATGTCGCGCGGCGATGTTCCGAGAATGTTCACACCCGCCGCAGCGAGGCGCTCTGCAAGGTTTAGCGGAGTCTGTCCCCCGAACTGGACGATTGCGCCGTCGCACCGCTCGCGCTCGTAGATCTCCATCACGTCCTCGAACGTAAGCGGCTCGAAGTAGAGCTTGTCCGAGGTGTCGTAGTCCGTCGAGACGGTTTCCGGGTTGGAGTTCACCATCACGACCTCGTGCCCCATCTTCCGGAGGGCAAACGCCGCATGGCAGCAGCACCAGTCGAACTCGATCCCCTGCCCGATCCTGTTCGGCCCTCCGCCCAGGACCATGATCTTTTTCTTTTGAATGGAAGGCTCGCGCCGGGACGCTGAGACGCTGAGGCTGTTTTTTATGCCCTGCGTCTCTGCGCCTCTGCGCGAGTATTCATAATAGCTGTAGTAATACGGCGTTTTGGCCTCGAACTCTCCGGCGCACGTGTCTACCTCGCCGAACTGAGGCCTGATGCCGAACGCAATGCGCCGCGCTCTTATCTCCGCCTCGTCACAGCCAATCGCCGCGGCAATCTCCTTGTCGCTGAAGCCAAACACCTTTGCCTGGCAAAGCACATCCTTTGTGATCTTTGTGTTCTTTGTGGCCAGAAATCCCCTGAACGCCTCGATCTCGTCGAGCTGCGCCTTGAACCATGGGTCGAATGTCGCCGCGTCGTGTCCGGCAAGGGGCGCTTCAAGCGACCTTACGGCCTTGAGGTAGGCCTCGCGGAAGGTGCGGCCGATCGCCATCACTTCGCCGACGGACTTCATCTGCGTGCCGAGCCTTCTGTCCACTCCAGGGAACTTCTCGAAGGCGAAGCGCGGAATCTTTACGACCACATAATCCAATGTCGGCTCGAAGCACGTTGGCGTAACCTGCGTGATGTCGTTCTTGAGTTCATCCAGCGTGTAGCCGACGGCGAGAAGGGCGGCGATCTTCGCGATCGGGAAGCCCGTAGCCTTCGACGCGAGCGCCGACGACCGGCTTACGCGCGGGTTCATCTCGATGATGATGCGCCGCCCCGTCTCGGGATTGACCGCCCACTGCACGTTCGATCCGCCAGTCTCGATCCCGATCTTTTCAAGAACGCGGATCGAGTCGTCTCGCATCGTCTGGTATTCGCGGTCCGTCAGAGTCTGTATAGGCGCGACGGTGATGGAGTCGCCCGTATGTACGCCCATCGGGTCCATGTTCTCGATGGAGCAGACTATGACGGCGTTTCCCGCCCTGTCGCGCATCACCTCCATCTCGAACTCTTTCCAGCCGATCAGCGACTCCTCGATCAGCACCTCATGGTTGAGCGACGCCTCAAGGCCACGCCCGACGATCTCGCGGAACTCGGCCGCATCGTGCGCAATGCCGCCACCCGTGCCGCCGAGCGTGAAGCCGGGGCGGATGATAAGCGGCCAAGACCCGATCTCCGCCGCAATCCGCTCCGCCTCCTCAAACGAATGGGCGCTTCCCGACTTGGGCATGTCGAGCCCCAGCTCCGCCATCGCAGCCTTGAAGAGGTTGCGGTCCTCGGCCCGCGCAATCGCCTCCGCCCGCGCACCGATCATCTCGACGCCGCACTCCGCGAGAACGCCGCGCTTTGCAAGCCCCGTCGCGATATTGAGCGCCGTCTGCCCGCCAAGTGTCGGCAAGAGGGCGTCCGGGCGCTCTTTGCGGATGATTGCCGCAACGGAATCTACGCTCAGAGGCTCGATATACGTCGCCTCCGCCATTTCGGGGTCGGTCATCACCGTCGCTGGATTGGAGTTGACGAGCACTATCTCGTATCCCTCGCGCCGCAGCGCCTTCACCGCCTGGCAGCCGGAATAGTCGAACTCGCATCCCTGGCCGATAACTATCGGCCCCGATCCTATAACAAGAATCCTTTTCAAATCAGTGCGCTTCATATAAAAATATATTAGCACACCCTGTGCCAACGCGCAAAACCGCCCCTTATCGCCCAATCTTTTACAAGTCATGTAATCTGGCAGCGGTCGACCACCGTTAGTTTTTGCCATTTCTGACGCGTTGGATGCATCGAATTAGATTTGCAACATCAGAAGGGATTTGATATAATACGCAACGAAAACCTTAGCGTTCCCCGTTTTAATCCCTGCGGCAGACCGCCCTCGCCGCCGTGGGGGGGTCATGTGAGAGGGCATTTTAAAGGAACTAAAGCCATGGCAAAGTCAGGCAAGGGAATGGTAGTCGCTCTCCTGGGCATCGTTATAGCCCTCGCAGTAGCGGGCGGTGTGTGGTATTACTTCGACAAGAAGGCCCGTGACGAACGCGCTGCCGCCGCTGCCGCAGCATTCGACAAGGCGAAGGCAATGGGCGAGATGGCCGATCAAGCCGTCAAGGAAAATGTTGAGGCGGTCCTCGAGCTCCAGAACAACCAGTAACCCCACTTTCTGAACCTCGCGGTTCTGTTAGTAGAAGTGAAAACTTCACCTTTGCGAAAAGGTGGAGTTTTCTTGTTTTTTGCCTTCGCATGGCCAGTTGTCCGCCATCCTGCAGAGGGGCGGCTCAGGCCCATAAAATGAAACGTCCGAAAACATCAGGTTACACAATTTGTAAGTTATAATGCCGTAACGGCCGTTCTAGGCTACTGGCATGATGTGTGCTATTATATTCTGCATGAAAAAGCAAGTCAAATACGTTTTCATCACGGGAGGAGTGGTGAGCTCCCTCGGCAAGGGCGTGACGAGCGCATCGCTGGCGCTTCTTTTGAAGTCACGCGGCTACAAGGTTTTCATGCAGAAGCTCGATCCTTACCTCAACATCGACCCCGGCACTATGTCCCCCTACCAGCACGGCGAAGTGTTCGTTACGGACGACGGAGCGGAAACGGACCTTGATCTCGGGCACTACGAGCGCTTTGCGGGCGTAACTTGCACCAAGGCATCCAACTTCACATCCGGCCGCATCTACTCCGCCGTCCTCGCGCGCGAACGCGCGGGAGGATACCTTGGCGGAACGGTGCAGGTTGTGCCGCACATCACGGACGAAATAAAGGCGGCGATCCGCTCCGCGGGCGAGCACGACTGCGATATCGTCCTCTGCGAGATAGGCGGGGTTTCGGGCGACATAGAATCGCTTCCGTTCCTTGAGGCGGCGAGGCAATTCCGCTTCGAGGAGGGTGCGGACAACACATGCTTCGTCCATCTGACGCTCGTTCCATACCTCAAGGCGGCAGGGGAACTCAAGACAAAACCATCCCAGCATTCCGTCGGCATGCTACGCAACATCGGCATCATCCCAGATATCCTAGTCTGCCGCACGGAAATGCCGATACCGGAGGAGCACAAGCAGAAGCTGGCCATGTTCTGCAACGTCCGCCGCGAATGCGTGATCGAGGAGCAGGACGTGACGGACTCGGTATACGCCGTGCCGCGAGAGCTCAGGAAGCAGGGGCTTGACGAAGAGGTATTGAAGCAGCTCCACCTCGACATCTGGCCCATCAAGCACACGGCGTGGGATACGCTCGTAAGAAAGGCGACGAAGCCGAAGCGCCATTGCCGCATAGCGCTCGTCGGGAAGTACATAACGATACGCGACGCATACAAATCCATCCATGAGGCGCTCCAGCACGCCGGAATGGCGAAGGACTGCAAGGTGGAGGTCGTGCCAATCGAAGCGGAAGAGCTTTTAGCCACAAAGGACACAAAGTGTAAAGACAATCTTTGCGATCATTGTGATCTTTGCGGCAAAAAACTTAAAGAAGTCGACGGCATTCTGGTGCCTGGCGGATTCGGCTCACGCGGCGTCGAGGGGAAGATCGCAGCGATCCGCTACGCGCGCGAACACAAGATTCCCTTCCTCGGCATCTGCCTTGGCATGCAGTGTACGGTAATCGAATACGCCCGTGACGTGCTTGGCTGGGAGGATGCCAATTCCACGGAGTTCGACGAGAAAACTGCTCATCCTGTCATAGATCTTATGGAGGAGCAGCGCGGCGTCACGCAGAAAGGCGGCACGATGCGTCTTGGCGCCTACCCGTGCGTGCTCAAAAAGGAATCGCTTGCCGATAGAATATATGGCCGCAAAGAGCAGAAGGCCTTTGTGGACTCTGTGTCGGCTAAAGACAAAGGAGCGACAATAATCTCCGAGCGGCATAGACATCGCTACGAGCTGGACGCCAAGGGTGATGCGGCGGCCGCGATCGAAAAGGCCGGCCTCGCCATAAGCGGGCTTTCGCCTGACGGCAAGCTTGCCGAAATCGTCGAGCTCCCCGTCCACCCGTACTTCATCGCCTGCCAGTTCCATCCAGAGTTCAAGAGCCGTCCGACATCGCCCCACCCGCTCTTCCTCGGACTTGTCGAAGCGGCGTTGACAGGAAAGCCGAAAGTATGATATACTCCCGCCATGACGTTGCAGCAACTCAGATACGCTGACGCCGTGGCGGTATGCGGCTCGATAAGCGAGGCGGCGAGAAAAGTCTTCGCGACGCAGCCGACGCTGACCGAGGCGATACGCGCCCTCGAAGAGGAATTGCGCGTGGCCATATTCACGCGCACCAACAGGGGAATATCGGTGACCCGGGAGGGCGAAGAGTTCCTCGCCTACGCGCGGCAGATCCTAGACGATGCTTCGCGGATCATGGAGAAATACACGGGTAAGGCCGTGCGGCGTCCGCAGTTTGCCGTCTCATGCCAGCACTATGCTTTCGCGGTAAAGGCTTTCATGGCGGTAGTGAGGGCGAATGATGCCGAATCATACGACTTTACGCTTCGCGAAACCGTGACAAGTGAAATAATAGACGATGTCGCACACCACCGCAGCGAGGTCGGCGTTCTCTATCTCTCGAAGCGCAACGAGCGCGCCATATCGAAACTTCTGAAGAACGAGGGCCTCTACTTTGAAGAGCTCTTCGCGTCGCATCCGCATGTATTTCTCGGGAAAAGGCATCCTCTTGCCAAAAAGAGTCTCATACCAATCGATGCGCTTGATCCTTACCCATACATAACATTCGAGCAGGGCGCAGAAAACGCTCTTTACTTCGCAGAGGAGGTAGTGCCTGCGATTGACCGGCCAAAGAACATCCGCGTGCGCGACCGTGCCACGATGACGAACCTAATTCTCGGGCTGAACGGCTACACCATCGCCTCCGGGGCGCTTTCGCGCGAACTCAACGGACCTGATATCGTTGCGGTGGAGCTGGAAAGCGATGACGTCATTCGCGTTGGAATGATCTTCCGCTCTGGAATCGGCCGTTCCGCCGCCTGCACCAGTTTTGTAGACTCCATACGCAGTTGCTGCGTTGATCGCAGCCTAGAAGACTCAGGCTTGTGATGCCGCTCGGTCATAGGCCGAGCCTATGGTGACGAACAGAGACTTCCGATTACCCTATCTCCCGCAAAAAATCGTATAATATCCGCCGTTGAAACCACTGGAGGAACAACGGCAATGAGCGACAGAAAATACCATATCGAGACGCAGGCGGTGCACGCCGGACAGGACGTCCACGGCGACCCCGCCACCGGGGCAAGGGCGGTTCCCGTATACCGCACTACGGCGTACAACTTCCGCGATTCGCAGCATGGCGCAAATCTTTTCGCCCTGAAGGAACTTGGCAACATCTACGCCCGGCTGATGAATCCGACGAACGACGTCCTAGCCAGGCGCATCGCGGCCCTTGAAGGCGGAGCGGCGGCGCAAACGCTCGCATCCGGCACGGCGGCGATCTACTTCACCGTTACAAACATCGCCCGCGCAGGCGACGAGATAGTCGCTGCATCGAACCTCTATGGAGGAACGTTCTCGCAGTTCGACTCGATTCTTCCAAATGCCGGCATAAAGGCCCGGTTCACGCCGGTGAACGACTTTGCAGCGGTTGAGGCCGCGATAAACGAAAGGACGAGACTCGTCTTTGTCGAGGCGGTCGGCAACCCGACCCTTGACATAGCCGACATCGAAAAGTACGCGGAGATCGCGCACCGGCACGCTCTTCCTCTCATCGTAGACGCTACGTTCGCTCCGCCGCCGCTTCTCCGCGCGCTTGACCACGGTGCAGATTTTGTCATCCACTCGCTCTCGAAGTGGATAGGCGGGCACGGCACCGGCATCGGCGGCATCGTCGTGGAGAAAGGAGGCTTCGACTGGACGAACCCCAAGTTCGCGCTCTACAACGAGCCGGACAAGGGCTACCACGGTCTCCGTTTCGCACACGACCTTCCGGATGCGCTCAAACCGATAGCGTTTTCGATCAGGCTTCTTACGGTAGGCATCCGCAACCAGGGCCCCACGCTCGCGCCTGACGCAGCCTGGATCTTCCTGCAGGGCGTGGAGTCGCTACCACTCAGGATCGCCCGCCACAGCGAAAACGCTCTTGCCGTCGCGAAATGGCTTCAGAACCATCCGAAGGTGGCATGGGTGAAATATCCTTCGATATCCCAACCTGAACTGGCGGATAAGTATCTGCCCCACGGAGCTGGCGGAGTGGTCGTGTTTGGTGTGAAAGGCGGTGCGGCAGAAGCCCGGAAGGTCACGGATGCGGCGAATGGCGACATCTTCTCCATCCTCGCCAATGTAGGCGATGCGAAGAGCCTCATCATCCATCCGGCTTCCACCACCCATTCGCAGCTCTCCGACGAGGACCTGCGAAAGGGAGGCGTCCTGCCGGAGCTGATCCGTCTCTCCATCGGCCTCGAGCACATCGACGACATCATCGAGGCGCTTGATGCGGCGCTCGAGACTATATGAGCATCTTGCTCCAGCCCTGTTTCCCTCAGGGCGAGGGCTTTAACCAAGGAAAGGAAACAAACGATGAACATCACCAAAAGCAAAAAGAACATCCACAGCACAATCTCCTTCCTCGCTGCAGTTGTTGCGGGAGCTGGAATCCACGCCGCCGCGTACGGAGGCGTGCCGCTGAACAATCTGCAAGGCTCAGGAGGCATCGCCTTCAACCCGCTCGCCTACACCGCCGGCCTCCCATGGGACACGGAAGAGACAAATGCCCTTTACGGCCTTGTCTCGAAGCCGCAGATCGGCACATGGTATGTGAATCTGAACGATGCGGGGATAAACTGGTGGGCGACTTCCGCCGCACTCACGTTCGCAGGCAGGCTGGAGGTTTCAGGCGGGTATGGTCTTATCAACGCACACAAGTATGGCGACAGATCCATCAACACCTACAATCTCGGCGCAAAGTTCAAGCTGCTCGACGAAAACGCTTTCGAGACGTCATGGGTGCCGGCCCTCGCGGTTGGCGGCGTATACAAATACACCGACTCCCGCACAGTAAAGGCGCTCGGCCTCGACAAGGACGGATTCGACGCATACGTTGTCGCATCGAAGACAATCGATCAGACGCCTGTGCCTGTGTTGCTTTCCGCAGGCCTCCTGCTTACGGATGAAGTCGTAAACGGGGTGGTGGGACATAACGATTACGATGTCGTAGCGTTTGGGAACATAGATGTGCTGCCGGCGGAAAACATCGCAATCGGCCTTGAGTACAAGCAGGGAGCCCGCGTCGGCGACGGCATTCGCAACCATGACTACTACGACGGACATGTCGCGTGGTTCGTGAACAAGAAACTGACGTTCGTGGCGGCTTTCGCGGAAACAGGCGATAAGGACAAGTTCTACCGGCGCGGTTCGACAAAGAACCTGGGAGTCGGTTCCGGCCTCGTCCTGTCCGTGCAGTATCAGTTCTGAAACGAAAGGAGTCGATCAATGAGCAAGATAGAGTCAAACATACTCGGCAAGGTTGGAGGAACACCGCTTGTCGAAATCTCCAATAAACTCAACAAGGGCGGCGCCAGGGTGCTCGCCAAGGTCGAGTTCTTCAATCCCGGCGGAAGCGTCAAGGACCGCATCGCCCTTGCGATGGTCGAGGCGGCTGAGAGGGCGGGAACGATCCGCCCTGGCGCGACGATCATCGAGCCGACCAGCGGCAACACTGGCGTGGGGCTTGCGCTCGTAAGCGCGGTAAAGGGATATCACCTCGTTCTCACCATGCCGGAGACGATGAGTATAGAACGTCGCAAGCTTGCCGCCGCATATGGCGCGAAGATCGTCCTTACGCCAGGCGGCGCCGGAATGAAAGGTGCAATCGCCAAGGCGAACGAACTAAGGGACGCCACGCCCGGCGCGGTGATCCTCCAGCAGTTCGAAAATCCCGCCAACCCCGAATACCACTATCGCACCACCGGTCCGGAAGTCTGGGAAGGAACGGACGGTGAAATCGCCGCTTTCGTCGCCGGTGTCGGCACTGGCGGCACGATAACAGGCACGGGACGCTACCTTAGGGAGAAAAACCCGGAAGTGAAACTATTCGCCGTCGAACCAGACACATCGCCCGTTCTCTCAGGCGGCGCTCCAGGTCCGCACAAGATCCAGGGTATTGGTGCGGGATTCATCCCGAAAGTGCTGGACACCTCCCTTATCACGGAAGTCATACAGGCCTCGGCAGAGAATGCAGGCTGGGCCGCCCGCGCCGCCGCCGCGACCGAGGGGCTGCTCATCGGCATTTCGTCCGGTGCGGCGCTCTGGGCGGCGCTCGAACTTGCGAAGCGCCCCGATCTTGCCGGCAAGACAATTGTCGCGATCCTTCCCGATACCGGCGAGCGCTATCTCTCTACATGGCTCTACGAGTAGAGTGTGCAACAACAGGCGTAAAGGTTCTGTAAGACAGACCTCTGTAATTATGGTATGACATGCGCCGACATTCGGGGTGCCTGGTCGCACGGCGCGGCTTGGCTGAGATCAAACCCGTGAACCTGATCAGGGCAATGCCTGCGGAGGGAAAATGAAAAAGATGATGCTGGCCGCCATTGCGGCCGTCTCGTGTGCGGTAGTCCGCGCCGATCTCAATGTATCGGGCTTCGGCTCGTTCGACCTGTCGAGTGCGTATGTGCTCTACGGCGGGAGGCAGAACAAGGAGCCGTGCTACTGGACCTACGGCGAACTCAACCTAAATGCGGATGCGTGGGGCACGCTCGGCGTGTCGCTATGGCAGAATACCGACGTGACCTGCCGCCGCAAGGAGTACATGCGCCGCATGAACGAGTGGGACTGGACCACGTACTACCGCAACCAGATAGACCTTGCCGAAGGCTGGCGGCTTTCGGGCGAAGTCGGCCACATCTGGTACAAGTACCACGGCCTTAGAGGTGCGGGCAAAGACATCTACAAGACCATGATGGAGGTCTACGGACGCCTTGAGCTGAACAATCCATATCTGACGCCGTATTTCGCCATCTTCCATGACTGGAAGATTACCGAAGGCACCTTCATGATGGCGGGTTTGAAACGCGATTTCACGCTTTCGCCCGGACTGACCTTCACGCCAGACTTCACGGTCGGCGGCGGCGACAGGCGCTATCTCGACAATCTCTATCCACCTTGGGGCGCAGGCGGCGTGAAGAGCGGCATTTCCTACGTGCAGCTCTCCGGCAAGCTCTCCTACTGGTTCAACGATCACTTCGGCGTCCATGCGCTCATAGCGTATTCCGCGATCGTGGATGACAAGATACGCTCCGGAATAGACGCGGACGGCTCTGACTACCGCAAGCAGTTCTTGTGGGGCACGCTCGGCGTGGATCTGGCATTTTGAGGAAAGGATCTAAAGCATGAAAACGAACCTCAAAGGACTTTTCATCGAGCAGTTCATGGCGTGGCGTCCAAGCGAAGTCGCCTGGTTCGTCTTCTGTGTCGCGTCGATTGTCGCGCTTTCTCTCAGCTGGGGCGACACGGCCCTCGGCATCACCGCCGCTGTGACGGGCATGATGTACACGATACTCGCCGGCAAGGGCAAGATCCTCTGCTTCGTGTTCGGGCTCGTGAACACGCCTCTCTACGCCTACATATCATATGCAAACGGCTACTACGGCGACTTCACGCTCAACGTCTACTATTTCGTCATGATGTTTCCTGGACTGGTCTTCTGGGGGCGCAACCAGGCGAAGAGCGCCGAGGAGGGCATTGTCCGTACACGTCTTTCAGCAAAGGCGCGGTTCGAGCTTACGGCTTGCTGTGCAGCGGCGATCATTGCGCTTTGGCTTGTGCTGCGGCTCGTCGGCGGGAACCGTCCGCTATGCGATGCCGTCACGAACGTCCTCTCCATCGCAGCGATGCTCTTGACGGTGCGCCGCGCAATAGAGGAGTGGATAATGTGGATAATCGTGGATGCCGTCGAGGTGTTCATGTGGGCAAAGGCGTGGTTCGCCGGAGGCGGAGCGGTTTCGGTTCTGCTGATGTGGCTGCTCTTTCTTGCCAATGGAATCTATCTGCTGTCGCTCTGGCTTCGCATAGAGTCCCGCCGCAAAGCAAATGAATTGCCGTAGATACCTCCACGCTTTCCGTGTTGTTTCTGCGTGAAATCCAATACGGCATAGGCGTAAGGCGGTAAATTTGGTATAATACATGCTTCTATGGAACAAGCGCGGCGATTGGCCGCATTGGAGAAAGAGATGACGCGATACGAGGGAATTGGACGCGATGAGGCGCTTGCGCTCTTGAAGCCGGAGCACCGGGCCGAACTGCGCGAACGGGCGCACGAGATGACGGAGCGGTGCGTCGAGAAGCGGTTCGACTTCTGCTCCATCATCAATGCGCGTTCGGGACGCTGCACCGAGAACTGCAAGTGGTGCGCACAGTCCGCGCATTGGAAGACCGGCTGCGAGAATTACGGCTGGGTAGGGAGCGATGCCTGCGTAAAGGCCGCGAAGGAGGCGGAGGCGAACGGTGCGGACAGGATAGGTATCGTCACTTCGGGACGCTCGCTTTCCAACGAGGATGTGGAGAACGTCTGCGCGGCACTCCACGAAATGCGCAAGGTGTCCCGGATCGGACTTTGCGCATCGCTTGGGCTGCTGTCGGAGGCCGACCTCGTGAGGCTGAAGGCGGCGGGGCTCCAGCGTGTACACTGCAACATCGAGGCCGCACCGTCGCTTTTCCCGAAGCTCTGCACCACGCACACGATGGACGAAAAGCTGGCTACTCTCCGTGCAGCGAAGAAGCTTGGCTTTCAGATCTGCTGCGGCGGAATAATCGGCATGGGCGAGACTGATGAGCAGCTTGTGGAGTTCGCGTTCGCGCTCAAGGAGATCGCGCCCGATTCGATTCCCGTCAACGTCCTCCATCCGATAAAGGGCACTCCTTTGGGAGAGAGCGGCATCCTTGACCCGGAGCGTGTTGTCGACAGCGTCGCCATTCTGCGGCTTGTAAATCCATCTACGCCGCTCCGCTTTGCGGGCGGACGCCGCGATATGACGGATGAGACGGCGGCAAAGTGCATCTATGTCGGCATGTCTGCCGGAATCGCGGGGCCACTGCTAACGACGCCTGGCGCCGACTTTGATGACGACCGGTCCCTCGCCGTCAAAGCCGGCTATTCCGTCGGCGCCAAACGGTAAAGCGGCAATTAACCGCCCATCACGCCTTTTCCGCTTGCGAGGGCGCGGACGACAAGCGATGCGCCGCTTGCGCAGTCGCCGACGCAGAAGATGTTGCGCGTTGCGTCGGAAACAAGCGCCGTGCGCGGCGTCTGCTTGATGCCGAGCTGCGCGACAAGCGGCATGTCTAAAGGAACTCCCGTAAAGCCCATCGCGAGAAAGACGAGATCGGCTTTGATCGTTTCCTTTGTGCCCGGTACGGAGTGGAACTTCAACGGCCGGCCTTCCGGCGAGAACTCCCATTCCACCGTTTCGACCTCAACGCCCGAGACGGAGCCGTCGCCGATGAATCTGAGCGAATTCAGATTCCACCTCCGCTCGCAGCCCTCCTTGTGGCTGGAGCTAGTGCGTAGCATGTATGGCCAAAGCGGCCACGGCGTGGACGCATCGCGCGCCTCCGGAGGCTTCGGCATGATCTCAATTTGGGTGACGGATGCCGCGCCCTGGCGGATGGATGTGCCCACGCAGTCCGAACCAGTGTCGCCGCCGCCGATGACGAGCACGTTCTTCCCTTTGGCGTCAACCGGTACGGCGCTGATTTCGCCTGTGAGAAAGCGGTTCTGGCCTTCCAGAAGCTCAAGCGCAAGGTGTATGCCCTTAAGTTCCCGTCCCGGGATCTTCAAATCGCGTGCCGCAGGCGTACCTATGGCGACGACGAGAGCGTCGTTGCGTCTCGCGAGCCATTCTGCGGAGACATCCCTGCCGACCTCGATGCCCGTTACAAAGCGGATGCCTTCCGCTTCCATCACCTTGCGGCGGCGGTCTATGATCGCCTTGTCGAGCTTGAAGCACGGGATGCCGTAGCGGAGGAGCCCGCCTATGTTCGCGCGGCGCTCGTAGACGGTGACCGCCCATCCTTTGCGCCGAAGAGTCACGGCGGCGGAAAGCCCGGCCGGGCCGGCGCCGATGATTGCCGCCGACTTGCCGTTTTCCCTCTCCGGCGGACGCGGTACTACCCAGCCGTTCGCGAACGCATTCTCGATTATGCGCTTTTCGCTCTGCCGGATCATCACCGCCTCTTCATCGAGTCCATGGACGCAGCTCGCCTCGCAAAGCGCGGGGCAGATGCGCGAGGTGAACTCCGGGAAGTCAGAATTCACAGTCAAGAGGTCGTAGGCCAGTTTCCAGTTCCCCTGCGCCACAGCGCGGTTCTGGTCGGGGACGAGATTCCCGAGCGGACAGCCGTAGGCGTGGCAGAAGGGCTGCCCGCAGTTCATGCACCGCGAAGTCTGCTCCTTTAGCTCCGCTTCCGGAAGCATCTTCTCGACTTCGCGCCAATCGCCCCTGCGCTCTTCGGCGGGACGGTAGATATCGTGTATTCGTTGCATATTGGATATGTATAGCATATCACGTGCCAAAACCGCAGAAGAGCAGCCGTGCCGCCAGTTTGCCGTATTCGCATGTTTGGGGACGGCTGTCACATTACATTTTCTGTCATGTGGCGGACGGGATATTGCGGAAAGTTGTAAAACTGCGGGCGGTTTGGGCATGTTTTCCGCTTTGGCACGGCGTGTGCTATATCTCCCGGCGTGGACGGTGCATCATGGTGGTGCATGCGCCACGGAAAGGAAACGACAGATGACGGAAGAGACGAAGGCTGCGACACGCTTCGGAGAGGATGTGTTCGGCGATGAGGCGATAAACACCTACCTGAGCAAGGACACCGCAAAGAAGCTTCAGGCGACCATACGCGAGGGCAAACCTCTTGACCCGTCCATTGCGGGCGAGGTCGCGCACGGCATCCGCCACTGGGCGATGGATCGCGGCGCAACGCATTACACGCACTGGTTCCTGCCGATGACCGGTTCAAGCGCCGAGAAGCACGATTCCTTCCTCGAAATAAGGGACGGCGAGCCGATAATGCAGTTTTCCGGCAAGAACCTCATAGTCGGCGAGCCGGACGCCTCCAGCTTCCCGTCAGGCGGCATACGCTCAACCTTCGAGGCGCGCGGCTACACGGCGTGGGACCCGACATCCCCAGCCTTCATAAAGCGCCATTCAAACGGCGCGACATTGTGCATCCCGACGGCGTTCTGCGCATATACGGGAGAATCGCTCGACAAGAAGACGCCTCTTCTCAGGTCCATGCAGGCGCTCGACAAGTCCTTGAAGCGCCTGATGAAGCTCTTTGGGCGCGAAGAGGCTCACACCGGCTGCACCTTGGGTGCGGAGCAGGAATACTTCCTCATAGACAAGGAGTATTGGAAGAGGCGTCCAGACCTAGTCTTGACCGGGCGTACGCTCTTCGGCGCACCCTCTGCCAAGGGGCAGCAGCTTGAAGACCACTACTTCGGCACGATTCCGGACCGCGTCCTATCCTTCATGAACGACGTCGAGCGCGAACTCTGGAAGCTCGGCATCCCTGCGAAGACGCGCCACAACGAAGTCGCGCCCGCGCAGTTCGAGCTTGCGCCGCAGTTCGAAGAGCTTAACCTCGCCTCCGACCACAACATGCTCGTGATGGACGCCTTGAGGAACGTCGCCGACAGGCACGGCTTCAAGTGCCTGCTGCACGAAAAGCCGTACGCGGGCGTCAACGGCTCCGGAAAGCACAACAACTGGTCCGTCACCTACGGCGGGCGCAACCTCCTGGATCCTGGCACCAATCCGCAGGACAACGCCCTCTTCCTGACAATGCTCTGCGCCATCATCGAGGCTGTCGATTCCCATGCCGACCTCCTTCGCGCGTCCGTCGCAGGCGCGGGCAACGACCACCGCCTTGGCGCGAACGAAGCGCCGCCGGCCGTAATCTCCATCTACGTCGGCGACCAGCTCGCCGAGGTGCTGGACAGGCTTGAATCAGGAAGCACGGGGAAATCCAAGGACGGCGGAGCGATGAAGATAGGCGTCGATACGCTCCCCGTCATCCCGAAGGATGCCACTGACCGCAACCGCACCTCGCCGTTCGCGTTCACGGGCAACAAGTTCGAGTTCCGCGCCCCTGGTTCAAGCATCTGCTGCTCGGGTCCGATGACGGTCCTCAACACGATCGTCGCCGAGGCGGTTGACCGCATCGCGGGCGAGCTTGAGGCGGCGGACGTAGCCGGCAAGGCGAAGCCGGGCGAGCACACGGCCGCGTTCCACGACGCTCTCCAGAGGATTCTGCAGTCGTCTCTCAAGGCGCACAAGCGCGTAGTCTTCAACGGCAACGGCTATGAGGCCGAATGGCCGAAGGAGGCCGCACGCCGGGGACTTCCAAACGCCCCCGATACGCCATCTGCCCTCGCAGCGCTCGCGAATCCGTCGAATGCGTCGCTTTTCGAGCGCTACGGCGTGATGACGCGGCGTGAGCTAGAAAGCCGCCACGAGATATTCCTTGAGGAGTACACCAAGAAGATCCGCATAGAGGGTGCCTGTGCACGCGACATGGCAAGCGAGATGGTGTTCCCTGCTGTCAAGGCGGAGTACCTCGAATCGATGGATGCGTTCGCCTTGGCCGAGAAGACGGGTATCTCGTCCGGCACGACGGCGCTCAAAGAGAGTATCGTCGAGCTTGGCGCGGGCCTCGATGCGCTTCGCACCTGCATAAAGGATCTGGAAGCCGCTTTGCGCGGCAGCGAAGAATCGGCGATACTCGCCTCAATGCGCTCGCTGCGCATGGTTGCAGATTCGCTTGAGCCCCGCGTCTCGGCCTCCCGCTGGCCGCTCCCCAAATACCGCGACATGCTGTTTCTGTACTGAGGGCCATACGGCAGATGTCAGATGAAATAAAGCACGAATGCGCTGTGGCGATGGCGGTTTTGAGGAAGCCGCCATCGTCCATGGCCGATTATGGGGGGACGAAGCTCTCGCTCCTTCTCGAAAAGCAGCACAACCGCGGCCAGGACGGCGCGGGCGCGGCGATTCTCTCGGCGAATCCCGAGCCGGGCGAGCCGCCTTACTGGATTGCCAAGTCCGCCTCCGCGACACCTCTTGCCGATGTATTGGGCGCTATCGGGAAAAGAAATATTTCTCGCAGAGTCGCAGAGTCGCAGAGGAGTGTTTCCGGGAACAATCTCCGCGACTGTGCGTCTCCGCGTGAGAGAATCTTCCTCGGGCATCTTCGCTATGCCACGTTCGGCAAGAATGAAGAGAAGTTCTGCCATCCGTTCGTCCATGAATCAAGCGAGCTCTCGCATACGCTACTGCTGGCCGGAAACTTCAACCTGACGAACGCATTCGAACTTTTCGAGATATACCGCAGCAAGGGCGAGTTCCCGACGAGCCGCGCCGACGGATACCTTATAACGGAACTCGTGGCTCACGAACTGGCGGGAGGCAAATCGCTGGCGGATTCCATCTCCGCAGCGCTCGCACAAGCCGACGGTGCATGGACTTTATGCGGCATGACGGGCGACGGCTGGGCGTTTGCT
Source organism: Kiritimatiellia bacterium (assembly GCA_045636065.1). Taxonomy (GTDB): domain Bacteria; phylum Verrucomicrobiota; class Kiritimatiellia; order RFP12; family UBA1067; genus RGIG5050. The sequence goes on along the minus strand of JAZTWW010000017.1, from coordinate 7,439 downwards.
ACACGCGATCCGCACGGCATCCGGCCGGGATTCTACTACATGGACGACGGGGTAGTCGTCGTGGCGAGCGAGCGCCCCGCGATACAGGCGGCGTTCGACGTGCCGCCTGAAGCTGTCAAGGAGCTGCCGCGCGGCGAGGCGCTTTTAGTATCGCCAGAGGGGGAGGTTTCATTCTCGCAGGTCCTGCCGCCCAGTCTGGCGAGAGGGTGCGTCTTTGAGCGCATCTACTTCTCGCGGGCGAACGACGCCGACATCCATCGCGAACGCAAGGCGCTTGGTGCGGCGCTTGTGCCGCAGATACTTGAAGCGGCCGACTCGCCCCTTGAGGACATCTTCTTTAGCTACATCCCAAATTCGGCAAGAATCGCGTTCCATGGACTCTTGGAAGAGCTTTTCAAAAGAGTGGCTTCAAATTCAAGGACTTTGGACTTCGGACACCGGACTTTGGCTCCAGAAGGCTTGCGTTCCAGGCCAGAAGTCAATGAAAGCCTTCCCAGATTTGGCGAAATTGCCGTAAAAGACGCGAAATTTCGCACTTTTATCGCGGATGCCGCGGCACGGCGCGAGTTCTACAAGCACGTCTACGATGTCACCTACGGGCTGGTGAGGCCTGGGCGCGACACGCTCGTCGTCCTTGACGATTCCATAGTGCGCGGCAACACGATGAAGAACGCGATCCTCCCGATGCTCGACCGCCTCGGGCCGAAGCGGATCATCATCGCATCGTCCGCCCCGCCGATCCGCTATCCCGACTGCTACGGAATAGACATGTCCACCTTGGGGGAACTCGTCGCTTTCCGTGCGCTTGTGAACCTTTTGGGGGACGAGGCTGGAGAGGTATTGAGGGGGGATCGGGACAAGAACCCGCTAGCAAGCCTCTATGCCCGCTTTACGGACGGACAGCATTGCGCCGAGATAGCGCGGCTTCTGACGCCGCCCGGCATGAAAGCGGAGGTGAGGGTCGTCTACCAGACGATAGATTCGCTCCACGCAGCATGTCCCGGCGCCTCCGGCGACTGGTATTTTACCGGCGACTATCCCACGGGCGGCGGCTACAAGGTCCTGCACAAAGCCCTCTCAAACTACCTTGCCCGCAGCAGCGAAAGGTCATATTGATGAACTACGAAGATAAATGGATGAGAGAGCGGGAAAGGGCGGCTTTCCTGGCGCTGGACGACGGGACGGTATTCCGCGGCGTGGCGTTCGGGGCAAAGAAGGATGCGCTCGGCGAGGTCGTCTTCAATACGGGGATGACAGGCTACCAGGAGATTTTGACCGATCCGTCATACGCCGGGCAGTTTGTGGTTCTTACAACGGCGGAAGTCGGCAACTACGGAATCAATGCGGATGATGTCGAGAGCCGGGGGCTCTTTCTCTCCGGGCTTGTAATCGGCGACTTGACGGGGCCAAGCAACTGGCGCAGCGAAAAGAGCCTCGATGAATATCTCGCCGAAAACGGCGTGCCTGGTATCCATGGCGTCGATACGCGCGCTCTCACCATTCACCTTAGGGAACACGGCAATCGGAAGGCTTATCTCTGCGTCTCTGCGTCTCTCAGCGAGGAAGAAGCCGTCGCCAAGGCCCGCGAATGGGAAGGGCTTGACGGGCAGGATTATGCAGCCAAGGTGACCTCCCCCCATTCATTTGTAATTGGCAACAATGGGCCTGGCAACGCTTCCACAATGGCAACATTCCACATCGTCTGCTACGACTTCGGCGTGAAGACGAATATCCTCAGATCGCTTGCAAAGTGGGCGAAAGTGACAGTCGTTCCGGCGAAGACTCCTGCCGAGGATGTGCTTGCGATGGATCCGGATGGCGTATTTCTCTCGAACGGCCCCGCCGACCCTGCCGCCGTTACTTATGCCATAGAGAATATCAGGAAACTGCTTGGCAAAGTGCCGCTTATGGGCATCTGCCTCGGGCATCAATTGCTCGCTCTCGCCTGCGGGGCGAAAACGGCCAGGCTCAAGTTCGGGCACCATGGCTGCAACCACCCCGTGAAGAATCTCGCAACGGGCAAGGTTGAGATAACAAGCCAGAACCACAACTTCGCCGTTCTGCCTGAGTCCGTGCCGGAATGTCTTGAGGTGACGCACTTGAATCTCAACGACGGGTCGATAGAGGGCATCCGCCACAAGACGCTCCCTGCATTCTCGGTGCAGTACCATCCTGAGTCATGCCCCGGCCCGCACGATTCAAGCTACCTCTTCACTCAATTCAAAGTGACGGTAATGGCCGTGAAGGGCATGTAGACCAGGAGAACGATATGGAAGAAGATCGACAGCAAAGCGGGCTTTACAGGAGCGTCTACGAGCACGATGCATGCGGCGTCGGGATGGTGGCGAACCTCTCCGGCGAGGCGAGCCACGACATCGTCGTGAAGGGTATGACGATCCTTAAGCGGCTCATGCATCGCGGCGCCGCCGGCAACGACTCCGAGACGGGCGACGGCGCAGGGCTCTTGATGAGGATCCCGCAGGGATTCTTCAGGAGGGTGCTTGGGGACGGATTTCCCCGCGCAGAGGCGCAGAGGCGCGGAGAGGGTAGGATTTTTGGAGTGGGGATGATCTTCGGAGGGGAGGGCGAAGAGGAAAAGATTGAAGCCGTCGTAAAGGAGAATGGCTGCGAAGTGATCGCGTGGCGCGATGTCCCGGTGAATCCGGACGCGATAGGGTGCGATGCCCGCGCTGTGATGCCGAGAATAAGGCAGATGTTCATTTCGCGCAGCGACGCAGAGACGCCGGGAAGGGCGGAAGTGCGAGAGGGTTCTTTCGAGCGCAGGCTTTACATAATCCGCCGCCAGATCGAGAAGGCGGCGAAGGGGACGTACATCTGCTCGTTGTCTTCCAGGACGATAGTCTACAAAGGCCTGCTCCTCGCGACGCAGATCGAGGCGTTCTATCCCGATCTCAGCGACCCTGATTTCATCTCGCCTTTCGCCATCGTCCACCAACGCTACTCCACCAACACGTTCCCGTCGTGGGAGCTTGCGCATCCTTTCCGCACAATCGCGCACAACGGCGAGATAAACGCCCTCAAGGGCAACTTGAATGCGCTCTCGGCACGTGAAGGCGCGCTTGCCTCGCCGCTCTTTGGCGATGAAATCAAGAAGATCCTGCCGCTTGTGCGTCCCGGACAGAGCGATTCCGCTTCGCTCGACAACATGTTCGAGCTTCTTGTGGCCGCAGGGCGGGACGCGCCCCATGCGATGATGATGCTTGTCCCGCAGGCATGGGGGGCCAAGTATCACATGGGGCACGATGTAAGGGCGTTCTACGAGTACCATTCCGCGCTGATGGAACCGTGGGATGGTCCGGCTGCAATCGCGTTTACGGATGGCACCAGCCTTGGCGCGGCGCTGGACCGTAATGGACTCAGGCCTGCGCGCTGGACGCTCACGAAGGATGGGTTTTTCGTTCTCGCCTCCGAAGCCGGTGTTCTTGACATCTCCCCGGGGATGGTGGCCCGGCACGGTCGCCTCAAACCAGGCTCAATGCTCTGGCTCGATCTCGCCTCGCACCGCCTTATGGAGGATTCCGAGCTCAAGACGTTCTACGCCCGCCGCCGCCCGTATCGCCGCTGGGTGAAGACGCACCATATTCCCGTGACGGGGCTTTTCACGGAAATCGTGCCGTCCAAGCCCGATGTTAAGGCTGCGTCCGGCATGCGCAGCGCATTCGGCTGGACGCTCGAGGACGTTGAGACCATTCTGCGGCCCATGGCCGAGACGGGCCACGAACCTGTCGGCGCGATGGGAAACGACGCCGCGCTCGCGTGCCTTTCAAAGAGGCCCAGGAGCCTTTTCGACCGCTTCCACCAGCTTTTCGCGCAGGTGACGAACCCGCCGATCGACCCGATCCGCGAAGAGCTCGTCATGTCCATCATGACGTACATCGGAAATCAGGGAAACATCCTAGCGGAGACTCCGGAGCACGCCAGACTCGTCAAGATGACGCGCCCCGTGCTGACGGATGACGAGCTGGGGCGCATAAGGAACATCCCAGGCTTCCCGGCGAAGACGCTCTCCCTATATTTTGAAGGCCCTCTCAAGGCCGATCTCGACAAACTTGCGGCCGATGCGCTCGCAGCAGTCAGGGGCGGCGCAAAGATAGTCATCCTGAGCGACAGAACAAGTTTAGCCACAAAGGGTACAGGCAACAAAATAAGGATCCCCACACTCCTTGCGGTTGCGGCCGTAAACAAGGTTCTGGCGGAGGCGGGGGTTAGACCTAGCGTCGGCATAATCGTCGAATCGGGCGAAGTGTTCGAGGTGCACCATTTCGCCGTGCTGCTCGGCTTCGGCGCGACGGCAATAAATCCATACCTCGCGCTTGCGACCGTATCCGAAATCGGCGCGGACGACACAGTGAAGGCCGCATCGAACTACGTTTCCGCCGTCTGCAAGGGGCTTATGAAGATAATGTCCAAGATGGGCATATCGACATTGCGCTCCTACCGCAGCGCACGGATCTTCGAGGCTGTCGGCCTTGGTCCAAAGATTATGCGCGATTATTTCGACGGCGTCACATCGCCCGTCGGCGGGCTGGAATTGGAAGACATTGAAGAGATGATCTCGCGCGGAGGCTCGGAGGCGCTGGGTATCGGAGGGGAATACCGCCTTCGCAAGGGGGGCGAGGAGCATCTCTGGACTCCGCAGCGCGTCGTCGATCTCCGCGAAGCTGTGCGCCGGGGCGACTATGCCCGTTTCAAACGCTACAGCGCCGACATAGACGGCAAGAGCCATGTCACTTTGCGCTCGCAATTGGAGTTTGTGAATGTTGCCAAAGTGAAAATGTTGCCAATCTCCAATGCCAATTCCCAATTGGCAATTGGCAACATTGGAACTGGCAACAATTCCACATTGGCGACAATGGTCGAGCCCGTCGATTCCATAGTCAGGCATTTCGTGGGCGGGGCGATGTCGCTCGGCTCGCTTTCGCCCGAGGCTCACGAGACGATCGCGCTCGCCTTGAACGGACTTTGCACGATGTCCAATTCAGGCGAGGGCGGCGAGGATCCGGCGCGCTTCGGCACGGAGAGGAACAGCGCCATCAAGCAGATCGCCTCGGGGCGTTTCGGCGTCACGATAGAATACGTCCGCTCGGCAAAGGATCTCCAGATAAAGATCGCGCAGGGCGCCAAGCCGGGCGAGGGCGGGCAGCTCCCAGGCCACAAGGTGAACGAGCTCGTCGCACGCCTCAGGCACGCAAAGCCCGGTACGACGCTCATTTCGCCGCCGCCGCACCACGACATATACTCTATAGAGGACCTTGCGCAGATCATCTACGATCTAAAGTGCGCAAATCCTGAAGCACGCGTTTCGGTGAAGCTCGTCTCCGAGGCGGGCGTCGGCACCATCGCAGCCGGAGTCGCCAAGGCGCATGCGGATGTCGTCGTCATATCCGGCTTCGATGGCGGAACAGGGGCCGCGCCTCTCACTTCGGTCAAGCATGCCGGGCTACCCTGGGAGCTGGGCCTTGCCGAAGCGCACCAGACGCTCGTCAAAAACAATCTCAGGCACCGCGTGAAGCTGCAGGTCGATGGACAGCTCCGCACAGGGCGCGACATTGTGATAGCCGCGATGCTCGGGGCGGACGAGTTTGCGTTCGGGTCGTCGATGCTGGTATCTCTCGGCTGTGTACAGTGCCGCAACTGCAACCTCAACTGCTGCCCGGTGGGCATCGCCACGCAGAAGCCGGAGCTTCGCGCGAAATTCTCTGGCAAGGTTGAACATCTGCAGGCCTTTTTCCGCTTCCTCGCCGAGGAGGTGCGCGAGACACTTGCGTCCCTCGGGCTCGGTTCGCTCGCGGAGGCGCGCGGCCGTACGGATCTTCTTGTGGCCAAGGAGGGGACGCGGTTCGATTTCGGCGATCTGCTCGCAGGGACGGGAAAGGCTTCAGACTCGGGACTTAAGACTTCAGGGCAGGAAGCCGAGAAACCGATGTCCGAAGTCTTCGAGAGCTATGACATGCGGGAGCTGATCCCGGCTTTCGAGCGCGGCGAGACTGCGCTTTCGCGCACGATATCCAACTGCGACCGCGCCGTCGGCGCTGCGCTCTCCGGCCATCTGGCTGTACATCGATCAACTCCCAACTCTAAACTCCCAACTCTAAACTCCGAACTCACCGTTTCCTTCACAGGCGTCGCCGGCCAGTCATTTGGCGCCTTCCTTGCGAAAGGCATCACCTTCAACCTCGCCGGCGAGGCGAACGACTATGTGGGCAAGTCCCTCTCGGGCGGGACGATCGTGATACGTCCTCCGGAGAATCCCGGGTTCCGTCCGGAGGAGAATGCCATCGCCGGCAACGTGATAGCGTATGGTGCGACATCGGGGGCGATCTTCATCAACGGGCTTGCGGGCGAACGCTTCGGAATCCGCAACTCCGGGGCGACGCTTGTCGTCGAAGGTGCGGGCGACCACGGATGCGAATACATGACGGGCGGTGTGGCCCTGATCCTCGGACCGGTCGGGGTGAACTTCGCGGCCGGCATGACAGGCGGCGTCGCCTACGTCTACGACGGGACGGCGATGCTCGATCTGAACTGCAATCTCGACAGCGTCGATCTCTATCCCGTAGAGGAAGGGTCGGACGACGAGACGAAGATACTTCAGCTCCTTCGCGAGCACGTTTCGCGCACGGGCTCGCCCAAGGCGAAGGGGCTTCTTGCAGGCTGGCCGTGCGCGCGCGCAAGATTCACGAAGGTGCTTCCCGCCGCCGTATAGTTTAGTTTCCAGTCGGTTACGATGGATTCGGCTTGCCTTAAGCCGTTCTTTTGTGATATTATAATGCGCGCGCCGGGTGTAACCTTTCGCTGCGAGGTGTGTAGGCAAGGTATGACAATCCCAGAAAGGAAGAGGTAAAGCCATGGCAATGAACATAGATATGCTACGCTCGCTTGACACCAGCAAGTCGTATTATATCGCCAACTCCACCGGCGAGATCAAGTAGGCTGGCGCCTGGCAGAAGTTCAAGTGCTTCTTCAACATCGGCGACGCCCGTGCGAAGGCCGCAAAGGTCATCGACGCCGTGAAGTCCGCGCTTCTGGAATCCTCGGACAAGATCAGCGACTCCGCCCTTGATGCCGGCATCAACAGGATCGAGGCGACCCGTTCGCGCCGGTATTCCATTTCGGGCCGCTCCATCGCGGAGCTGCCCGCGGAAACGCTCCGCTCCGCTCTTGCGCTGGCCTGCCACGGGGAGGGTACGCACGGCAACTTCCTCGGCCTTTTCGGCGAGACTCTTCTCCTCTCCGCCGTGCTGCCCCTGGAAGGGCTGGATGCGGACACCCTCGCCGCAAGGATTCTCGGCTTCTCCGACGCGGCCCTGGACGTGCGTGACGCCCTCACCTCCCCCGCCGCATCCGCCCCCTCCGACTCCACCCCCGACGCTCCCGTACCCAGCCCGCTTGCATCCCTCCCTCCCATCCCCGGCCCA
>JAZTWW010000016.1:0-31006 GCA_045636065.1 Kiritimatiellia bacterium | reverse complement strand
GCGCCATTCGGGACGGTCGTTTCGGCGACGCGCAATACGAACATAACCGCCTTCGACGTCCGTTCGCTCAACCCATATCGCTTCTCGTCGGAGTACCACGACGATGCGATCGGACTTGTGTACTACAACTACAGGCATTATAATCCTGGGTGTGCAAGATGGTTGAGCAGGGATCCTGCAGAGAATGGCAATAATCTTTATGGTTTTGTTAAGAATGGTCAATCTTTTGATTTTAGAGGTCTCGCAATGGGAGACGTGGTTGATTTTATGGTAGATGGTATTGTAGACACAGGCCGGGTGGTTGGCGATGGATTAATGGCAATTGGCAAAGCGGGGTATTGTTCCGGTAAGGTTGTTATGAATAGCATCGGTGCGTATTTTATAATTCCAACATCAATAATTGACGGTGAGGCTTTTAATGAAGCTATGTATGGTGAAGTCCTTCGCGGCATATCTTTTGATGATGTTTCTGGATGTACAATAATAATATCAGTAAATGGCATGGCAAACAGCGATGGAACTGGCTTTGCCCAGCAGTTGCAAAATGTTTGGAATCAGAATGCCAAGCCCTATCATAACCCATCAAATTGTGCTATAAGCTATATCTTTAATTCAGATCTCGGTCTTGGTGATATTGCACAATCGCTGATTTATGAGATGGGGTTTCAAGATGCTGCGTCAGTAGGGCTTTCCGAAGCAATCACTCAAGCATATGACAAATTACAGTCAAATGGGTGCGATGATCCATGCATCAAAATTTATGCACACAGTCAAGGCACCATGCTTGCCAGAAGGGCTTTTGATTGGCTTAAGTACTCTCCATTTGCATCTGGAAAGGCATTGAACTATATTACATTTTGTGGCTATGGCGGGGAAACTTCCATCGCAAAGACAGAGTTTGGCTTGCGAAATGCTGAGAATTATGTAAACTCAGGGGATCCTATAAGATTCCTTCCATCTCATTTTATGGATCCGGTTGATCAGGTAGAAAAAGGCAAGGGTGGGCATGAGTATATCAATTATATCAAATGATAACTTTATTATGATAGCTCTATGGGGTTAGGGACCTATATGCTTCAAAGGTATGTCAAGATTGCTTTGCTGGCAATTGTGATTTCTTTGGGTGGCGGATGCTATTCATTGATATTCCATTTCAAAGAAGCGACTGGCGATATCCGTCCTACGGTATTTCCTGGAATTAAAGCCTATTTCTTAGGGAATGAACTCGGATTCTGGGAAATAACAAAGAGAACGTTTAGAACGGATCCGTTGCCGGTGATTTTAGTCCCTGCATTTATGGCGATTGATGCCATTTCAGATACAGTATTATTGCCTATTGACGCCATAATGGTGACGACTTGTCAGAATGAGTATGTAAGCCTTAAGGATGATGGCAAAAGGCTTGAGCTTTCAACAAAGCGAGTGTTTGAAAAGGAGGCGGAAAAGCTTTCAGTACTTCTTGACATGAACGTCATTGATGGGTCTATTGTCATTGAGGCACATGATTGGCCTGAGAGTGTATACGAAATGTACATTCCGTCTAAAAAGAAGGTGTTTCGCGTAATTGGAGAATTGGGTGGCAATGAATGCTCAGAGTCGTCAGCGGAATTGGCGCGTAGATATGTCGGCATGAGATTGTATCCTCCAACCATTGGCCGAGGGTCAGGACGATGGTCGTTTTCTTTGATAGATGATGAAGGGCAATCTACTGGACGAATGACACTAGGACAGATGTTCTTGTCAGATGATTTTAAAGGTAGGGTTTCTATAAGGGAGGAGTTAGATCGGCATTGAGCCTTTGACGGAGCGGAGGGGATAGAGGTTTTGATAAATTTATTGTGCAAGGCTCCATCCCTTTGGCGCCATCCTCCACTAGGAATCCCCAAATATTCGCGCACCTCTTGACTTCCCAGGGCAAATCTGGTAAGATTTCCGAGTCTTTCGGGCATGGGAGCGGCGGTTGGACGGGATTCCGACGGCCCATGCGACAGCCGGTTGAAGGGGAAGGGGTAATATTTGAGAAGGTGATGTTATGAAGATTCCTGATTACGTTCTAGTTGGCATGCAAACCGACCGTGCCTGGCCAGTCGCCACCCGCCCGATGATAATGCAGAAGTACGGAGAGTATACGCTCTTCTACACGCACGACGGGAACAAGAACGTATCCGACCTTGTCTTCTTCCAGCGTGCCAACGGCATCGCCGCGCACTACGAGTACGCGCCCTTCGGTGCAGTGACGGCGACAAGCTCCAGTACGCCCGTTACCGCCTATGACTTCCGGACACTCAATCCATACCGTTTTTCGTCGGAGTGGCACGATGATACATTAGGGTTGGTATACTACAATTTTAGGCATTTAGATTGCGACTATGGTAGGTGGATGAGTCGTGACCCGGAGGAGGTTGAGTCTGTCATTCCAAGAAATACGTATGGATTTCTTATAAATGAAGTGCTGTTAAGGATTGATTATCTTGGCAAGAACTGTTTTCCTGCAGATTCCCCAAAAGAAGTAGAGAATGCTGACTGGGAATTGTCGGCAATAGAATTTTCTATAAATGATCAAGCACTTAGTGTAATAGTTGTTGAAAAATACAAAGTCCGTTGGAAACTAAGGGGTACAGTAAAGTGTTGTTGCACTTCTTGGTTGGGTTTACTAAAAGACCATTACGAAACAAGGGTCGTCGAGAAAATTTATGTGTCAGAAAGCGTAGAGTCTTTGCATGTACTTAGGTCCGCTAATTTACCAGTGCTTGTGGCGCCGAGCCCCAGTAGCTTTGCTTCACTGGTTGGAGAGGCTTCCGCACTAGGTTGGATTGCAATTATTGATGGAGCTACATTGAAGCGAAGTTTTGGTTATAGATCCATTTATCTTGAGGCGCAATCCACGAAGCCAGACGATCACGATGTTGGTAGATGGCCTGGCGGCTTATGTGAATAGTAATGGTTCAAGACACAAGACAGGAGACTTCCAATGGGTAAATCTATAAAAATATGGATTATTGTTTCTATAGTTGCTTATCTTAGTGCGTTGCATGTTTTTTGTCTGTATTGTTTTATGCAATGTCGATCCATTGATATGAAACAGCATGCAATAAATAAAGTTGAAATTGCCAGTATTATGCGTTGGCATATTAAGTTTGAGCATGAATGCATTAAAGTACTTGAACAGTCGGGTGAACCCCTTGTGAAGATTTCCGGTGAAGGGCGAACAGAATATGATTTAATGACCGAATGGAAATATGTATCATGGAGCAGCTTGGTCTACCTGTACAAAAACGGTCTTATCGATATATTGATCAACGGGATTGAACGTGCTCCAATTTCACATGCTGAGAGGATAGATGCTCCGAAAGACAGAAATTACCGAGAGATGCAGAAGTTCTACAATACGGCCTTGCCGATTATAAGCTATTTCAATAAATATCTTGAATCGGAAGAATTTATTCGCGAAGAGGATCTTAAAGAGTATACCCAGCCTGTTGATTATGTGCCAATGCCCGAGGATTGGATCCCTGTCGTTGAAATATATGGCATACCGCTACTGAATGTCTTATATAAATAGTTCAAAGCATATGGTAAGGGAATTTATGATGCCAGACTCCCTTTCTTCGGTGCCAGACTCCTTGGGAATCCCCAAATATTTGCGCACCTCTTGACTTGGCAGGGCAGATTTGGTAAGATTCCCGAGTCTTTCGGGCATGGGAGCGGCGGTTGGGCGAACTGCGGTTGCCCATGCAATAGGTGATTTAAAGCGGAATGGGTGTGATATGGCAAGGTTCGTGAAAAGATGGAGATCAGCCCGTGGCAATTCGATTCCATTGATTCAATTACCAGGAGCAAACAATGGAAGCTGATAGACAAGTTCGTTCTATGCCAGTATGCTTAGGCCGTAACATACTTAATTGTATACTCAACAATAAGTTTTGGATTGTCGTTGTGGTAGTCGTATCTCTAGAGCTGGTTATGATATCGTTATCACGTCAGGCGCATGACTCATACCGATCATATCGGGCGCTTCTGGTCGCAGATAGCGCTAGGCTTTATTCCTATTGTATGGGGCAGCGAGATGAGTTTGAACATGGACTTTTGGTGTTTAGAAATTTGCCGCGATACAAAGTGAGCATCGATGACGAAGAAATAGTGTTTGAGAGTTGCACCTCCAATGGAGTGCAGGATGTTTATGTTGACGTTTCAAGAGTTGATCCAGAAATGTTTTTGATATGCACATCAAATGGTGATGTATATCACATAGACTATCGCATGATGCAATACTTGATTGAAGGGCGTGATTTCAAAGGGCATTATGATAGAAGTGTTCATGGCTGGACAGAAATGAAATAGGCCTAGTTCCTTCCGGCGGCGGGCTTCCACATTAAATCCTCCATCACCTCCGCCTTGTCATCCCTTCCCCAATCCCGCGGCAATGAGAACACGTTTCGGACCAGTTCTAATCATGGCGGCATCCCCAATGCCTCCTCTTCCATGCCTCACCTTCCACCCGAGCGGAGCCAAGGGTGCAACCGCTTCGAATCTCAAGCTGCATTGGAGTAGCAGTTTAGTGCGCAGCGTGCCACCCCAAACTGCATCTTCCATCGCAGCGAAATCCAAGCGGTTGCCGCCCATTGCGGAGCGCCAACTGTTTGACAGGCACCCGCACGCACAAGGGAGGCAAAACCAGGCAAAAAGGATGAGCCCCGAAATGCCTTGTCGGAGTCTGGCACCATTCGCACATCGCATCAGGGCGGGCTCGATGCCCGCGCAAGAAAGAATGATCGGGCGCGGCCGATGGACAGTCCCTGGGAAGTAGAAGGGTGGCATATAACGCGCCACGACCTTTCGTGTTGGACTGCTGGATACTGGTTGTTGAATACTGGCTGCTAATTACCCGAACACTTCTATTGGCCTTAATGCGCGCGCGTTCTTGCGCTTGGGGAGCATAAATGGTATAATAGGGGCATGAAAACGAGGCCCCTTTTTATAGTCATGTCCGCTCCGAGCGGGTGCGGCAAGTCGACGCTCATCCACATGCTCCTCCAGGAGTACCCCGATATGGTGTACTCGGTATCGTGCACAACCCGCGCGCCGCGCGGCGAGGAGGAGGACGGCGCCGACTACCACTTCCTCACAGTGGAGCGCTTCAAGGAGCTTATCGCCGAAAATGCGTTCATCGAATGGGCGGAGGTCCACGGCAACTACTACGGTACGCTTAAAAGGCCCATCGAGGAGGTCCTCGCCGAGGGCAACTCCATGATCCTCGATATAGACGTAGCCGGCGCGGCGAAGGTGCGAAGCTACGTCATGCAGGAGCTTTCCCGCGGCGATCCGATGCGCGATGGATATGTCGACATCTTCATAAACCCGCCAAACCTCGAGGAGCTAAGGCGCCGCCTGGAAGGGCGTGGAACGGACTCGGCCGCCGTCATAGAGAAGCGCATGGCCAACGCAGAAGGCGAGATGGCCCGCGCAGGCGAGTACATGTACAGGGTCGTCAACGACGATCTCGGAATCGCCTACAGGCGGCTCTGCGATCTCATAGACCTCAAAAGCGGGAGGATGTAGGATGGCAAGGACAGTCGTTGTCGGGGTGACGGGATCGATAGCCGCCTATAAGGCCTGCGAGCTTGTGCGCCTTTTCGTGAAGGCTGGCGACGACGTCCACGTCGTTATGACGGCGAATGCCAGGGAGTTCGTGACACCCCTCACTTTCAGGACGCTTTCCAGGAATCCCGTCGAATGCGACATGTTCACGGATCCTCTCGACTGGAAACCGGGGCACATATCGCTTGCAGAGGCGGCCGATCTCGTCGTCGTCGCGCCATGTACCGCGAACGTCATGGCGAAGATGGCCACGGGAATCGCGGACGACCTTCTTACCAGCATCCTTCTCGCCACGAAGGCTCCCATAGTGGTCGCTCCGGCGATGAACACCGGCATGTGGACGAATGCGGCCACGCAGGAGAATTTCAGGACGCTCAAGTCGCGCGGCATAAGATTCGTCGAGATGGATTCGGGCGATCTTGCGTGCGGAACATCCGGCCCGGGGCGGCTGGCGGAGCCCGCTGCGATATTTGATTCTGCGAAGGGTCTCTCGAAAGGGGGCGGCAATGGATGACGGGCGGGACATATTCGCATCTCTCATTGGGGCGGCCAAGACCCCGGCTCCGGCAGTGAAGCCGGAACGCGTCACGACGGCAACGATAGCAAAGGTGCGCGAAGCCCAGGCGGTCGAGGCGGCGGAAAGGGCGTTCGACGAGAAGCTTGAGGCCGTAAAGGCCGAAAAGGCCGCGCTGGAGGGGGAGAAGACGGCCCTTAAGGAGGAGATCGCGACGCTCAATCTCGCCATCGCAAGTATCGCCGCCGACAAGGAGACCTTGAAGGAGCAGCTTGACGGCGTGCGCGGCGAGCTTCGCGCCGCGAAGGCTGCCGCGGACGATCTGGAGGAGCTCGTCCGTAAGCTCAGGAAGGACGGCGAGCGTCTTGCGGAGGAGAACAGGACGCTCAGCCTTGAGGTGGCTACGCTCAAGTCCGAGCCGAGGATGGATCCTGCCGTAGTGGCGGAGAACGAGGAGCGGGCCAAGGAGATAGAGAGGCTAAAGTCGCTTCTCGGTGAGGCGCACCGCACGAGCCTTTCAAGTACGGTCCTTCTCGAAAAGCCGTATGCGGTGGCCGAGAAGTTCCCGGGCGAGGTGCGCGAGCATGTGATCTCTACGCTTGCCGAGGCCCAGCGCGCCGCTGACGGCGGCGGGCGCGAAAGGCGCTCGAAGATACTTGAGGCCGTTCTGATGTCAAATCCGTCCGACGGCGAGCTGGATCGGCGCAGGGAGGCCGTAAAGAGGATACTCCTTGGCGCGTCGAACGGTTTCATCGGGGAAAGGGAGATCTCCGAACTCGTGAAGCTCGGCTTCAGGAGCATTGGCGCCGGCAAGCACCACAAGCTCCTCTGGGCGGACATTCCGTTCACCGTCTCCAAAACCCCGGGCGACAAGCGCGCTCTCATGAACAGCGCCCAGACCCTCAACAGGGCTTTCTGAAGATGAAGGCGTGGCTCCAGCGCGTAAGCGAGGCGGGCGTCGTCATTGACGGCGAGGAGGTGGCGCGGATAGGGAAGGGGTATCTTGTCCTTCTCGGGGTTACGCATTCCGATACGCTCCGGGAGGCGGAGTGGATAGCCTCGCGCATACCCGTCTTGAGGCTCTTCGAGGACGAAGGCGGGCACATGAACCGCTCCCTCGAGGAGATCGGCGGAAGCGTGATAGTCGTTTCGCAGTTCACCCTCTATGCCGACACTCAGCACGGAAGAAGGCCGGGGTTCTCGTCCGCCGCCCCGGGGCCGGTCGCCGAGCCCCTCTACGAGGCTGTAGTCGCAAGGCTCAAGGTGATCCTTGGCCCCGGCCGTGTTGGAACCGGCCGCTTCGGCGCAGACATGAAAGTCCATCTCGTCAACGATGGCCCCGTTTCCATCGAATTGCTTTCGGAAAACAGGTAATTTGCGGATTTTTGAAAATCCGGCTTGATTTTCGCGAAAAATTATAGTATACTACCACTTTCGTTCCGCCGAAACAGTTAACAAACCGGCCGCTTACCGGACTTCATTCGCGGATTAAGTCAATTTAAGTCGTAAAAACGTGCCGTTCCGGCACATTTTTGGAAGGTAAGTACATGAAAGCTGAACGCAAGGTTTTCGGCCGCCTGCAGAATACGGTCGAACCGCCGGATTTGATCGACATCCAGACCAAGTCCTACCGCGAATTCCTGCAGGAGGAAGTTCCCCCCTCAAAGCGCGAAGAAAAGGGTCTCCAGGCCATCTTCAACGAAATCTTCCCCATAGATTCGTTTGACAGCCGCTATTCGCTTGAATTCTTGAGCTACAGCCTCGGGCCGGCCAAGTACACCTACTTCGACGCCCTTATGGAGGGTGAGACTTACGCCCGTCCGCTTTTCGCGAAGTTCCGCCTTCGCGACGGCGAGGAGCATAACGACGAAGAGGTCTTCCTCGGCGACATCCCCGTGATGACCGATGATGGCGCGTTCGTCATCAACGGCGCCGAGCGCGTCATAGTCTCCCAGCTCCACAGGAGCCCCGGCATCTCCACCGAGCGCACCGTTCACGCCAATGGTCAGCCTCTCCTTTCAGTCCGCATCATCCCCGATCGCGGCAACTGGATCGAGATCATGTTCGACACCAATGACGTGATGTGGTGCTTCATGGACCAGCGCCGCCGCCGCAGGAAATTCTACGCGACGACGCTTCTGAGGGCCTTCGGCTACGGCAAGGATGAGGACATCCTCAGCTTCTACTACGATTTCAAGACGCTTGACCTTACTGATGGCAAGGCCTATGACGAGAAGGAGCTTCACATGCTCGTCATGAAGAACGACCTTGTCGACACGGAAGGCCAGGCCGTTCTCGCCCGCAGGTATGACCCTGCGACCCCCACGATGATGGAGCAGCTCGCCGCCGCCGGCTTCCGCTCCGTCGAGGTGATCGACGTCAGCTTCGACAACGGCACGCTCATCAAGACGCTCCGCGAGGACGACAAGATCGGCATCCGCTCCGAGGAGGATGCGCTCAAGGACATCTACAAGCGCATGCGCCCCGGCGATCCGCCCACCCAGGCGAACGCCAAGCAGATGATCAACAGGATGTTCTTCGACCTGGCGCACTACGATCTCGGATACGTCGGCCGCCACAAGATCAACAAGAAGCTCCACCTCGAAGGCCGCGTGCCCGAGGAGCTCAGGACGCTCCACAACAGCGGCATCGACGTCATCGAGGCGATCCGCCTGCTGCTCGACATCTACATGGGCCGCGACGTGGTGGACGACATCGACCACCTCGGCAGCCGCCGCATCCGCACGGCGGGCGAACTCCTCGAGAACCAGTGCCGTCTCGGCCTGGCGAGGACCGAGCGTCTCGTCAGGGAGCGCATGACGATCCACGACGTCTCCAACTCCGGCCCCCTCACGCCGCAGCGTCTCGTCAACTCCAAGACGTTCAGCTCCGTCATCAACGAGTTCTTCGCGAGGAGCCAGCTCTCCCAGTTCATGGACCAGACGAACCCGCTTTCCGGCCTCGCCCACAAGCGCCGTCTCTCGGCACTCGGTCCGGGCGGCCTCTCGCGCGAGCGCGCCGGCTTCGAGGTCCGCGACGTCCATCCTTCGCACTACGGCCGCATCTGCCCGATCGAGACGCCTGAAGGCCCGAACATCGGCCTCATAAGCTCGCTCGGCATCTACGCGCAGGTGAACAAGTACGGCTTCATCGAGACTCCCTACCGCGTTGTGAGGGACGGCAAGGTCACGGATATCGTCGAATACCTGCCCGCCGACGTCGAGGAGAACTACGTCATCGCGCAGGCGAACGCCATCCTCAACGGGGACAGGACGTTCGCCGAGAAGAGGGTCACCTGCCGCTACAAGACGGAGTTCTGCGAAAAGGCCGCCAGCGAGGTCCAGTACATGGACGTCGCGCCTATGCAGGTGATCTCCATCGCCGCGGGCCTCATCCCGTTCCTCGAGCACGACGACGCGAACCGCGCGCTGATGGGCGCGAACATGATGCGCCAGGGCGTTCCGCTTCTCCAGAGCGAGCGCCCCTATGTCGGCACGGGCCTTGAAGGCGTCGCCGCCAAGGACAGCCGCGTCATCGTCCTCGCCGAGGAGCCCGGCACGGTCGCCTACGTCTCCAGCGAATTCATCATGGTCACGCCAGACGGCGAGCTTCTCCCCGGCAAGGCCAGGTACGAGAACCATCCCGAGAAGCACTGCCGCCGCTACGACCTCCAGAAGTTCCGCCGCTGCAACGCCGGAACGTGCTTCAACCAGAAGCCGATCGTCAAGCACGGCCAGAAGGTGGAGGCGGGCGACTGCCTCGCCGACGGTCCTGCAACCGACCAGGGCGAGCTCGCGCTCGGCAAGAACCTGCTCGTGGCGTTCATGAGCTGGCGCGGCTACAACTTCGAGGACGCCATTCTCGTCAACGAGCGCATCGTCAGGGAGGACGTCCTCACGTCCCTCCACATCGTCACGTTCGAGTGCGGCGCAAGGGACACCAAGCTCGGCCCCGAGGAGATCACGCGCGACATCCCGAACGTCGGCGAGGACGCGCTCAAGAACCTCGGCCCCGACGGCGTAGTCCGCGTGGGCGCGGAGGTCCATCCCGGCGACATCCTCGTCGGCAAGGTGACCCCCAAGGGCGAGACGGAGCTTTCGCCCGAGGAGCGTCTCCTGAGGGCGATCTTCGGCGAGAAGGCCGCAGACGTCAGGGACACCTCCCTCACCGTTCCGCCCGGGACGACAGGCGTCGTCATGGCGGTCAAGGTCACGACGTCCGTAGAGACGCCCCGCCCGAGCCAGGGCGACGACGACTCCGAGAAGCCCGCGAGGAAGTCCGCCCGCGACGCCGAGAAGAAAGCGCAGGACAAGCTCAAGGCTCTTGAGTCCGAGCTCGTCAACGCCCTCTCCGACAGGTTCGCCGGCGAGAGGTTCCCGCTCGACATCATCGACTCCGAATCCGGCGAGATACTCATCCCGTCCGGGAAGAAGATCACCAAGTCGCTCCTCTCCAAGCTCGCCAAGGCCCACTCCCACTACCAGATGGACGACAGCCCCAAGGCGGCCGAGATCGAGTCCGTCATGGACGAGTTCCGCCTCCGCTTCGCGGCCCTCGAGGACGCGGCGCGCACCAGCGGAAACGACATGGACGACCTGCCCTCCGAGGGAGGCGTCGTCAAGAGCGTCAGGGTCTACCTCGTCGACAAGAAGAACCTCTCCGTCGGCGACAAGATGGCCGGCCGCCACGGAAACAAGGGCTGCGTATCGCGCATCCTTCCGAGCTGCGACATGCCGTTCCTCCCCGACGGAACCCCCGTCGACATCGTCCTCAACCCGTTGGGCGTGCCGAGCCGCATGAACCTCGGCCAGCTCTTCGAGACGTATCTCGGCCTCGCGTGCCGCCTTCTCGGGTTCCACGCGGCGACGCCCGTCTTCGACGGCGTCCAGGAGAGCGAGATCGACGAGGCCCTGAGGAACGCCAGGAAGCGCCAGGAGGAGCTTGAAGGCGATGCCGCCTGGATCAACGAGGACGGCAAGACGGTCCTCTACGACGGCATGACCGGCGAACCTTTCGCGCAGCGTGTCGTGGTGGGCGTCATCTACATGCTCAAGCTCCACCACCTCGTCACCGACAAGATCCACGCCCGCGCGATCGGTCCCTACTCGCTCGTCACGCAGCAGCCTCTCGGCGGCAAGGCGCAGCTCGGCGGCCAGCGCATGGGCGAAATGGAGGTGTGGGCGCTCGAGGCGTATGGCGTCGCGTACGCGCTCCAGGAGCTGCTCACCGTCAAGTCCGACGACGTCCAGGGCCGCACGCGCATCTACGAATCGATCGTCAAGGGCAACAACGTGCTCGATTCCGGGATGCCGGAATCGTTCTCCGTGCTCATCCACGAGCTCCGCGGCCTCTGCCTCGACATGGAGCTTCTCGGCGGCGACGCCGACAGGCCCCAGGGTGCGCAGCGTCCGCAGCAGGCGCCAGCCGGGCTCGAAAGCGCGGGTGTCACCGACTTCGGCGGCGTCGATCTCTAATTTCAAGGAGCTAGCTTTAAGATGAATCCCTACAACACGAGCGAAATCTTCGGCGGAAACTTCAACGCTTCCGTACACTACGATGCCGTCAAGGTCAGCCTAGCAAGCCCCGAGACGATCCGCAGCTGGAGCCACGGCGAAGTCCGCAACCCGGAGACGATCAACTACCGCACCTACCGCCCGGAGAAGGAGGGTCTCTTCTGCGAGAAGATCTTCGGCCCGACGCGCGACTGGGAGTGCCAGTGCGGCAAGTACAAGCGCATCAAGAACAAGGGCATGGTCTGCGACCGCTGCGGCGTCGAGGTGACTCTCTCGTCCGTCAGGCGCCAGCGCATGGGCCACATCGAGCTTGCGGTGCCTGTTTCGCACATCTGGTTCTTCAAGTGCAACCCGAGCCGCATCGGCCTCATCCTCGACAAGACGGTCAACGAGCTTGAGCGCGTCCTCTACTACCAGGACTGGCTCGTCACCGAGCCGGGCGGCACCAACCTCGAGGTCGGCCAGATTCTTGCCGACAACGAGTACCAGGACGCCCTCGCCAAGTTCGGCAGCGACTTCAAGGCCGAGATGGGCGCGGAGGCCGTCAGGAAGCTTCTCAGGAACGTCGATCTCGACAAGCTCATGGCCGATCTCGAGGATCAGATGGAGAAGACCCGCTCCAAGCAGAACCGCAAGAAGATCGCCAAGCGCATGAAGGTCGTGGACGGCTTCCGCCAGTCCACCGGCAAGCCCGAGTGGATGATCCTCGACGTCCTGCCCGTGATCCCGCCGGAGCTCAGGCCTCTCGTCCCGCTGGAGGGCGGCCGCTTCGCGACGAGCGATCTCAACGACCTCTACCGCCGCGTCATAAACCGCAACAACCGCCTGAAGAACCTTCTCGCGCTGAAGACGCCCGACGTCATCATCCGCAACGAGAAGCGCATGCTCCAGGAGGCCGTCGACGCGGTGTTCGACAACGGCCGCCACGGCCGTCCCGTGACCGGCCCCGGCAACCGCCAGCTCAAGAGCCTCTCCGAGATCCTCAAGGGCAAGACGGGCCGCTTCCGCCAGAACCTCCTCGGCAAGCGCGTCGACTACTCCGGCCGCTCCGTGATCGTCGTCGGACCGGATCTCAAGCTTCCGCAGTGCGGTCTCCCGAAGGAGATGGCCCTCAGGCTCTTCGAGCCGTTCATCATCCGCAGCCTCAAGGACAAGGGCATCTGCCACACCGTCCGCACGGCCCGCAAGATGATCGAGCGCCAGGACGAGCAGGTCTGGGACATCCTCGGCGAGGTCATCAAGGACAAGACGGTGTTCCTCAACCGCGCGCCGACCCTCCACCGCCTCTCCATCCAGGCGTTCGAGCCGGTGCTCGTCGAGGGCAAGGCGATCCGCCTGCACCCGATGGTCTGCACCCCGTTCAACGCCGACTTCGACGGCGACCAGATGGCCGTCCACGTGCCGCTCTCCATCGAGGCGCAGATGGAAAGCCGCCTCATGATGCTGGCGGCGACGTCCATCTTCTCGCCTGCAAGCGGCAAGTCCGTCATGACGCCTACCCAGGACGTCTGCCTTGGCCTCTACTTCCTGACGACGGCCGGGCAGCAGGACAAGCTCGCCGGCAAGCTCGCCGGAACCGTGCCCGCCGGAGAGGAGCACCTGCCTCTCTTCAACGACATCGGTGAGGTCGAGTTCGGCATCGCCGAGGGCGTCATCGACTACCATACGCGCATCCGCCTCAGGAACCCCGACTACCTGACCGTCGGCCGTCCCCACGGCGACAGCACGAAGCGCACGATCGAGACGACGGCCGGACGCGTCATCTTCAACGCCGTCTTCCCCGAGGCGATGGGCTTCTACAACGACAAGGTCACCAAGTCCACGATCGGCAACCTGATCCTCGACTGCCACCGCGTCGCCGGGCATGACGCCACGGTGAAGCTCATCGACGACCTCAAGAACCTCGGCTACAACTACGTGACCGTCTCCGGCGCGTCCATGGGCCTCAAGGACATGATCCGCCCGGCCGTGAAGGACACTCTCATCGCCAAGGCCCGCGCCGAGGCCGAGAAGGTCCAGCAGCAGTTCCAGCAGGGCATCATCTCCGACGGCGAACGCCACAACAAGGTGGTCGACATCTGGGGCGGAACGACCGAGAAGGTGGGCGACGAGCTCTACAAGACGATCGACAGGAACGTCTCGCCCGAGAACCCGAACCCGAAGGAGCTGAACCCGATCTACATGATGGTCGACTCCAAGGCCCGCGGCTCGAAGCTCCAGATCCGCCAGCTCGCCGGCATGCGCGGTCTCATGTCCAACCCCTCGGGCGACATCATCGAGCGCCCGATCACGGCATCGTTCCGCGAGGGTCTCTCCGTTCTCGAATACTTCATCTCCTCCCACGGCGCGCGCAAGGGTCTCGCCGATACGGCCCTCAAGACGGCCGACGCCGGCTACCTTACGCGCAAGCTCGTCGACGTCTCGCAGGACGTCATCATCTCGCAGGAGGACTGCAACACCGTCAACGGCATCGAGGTCGAGGCCATCGTCGAGGGCGACGAGGTCAAGGTGACGCTCGCGCAGCGCGTTCTCGGCCGCACGAGCCTCTACCAGATCCGCGACCCCAAGACGAACGAGATCATCGTCGAGGCCAACGCCGAGATCGACGAGGATGCGTGCGAGCGCATCAACAAGGCGGGCGTCGAGAAGATCTGGATCCGCTCCGGCCTCACCTGCGACGCCGAGCACGGCATGTGCGCCAAGTGCTACGGCCGCGACCTTTCCACCGGCCGCGAGGTCGAGATCGGAACGGCCGTCGGCATCATCGCCGCGCAGTCCATCGGCGAGCCCGGCACGCAGCTTACGATGCGTACGTTCCACATCGGCGGCACGGCCTCCACGACGTCCCAGGCGAGCGAGATCATCCTCAAGAACGACGGTATCGCCAAGATCGTCGACGCGCGTCTCGTCCGCAACGACGAGGGCCGCGAGGTCGTCCTCAACAAGAACGGCACGCTCGAGATCTGGAGCCACGAGGGCACCAAGCTCGACACGTACCAGCTGCAGATGGGCTCCGTCCTTCTCATCGAGACGGGCTCCGAGGTCAAGAAGGGCCAGAAGGTCGCCCAGTGGGATCCGCACTCCGTGCCAGTTCTCTCCGAATCGGCCGGCGAGATCTCCTTCATCGACTTCGAGGAGGATGTCAGCGTCAGGACCGACACGGACCGCCAGACCGGCGCGAAGACGCTCGTCGTCCTCGATACGCGCGACTCCAACCTCCATCCCCAGATCAGGATCAGGGGCGCAGGTGCCGGCGACGAACTCCACGACATTCCTACGGGCGCCATCGTCATGGTGCGCGACGGCATGAAGGCCACGCCCGGCATGCTTCTCGCGAAGACGCCCCGCGAGGCCGCCAAGACGCGCGACATCACCGGCGGTCTTCCCCGCGTCGCCGAGCTCTTCGAGGCGCGCCGTCCGAAGGACGCCGCCGAGATCTCCAAGATCGAGGGCGATGTCGACTTCGACGCCAACCAGCGCGGAAAGCGCGTGCTTATCGTCAAGGACCCGATCGACCCCTCCATCAAGGAGGAGCACCTCATCCCGCTCGGAAAGCAGATCGTCGTTTACCGCGGCGACAAGGTGCACAAGGGTCAGCAGCTCACCGAAGGTCCGATCATCCCGCAGGAGATCCTCGAGGTCTCCGGTCCGCAGGAGCTCCAGAAGTACCTCGTCAACGAGGTCCAGCAGGTGTACCGTCTCCAGGGCGTCGAGATCAACGACAAGCACATCGAGATCATCGTCCGCCAGATGCTCAGGAAGGTCAAGATCACCAATCCGGGAGATACGGACTTCCTCTGGGGCGAGCAGGTCACGCGCCAGACGTTCCTTCGCGTCAACGAGCAGATGATGATGGACGGCCGCCGTCCGGCGGAGGCGCAGCCCGCGCTCCTCGGCATCACGCAGGCCGCCCTCGAAACGGATTCGTTCATCTCCGCCGCGTCCTTCCAGGATACGACCCGCGTCCTCACGGAGGCCGCCACGATGGGCCGCGTCGACGAATTGAGGGGCTTCAAGGAGAACGTCATCCTCGGCCACCTCATCCCGGGCGGCACAGGCTTCCCGCTCCACCGCTACCTCAAGCTCGTCCCGCTCTGCGAGCCGATCAGCGACGAGGAGATGGAGCGCCTCAGGCAGGAGGCCAAGGCGAAGCTCGACAGCCTCTACGGCACGACCCCGATCCCCGCAGACGAGGAGGACGACGAGGCCGACGGAGAGGGCGCGTTCGCCCAGAGCGCGGAATCGTTCGCCCAGGCCCCCGCGGGCCAGGCTCCCGACCAGACCGTCGACGGCTATTCGGCCGATGGCGGCTACGCCGAGAGCTATGGCGAAGGTGATGGCGGATTTGACGGTGAGTAGGTTTAAAACGCCTTAAACGGCACAAACAAAGGAGTAATGACATGGCAAAAGCGCCGAAGTTCGAAAACGCCAAGGTACAGGCGTGGGTGGACAAGTGGGTGGCTCTCTGCAACCCCGACAAGGTTGTGGTGATCCACGGCGACAAGAAGGAGCACGAGGCTCTCTGCGAGATGATGGTCAAGAAGGGCCAGTTCATCAAGCTCAACCAGAAGAAGCGTCCCGGGTGCTACCTCGCCCGCTCGCACGAGTCCGATGTCGCGCGCGTCGAAGGGCGCACGTTCATCTGCTCCCAGCGTGAGGTCGACGCCGGCCCCACGAACAACTGGATGGATCCCGTCCAGATGAAGAAGACTCTCGAGAAGCTCTACAAGGGCTCGATGGTCGGCCGCACGATGTACGTCATTCCGTTCGCGATGGGTCCGATCGACAACCCGATCACCAAGTTCGGCATTGAGATCACCGACTCGCCGTACGTCGTCGTCAACATGGACATCATGACCAGGACGGGCGACAAGGTTCTCGCCAAGCTCGGCAAGGACGGCGAGTTCGTTCCCTGCATCCACTCCGTCGGCGCCCCGCTCAAGAAGGGGCAGAAGGATGTCGCTTGGCCCTGCGCCCCGATGGACAAGAAGTACATCACGCAGTTCCCCGAGGATGGAGAGATCTGGAGCTTCGGTTCCGGCTACGGCGGCAACGCCCTCTTGGGCAAGAAGTGCTTCGCGCTTCGCATCGCCTCCAAGCTCGCCAAGGACGAGGGCTGGATGGCAGAGCACATGCTCATCCTCAAGCTCACCTCGCCTGAGAACAAGGTCTACCACGTCACGGCGGCGTTCCCGTCTGCCTGCGGCAAGACCAACCTCGCGATGATGCTTCCCAAGCTCCCCGGCTGGAAGCTCGAGACGATCGGCGACGATATCGCATGGCTCAAGCCTGGCGAGGACGGCCGTCTCTACGCGATCAACCCCGAGAACGGCTTCTTCGGCGTCGCTCCCGGCACCAGCACCGACTCCAACCCCAACGCTCTCGAGAGCTGCAAGAAGGGCACGATCTTCACGAACGTCGTCCTTACGCCCGACGGCGACATCTGGTGGGAGGATATGGGTGTCGACGCTCCTGAAGAGGGCATCGACTGGAAGGGCAACCCCTGCTACCGTTGCGCCGACGATCCCAAGCGCATGGGTCCGAAGCCTGGCATGACGAAGGCCGAGATCAAGGCCTCCGGCTATGTCGCCGCCCACAAGAACAGCCGCCTCACGGCTCCCGCCGTGAACTGCCCCGTTCTCGACAAGGACGGATTCAACGGCAAGTTCGAAGGCAAGAAGACGGGCGTGCCGATTGACGCGATCCTCTTCGGCGGCCGCCGTCCTTCGGCGGTCCCGCTGGTGAACGAGGCCAAGGACTGGACGCATGGCGTGTTCATGGGCTCCGCCGCGGGCTCCGAAATCACCGCCGCCGTCATCTCCGACAAGATCGGCCAGGTCCGCCGCGACCCGATGGCGATGCTTCCGTTCTTCGGATACAACGTGTGCGACTACTTCCAGCACTGGCTTGAGATGGAGCGCACCAGCCCCGATCCGACGAAACTCCCCAAGGTCTACTTCGTGAACTGGTTCCGCAAGACCCCCGAGGGCGAGTTCATGTGGCCGGGCTTCGGCGACAACAGCCGCGTCCTCAAGTGGATCTGCGACCGTATCGAGGGCAAGGTCGGCGCCAACGAGACGGCGATCGGCAACCTTCCTCTCGCCGAGGACATCGACCTCTCCAACAACGTGGGCAAGTTCAAGGTCGAACCCAAGCTCCTCGAGCAGATCCTCACGGTTGACGTCGAGGGCTGGAAGAAGGAGATCGAGACGATCGCCGCCAGCTATGACGAGTATGACAAGAAGGCCTCCAAGGGCTCCAAGGAGGAGAACCTCAAGGCACGCCGCGTGCCGCAGGCTCTTCGCGCCAAGCTCGCCGAGATAACCGCAGCCCTCAACAAGTGATGTTGATTGGCTGCCGCGGAGGCTTCTCCGCGCACGAAACGGCTCCCCGCCCTCTAGGCAGGGAGCCGTTTCCGTTGCCGGATCGCGCATACCAAGCTTGCAACGGGCTGATGGATGTGGTATAATTCCACTTTGGCGTCAGCCGCGAGAACGGATACAGGAAAAAGGGAATCAAAGGTTCGGAGACGATGATGGACGAGATTCGCGTAAGGTTCGCACCCTCGCCAACGGGGAAGGTGCACATCGGCAACATACGAGCAGCCATATTCAACTGGCTCTACGCGCGCCACACGGGCGGCAAATTCCTCCTCAGGGTGGAGGATACCGATCTGGAACGGTCGACGCCCGAGGCCATCCGGGTTCTCATGGAGTGCATGGAATGGCTCGGCCTCGACTACGACGAGCCCGTCTTCTACCAGACGAAGAACGCCTCGCGCCACTTGGACTGCGTCGAGAAGCTCTTGAAGGAAGGCCGCGCATACAGGATGGAGAAGACCTCGCGCGACGGAAAGACCGGCGAGGTCGTCATGTTCAGGATGCCCAAGGAAGGCATCATCGCGTACGACGATCTCGTGAAGGGCCACATGGAGAAGAAGGCCGAGGACGTACCCGATTTCGCCATCGTCAGAAGCGACGGCTCTCCCATATTCCACATCGCGAACGTCGTCGACGACATCGACCAGAGGGTGACGCACGTCATAAGGGGCGACGACCACGTCGAGAACACCTTCAAGCACATCGAGCTTTTCAAGGCCCTCGGGGCCGAGCCACCTAAGTACGGCCATCTGCCTATGATCGTGAACCAGCAGGGCAAGCCGTACTCCAAGCGCGACGGCGCGGCGTTCGTCGGCGAGTTCCGCGAGGAGGGGTATCTCCCCGAGGCGCTTTTCAACTACCTCCTGCTGCTCGGCTGGAATCCGGGCGACGAGCGCGAGGTGCTGACGCGCAAGGAGATGATCGAGCTATTTGACATCGCCGGCTGCCACGTCACGGCGGCCAAGTTCGACCTCAAAAAGCTCCAGTGGATGAACGGCGAATACATACGCCGCGCACCCAAGGCCGAATACCGCGCAGAGCTTTTGAAGCGCCTGGATGCCGCCGGCCTCAAGGTGCCGGAAGGCTTCAATCTCGATCTCCTCGTCGATCAGCTCCAGATTCGCACGAAGTTCTGGAACGACATCCCCGGAAACTGCTCCTTCTTCTTCACCGACGATTTCCCGGTGGATGAAAAGGCCGTCCAGAAGAGGCTCATGAAGCCTGGGGTAAAGGAGGTCCTTCTGGACATGGCGGAGAGGTTCTCGAAGCTCGAGCCGTTCACGGCGGCGGCCGGCGAGGCCATGGTAAAGGAGCTTTCCCAGGGCCAGGGGATGGGTCCGTGGGTCCATCCGATCCGCGTTGCCGTATCGGGGCGCGGCGAAGGTCCGGGCCTATTCGAGATGGTCGAGCTCCTCGGCCGCGGAAAGACCGTCGAGCGCCTCAGGAAGGCCGCTTCATCGCTTCAGTAAAGGAAAGAGGATCCCATGATTTCAGACCAGGTCAAGAAGGGCAAGGAGCGCGCTCCGCACAGGAGCCTATTCTACGCTACGGGCCTAAAGCGCAGCGACATGGACAAGCCGTTCATCGGAATCTGCAACAGCTACGAGTCGTTCGTGCCGGGGCACTGCCACCTCAACGGCGTCGGCGAGTGGGTGAAGAAGTGCATCGTCGAGGCGGGCGGCGTGCCGATGGAGTTCAACACGATCGCCGTGTGCGACGGCATCGCCATGGCCCACAGCGGCATGAAGTTCTCGCTGCCGAGCCGCGAACTCATCGCCGATAGCGTCGAGACGGTCGCGCGGGCGCACTGCTTCGATGCGATGGTCTGCATACCAAACTGCGACAAGATCGTCCCCGGGATGCTCCTTGGGGCCTTGAGAGTCAACATCCCCACGATCTTCGCCTCAGGCGGCCCCATGGCCCCCGGCCACCATCCCCTCAAGGGGACCGACTCGGATCTCAACACCGTCTTCGAGGCCGTCGCGGAGGAGAACGTCGGAAAGATCGGCGCAGACGACCTTGAGAAGGTCGCCGAGACTAGCTGCCCCGGCTGCGGCAGCTGCTCGGGGATGTTCACGGCAAACTCCATGAACTGCCTCTACGAGGCGCTTGGGCTTGCGCTCCCGGGCAACGGCTCCATCCTCGCGACGGATCCGAAGCGGCGCGATCTCTGGCGCGAAGCGGCCTTCAGGGCCGTCGAGATGGCGAAGAAGGGCGGTCCCCTCCCGCGCGATCTCGTGACCGCCGCATCGCTCGACAACGCGCTCACCCTCGACATGGCGATGGGCGGCTCCACCAACACGGTCCTCCATACGCTCGCCATAGCGCGCGAGGCCGGCGTGGACTACTCGCTTGAGCGCATGAACGAGATCTCCGCGCGCACCCCCTACATCTGCAAGCTCGCGCCGAGCGGCCACTACCACGTGAGCGACCTTGACAGGGCGGGCGGCGTCATGGCTATCTTGAAGCGCCTGCCGAGGAAGCTTCTCAACCTGAAGGCCCCGACCGTCTCCGGAAAGACGCTTGGCGCCCAGATCGCCAAGGCTGAGATAAAGGATGACGATGTGATCCGCACCATCAAGAACGCCTATTCGAAGGATGGCGGCCTTGCGGTCCTCTGGGGCAATCTCGCCGAGCGCGGAAGCGTCGTGAAGAAAGGTGGCGTGAGCCCGAAGATGATGGTCTTCACCGGCAAGGCCATATGCTTCGATTCCCAGGAGGAGGCCTGCGAAGGGATCCTCGGCGGAAAGGTGAAGCCGGGACATGTCGTGGTCATACGCTACGAGGGGCCGAAGGGCGGCCCGGGCATGCAGGAGATGCTTGCTCCCACGAGCTACATCATCGGCGCCGGGCTCGGGGATGACGTCGCTCTCATCACCGACGGGCGCTTCAGCGGCGCAACCCACGGCGCATGCGTCGGGCACGTAAGTCCTGAGGCGGCCGAGGGCGGGCTTATAGGCCTTGTGAAGAACGGCGACGAGATAACGATAGACATCCCCGCGCGCTCCATCAACGTGAAGCTCGCCAAGGCCGAGATCGCCCGCCGCAGAAAGGCGATGAAACCGTGGAAGCCCCGCATCAAGGGCGGATGGCTCGAAAGGTACGCGACGCAGGTGGGCAACGCCTCCACAGGGGCGAGCCTCAAGAAGTGACATGGACGACTGGCTCGATCTGAGGCCCGATCCCGCCCATGTAAAGCGGGAGAGGGCCAAGGCCCGCGAACTAAGGGCCACCGCCTGGTGGAAGGCCGAGATCGCAAAGGGCGTCTGCCGCTACTGCGGAAGGAAAGTGGGCGCGGCCGCGCTGACGATGGACCATGTCGTCCCCGTCGCGCGCGGCGGGCGTTCGACGCGCGGCAACTGCGTTCCTTGCTGCATGGACTGCAACGCGAAGAAGAAGGCCTACACTCCGGCGGAGAGGATCCTTTCGGATCTATTCCCGGAAGGCTGATGCGGGGCCTTGATGAAAGAGCTTGAAGATAGGATCCTTAAAGACGGGAAATGCCTGGAGGGGGGCATTCTCAAGGTGGACGGTTTCATAAACCACCAGATGGATCCCGGCCTCATGTTCAGCTGCGCGGCGGAGTTCGCGCGGCTTTTCGCCGGCCTTGGGATCGACAAGATCCTCACCGTCGAGGCGAGCGGCATAGCGCCGGCCATTTTGACCGGATATCTGATGCGCGTTCCCGTGGTGTTCGCCAAGAAGGCCGTCCCCAAGACGATGTCCGGTGCTTTCGTCAGCACGGTCCGCTCTTTCACGAAGGGGCGCGACTATACGATCTTCGTTTCGAGGGAATGCCTTTCGAAGGGGGAGAGGATACTCGTCATAGATGATTTCCTCGCCTGCGGAAATGCGGCCGTGGGGCTTGCCGATATCGTATCGCAATCCGGCGCCGCCGCCCTGGGATTCGGATTCCTTGTCGAGAAGGCGTTCCAGGGCGGAAGGGACGCGATCCTCGAGCGCAATCCTGGCGCACGCATCGAATCGCTTGCCGTCATCGCCTCCCTTGACGGCGGTCGCATCGCTTTCGCTCCCTGACTTGTTTCGCCTTCGGCGGACCACGAAAATAATCAAGAAGCGAATGGAAAAACGCGCAGTTTTATGGTATAATATCGGGACAATTTCCGCTTAAGGGAAGGAAGATGAAATGACAAAGTACGCATGCTTGAACCCCATCGCCTCCGTCGGCCTCGACAGGCTCGGTGAAGGATACGTTAAGGTTGACGACTTCGCCGCGGCGGACGTCGCGTTCGTGAGAAGCGCCAAGATGGACGAGATGACTCCCCCGGAGAGCCTCGTCGCCGTGGCTCGCGCCGGCGCCGGCGTCAACAACATCCCCCACGCCGACTACGCGAAGAAGGGCATCGTCGTCTTCAACACCCCTGGCGCAAACGCAAACGGCGTCAAGGAGCTCGTCATAGCGGCCATGCTTCTCGCCTCGCGCGACATCACGGGCGGCATCGGCTGGGTCAGGGACAACGCTTCCGATCCCGCCATCGCCAAGTCGGCCGAGAAGGCCAAGAAGGCTTTCGCCGGCACCGAGATAATGGGCAAGACGCTTGGCGTCATCGGCCTCGGCGCGATCGGCCAGAAGGTCGCCAACGCCGCGATCGCCCTCGGCATGAAGGTCGTCGGATACGATCCTTTCATAAGCGTCAAGGCCGCCTGGAACATTTCACCTGAAGCTACGCTCGTCACCAAGCTCGAAGACCTCTACGCCGTGAGCGATTTCGTGACGATACACGTCCCCGCCCTCGATTCCACCAAGGGCATGGTGAACGCCGCCGCGATCGCCCAGATGAAGAAGGGCGTCATCGTCGTCAACTGCGCGCGCGACGTCCTCGTGAACGACGCCGACATGCTCGCCGCCCTCGCGGACGGCAGGGTCCGCAAGTACGTCACCGACTTCCCCAACGCGAACGTGGCCGGGAAGGACGGGGTCATCGTGATCCCGCACCTCGGCGCCTCCACGGAGGAGGCCGAGGACAACTGCGCCGTGATGGCGGCCGACGAGATCAGGGATTTCATCGAGAACGGCAATATCGTGAATTCCGTCAACTATCCGGCCGTCAGCCTCGGCGCGAAGAAGGCCCGCCGCGTGGCCGTCTGCCACCTGGCGACGGCGACACTCCCGCTCGCGGGCGCGACGGAATGCGTCACCAAGGCGCGCGGCGATGTCGCTTACACGCTTGCCGAAGGCCCGGTTGACATCGAGGCGATAAAGGCGTCGGAAGGCGTCCTAAAGGTGAGGGAGCTTGCCTAGAAACGTCCCAGCGGCGCGGGGCGCGAGGCCGCCTGCCGGAAGATCGTCTTCGAGGCAGGCGCCAGCTCCGTCGGGGCGCGGCGCGCCGGTCATGAAGAGCCAGGACGTCCTGCTCTTCACGGGCGAGCTCGCCGATCTCCTTGAGGCCGGCATGACGCTCGGCCAGGCGCTCGGCGCGCTCGCCAACCAGGGCGAGGAGGATTCGCCGCAGCGCGCCATCTGCAAGGACCTTACGGAGCGCATCGTCAACGGCGAGGCCTTCTCAAGCGCCGTCACCCGCCACCCCAAGACGTTCCCGCCGCTCTACGGCAACATGCTAAGGGCTGGCGAGGCGTCTGGCGCGATGGTCGAGGTCCTTAGGCGTCTTGCCGACCACTACGAGCGCAACGACGCGATGATCTCCAAGATCAAGGGTGCGATGACGTACCCGATAGTCGTCCTCTGCATAGGCGTTCTTGCGGTCATCTTCGCGCTTACATGGATCATCCCCAAGTTCGAGAAGATATTCGCGTCCATGGGCGCAACGCTCCCGCTGCCGACAAGGATCCTTCTTGGGATGAGCGAAGGTCTCATAAAGTACGGCTGGTTCATGCTCGGCGGCATAATCCTTGCGGTGTGGGCCTTCAGGAAATGGAAGGAGACGCCGGAGGGGCGCTTCAAGGTGGACCAGTGGAAGCTCAAGGCGCCGCTTATAAAGGGAATCGTCGCGGCGGGCGCGTATTCGAGCCTCGCCTATACGCTCAAGACTCTCCTTTCCAACGGCGTGAACGTCCTAAACGCCCTGAAGATATGCGAGCAGACGTGCGGCAACGCCGTGATCGGCAACGCCCTTGCCGAGGCGAGGCGTCGCGTTACGGACGGAACGAGCATCTCGGGGCCCCTTGCAGCGAGCGGCGTATTCCCGAAGATGATGACGGACATGCTTGCCGTCGGCGAAAGGGCGGGCAACATGGCCGGAAGCCTCCAGCATATAGGTGTCAGGTACCAGAAGGACATGGACCGCAACATACAGCGCCTGACGAGCGCGCTCGAACCGATTCTGATAGTTATGATCGCGGGCATCGTGGGGTTCATCGCAATCTCCATCCTCCTTGCGGTCTTCAAGGTGACAAGTTCAATCCAATAGAAAGGTGCATATTCATGAAGAAGGAACTGAAAGAGGCTGCAAAGGCGGGCTTCACGCTTGTCGAACTGCTCGTCGTGGTGGCGATCCTCGGCATCCTCGGCGCCGTCGCGGTGACGAATCTCATGGGTTCGACGGACGAGGCCAAGGTCACGGCGACCCGTACGACTATCTCCTCCATCAACCAGGCGCTCATCATCCAGACCGAGACGCGCGGCAGGAAGCTCCCGACGAGCCAGGATGCGTTCGAGTCCATGCTCACCGACGGTGACGACGACAATCCCCCCGCCATCGAGGGCGGCCGCGATGCGCTCAACGACGCCTGGGGCAACCGCATACAGTACCAGAAGACCGGCAAGCGCTTCCTTCTGACGAGCTTCGGCCCCGACGGTGAAGAGGGCGGCGGCGACGACATCTACAACCGCGAGAAGAAGTAATCCAAGCCGGGGTTTAAGGCTGTGGCCAGGAGAGGCTTCACATTGATCGAGCTTCTCGTCATCGTCGCGATAATTGGGACGATGCTGGCCGTTGCGACCGGAAACATCGTAGCCGGCATGGGCAACGCGGAGCTTTCCGCAGGCGGGCGTACCGTGATGCAGCTTGCAAGGCATGCGCGTACGCTCGCTCTTCTCAAGCAGAGGCCCTGCGTCATAACGTATGTCGACGGCGGCCCCGGCGAGGGGCGCGAGTCGAAGATAACCCTTGAGGTCGGCGGCGCGTCCGAGAGTGCGTCCGTCAAGTCCAACATAAGGCACATCGACTTCTCCGGCGTGGAGGCGGATGAAGACGACGGCGGCGATCCAAACGCCAAGAGCGAGCTTGCCGAGCTTATGGACAGGGTGGAGGAGAGCTTCAAGGGCCTGAGGCTCAAGGTCGAGCTTGTCGGAAGCGACGGCAGGGCCGCTACGGAGCGCAAAGGCGCGATTTCCGTCTTCTCCAACGTGGACTATCTCCTGCAGCAGGGCAGGGCCGAACGCGAGTCGCTCAATGCCGGGGATGAAAGCGGCGACGGCGACGATGCGGCGGACGGCGGCGGCAAGGCGTCAGATGCGCTCAAGGAGGATCCCGTCCCCGTCATATTCGAGACGAACGGCCGGGCCCAGGCGCACAGGGTGATCCTCTACCGTGACGGCGCCGATCCCGACAGGGACGGGGTGAAGATAAAGGTGGATCTTTTCGGCAAGGTGGAGGTCGAGGACGATGACTAAGCGGGGTTTCACGCTCGTCGAGGTTCTCATAGCCTCGCTCATCCTCGGAATAAGCCTCGTGGGGCTTCTCCAGGGGATGACCGTCTGCCAGTACATGATGACCGAGAGCCGCCGCTTCGAGACGGCGCAGTACGTCCTGAATCTCGGGGAGATGGCCCATCCGCTCCCGCCGTCTGACAAGGTGACAGACGATCCGTTGGACAACGAGCTTCTCAACATCTCAGAGGAGTCCGCCCTCAAGCTCGCCGAGGACATAGAGCTTGAGCTCACGCGCGCCGAGCGCGAGGAGCTTGAAGGCTACACCTTCGAGCGCACCGTGGACGAGTACGAGGATAGCGGCGACGGGCGCATCATGTCCCACGAGGACGAGGTTGCGCGCAACGGCGGGCTCTATTCCGTAAGGACGACCGTCAGGTGGGGCGGCGATCTTAGGGGCGGCAGGCGCGACGAGGAGACTCTCATCCGCCTCTGGCGCAAGGGCGAGACGGGCGAAAGCGCCGCCGCGAAAACGAAATAGGATGCGATTTAAGGAAAGGAAGCAGGGATATGTCAAGATTCAAGATTGCGATTGCCGCGGTAGCGATGGCCTCTTGCGCGCTGGCCGTTGAGGGATGGAGGACTTCCGTCTTCGAGCCCGGGGCGTGGAACAAGGCGGCGAAGGACGGCGGAACGCACGTCTTTTCGCCTGTCGGCTTCGCGGCTCTGGCCTGCATGCTCGGCGAGGGCGCGAGCGTAGAGGTGCGCGCGGCGATAAGCGAGGAGCTTGGGCTTCTGAACGAGTTCTCGTCCAGCTTTGCGTTCGTGCGCGAAAGCTACGAGAGGGCGTCAGAATCGAACGCGGTTTCGGTGACGATCGCGCCTAGCCTCTGGATGCGCCGCCCGAGGATGATGGAGCGCAGCTACGTGCATCTTCTCCAGAACGAGTTCGGCGCGGAGGTCGGAGTCCTTGACGGGATAAAGTCTCTCAACACATGGACGCTTACGCGCACAAACGGGCGCATTGCCGACATAGTGCCGCGCCTTCCGAGGACTGGCGATGCGATAGCGGTCTGCGGCATCTCCTTCGACGGGGCATGGACGAATCCCTTCAGGGGCGGGCCTGTCAAGATGAAGTTCAAGTGCGCCGACGGCACTGAACGTGAGATTGACACGCTCATGGGCGACCAGCCGATGCTGAGGCTCTCCTATCCGAAGTTCGAGATCGCGGCCATTCCTCTTGCAGGCGGCGATCTCCAGATAATCCTTGCCATGCCCAAGGAGGGCGAGAACATCGATCTCGTCAGGGCCGGGGCCTTGACGTCCGTCACGTTCGACGAGGTGAAGGCGTCCATAAGGCAGCTCCTCCACGCGGAGGACGGCGAGCGCGGCACCGGCGTTCTTACGGTGCCTTTGATCGACATCACGAGCACATTCGACATTCTCCCTCTTCTTTCCGACTACAAGGTGCCGCAGTCGGGGTTCGTCCGCTTCGGGCAGGACAGCCGTCTTTCGATGGCGACCTTGAAGGTGGCTGCAAGGCTCGGTGCCGAGGGGGTGAGCCTCACCCCGGGAAGGGCTGAATCCGAGGAGGAGGAGAAGGCCGAGGCGTACGAAAAGGCGAAGAGGCTCGGCGCGAAGACTGCCGCCATGCACCTCAAGGCGCTTGAAGACGCCAAGAAGGATAGCCCCTGGACCAAGAGGCTCGAGCCTTTCGAATGCATGAGGCCGTTCCTCTTCCTTGTCTGGGATCCCAAGAGCGATACGGCGATAATCTGCGGCGAATTCACCGGCAGGTGATGGAGCCGTCGACA
Source organism: Kiritimatiellia bacterium (assembly GCA_045636065.1). GTDB lineage: Bacteria > Verrucomicrobiota > Kiritimatiellia > RFP12 > UBA1067 > RGIG5050. Next base: position 3,617 of record JAZTWW010000016.1, on the reverse strand, counting down.
TTGCGCACACCCTTTAATTTTGGTATAATCTCTCCATGAAAAAGACACTACTTTTCGCGGTTTTCACAGCGCTTGCGCTATCAACCGGCGTCGCCTTGGCCGATGACGAGCTCTGCTTCGACGGCATCTGCTACCTGACGAAGGAGGCGGCAGACGCGGCGCGCGCAGCAAAGGCGGCAAAGGAGGCCGCCAATCCCTCTCCCGCCGCAGTATGGACTGCCGATGCCGGCGAAGCCGGGCTGGATGACGACGGCGGCGACGATGACGATGACCTTGACGATGATGACCTTGACGATGAAGGCGACGAGGATTCCCTGGAAGAGGAGGGTTTCATAGAAGGCGAGCAGCCAATGCCCTGCGAAGGCGGGAAATGCTCGGATCCCGATCCCGCCGAAGCCGTGCCCGAGGCGTCCGCAGCGCCCCAGCCGGCCCTTAAGGCCAGGATGCGCATGGGTGCCTGCTCAGAGGAGGAGTTCATAGGATTTCTCAAGGGCGAGGGATCAGGCGCTGAAGGCGGCGCTTCAGACGGCGTTACGGCCGGAAAGGGCTTTTGGGCGCTGCTGCTCATAGCCTTCCTGTGCGGCCTTATGGACAACCTTACGCCGTGCGTCCTTCCGCTAGTTCCCGTCAACATCGCCATTATCGGAAGAAGCGCGGCGCGCGGAGCCGTCTACGGATTCGGGCAGATAACAGGCGCCGGCGTGATGGGCCTTGTGGCCGCCCTCGTTGGCGTAAGGATGGGTTCGCTCCAGTCAAGCGTCGCGTTCAACGTCGTCGCGGCCACCGCGATGGCGATTCTCGGCCTTGCGATGCTCGATGTCGTGACGATAGATTTCACGAAGTTCAAGAAGCGTTTCGGGAAGAAGGGCGCTGCCAAGAGGCCCAAGGCCGCAGGGGCAAAGTCGAAGAAGGGCATAATAGGCGTCTGGGCCATTGGTGCCGCGAGCGTTCTCTTGGCTGGCGCCTGTGTCGAGCCTGTCCTTCTTGCGATACTCCTTAAGACGGCCGAAGGCGTCGGCGCGGGAAGTCTTTGGTATGCGGCGCTTCCGTTCGCTTTCGGTCTCGGGCTTGCGCTTCCGTGGCCGTTCATCGGCGCGGGGCTTGGAGTCCTTCCCAAGCCGGGCGTATGGATGGTGTGGCTCAAGCGTCTTCTGTCGCTCGTCGTCTTCGGCTTCGCCGCGAGATACGCATATCTCGCATGGAGGGTCTCCGGCGCGGCTCCGGCGGCGGCTTCTGTGGCCGTCGAACAGGTAGGCGAGGGTGAAGCCGCCGGGGAGCTAGTGATACTGAGCGCGCCGTGGTGCATGAACTGCTACGACATGGAGCGCACCGTATTGCGGCAGCCTGACGTTCTAGAGGCGATGAGGCCTTTCAAGGTGCGCCACATAACGATAAACGTCTTCGAGGACCTTGCCGCCTACCCCGAGCTTTCGGGGCTAGACATACAAGGGCTTCCCTGCTACGTCATATTGGAGAGGTGATATGGACATGTCGGGTTTCGTGCGTGTCGCAGCCGGAAGGCCTCTTGTAAGGCCGGGCGACGTAAAAGGCAACCTTGAAAGCGTAAAGCGCATAGTCGAGCGCGCCTCCTCGGAGGGTGTCGAGATGCTCGTCCTTCCCGAGCTTTGCCTTACGGGCGCCACGTGCGGCGACCTTTTCTTCCAGGGCTCGCTTCTCGACGCCGCAGATGCGGCACTGAAGGAGCTCGCTGCGTTTGCCGTGGGGCGGGGGATGCTTATAGTAGCCGGGCTTCCGGTGCGGTGCGGAGGCGCGCTTTTCAATGCCGCCGCCGTGATCGATGCTACCGGAGTCGCGGCCTTCGTACCCAAATCGTCCGTCGCGGAAGAGGCGCGCTGGTTCAGTGGCGCAGAGCGCCTGCCGTCAGATACGGTGGAGTTTGGCGGCAAGGATGTCCCTTTTAAGGCGGATGCCGTCTTTGCGCCGAAGGCCGGCGGTTTCACTTTCAAAGTCGCTATAGGCGAGGATGCCGCAGGGGCTTGTGGAGGTGAGCCTGCGCCGGAGCTTGTCCTTGTTCCCTCGGCCATGCCGGCTGTTGCTGGAGGATACGGGCGGATGATCTCCTCCGTAAAGGCGTTAAGTTCCAAGTCTCTTGCGGCGTTTGCCGTTTCAGGGGCCGGGTGCGGCGAAAGCTCGTCTACTGCCGTCTTCGCCGGCGAGTCGGCGATAGTCGAGTGCGGGGATGTCCTTGCGGAGGGCGTCCGCTTCGAGCGTGGCGAGGGCCTTACGGTGGCGGATGTCGATATGGGGTATCTCGCCTTCAGGCGTAGACGCGCGGCCCGTGGGCCGGTCTGCGCCCAAGAGCGTGTCATCAAGGCAGATTTCGCTACGGCAGGCGATAAGCGCGGGCTTTTCCGCAAGGTTGACGCCCATCCGTTCATCCCGTCCGGCGAGGCGGAGCGCCGCGAAAGGTGCGCAGAGATATTCCGCATGCAGTCATCCGCCCTTGCAACGCGCCTTGAGGCGATAAGGTGCCGCGATGTGGTGATAGGCCTTTCGGGCGGGCTTGATAGCGCCTTGGCGCTCCTAGTCTCAGTGGAGGCCTTCGGCATGCTCGGGCTTGACATCAAGGGGATCCATGTCCTTACAATGCCCGGCTTCGGGACGACCGGCCGCACGAAGGGGAATGCGGAGCTTCTTGCCGAGGGGCTGGGGCTTGAGATTGAAACGGTTGACATAGCGCCGCTTGTTAGGCAGCATTTCAAGGACATCGGCCAGGACGAGAGCGTCAGGGACGTCACATACGAAAACGCGCAGGCTCGCGCAAGGACGTATGTCCTCATGGATCGCGCAAACCAGGTCGGCGGCATAGTCATAGGCACGGGGGACCTTTCGGAGCTTGCCCTCGGGTGGTGCACGTTCAACGGCGATCATATGAGCATGTATGGCGTCAATGCGGGCCTTCCGAAGACGCTCATACGCCACATGGCCGCGTGGTACGCCGGCGAGCGCGGCGGCAAGGCCGGCGATGCGCTTCTCGATATACTTGCAACGCCCGTCAGCCCGGAGCTTCTGCCGGGCGTCGGCGGTGAGATCGCCCAGAAGACGGAGGATAGCGTGGGCCCCTATGAGCTGCACGACTTCTTCCTCTACCATTTCATAGGGCGCGGCGCCGAGAGGGGCAAGATTCTCATGCTTGCCGCCAAGGCGTTCGAGGGCGTGTACGCCCCGGAGACAATAGCGCGCTGGCTTGACGTTTTCATGCGCAGGTTCTTCACCCAGCAGTTCAAGCGCAGCTGCACTCCGGACGGGCCTTCTGTGGGCCGCATCTCGCTCTCGCCGTTTGGGGGGTGGGAGATGGCAAGCGATGCCGTCGCTCCGCAATGGGCTGCAGGCCGCTTGTAATTCGCCGCATCCTGGGCCGCAGTTTTGTGTAGCACGCTGCGCAATGCGCGGCATTGTAGCGGATGATGTTGGTGCTGGCTATGTGCGGATTGGCTTGCGCGATTGATGTCCGAGGCTTTCCGGTCTCCTTCGCCCCTGCGAGCGCTCGGGCCCGCAAGTTTATTATATGAGAAAGTTTTTCCGGCCCTCACTTGGCGGACTTCGCCAAGAGAGTTGGTTCCAATTCGTATGTGCCGCACCGGCTCGTCCTTACA
>JAZTWW010000015.1:0-67373 GCA_045636065.1 Kiritimatiellia bacterium | reverse complement strand
AGGGATAAAAGCGATAAAAGCGATAAATCCAATGAGTGGACTTTGAATCGGATTTATCCCTTACATCCCGTTGATCCCTTACATCCCTTCCCAAAATCGGCTTACCCCTAATAATCCTCAAATCCGCTCCGTCAAAAGCTCGGAGCGAGATCTGACCCGGGCCAGGCAATCCAAAAAACGCCTCTTCAGATCGAGACGGAGTCTGGAACCATCCGAATCACGCGCGGCCTTGGCCGCGCAAGAAGGGAATTATTTCGGGCGCGGCGGATTGAATAGTATTTCAAGTCCAGTAAGGATGGATACGCGCCGCGTCCTTTTAAGGAGTCTGGCACCATTCGGGTGATTATTCGTGGAAGTCGCCGGGAAGGACGGGGCCGGGTTCGCAGAGGGCGAGCGACTTCATGGCACTGGCAATCGCATCAATATCGCCGTCGGAGGAGATGAGAGGAGGCATAGAATAGATGTAATTCGAGAACGGCCTCAGCCACACCCCATGACCGTCTATAATCCGCTCTATATCCGCCCTCGCAGGCATCCTATCCACCTCGATCACGGCAGCCGCGCCCAATATCCTCACCGACTTGACGTTCCCGCCGCCGAACCCCGCAAGATGCCGCCTGAACTCCCCTTCAATATGCCTGACCTTCGACCCGTAGTCGGACTCGGCGAAAAGCTTGAGGCTCTCGATCGCGACGGCGCAGGCGAGCGGGTTTGCCATATACGTAGGTCCGTGCATGAATGCGCCAGGTTCGCCCGACGAAATCGTCTCCGCCACCTCCCCAGAGGCAATCGTCGCTGCAAGCGTGATGTGACCGCCCGTAAGGGCCTTGCCGACAGTCATTATGTCCGGCACGACGCCAGCGTGCCCGGCCGCCCACCTCGGCCCGGTCCTGTAGAAGCCCGCCGCTATCTCGTCGAAGACAAGCAGCAACCCGTTCTCGCTGCAGATCCGCCTCAACCCCTTCAGGAACGCGGGATGGTAGAAGTTCATCGCGTTTGCCGCCTGGAAGACCGGCTCGCAGATTATGCCGGCTATCTCGCCGCCATGCTCCGCAACCGCCCTCTCGACGCTTTCAAGGGCGCGTTCGTCCCACTCGCCGCCGAACGGGATCTCCGGCTTGTCGGCAAAGAAGTGCCTGGGCATCATCCCGGCGAAAAGCGTGTGCATCCCGTCAGGATCGGAAAGCGCCATCGCACAAGCCGTGTCACCATGGTACCCGCCCTTCAGGGAAAGCATCTTCGTGCGGCGGCGCAGCCCCTTTGCGTACTGGTACTGCGTCGCCATCTTCACGGCCACCTCGACGGCAATCGAACCCGAGTCCGCGAAGAACACCCTGTCGAGCCCATCCGGGCACATATCCGCAAGCCTCTGCGCAAGCTCGACGGCCGGAGCGTGCGTGAAGCCGCCGAACATCACGTGGCAAAGCCTTTCGCTCTGCCGCCTTAAGGCCTCCACGAGCCTAGGATGGTTGTGGCCGTGCGCGGCGCACCACCAGCTGGAGACGGCGTCTATTAAAGGCCCCTTGCCCTCAACATCCATCTTCACGCCAGACGCCCCCTTGGCAAGCCTCACGGGAGGCGGATCTTTTAGGCTTGCATAGGGATGCCATACGTGCGTGCGGTCGTATTCCAGAATATCCATTTCGCCTTCCATGGCGGCAGAGCCGCCCTATTCGTACCTGAGGCAGTCGATCGGATTGAGGCGGCTCGCCCTCCACGCGGGATAGAAGCCGAAGAACATCCCGACGAAGCTCGAGAAGAGGAACGCCACTATGGCGCTTGACGGCTCTATGAGAATCGGCCAGTGGTTCACCTCGCCGATAATCTTGGCCCCGGCCACGCCTACTCCCACCCCTATGGCTCCCCCGACGGTCGAAAGGACGACCGCCTCCAGGATGAACTGCATCAGTATGTTGACGGGCGTGGCGCCTATCGCCATCCTGAGCCCGATCTCGCGTATGCGTTCTGTGACGGAGACGAGCATTATGTTCATTATGCCGATGCCGCCCACGAGAAGGGATATCGCCGCGACGGCCGTAAGAAGCACCGTCATGAGCCCGCTGACGCTTCCTATGGTGTTCATGATCTCAGTCGTGTCGCGCGTCTCGAAATCGTCGTCCTGGTAGTCGGCGAGCTTGTGGCGCTGCCTGAGAAGCGACGTTATCTCGCGCCTCGCCTCCTCGAGATCGTCCATCGAGACGAGCGAGACGTTCATCATGTTGATGCTGCGGAACTTCGATCTTGTAAGCACCATCGATACGGTCGTGTAGGGCGCGAGGACCGTATCGTCCTGGTCCTGCCCCCAGCCGTTGGCGCCCTTGGAGGCCATTATGCCCACGACCTTGAACGGCATGTTCTTTATGCGGAACGTCTTGCCGATAGGATCCTCGTCGCCGAAGAGGTTGGTGGCGACGGTCTTGCCGAGAACGCACACCCTCTGCGAGCGGCGCTGCTCCTCCTCGGTGAAGAACCGGCCCTCGCCGACGCTCCAGTTTCGCACTTCGGGGAAATCGGTGGAGACGCCCGAGATGCGCGTATTCCAGTTCTTGCCCTGCCTTATCATCTGCGCCGAGACGTTCACCGACGGACTGACGCCCGCGACGAGCCACGGAAGCTCGCGCTTGATGGCCTCCGCGTCCTCGGCCGTCATCGTCTGGCCCTGGCCCATGCCGCCGGAGACCGGCCCCTGGTTGCGCCCCTCGGGAAAGACCATCATGAGATTGTTGCCCATGGAGGATATCTCCTGGACCATCATCGTCTGCGCGCCCTGGCCTATCGCCATCACCGCGATCACGGCCGCAATGCCGACTATTATGCCGAGGCACGTCAGGAGCGAGCGCGTCTTGTTGCGCATTATGGCGAGGATCGCCACCTTGAAGATCATCGTGACGTTCACTTCGCGGCCCTCCCGTCGTCCTTTATGATGTGGCCGTCGCGCATGAGAAGATGGCGCCTCGCGTACGCGGCGATGTCGTCCTCGTGCGTGACCATGACGATCGTTATGCCCTCGCGCGAAAGCTCGGTAAAGAGATCCATTATCTCCACGGAGCTCTTCGTGTCGAGGTTGCCCGTGGGCTCGTCGGCGAAGAGGACCGGCGGATTGTTCATGAGTGCGCGCGCTATCGCAACGCGCTGCTGCTGGCCGCCCGAAAGCTGCGCCGGCGTGTGGCCCATCCTGCCGCCGAGGCCCACACGCTTAAGGAGCTCCTTCGCCCTCTCCCTGCGCGCGCGCCCGCCAAGCCGCCCGAGATAGAGATCGGGAAGCTCCACCTGCTCGATCGCGCTTGTTCTCGGCAGGAGGTTGAAGTTCTGGAAGACGAACCCCAGCTTCCTGTTCCTTATAAGCGCCAGCTCGCGCCTCGATCTCGCCGCCACCTCGATGCCGTCGAGAAGATAGCTCCCCGATGTGGGCGCGTCGAGGCAGCCGAGGATGTTCAGCATCGTGGACTTGCCGCTTCCGCTGGAGCCCATGATCGCAACGAACTCGCCGCTGTCTATCGAAAGGCTGACCCCATCGAGGGCGGCCACCGGCTCGCCGCCGACGTTGTATATCTTCCTGAGATCCCTTATCTCTATGAGGTGGTCCATCTTCCCCCCTAGAAGAACATCTTCGCCGCCGCGAGAAGCCCCTGCTTCCACGGAACGCGATGGCTCACGCCGCTTTTGCCCTTGAACTCGTCGAGGTGGGCCACATACCACTCGTAGTTCCTCAGAAGCGCATCCTTGTTCGAGTATCTCGGCTTGAAGCCGAGAAGCCTCTCGGCCTTCTCCACCGAGACGAAGCTGTCCGTCGAGGCCGTCTCGTACACCCACGGATAGAGCGGCGAGAGATGGAGCTTCTCGAGAACCCTCAGGATGAAGACGATGGGCTTCACAGGAAGAGCGCGTATGCGCTTGCCGTATCCGGCCCTGTCGAGGACGGCCTGGTAGTCCTCCTTCATCGTCGTGAAATCCTTCGCTCCGATGTTGAACTCCGTATCGACCTTGGAGGCGGGAAGCGTCATGGCGGCCCAGATGGCCTCGTCGAGATCCGCTACGTCGAGAAGCTGGTAGCGGTTCATGCCGCTTCCTATCATCGGGAAGCCGTGGCCCGTGTACGCCCAGTCGTAGAAGAGCGCGAAGACGCCTAGCCTCTCAGGGCCGACGAAGCTCTTGGGGCGTATCACGCATACGCTCTGCCCGCCCTCGCGGGCCTTGCGGCAGATTGCCTCGGCTTCGATCTTCGCCTTCCCGTAGGGACCGACGCCGATCAATTCGTCGTCCTCGAATATCGGATGCTTCTTCGGTACGCCATACACGGCCGTCGAGGATATCTGCACTACGCGCGGCACGTTGAACCTCTTCGCCGCGTCAAGGACGTTCCTTATTCCGTCGACCTCGGTGGTGTAGATGTCCTCGGGCGGATAGAGGGGAAGAGCGGCCGCCGAATTGACGACTGCGTCGCACCCCTCGACGCACCTCTCGACGGCGGCCCTGTCGCGCACGTCGCCGAGCGTGAACTTGAGCCACGGTTCGCCGGCTTCCGGGTATTCGAAGGGCGCGATGTCGAGTACGCGTATCTCCTCGACGCCCTTCTCCCTCAGGCACCTTATGAGGTTTATCCCGAGAAAGCCGCTTCCGCCCGTAACGAGAACCGTCTTTACAGCCGTTTCCATCCCGAAGCCTCCATCACATGACGGCGTTGTCTATGAGCCTCGTCGCGCCGTCGTATACTGCAAGGAGTATCGCATCGCCCTTGTCGAGAGTCGCCACGGGCTCAAGCGTCTCTGCGTTCACGGCCTCTATGTAGTCCACCTTGAGCCCGGCCTTGACGAGGAATCTCCTTATGTTCGCCTTGTACGTCTTCCAGTCGATCCCGCCGTAGGTGGCGACATCGTCCTTCGCGGCGGCGAGAGCGGCCGAGAGCGCCAACGCGCGCTCGCGCTCCTCCTCGCTCAGGTACGAGTTGCGCGAACTGAGGGCGAGGCCGCTATCCTCGCGGACTATGGGGGCTACGACTATGTCGATGCCGAAGTTGAGATCGCGCACCATGCGCCTTATTATCGCCGCCTGCTGGAAATCCTTCTGCCCGAAGACGGCGAAGGAAGGCTGCACGATGTTGAAGAGCTTGGCGACTACGGTGCATACGCCCCTGAAGTGGCCCGGCCTCCTAGCGCCGCAGAGCCCCTTGGAAAGCGACTCCTCGTTCACGTAGACGCTGTGGCCCTCAAGGTACATGTTCTCCGGAGTGGGGAAGAATATCGCCGTCGCTCCGGCCTTGCGGCAGCGCGCCTGGTCTGCCTTGTGGTCGCGGGGATACCTGTCGTAGTCCTCGTTCGGGCCGAACTGCACGGGGTTGACGAACACGCTTACGACGATCTCGTCCGCGCCGCGCCTCTTGGCCTCGGCTATGAGGCTCAGATGTCCGGCGTGGAGCGCGCCCATCGTAGGCACGAGCGCCACCTTCGCGCCGGCCATACGGCGGCTCAGGCACCACTTCTGCAGTTTTCCAGGTTCATTGAAGACTTTCATTTCTCTAACCCTCCGCTTAAGTCGCATTCATCTGCAAGCTCAATGGTCGTGGCGGCCCTCTCCGTGCCACGGCACGAAATCTGGGACCTTGTCGATCCCGGCGAGTATCCTCTGCCTCACCGCCTCAAAGACGAGAATCGTCGCCGCAGCGCTAACGTTGAGGCTGTCGGCAAGCCCAAGCATGGGGATCCTGACCCTCAGGTCCGCCGAGTCCATCCACTTTGCCGTAAGTCCGTACTGCTCCGCGCCGAGCGCTATCGCCACCTTCCCCGCAAGGTCCGCCTCGAAATGGAGATCCTTCGCATGGGGCGTCGCGGCGAGGATCCTGAAGCCGTGTTCCTTGAGCCATGCGATGGCCTCTTCGCTTGAAGCCACTATCACGGGCACCGAAAAGAGCGTACCAGTCGACGCCCTTACGACGTTGGGGTTGTGGATGTCGGTCGTCCTGTCGCAGACTATGACGGCCGCGACCTTCGCCGCGTCGGCGCTTCTCAGGATGGTGCCGAGATTGCCCGGCTTCTCTATCGCCTCCGTGACTATGACGAGCGCATCCTCCGGCGGCTCGAACCCCTCAAGCGTGCGCGCCACATGCGGCCCCACCATCAGAAGCCCGTCTGGCCTTTCCCTGTACGCCATCTTCGCGAAGGCGATGCGCGAGCACTCGAACTCCTCCGCGCCGCGCGATACGGCATCCTTGACGAGCTGCGGTTCGTTCTCGTTTTTGAGGTACATCTCTGGGCAGTGGAAGATCGCCCTCGGGACGTACCCGTTGTCGAGCGCACGGCGGCATTCGCGGTAGCCCTCGACGATCATCTCCCCCGTCTCCTCGCGGAAGGAGCATGTACGGAGCTTGACGACGTGCTTTATTCTGGGATTTGATGGGCTTGCAAGTTCCATGGCCTTGAAGACGCTATACTGTCGTGCGGCCGCCGAAGACCTTCTCGCCGAAGCACGGGTTCTCCTTCAGCATCTTCGCGCCGCGGGTGATCTTGCAGAGGCTCACCCCGAGCCTCTCGGCTATTGCGCGCTGCGGCATCCCCGACGAAAGAAGTTCGAGTATCTCCCAGCGGCGGACGACATCGTCAAGCTCGCCGGGAGTGAGGACGGTTCTCAGGAACGCCTTGCGCTCCTCGTCGGACGAAAGGGATCCTATCCCGGCCGCCAGCCTTCCACAGGCCGCGTCGTCCATCAATACCCTCCCCCCATCACGCGCCTTGTCGCGGCGTCGCGGCGGAACTCCTCGCGCAGCGCCTGGTACTGGAGGTAGTCTGCGCGGTTGGCGATGAAGAAATCGCCGGTGGAAGGCTCGATGTAGTGTATGCGCTTTGCGCGCAGCCTGGCGATGAAATCGGCGCCGGAGCGCGCGTCGCGGAGGATCTCGGGGATGACGTTCACGAACTCCTGCGCCTGGCGCTGATCGAGAAGCTTGGGCGAGGACTTGACCGCGAAAATGCAGAGCCCGCCGCCGCGAAGGTGCTTGTCTATCTTCGTGCGGTATTCGCTCACCTTCCTTACGAGCGCCTCGGCCTTCGCGTTGCGCTCGAATTCGCCGACTAGCGTGTACGTGACCTTGGGGGCCGGAGGCTTGGGCGGAGCTGCGGGCTTGCGCGTGAACGAGCCGGGGCGCGTGGGCTTGGAAGGCATCTCTTCATCGTCGTCGCCGAAGAGATCGTCGAGGGTGTCGCCCGTGGAGAGCGTCATCCAGGATGACATGCTCGGCATGGAGAAGGAAAGGTCGTCGTCGAATATGTCGGCGGAAGGCTCGGCGTCGGATCCTCCGGCGCCGCCTGCGGCTGGCGGCGGCGGCGCGCCCGCGGGAGCGCTCACAGTCTTCTTCACGCGCGAGGGATCCTGCGTCGCGAGGAACGTGTTCCATGAGACCACCTGCCCCGTCACCTGGACGTCGTTGATGCGTATGACGTTACCGTAGCGCGCAACCTTGTAGGGAGGCGGCAGGTAGCGGCCGTTGACGATCACGACGCCCGTCTTGATCGGCTTGCCCTGCTCGCCCTTGAGGTACTTGAGCGCCTGCGGGTTCACCTTGTCGAACTTGGGCGGCGGCTTAGGCGCGCATATGGCGGACTGGACGGCCGCGAACGCGGCCGCCACGACGGCTATTGCCATTTTTATCTTCATTTCACAACCCTCCTCTGGGCTTCAAATCAAAAAAGACCCGTCGAGCCGTAGCGCAGAAATTCCCTGAAACCTCAAGTGTTCCAGGTGGGTACGGTATCCGGCACCCCAGGAGTTGCCGTATTCCCGCTCCCTCTTCAGATCGAAGGTCAGAGAAAAGACCGCCATATTCGCGAACCCGACAGGCCCCACGCTCTTTGAAAGATCAAACGCCGCGGATCTCGACTCCGGGCAGCGTCTTTAGAGCCTGGACGATTCTGGCGAACGCGGCGTTAACCTCGTCGTCCTTGAGCGTCCTCTCCTGCGAGCGGAACGTAAGGCTGTAGCCGAAGCTTGACCTGCCCTTGCCGAGATCTTTCGACTTAAATATATCAAAGATTCCGACATCTGTCAACTCCGCAGGTGCGGCGCGGCGGATGCACTTGAGGACCGCCTCGTGCGTGACATCCTCTCCGGCGGTGAAGGCGACGTCCCTCGTGACGGCGGGATACTGCGCAACGGCCTGAATCTTCGCCACCGCATCGGTGCGCTTCACGAGCGCGGCAAGGTCCATCTCGGCGAGCGCCATCTGTGTCGTGAGACGGTACGGATGCCTGAGCTTCTCCGAGATGACGCCCAATACGCCGACGGGGCGGCCGTTGATGACGATCGCGAGCGACGCGCCCTTCGCGAACGCGGGATGGTCCTCGGCCTTGAACTGGATCTTGCCGACGTGCAGGCGCTTTGCGACAAGCTCGACGGCACCCTTCATCTTGAGAAGCGCCTCCTCGACGCCGTACGCCGCGCGGCGGTTGAGCGCCTCGCGCCCGACGGGGCCCATGAAGCCGAGCGAAAGACGCTCGGTCTCTGCGGGGCCGGCCAGGAACACGCGGCCTATCTCGAAGAGAAGCGCCTCCTCGACCTGGCGCTTGGCATTGCGCCCGAGGCTTCCCATCATCTGCGGAAGGAGACTGTCCCTCATGACGCCGTACTCTGCGCTCACGGGATCTGGCAGGGGAAGACGCTTCGCCTTCGTCTCGGGGCGGGAGTCGAACTGGTCGAGCTCGCCCTCGCTGAGGAAGCTGTAGTGCATCGCCTCGGTGAACCCGAGCGCGAGGCAGACCTCCCTTACGCGCGTGACGGCCCTGAACGACGCGTCGCTCAAGGGGGACACGCTTGGCGCGGAGGGCATCTTGTCGGGGATGTTGTCGAGCCCGTACACGCGGGCGATCTCCTCGACAAGATCCGCTTCGAGCGAGAGGTCGTAGCGCCAGCTCGGGATGCCGAATGCGACGGACTCAACGCCCGCAAAGAGCTTCCCCTCCTCGGCGCGCGGCTTGAGGCCGAGCGACTTGAGGATGAAGACCATCACGTCGTTTCCGACGGGGATTCCGATAAGCTTTCTTGCGCGCTCGAAGTTGAGCGTCACGTCGGCGTTGAGCGGCATGGGACGGCTGTCGGCGTCCACAATCCCCTTTGCGATCTTCGCGTTGCCGTACTTCTGGAGGAGATGCGCGGCGCGGCGGCTCGCGAAGTCGGCGAGGTCCTTGTCGACGCCCCTGATGTAGCGGTAGCTCGCCTCGGTGGCGAGGCCGAGCTTCGTTGCGGTGTCCTTCGTGGACGCAGGCTCGAAGAGCGCCGATTCGAGAAGGACGCTTCTCGTGCCGGAGGCGATCTCGCTCTCCTCGCCGCCCATGACGCCTGCGATGGCGCTCGGACGCGACTCGTCGCAGATGAGGAGCATGGACGTATCGAGCTTCCGCTCGACGCCGTCGAGCGTCTTCATCGTCTCGCCGTCGCTGGCGGTCCTCACGACTATCCTCCTTCCGGCAAGCTTCGTGTAGTCGAAGGCGTGAAGCGGCTGCCCAAGCTCGAGCATCACGTAGTTGGTGACATCGACGACGAGCCCCAAAGAGCGCATGCCGCAAAGCTCAAGCCTCTTTGCGATAAGCTCCGGCGAGGGGCCATCCTCCACGGACGTCACGACCCTCGCCGTGTAGCGCGGGCACTTGACCTGATCCTCCACCGTGACGGACACCTCGGACGAGGCATCGGGGCCGGACTCCTCGAAATCGACTGCGGGCATCTTGAGCGGACGGCGGAGGATCGCGCTGAACTCGCGCGCAAGCCCGACGATGCTGAGCGCATCGGGGCGGTTCCACGTGATCTCTACGTCGAACACGGTCTCGGGCTTTTCGCCGGGCGCGTAGTCGCGCGCGAAAGCGCCGACCTTCGCGTCCGCCGGGAGCTCGGCGATGCCAGAGTGGTCGGTGCCGATCCCGAGCTCGCGCCAGCTGCAGAGCATTCCGAGCGATTCCACTCCGCGGAGCTTGCCCTTCTTGATCTTGAACCCGCCTTCAGGGACGACAGCGCCTATCTTGGCGAGGATCGACTTCATCCCCGCGCGGCAGTTGGGGGCGCCGCAGACGACCTGCCACGTCTCCTTGCCGTCCGTCACCTTGGTGACGTGGAGATGGTCGCTGTCGGGGTGCATCGCGCACTCGACGACCTCCGCGACGACGAAATCGTCCGACAGGGGCTCGCGCCCGACAGTCTCTATCGCCTCTACCTGAAGACCGCTTCTTGTAAGCCTCTCGGCCAGTTCGGCCGGGGCGATGTCGGATACGTCAACAAATTCGTTAAGCCAGCTCAGCGGCAGTTTCATCTTTGCTACCTTCCTCTATCGGCGCCTCTACGGGCGATGTCTCTTCGGCGGGGGCTTCACGCTCCGCTACGGGTGCGGGAGCGGGTTCCGCTGCGGGAGCGGGCGTTGGCTCCGCTACTGGAGCGGGAGCCGCCTTCGGCGCTGCCTTGGGCTCGGGCCGCTTGACCTGCCTCTGCTGCACGTACTTGGGGTTCTCGGCGGGCGCCGTCACCGCGCCGTTGAAATACTGTATGAGATTGCCCTTCTCCACAAGCCATTTAAGGTGCGTCGCAAGCTCGGCCTTCTTGGCGGCGTCTCCGCCTGAAAGCGCCGCAAGCATCTCGCCCGCGCCGGTGCACGGATGGTCTGCCGCGTACTTGACGAGCGAGGCGAGCTCGGGCACCGCGTGGGCCGCATCGAACGGAACGGGCTTCGAGGCGCACACGAATTCCGGGCCGCGCGGATCGTTCGCGCGGAAGAAAGAAAGCTTCCTGTGGTGGAACGCGCCCCTGAGCGCGAAGAAGAGGCTTGCCGGGAAGCGGCGCTCCTTTGCAAGCGCGTCGCGGCAGGCGTAGAGGAGGCTCTTGATCGGGCTTTTAAGCGCCGCCTCGGCCGTCATGTCGACGGTCTTGGGCCTGCTGAGAAGCCCGGGGAGTATCGTGCGCCTCATCTCCTGCTCGGCCTCCTGCCTTTCAAGGGCCGGAGCGTCAGGCGTATCCTTGCGACGGAAGACCGTCTTCTTCACGGCGCTCGCGCGCCACGCCTCGATGGTCTCGGAATCCTTGACCATCTCGATGTGCGAACGGTACTCCTGCTCGTCCATGCCGGGGAAGCGCGTGCGGATCATCTCCCTTACGCGCGCATCGTACCCGTGGAGGTTGGGCGGGCCGAGAAGCTCGCCTGAAAGCCCGCACTTCGCGACGCACGTGAACGCGCCCTTCGGCGGCTCGGCCTCGATCTCCTGGAGATCGTAGTAGTCGCCGAGGTGCGCCTCGAGGACGTGGCGCTGGAGCTCCTCCTCGCTCAAGGTCGCGTAGCCGCAGGCCTTGCACTGGTGGAACTCGATCGGTTCCGCTCCGTCCTTCCTGCGCGGGGTGACGCGCACGATGCAGCTCTGCGGATTCTCGAGGAAGAGGTAGGCGAGCTGCTTGAGCGGATACGCCTGGTGCGTCGTCTGGATCTTGCGGATGATGGGCCCGAGCTCCTTCTGGCTCGGGAGGATGCGGATCTCGGCGTCCATCGGCTCGACGAACTCGCGCCTTTCGAAGCGCTGCTGGGGGCGGCCGCCCCTCTGCTCGCCGCGCTCCGGCGCGCGGCGGGGACCGTCGCCGCGACGGGCGTCGCGATCCCTGTCGCCCCTGCGTTCGCGATCCGGGCGCGCTCCCCTGTCGGGCCGCTGCGCGAAGTCGCGCCTGTCGCCTCCGCGATCTCTTGAGAAGGAGCCGCGCCCCTGCCTGTCATCCTGCCGAGGCGGACGCTCCTCGAACGCCTTGAACGCGCCCGGATCGTTCGCGGGGCCTTTCGCCCACGCAGGCATGAAGTCGAACGACCCCAGCCCGTTCAGATCCACGCTTCCGCCGCCTGTGATTTCTTCCGACATGTGCCCACTCCTTCTCTTTGACGCCTTTTCAGCAGACGCCCTGCGCGACCATCGCGTCGGCCACCTTGGTGAAGCCGGCTATGTTCGCGCCCACAACGTAGTTCCCTTCCTTGCCGTACTTTGCAGCTGCCTCCCACGCGTTGTCGTGGATCGCCTTCATGATCCTCCTGAGCTTGGAATCGACCTCCTCGCTCGTCCAGGCGATGCGCTCGGAGTTCTGGCTCATTTCAAGGCCGCTCGTCGCGACACCGCCTGCGTTCGAGGCCTTGCCGGGGGCGTACATGATCTTCGACTCGACGAACTGAGCGATGGCTTCGGGGGTGGAGGGCATGTTCGCGCCTTCGGCGACGAGCCTGCAGCCGTGCTTGAGCAGGTATGCCGCGTCCTCGCCGTCGAGCTCGTTCTGGCGCGAGCACGGGAATGCCGCATCGATCTTCTCGGCGATCTGCCAGGGGTTCGCGCCAGGGATGAACTTGGAGCTGCCTATCGCGAACTCGGAAAGCTCGCCGCGCTTGACGGTCTTGAGATCCATGATGCCGGCGATGTCGTCCATCGTGAAGCCTTCGGGCTTGTACACCGTTCCGCTCCTGTCGGAGAGCGTCACGACCTTTGCGCCGAGCTGGAGGAGCTTCTTGGCGGCATAGCTCGCGACGTTGCCCGAGCCGGACACCACGCACGTCTTCCCGTCAAACGTCTCGTTGCGGACGGCGAGCATGTTTTCGGCGAAGTAGACGTCGCCGTAGCCCGTCGCCTCGGGACGGATAAGAGAGCCGCCGTAGCTGAGGCCCTTGCCCGTGAGAACGCCGGTCCACTCGTTGGCCATGCGCTTGTACTGGCCGAAGAGATAGCCGATCTCGCGGCCGCCGACGTTCATGTCACCTGCGGGGACGTCGGTGTCGGCGCCTATGTGGCGGAAAAGCTCGGTCATGAAGCTCTGGCAGAAGCGCATCACCTCGGCGTCGCTGCAGCGCTTGCCGGGGGTGTGCGGAGCGGACTTCGGGTTGAAGTCGCTGCCGCCCTTGCCGCCGCCCATGGGCAGAGTCGTAAGGCTGTTCTTGAAGACCTGCTCGAAGCCGAGGAACTTGAGGACCGAGAGGTTGACCGTCGGGTCGAACCTGAGGCCGCCCTTGTACGGGCCGATGGCGCTGTTGTACTGAACGCGGTAGCCCCTGTTGACGTGGACGAAGCCCTTGTCGTCAACCCACGGGACGCGGAACATTACTACGCGCTCGGGTTCGACCATGCGTTCGAGGATCGCGTTCTCCTCGTACTGCGGATTCGCCGCAAGGACGGGATCGAGAGTCGTAAGGACTTCCTCCACCGCCTGGATGAATTCGGGCTGGTTCGGGTTCTTCGCGACCGTTTCCTTAAGGACGCGATCAACATATTCACTCATTTTCCGTTCCTGACCTTTCAGGTTTTATTTCAAAGTCGCATTATATGCCGCTCACTCGGCTGCGGGGGCCGCAGGAGCCTCGGGGGCGGGAGCTTCCGGAGCAGGCTCTGCGGCAGGAGCCTCCGGGGCAGGAGCGGGCTCAGGGGCGGCCTCGGGAGCTGGCGCCTCGGGCGCAGGCTCTGCGGCAGGCGTCTCAGGTGCGGGAGCGGGCTCCGGGGTTGCCTCGGGGATTGTGGCCTCGGGAATCGTTGCCTCGGGGATCGCTTCGGGGATCGTCGCCTCCGGGATAGCCTCGGGCTTTGACGCATCCTCGTCGGCGAGGGCCTTGGCCGCCGCCTCGTACTGCGAGAGCGGATCGGTATCGGCGATGCGCCCGGCGAAGCCGGCAATTTCGGGATCGTATGACTTTACAAGCCTTTCCGCGGCCTCGACGGCATCCTTGAAGTCGTCGTCCGCGCCTTCCTTGAGCGCGGCGAGACCGGCGAGAGCGCCATCCCTGTCGCCGCCGAGAGCGGCTGCGCGAAGTGCCGAGACGCGAGCCTCGTTCTTGAATACGCCGGCTTCCTCGTCGGCGGCGACGGCATCGAAGGCCTCCCTGGCCTCGCCGTAGCGGCCGAGGGCCTCAAGCGAATATGCGCGGCCCATCTCCGCGAAGCCGTAGAAAGGATCGGATGCGGCGACCTTGCCGGAAAGACCCTCGTACTCCTTGAGGGCCTCCTCAAAGCTGCGCTCCTCGTAGAGGCGCTTTGCAAGCCTGAGCTTGAGGGCGTATCCGACGTTGGACGAGCTGTACTTGGCGGCGGCCTCGGCGCAGTCGGCGGCGGTGACGCCTTCGTTCTCTACGCGCACCGGCGTCGAAAGCCTTACGAGCGCCGCAGAAGCCTTCGCCTCGCGCGAACGCATGTAGTTCCTGCCGTACACGTACGCGAGCGCGATCGCAGCGGCCACAGCCACGTATGTAAGAGTCTTCTTCCCTTCCTTGACCCACCAGTCGTACACGGGCAGCAGCTCAGGCGCGGCCTTTACGATCGCGGGCAGTTCCTCGTTCGGGAGAGTTTCTTTCTTGCTCATTGTTTTCTTTGCCTTGTTGTTCTTTGCATCTGGGATCCGGCCTGGCCGGGATCCTGCTGTTTGCCTTTTTGTTTGGAAACCGTGACCTCCCTGGCGAGCGCCTCCCACTCGTCGAGAGTAGTCTCGCCCGCACCTTCGGCGCGGGCGACTATCCTTGAGAAATCGAGGAGATCCGCGAAGCCTGGGCTGTACGCGAGCTTGCGCTTGCCCTTTGCGGGGCTTACCTTGAGGCGCTTCTCGCTTTCGATCATCGAGACTGCGGTGAAGTACACGAGGCGCGGGATCTTAAGGTGCGCGCTCATCGCCCCGACCGCCGCCCTTGCGCCGGCCGTGCGGGAGAACGCCACCATCAACACGGCCGTCCTCAAGGCGTTCGACACCTCGATGCCGCGCTCCTTCATGACGCTCTCGTAGCGGTCCAGGACGGCGAGATACTTCCACGTCTCGCTCTCGGCGCCGCCGTCCATGTCGATGAAGGCCGCGAGCTCGGGTATGAGATCGCCGAGAAGCCCCATCTCCCACATCATACGGAAAGCCTTCTCCGAGGTGCCGTTGCCGAAGAGGCGGTAGACCTCCTCGCAGAGGCGCGGCACGCTCGCCGAGAGTATGCAGCCGTGGAGCTTGCGGATCGCCTTCTCGGTGCCCTTCTCTATCTTGAAGCCGAGACGGCTCGAGAACTTGATCGCCCGCATCATCCTAACGGGGTCCTCGCGGAAGCGGATCATCGGATCGCCGATGGAGCGGATGAGCCTCTTCTTGAGATCCTCCATGCCGCCCACCCAGTCGATCACGGCGAAGGTGTTGATGTCGTAGAAGAGGCCGTTCACCGTGAAGTCGCGCCGGAAGGCGTCAGTCTCGGGCGTACCCCAGCTGTTGTCCTCGAACGGGCCTTCGGCCGCGTGCTCGATTATCTCGCCGACGGTCTGCGAATCGCGGCGGAAAGTGGCCGTCTCTATCACCTTGGAGCCGAACTTGACGTGCGCGAGCCTGAAGCGGCGGCCGATCAGGAAGCAGTTGTGGAAAGCCCTCTTGACCTCTATGGGCTGGGCGCTCGTGCCGACGTCGAAATCCTTCGGGGCGCGCCCAAGAAGGAGATCCCTCACGCCCCCGCCCACGAGGTACGCCGTGTACCCTAGATGCGAGAGGCGGTATAGCACCTTCAAGGCGTCGGGATCTATGTTCTGGCGGGATATGCAATGGCTGGCGCGCTCGTACACCACGGGCGCGCGCCTCTTTGAAAACTTTTTAGCCAGAAAATCAAACATGAATAGCGGATATTATCTCACAATCCGGTGCAAAAAGCAAGCGGAAATTCGCTCCTCGCGGCGGGCTCATCCCTTGATCGCGGCGACGAGCTTCGAGCGCCATGCTTCAAGCCTCCCCAAGCTGTCGCATTCGACGATGAGCCGCAGATACGGCTCGGTGTTGCTATCCCTTATGGAAACCCACCCTTCCTCGAACTCGAGCCTCACGCCGTCCATCGTTTCGCGGCCCATCTCCCTGCCGAACGAGGACGCAGCTTCAATCGCCCGCCTTGTCGCCGCGGCCTTGTCGGCGACCTTGAAGTTCATCTCGCCGCTGTTGGCGTAGCGGCCCATGACGGGCTTTAGCGCCGAGTGGATGTCGAGCCCGGCTGCCTTGAAGCCCTCGAAGGCCGAAAGCATCCTCAAGGCGGCGAACGCCGCGCTGTCGCAGAAATGGAAGTCTCGGAAATAGTAGTGGCCGGCCAGCTCGCCTCCGCATACGGCGTGGCTTTCCCTCAAAAGCACCTTGGCGAAAGCATGTCCCACCTTGCCCATGAGAGGCCTCTTGCCGCCTTCGCGTATCGCCTCGATGGCGCCGCGGCTCGTTCTCACATCGTGTATCACCTTGGCTCCAGGCTCGTCGAACGTCGATGCGATGACAGGTATGAGATAGTCGGGCTGGATGAACTCCCCCTTGCCGTCTACGACCATCACCCTGTCGGCGTCGCCGTCGAATATGAAGCCGAAATCAAGACCATTTTCGCGGACGGTCCTCGAAACCTGCTCCCTGGCCTTGGCCTCAAGCGGGTTCGGCGAATGGTGCGGAAAGCGGCCGTCCGGAACATCGTTGAGATATACGACATTGCCGCCGAAGAGCTCGCGGGCGAAAAGCCCGGCCATGCCGTCGGAGCAGTCGACCGCGAACTTGAGCTTCGTCGCCGAAGGGTCGAAGGCCCCCCGCTGCGACTTGAGCCACGACAAGTACCTCGCGAGGAACCGTTCCCCGGGATCGTCTGCAATCGGGGCAGGATGGATGTCAGGCAGAGCCCCGGTCCCGGAGGCCGCAGATGCGCACACTTCGCTGAAGACCGTCCCGGCGACAGGCAGCGCCCCCTTGGAGCTCACCTTGAGGCCGTTGTCCCCAGGGGGATTGTGGCTCGCCGTAATCATCACGCTTGCATCGTATCCGTCCTCGGCCGTGAAGAAGTAGACCATCGGCGTCGTGCAAGGCCCCATGTAATCGACTTTGGCCCCCGCCTCTTCAAGCCCGCCTACGAGAGCCGCCGCGACTGCGGGCGAAGTGAGCCTCGCGTCGCGGCCGACGAGAACGCGCTTCGCCCCGAGAAACCCGGGGATGGCGCGGCCTACGGCCCTTACGGTTCCGAGATCGAAATCGGAACCGTACGTGCCTCTCATGTCATAGGCTTTGCAGAAGCCCATTCAGCGCTGCTCTCCGTCAAGGCGCTCAAAGACGAACGCCTCCAACGCCGCCACGGACTGCCTTACGGATGCGCCGGGGAACGCCCTCGGGTCGAGTATCGTCGACTCGGGGAGCATCTCCGCGAACTCCCTTCCCGTGCGCTGGAGACCGCCGCCGCCGTTCGTCTGGAATATGGCGAGCGTCTTGCCCTTGAGCGCGGCGGCGTTCGCGGCCACCCAGGACCTCACGGGCGGGGACATCGTCCCCCACCAGTTCGGCGTACCGACGAATATGACGTCGTACCTGGCGGGATCGAACCCCTCGATGGGCTTCACCGGACGCAGGGCCTTTCCGTAGCACTCAGGCTTCGCCTCGTCGCAGCATTTCGAATAGTTGTTCGGATAAGGCGTTTCCGGCTTTATCTCGAACAGGTCCGCCTCTGCGGCCCTGGCTATCGTCTCGGCCGCAAAACGCGTGTTGCCGTCGCCGCTCCATGAATGGTATACGACGGCAATTGATGTCTTATTCATTTCACCTTCTCCTTTCAAAATCAACGTACCATCCTCTCAAGGTTGCGCACCTCGCCCGATATGGCGTTCGCCGTTTCGCCGTCCGAGCAGAAGACCCACCACGCGAACGCCGCGATGGCGGCCGCGATGACCACAATGAGGAATATCCGCTTTATGACGACGCGGGCAATGATGCACGCGGCAAGCCCCACAAGGACGCATATCCAGACATCGCCGTGCGGGAGCCCCCTCAGGAACTCCACCATTTCACTTGCAGCCGCCAGAACCATTTAAGGACCTTCTTTCCTTTCCTCAGACGAGCGCCCAGGCGGGCATCGACGTCCTTATCTCGCACGGCTCACCCGAGAGAGGATGGACAAACCGCGCCGACAGCGCATGGAGCGCATGGCCCGTCATCCCCTCTATGGCGAAGGCGCCGTAGAGCCTGTCGTTTATGATATGCATGCCCGCCATGGCGAGCTGCGCCCTTATCTGGTGCGTGACGCCGGTGAAGATCGTCACTTCAAGGAGCGTGCGCTCCTCGTTCATCTCCCGCACGTGCGCCACCGGGACGAAGTTCGTGACGGCGCGCATGGGCGCGGCCTTCACCTTGGCGCGGACGCGCGAGGAGTCCACCATCCTGCAGAAAGGGAGAGTCGGGTCGTGCACGAGCTCGTTCTCGAGCGTCCCGCCCACGGCGACGCACCCCTCGACGAGCGCGAGGTATCTCTTCTCCACCGTCTGCGCGGCGAACTGCGCGCGCAGGCCGTCGAAGGCCTCCTGGGTGCGGGCCGCGAGAACAAGCCCGCTCGTGTCGGCGTCGATCCTGTGCAAGGCCCCGGCCATAAGGGGCTGGTCGCCAACGTCCGCGCACTCGGGCCATCTCGCGACGACACCGTTCATCAAAGTTCCCGTCTCACTGCGCCTTATCGGCTGCACGGGCATGCCCGCAGGCTTGTCGAAGGCAAGGATGGCGCCGTCCTCGAAGATGCAGCGGACCTTCACGAGGGGGTTCGGAGTCACGCGGTTGTCCGAGACCTCCGCAAGCGCCTCCACCTCGACGAGATCGCCGGCCTTTAGCTTCATGCCCTTCGAGCCTGTGCGCCCGTTGACCTTCACGCGCCCCTCCTCGCACGCCTCGCGCGCAAACGGGCGCGTGGCGGTCGGGAAGCGCATAGCGAGGGGGGCATCCAACCGGATGCCGCCCGCTTCAACCTTGAACGAGACTCCCTCAATCATACTGGTTTATCGCGTTAGTGGGCAGAGGGATCATGCCCTCCCAGCCCTTGTTCTGCGACCACGGGAGATCGGAATCCTCCGCGGTATCGGCTATGCAGCCGCAGAGGAGCGCGGCTGCAAGCGCTGCGAGAAGGATGACGGCTTTGTTATTCCGCAAAGACGACATCGCCCGGCTCCATCTCTTCCTGGCTCCAATCCTCCAGGATGTCGCAGATCACGTAGCTGGTGTTCTGGATCCACTGGCGCAGCCTGATCTTGCCGATCATCTCGCGCCTGCCGTCGATCGTGCGAAGGACCGCGAGATCGAGGATGGGAAGCGGACGGGAGCGGTCGGAGCCGATGACCTCGGTGAGGGCCTCGTCGGAGAGCTTGACGATCGCGCAGAGCATCTCGTTCTCGACCTTCGTGACGCTGCCCTTCTCGCCGTACGTGAAGTTGGCGGCGCTCGTCGCACCCTTGGAGACGACGGGACCGGTCTGCTGCTGGCGCATGTCGACGAGCATCTTCTGGAGCTGGTCGGACTTGGCGCGCTCGCTCTCGGCCTCCTCCTTGGCGGCCTCAAGCTCATCCTTCGTGGTCTGGACCTCGTCCTTGAGGCTCGTCACCTCGGCGTTGAGATCGTCGATCTGGCTCTTGAGCTTTGCGATGCGGTCCTCAAGCTGGGCCTTCTCGCCCTCGACGGCGACAGTCTTGGCCTTCTGCTCCTCGAGCGCGATCTTCTCGGCGCGGAGCTCGGGCTTGAGCTTGTTGTGGTCCTTGGCGAGCTTCTCGAGGCGCTCGCGCATCTCCGCGAGGGCGCGGCGGGTGTTGTTGAGCTTCGTGAGCTGCTCCTTCGCGCGGGAGCTGATCTCGCCTATAAGCTCGTCGGCCGTGCCTTCACCGGTCGTCTTGAACTTGCCGGGCGTGACCTCGTCCTCGACGGGCGCTCCTCCAACGATGAAAAGATGGTTCCTCAGCTGGAGGCGGCGGACCCTGCCGTCCTTGCCTTCCTTGTCGAGGTCGAGCGTCGGGAGGTTGGCCTCCTCGAGCTTCATGTCGTATCCTTCCAGCAGATCGACCATTTCAGGGGAATCGACCTCCTTGGCTTCGCACGGGGAAACGTCCTTCTGGACTTCGGGCGCGGCCTTGGGCTGCGCGTCCTCGGCCTCGAACGTCTTCGCCAGGGAGACGATCGCCTCCTCAAGCTGCTTGTTCCTGTCGCTCAGCAGCGAACGTTTCTGAAACAGGTTGAACTCATAGTAGCCCGCCATGCCCGCAAGGACAAGAATGATGAGTACTAGCGCGTGCAGAACCTTGTTCATGTCGTTTCTTCCTCTTTTTTTCTCTCGCTGGAATGACCGCAGCCTGGCCACAGTCTTTTGACACCGTATATAATACGCTAAATTCGTCCAAATGGCAAGAGGGGAAAATAAAAAAAATTTTGCGCAACCCCTTGCAACTTCCCGCGAAATTTGGTTTACTATTAGCTTCCAATGGCGGAAACAGGCAAAATCGGGACGTTTGAAATCGTCGCAGAGGACGCGCGCTCGCAAGCGCGCGCGGGCATTCTGCACACTGCGCACGGCGCGGTGGAGACGCCCGTGTTCATGCCTGTTGGGACGCAGGCCACGGTGAAGGCGCTCGAGCCGCGCGACCTCATAGAGAACGGCGCGTCGATCATACTCGGCAACACGTACCACCTGATGCTGCGCCCGGGGATGGACGTCATCGCCGCCGCCGGCGGCCTCCACCGCTTCATGTCGTGGGACAGGCCCATCCTCACGGACTCCGGCGGCTTCCAGGTGTTCTCGCTCGCGAAGATGCGAAAGCTCACGCCCGAGGGATGCTATTTCAACTCGCACATAGACGGAAGGCGCATATTCCTCGGGCCCGCCGAATCGATGGCCGTCCAGAGGACGCTCGGCTCGGACATAGCGATGGTCTTCGACGAATGCCTCCCGTGGCCATGCGAGCGCTCGCGCGCCGAGAAGAGCGTCGCGACGACGATCGAGTGGGCGAAGGCGTCGCTCGCCGCGCCGCACGCCGAGGGGCAGCTCGTCTTCGCGATCGTCCAGGGCGGCATCTACGACGACCTGCGCCGCCACTGCGCCGAAAGCCTCACCCCCCTTCCCTTCGACGGGTTCGCCGTGGGCGGCGTGTCCGTCGGCGAGCCTGAGGAGGCGATGTACAAGGCGGTCGAGGCGTCGGTGCCGTATCTTCCCGCGTCCAAGCCAAGGTACGTGATGGGGCTTGGCGTGATGACGCAGATGGCGGAGTGCGTCGCACGCGGCATAGACATGTTCGACTGCGTCATCCCAACGCGCGTCGCCAGGCACGGCACGGCCTTGACGCGCCACGGCAACGTGGCCATAAAGGCCGGCCGCTTCGCGATGGACCAGCGCCCCGTCGAGGAGGGATGCTCCTGCTACTGCTGCCGCAACTTCACGCGCTCGTACGTGCGGCATCTGATGAACGCGGGCGAGATCCTCGGCTCGAGGCTTCTTACGATACACAACGTCCACCGCCTCACGGAGTTCGCATCCGAGATGCGCGAGGCGATAAAGGACGGAAGCTTCCCCGAATGGAAAGAACAGCTTCACAAGGACCAGACAAAACGGAAGGAATAGAAAGATGGAAACGTTGATATCACTGGCGGACGCCGCCCAGCAGCAGCCCGAAGGCGCCGGCCAGCTCATGCGCATGATGTTCCCGATGCTCATCATCTTCGCGCTCTTCTACTTCATGATGATCAGGCCGCAGCAGCGCAAGGAGCGCGAGCGCCGCAAGATGATAGACGAGCTGCGCGCTGGCGCCAGGGTCGTCTTCGCGGGCGGCTTCATCGGCACGATAGTCGAGGCGAAGGAGGCTACGTTCAGGATCGAGATCGCCTCCGGAACTGTCGTCGAGATCGAGCGCGGCGCGGTGCAGGGCGTGATACCCGCCGCTCCTGACGCAAGCAAGTGATTCCGCCTTGAGGAACGGTACCTGAGATGCCGGTCGAGGAAGGAAGGTTCGGCGTACGCTTCAGGCCGGGCAGCCAGTTTGACGGCGGCCCGTCCCTGAAGCTGCCCGCCGCCGTCCTCGCGCTCGTGGCGGCAGTATCGTTCCTCACGGTGCGCGGGATCGGGTGCGTGCGCGCGAAGTTCGCCTCCGGCGGACCCGCCCGCGAAGAGGCCCCTTCTATCGCCAAGGACGCGCGCTCAAGCCAGACTCAGCCCGCCGCCCAGGCGAGCGAGCCTCAAACCGAGGCCAAGGAATCCCCGCCCAAGGCCAAGGCCGCGCAGAAGGCTCCACACGAGCCTACCAAGGAGCAGAGGGAGCTGAGCGCCAGATGGCTTTCCACGGCCCCTCTCAGGTCCGCCCGCGTGCGGCCGCTTCTGGAGCGCCTTGCGGCCGCCGAACGAAGCGGCGACGAGGCTCTTATTGTATCGACCATCGAAGGCATACGGCTCAACCCCGCGCTCGCGGACCTTGAGGATCCGCTTTCAAGGCGGCTCGGTGACCTGCACGTCAAACGCCTTCTGGGCGGCGAGGACACGCTTCTCGTTACGACGGTCTCGGCAAGGCGCGGCGACACGCTTGAAAGGATGGCCCGCGAGCGCGGCACCACGCTCGCCGCGCTTGAAATGCTGAACCCCGCCCTGAAGGGCGGCAAACACCTTGAACCGGGTGCAAAGGTGCGGACGCTCAACTTCCCGAGATGCCTTCTCGTCGTCCGCTCCAAGATAGGCTTCTCCGATCTTTTCGTGAACGGCAAGTTCTTCCGCAGATACTACGGCTCCGTGAAGCCGGATTCGCACAAGGGGCCGTGCACGCTTACGAAGGAGATGGAGGCTAAGGAGACCATGAAGGCGCTCGGCGCGGAGTTCTCCCCTCCAGACATGGCCGAGATCTCGGCGTTTCTCGCCCCGGGCTCGCAGATCATAATCTCGACGCCCTGACGGCCGCCTCTACCGTTCTGCGGCCCCTACGGCCTTTAGCTTCTTTGACGGCGAAACGCCGTATCCCATAAGCTCCTCGGCAACGCGCTTGACGGACATCTGCCCCTTCTCGCCCGCATGCTTCGAGAGCCTTTCGTACGACTCCGTGGCCTTCTCGAGCGCCGCGCCGATGTTCAAAATATCCTGCATAAGCTCGTCAATCTTCTCGACGACCTTGCCGCCGAGGGCCTGTATGTCCTCGATCTTCCTCTCGGCCTCCACGCGCCTCCACCCGTGCGAAACGAGAAGGAGGTATCCCCAGAGCGTCGTCGGCGTGACGAGGACTATGTTCCTCTCGAACGCGAAATGCATGAGCGAAGGCTCCTCCTGGAGCGCCGCCTCAAGGACGGCGTTGAACGGGCAGAACATCGCAACGAGCGGAAGAGGCGCATAACCTTCCTTCTTCGGCTTGACTGTATGCGGATAGTCCTTGTCGGAAAGGTCCTGTATCTGCTTCTTTATCCTTGTGACGTGCCTTGCGAGAGCGGCCTTCTTCTCGGGCCTTCTCATCTCGTCGTCGGGCATGTTGTAGGCGTCGATGAAATCCTTTATGTTCATCTTCGCATCGACGTATATGGCGTTCATCCCGAGAGCGTCGTAGATGCAGAGATCGGGCCTTCCGGCGTCGCTCTGCGAGCCGATCTGCTGGTCGTACTCGCGTCCCTCCGTAAAGCCGCTCTCCGCAAGGAGCGAAGCGAGGATCTCCTCGCCCTTGTTGCCCTGTATCTTGTTGCCGCCCTTGAGCGCGGCCGTGAAGGCGCGCGCCTCGTCGGCGAAACGCTGGAGCTCCCTTACGTTCGCGTCGAGCCGCTTGGCGCTGTTGGACGTCTCCGACTTCGCCTCCTCGATCTCCTTCTCGTACTTCTGGAGGCTTTCCTTCAGGCTCTTGAAGAGGTTCCCCACGTTCTGCGCGTTGAGGTTCACGAGCGAGCTCTGCCTCTCTGCAAGCTGCGTCGCGGCAAGCTCGCCGAAGCGCGTCTCAAGCGCCTTCACCTGGGCGTCAATCGCCTCCTTGCGCGCCATGTCGAGCTCCCTGCCGACGATCTCGCTGCGCTCAAGGGCGAGCTTAGCCTTGGTGGCCGCCACAAGAGCCCATACGAGCGCCGCCGCCAAAGCGACGACGGCAAGCGCCAGAACAGCAATCGCAACACTGCCCATTAAAGCCGCCTTCCGCAAATCACTTTATGCCGAGAACCTTGTGCATCTGTATGGAAAGGCTCCACGGCGGAAACTCCTCATTGAGGCCGCCCCCCAAACCGGAATCCTTCCTTTCGTCCACGCCTGAGATATGGCCCTTGTTGAGCCTCAGAAGGAGGTTTACCGCCCTTCTGTAGTGGATCTTGCCCTTTTCCTCCAGAGGGGAGATGTAGTACCTGTCCGCCTTTATGAGGCTTCTCATAAGGCGGCAGAACGACGCGATCTGCTCGCTTGTCGCGACGATCCTCACTTCGTTCGCCTTCCTCAGCATGACGGTATCGACGTATCTCGCCGCGAAATCTGCCTTCGGCGAAACGGCCACGTAGTCGAAGGCGTCGATGCACTTGGGCGCTATGACGCCGTTCGTCTCAAGGGCCACCCAGTGCCCCTTGGCGTGGAGGGCGTCGACAAGCTCCTCAAGCCCGGGCTGGATCGACGGCTCGCCTCCCGTCAGGATCACGGCCGTGTTGCGGTAGCGCCCGACTCGCGCGAGCGTATCCTCGAGGGACATCGTGAGCTTGTCCTTCTTCTTCGTGTCGCACCACGGGCATGAAAGGTTGCACGTGGCGAATCTAACGAACGTCGCGGGGAGCCCCTGGTTGAGGCCTTCACCCTGGAGCGAGGAGAAGACCTCGTTCAGATGGTAGTGGCAGGGCATCACTCCTCCCTTATCGAGGCATGGTAGCTCTGGAGGCTTCTCACCTCGCCCTTGCCTTCACGCGCCGCGCGTATGCCCTCGCCTGCCGCATACGCCGCAGCGAGCGTCGTGAGGTACGAGACGCGGTACTTGATAGCCGCCTGGCGGATGCGCGAATCGTCAGCGCGCGAGTCGCGCCTTCCGCTCGGGGTGTTGATGACAAGGTTGACCTCGTTGTTCTTTATGATGTCGAGGACGTCGGGGCGGCCTTCGCCTATCTTGGCGACGGCGTCCGCCTTGACGCCGCACGAGTTGAGGAACGCGGCGGTGCCGGACGTGGCGACGATCCTGAAGCCCAGATCGGCGAACGTCTTGACGACATCGGCCGCCTCCTTCGGCTTCTCGGAGAGCGAGACGAGCACAGTGCCCTTCTCGACAGGGAGGGGGCTCTGCGCGGCCTCCTGGCTCTTGAAGTACGCGAGCCCGAAGCTGTCGGCAAGACCGAGGACCTCGCCCGTGGAGCGCATCTCCGGCCCGAGGACGGGATCGACCTCCGGGAACTTCTCGAAGGGGAGCACCGCCTCCTTGACGCCGAAGTACGGTATGATCTTCTCCGTGAGCTTGAGCGACTTGACCGTCTCGCCGAGCATGAGCCTCGTGGCGATGCGCGCCATCTGCGTGCCGGCCACCTTGGAGACGAGCGGCACCGTGCGGCTCGCGCGCGGATTCGCCTCTATGACGTACACCTTGCCGTTCTCTATCGCGAACTGCATGTTCATGAGACCTACGACCTTGAGCTCCTGCGCTATGCGGCGGGTGTAGTCGAGGATCGTGTCGCGATGTGCCTTCGATATGCCCGCGGGAGGCAGCACGCACGCGGAGTCGCCCGAGTGGATGCCCGCGAGCTCCACATGCTGCATCACCGCCGGGATGTACACGTCGTGTCCGTCGGAGAGCGCATCGGCCTCGCATTCCATCGCGTGGCAGAGGAAGCGGTCGAGGTAGAGGGGCCTGTCGGGCGTTACGCCGACGGCCTTGTCCACGTATTCGCGGAGCATGATCTCGTCGTAGATGACCTCCATGCCGCGCCCGCCAAGAACGAAGCTCGGGCGGATGACGAGCGGATAGCCTATCTCGCCTGCGACCTTGAGCGCCCCGCTGAGGTCGCTCGCCATGCGCGACTCGGGCATCGGGATGCCGAGCCTGTCCATTATGGCGTGGAAGAGGTCGCGGTCCTCGGCGGCGTCGATCGAATCGACGCTCGTGCCGAGAATGCGGCATCCGGCATCTGCGAGCCCGCGCGCGATGTTGAGAGGCGTCTGGCCGCCGAACTGGACGATTATCCCCTCGGGCTTCTCGTGTGCGTAGATCTGCAGGACGTCCTCTAGCGTGACCGGCTCGAAGTAGAGCTTGTCGGAGGTGTCGTAGTCGGTGGAGACGGTCTCGGGGTTGCAGTTGACCATGATCGTCTCGTACCCGGCCTCGCGCATGGCCATCGCCGCGTGCGTGCAGCAGTAGTCGAACTCGATGCCCTGGCCGATCCTGTTGGGGCCGCCGCCGAGGATCATCACCTTCTTCCTGTTGTCGCTCGCGGCGACCTCGTTGGCCTTGCCGTTGTAGGAGCTGTAGTAGTAGGCCTTGTCCTCGACGCCGCTCACGGGGACGGCGTGCCACGTCTCGACGCAGCCGAGTGCCGTCCTCCTGCGGCGGATCGAATCCTCCCTAACGCCAAGAAGCTGCGAGAGGTACTTGTCCGAGAAGCCGTCGCGCTTCGCCTTGATGAGAAGGTCGGACGGGAGCTGGCCGCCCCTGTACTTCAGGATCTCCTCCTCCTCCTCGACGAGCTCGCGCATCTGCTGAACGAAGTACGCCTTGACGCCGCACGCCTTGAAGATCTGCTCGTCCGTCGCGCCTTTCCTCAAGGCCTCGTACATCTGGAAGTGGCGCTCGCTCGAAGGCGTCTGGAGCATCCTCAAGAGCTCTTCGAGGCTCTTCGAGTTGAAGTCCTTCGCGAATCCGAGCCCGGCGCGGCCGCGCTCCAGAGCGCGTATCGCCTTCTGGAACGTCTCCTTGTACGTCTTGCCGATCGACATCACCTCGCCCACGGCCTTCATCTGCGTGCCGAGCCTGTCCTCAACGCCCCTGAACTTCTCGAACGCCCAGCGCGCGAACTTCAGGACGATGAAATCGCCCGAGGGCGTGTACTTCTCGAGCGTCCCGTCGCGCCAGTACGGGATCTCGTCCATGGTCATGCCGGCTGCAAGCTTGGCGGAGACGAGCGCGATCGGGAAGCCCGTCGCCTTCGATGCGAGCGCGGAGGAGCGCGACGTTCTCGGGTTGATCTCGATTATGACGACGCGGCCAGTCTTGGGGTCGTGCGCGAACTGGACGTTGGTGCCGCCTATGACGCCGATGGACTCGACGATCTTGAACGCATCGCGCTGGAGCCTCTCCTGAAGCTCCTTGGAGATCGTCAGGAACGGGGCCGCGCAGTAGCTGTCGCCCGTGTGGACGCCCACCGCGTCTATGTTCTCGATGAAGCAGACTGCGATCATCTGGTTCTTCGAGTCGCGCACCACCTCGACCTCAAGCTCCTCCCAGTTGAGGATCGACTCCTCGATGAGGCACTGGTGCGTGAGCGAAGCGTCAAGACCTCTTGCGCAGATGGTCCTTAGCTCCTCGACGTTGTAGCAGAAGCCGCCGCCTGCGCCGCCCATCGTGTAGGCGGGTCTCACGACGACCGGAAAGCCGATATCGTCCTGTACGAGCTTCACGGCCTCCTCGACGGAGTGGACGATTCCGGAGCGCGGCGTCTCGATGCCGAGCTTCGTCATCGTCTCCTTGAATATCTCGCGGTCCTCGCCGCGCTCGATGGCATCGAGGTTGACGCCTATCACCTTCACGCCGTACTTGTCGAGTATGCCCTTCTTCGCAAGGCTCGTCGAGAGGTTGAGCCCCGTCTGCCCGCCGAGGTTCGGGAGGATCGCGTCCGGCCGCTCCTTGGCTATTATCTGCTCGAGCCTCGCCTCGTTCAGCGGCTCGATGTAGGTGGCGTCGGCCATCACGGGGTCGGTCATGATGGTCGCGGGGTTGGAGTTCACCAGGACGACCTTGTATCCGCATGCCCTCAATGCCTTGCACGCCTGGGTGCCAGAATAGTCGAATTCGCAGGCCTGCCCGATAACGATCGGGCCGGATCCTATGATCAGAACCTTGTTGACGTCTGAGCGCTTCATCCTTTTTCTCCGTTCCCTTGTAGGGGTAAAACCGAAATCGCTATATTATACCTAAATCCATCCGCTCTTTCAACACCCAATTGGCGTCAATTTGCGCAAAGCTCAACTCTCGAACTTTAGGCAGCACTTGAAACGGCCGCATGTGCCGTTCATTCCAGACGTGCCGCCGGCGCCGGCCGAGCCCATGAGCGACTGCGGATTGAGGTTCTGGGGATATCGCTCCAGCCACGAGGCGCAGCAGCATGCGCGCGAGCACGGCCCAAGGGCTCCGACGCACGCGACGGTGTCCCTCGGCCCGAGAGCCCAGTAGTTGACGCCCACCGAGAAGACGCGCCTTATCTCGGAGGCGACGTGCGAAAGCTCGCATTTCGGCGTCTGCGAGGTGTATCTCAAAAAAAGCCGCCCTCTGCCGAAGGAAAGCCTCACGCGCCTCACCCTGAAATCGGGGACGGTCTTTCTCGCAAGCTGCTCGAACCTCGCGGCCATCGCCGACGCGAGCCTCGCGTTCTCCTTCAAGGTGCGCTCGTCGGCTTCGCCTTCAAGGCGCCTCACGAATGAGAACGACGGGATCCTCACACCCTCGGCCGATGGATCCACCTCCTCCAGGGCATCCACGGTCCCCTCGTCGAGGCCGTAGTCGAGATCTGCGACGACCCTGTCCCCGGCGGACGGCGCCTCCCCTTCCACGCGCACCTGAAAGACGCCCTTCTCGGGCATTATGATCCTTGCAAGCGTCATAGCCTCAGAAGATCCATCATCTGCGTAAGGACGGGAAGCTCGGACATGTGCCTTTCATCGAACTGCCTTACGGCATCCTCGACGAAACCGATGTTGGCGAATGCCGCCGCAAGAGGCACCGGCGGAGGGTTCTCGACGGCGGCGCGGGCCATAAGCCGCCTCATGCACTCCATGACGGTGCCCATCATGCGCCTGCGGTATGCCCGGTAGCGCGAGAGGACGCGCGCCTGCTCCGTATCCCTGTCGACCTCAGCGCCAGGGCCTTCGTCCTCCATCTTCACCTCGCCCGAGACCTCCTCCTCCGCGAGGGCCTTGAACTCCTCGAGGATGGCCGCGAGCTTTCCGGCCGCCCCGGCGCGCGCGGCGGGGCCGTTTCCGGCCCTCGCGATCACCGTCTCGACCTTGAGCGCCCATTCGCCTCCAAGGCCGTTGGACCTCGCGTCGTTGAGGTCTATCCTCTGGCAGCGCGAGACGATAGTCGCAAGAAGCTGCTCCGGCGAATCGGAGAGGAGAAGGAAAAGCGTCCTCTCCGGCGGCTCCTCCAGCGTCTTCAAAAATGCGTTCGCCGCGCTCTGGTTGAACCTGTCGGCGAAATTCACGACTCCCGCCTTCCAGCCGCCTTCAAGGCTCGCGAGGGAGACGTCGTCGACAAGGCGGTGCACGGCGTCGACGCCGATCACGCGGCTCTTCTTCTCGGGCTCAAGGTAGTGGATGTCGGGATTTGATCTGGAGTCGACCCCGTGGCCGAAGAAAAGCGAGAGTATCCTTGAGGCGAGCTCCCCGGCCTCGCCGCCCACCTGCCCTACGAGCAGGTAGGCGTTCGCCGTGCGCCCGGACTTTACCGCGCGCTCTACGAGATCAAAGGCCTCGTCAACTTCCATATCTCGCTCTCCACCTCTTCAATGGACATTGACGCATCGACAAGCTTTATGCGGGAGCTCTCCTCCTCCGCCATCTTGAGGAAGCCTTCGCGGAGCCTCTGGTGGAACGCGGCCCCGGCCGACTCTATCCTGTCGGCGCCGGCCTTCGTGGCCGTCTCGCGCAATTTGAGCCGCTCGGCGGAAACCTCCGGCGGGATGTCGAGAAGGATCGTGAGATCAGGCTTGCGCCCGAGAGTCGCGAACGTATTGAGCGCTTTAAGCCCGTCGACGTCAAGCCCGCGCCCGTACCCCTGGTAGGCGAAGGTGGAGTCGGCGAAGCGGTCCGTGAGAACCCACGCCCCGCGCGAAAGCGCGGGCTCCACAACCTTTGCGCACACCTGGGCGCGCGCCGCGAGGAAAAGGAGCGTCTCAGCGCGCGGGACGGGGGCGTCGTCAAGCTCCTCCTTGACGAGCGTGCGGATAAGCTCCGCAAGGCGCGTACCCCCCGGCTCCCTGGTGACGACGACTTCAAGCCCCATCGCCTTGAGCCTGGCGGCGAGGGCCTTTATCTGCGTCGACTTGCCGCCGCCCTCGGGCCCTTCGAAACTTATGAATCTTCCTATCATCGCCTTCTAAGCCCCTACGCCATCTGGCTAAGGAACCTGACATCGTTCTCGTAGAGCCAGCGGATGTCGGGGATGCCGTACTTGATCATGGCGATGCGCTCGACGCCGAAGCCGAAGGCGTATCCGCTCACCTCGTCGGGATTCCAGCCGACGAACTTGAAGACGCGGGGATCGACCATTCCGGCGCCTGCGATCTCGATCCACCCCGACTGCTTGCAGACGTTGCAGCCCTTGCCCTTGCAGACGTGGCACGTGAAGTCCACCTCGACGCTCGGCTCGGTGAACGGGAAGAAGTGCGGACGGAACCTGACTCCCACCCCCTCGCCCATCATCTCGCGGGCGAAGTACGCAAGAACGCTCTTGAGGTCGGCGAGGCTCACGGGCTTCGTGTCGACGTAGAGGCCTTCAATCTGGTGGAAGTTGGCCGAATGCGTTGCATCCGTCGTGTCGCGGCGGTATGTCCTGCCGGGGCAGATCACCCTTACGGGCGGCTTGTTGGCGAGCATCGTCCTTATCTGGACGGGCGAAGTCTGTGTCCTTAGAAGGAGATCGTCCGTAAGCCAGAACGTGTCGGTCCTGTCCTGGCTCGGGTGGTGGGGCGGCGTATTGAGGGCCGTGAAGTTGTTGAAGCGCGTTTCGATGTCCGGCCCCTCGACCACGGTGAAGCCGAGATGTCCGAATATGCGCGCGGCATCGGCGATGACGCGCGAAAGCGGATGCTCGACGCCGAAATCGGTCCAGCGGCCGGGGAGCGTAGCGTCGACGGCCTCGGCCTTCTCGGCCTTGGCGCCTGCCCCCTTGGCGGCGAGCGCGGCCTCAGCCTCGGCGCGCCATGCCTGGACGGCCTTGCCGAACGCAGGGCGCTCCTCCTTGGGAACGTCCTTCATCGCCTTTATGAGCGCGGGGATCGACCCGTTCCTGCCGACGTACTTAACGCGCAGCGCCTCGACGGCCGCTGCATCGCCCGCCGCCTCTATCTCCTTGAGGCATGCGGACCTCAGGTTTTCAAGCTCTTCAAGTGTCATTTGCCTGTACTCCTTCAAATTCAGATTTGAGCCGCTACCGCATCGCCCATCCCGGCGGTGCCTACCTTGGTGCAGCCTTCGAATGCGATGTCCGGCGTGCGGATTCCCTTGTCGAGGACCTTTCCGACGGCCGCTTCGATGGCGGCGGCCTCGTCGCCGAGCGAGAACGTGTGCCTCAGCATCATCGCCGCCGAAAGTATCGTGGCGAGCGGATTTGCAACGTCCTTGCCGGCGATGTCGGGCGCGGAGCCGTGGATCGGCTCGTACATGCCGAAGCCGTCGGCCCTGAGGCTTGCGCTCGGGAGCATACCGATCGAACCCGTTATCTGGCTCGCCTCGTCGGAAAGGATGTCGCCGAACATGTTCTCGGTGAGGATCACGTCGAACTGCCCGGGGGCCCTCACTAGCTGCATCGCGGCGTTGTCGACGTAGAGGTGCCTTAGCGCGACGTCCTGATACTCGCTGTCGTGGAGGGTCTGGACGGTCTCGCGCCAGAGGCGGCTCGTTTCAAGCACGTTCGCCTTGTCTACGCTCGTGACGAGGCGGCGGCGGCGCCTTGCGGCGGCGAATGCCATCCTTGCGACGCGCTCTATCTCCTCGACGCTGTAGGGCATGATGTCGCAGGCGCTCCTGCCGTCGGGGGCTCTCGTGTGCCCGCCGAAATACACGCCGCCAGTAAGCTCGCGCACAACGAGTATGTCAAGCCCGCCCGCGACGATCTCGCTCTTTAGCGGGGATGCGTCCTTTAGAGGCTCCCATACGAGCGCCGGACGGAGATTGCAGAAAAGCCCGAGCTCCGACCTGAGCCTCAGAAGAGCGCGCTTCTCGGGGCGCTGCGGCCCGGGGAGCGAATCCCACTTGGGGCCGCCGACGGCGCCAAGGAGCACCGCGTCCGACGACTTCGCCCTTTCGAGCGTCTCGTCCGTGAGCGCATCGCCGCATGCGTCTATCGAGCAGCCGCCTGCAAGGCGCTCGTCGAGCGTGAATTCGTGGCCGAAACGCCTTTCGACGGCCTTGAGGGCCTTTACGGCCTCGCGCACTATCTCGGGGCCGATCCCGTCACCGGGGAGAACTGTTATGCAAGCCTTCATTCGAGACCTTTCATGTATGCGGCAAGCCCGCCCGCCTTGATGAGATCCTGCATGAACGGGGGGAACGGCTCGGCGGAGAACTCCGCGCCGGTCGTCTCGTCCTTGATGGATCCCGTATCGAAGTCTATCGACACCGTATCGCCCGAGGCGATCGCCGCGGCGGCCTCGGGGCACTCGAGGATGGGAAGGCCGATATTGAGCGCGTTGCGGTAGAAGATGCGCGCGAACGTCGCGGCGATGACGCACGAGACGCCGGCCGCCTTTATGGAGGCCGGGGCGTGCTCGCGGGAGCTGCCGCACCCGAAGTTCCTGCCGGCGACGATCATGTCCCCAGGCCTGACGGCCGTGGCGAAGGAGGCGTCTATATCCTCCATGCAGTGCTTCGCGAGCTCCTTCATGTCGGGGGTGGTGAGATGGCGCGCGGGGATTATGACGTCGGTGTCGACGTTGTCACCGTACTTGAAGACTCTGCCTTTCGCTTTCATGGTGCGACGATCCTTCCTGCGATGGCGCTTGCCGCTGCGACTGCGGGGGATGCGAGGTATATCTCGCTTTCGACGTGGCCCATGCGCCCGACGAAGTTGCGGTTTGTGGTGGCGACGGCCCTCTCGCCCTTTGCGAGGATTCCCATGTGGCCTCCGAGGCACGGGCCGCAGGTGGGAGTGGAGACGACGCATCCCGCCTCGGCGAAGATCTTGAGAAGCCCCTCGTCGAGCGCCTGGAGCCATATGCGCTGCGTCGCGGGGATGACGATCGCGCGCACATTGGGGGCGACCTTCTTGCCCTTCATTACCTCGGCGGCGATTCTCAAGTCGCCTATGCGCCCGTTGGTGCAGCTGCCGATTACAACCTGGTCGATCTTGATGTCGCCGGCCTCATCGACAACCTTCGTGTTCTCCGGCAGATGCGGGAACGCGACAGTGGGCTTTAGCGTGGAAAGGTCAATCTCGATTGTGCGCGTATAGGTGGCATCGGGATCGGCCTCGTATATCTTAGGCTCTCGCGCCCCATGCTCCTTCAAGTATTCGAGGCACGCAGCGTCGACGGGGAATATGCCGTTTTTCGCGCCCGCCTCGATGGCCATGTTGGCGACGGTGAAGCGGTCGTCCATCGTGAGGCTCGCGACTCCGTCTCCCGTGAACTCCAGGCTCTGGTAGCGAGCGCCGTCTACGCCTATAAGGCCTATCAAGTGGAGTATGAGGTCCTTGCCGCCGACCCATTTCTGAGGCTTGCCTTTCAGGACGACCTTTATGGCGGACGGGACCTTGAACCACGTCCTCCCCTTCGCCATGCCGCAGGCCATGTCAGTCGAGCCGATGCCGGTGGAGAACGCGCCTACGGCGCCGTACGTGCAGGTGTGGCTGTCCGCGCCGATCACGAGATCGCCGGCCGTCACAAGCCCCTTCTCGGGAAGGAGCGCATGCTCGACGCCGCAGTCGTGGCCGACCTCGAAATAGTTGGTGATGCCCATGTCAGAGGCGAAGCGGCGCATCGTCTGGCACTGTGTCGCGGCCTTTATGTCCTTGTTGGGCGTGAAATGGTCGGGGACGAGGGCGATCTTCTCCCTGTCCCACACGGCTGCGCACCCGAACTTGGGGAATTCGCCTATAGCCACGGGCGTGGTTATGTCGTTTCCAAGCACAAGGTCGAGCCTAGCCATGATGAGCTCGCCCGCGTGCACGCTCTCTTTGCCTGCGTGCGCCGCGAGTATCTTCTCCGTCATCGTCATTGCCATACTCTTACCGGTCCTCTCTCGCTTCCGCCCCCGGCCGAAGCCACTTGAAGACTCTTGGGCCACTCAGGCGAAAGTTTGTCTATTATACCAAATTTTCCGCCGCATATAAAGAACTAATCCTCTACCAAGTACGGCCAACGCATCAAAAATCCCTTCTCCCCGCTGACGCGGGATAGAACGGATTTTTGACGCGTTGGAAGTGTTCAGCATCCAGTAACCAGTATCCAGCGGCGCAATACGCAAGGTCGTGGCGCGTTATATGCCCTCCTTCGACTTTTTAGTGACGGTTCATCGGACGCGCCCGTTTCTTTTGTTACGCGCGGGCATCAAGCCCGCGCGGATGCGATAGGGGATTTGTGGATTAGCGGATCAGGAGTGGCATGGGGATTGTTTTGGGGAAGTGTGGATTTAAGGTGGCATGGGGATTGTTTTTTGGGGGAAGGGATAAACGGGATCTAAGCGATAAAAGCGATAAATCCGATTGGATGGACTTTGAATGGGCGAGAGGGATTAAAGCGATAAATCAGGTGATTTTGCTGAGAATGTGCCTGCGGCATTCCATCGCTTCCCCGTCTATGCCTCCACTTCTCCACACGAGCGGAAGCAAGGGTGCAGCCGCTTCCCTCCCAACTGCGCCCCGTATGCGGCCCATATGAAGCGGTTGCCGCCACTTGCGGAGCGAGATCTGACCCTTCACCAATCAGCCGAGGGGTGTATCGACGGTTACGTCGACGTGGTATGTTTCGCGGATGTGCTTAAGGTACCGCTTGGCCTTGCGCCTAAGCTTCCAGCGCCTGTAGGCCGCGGACACCACCTCCAAGGGAATGAGCATCTTGCTCTCGGGCTCGAAATCGATGATCTTCGTCTCGATGCGTCCGTCGGTGGTGAAAAGCGTATGGAAATTCCCGGGCTCGTAGAAGTATGCGCTCGCCGCGATCATCTCGATGAGAAGGTCGCGCGCCTGTATGTATATCTCGCGCTTGTTGGGCTCAGAGGTCTGGCGCTTTATCTCGTACTCGTATGGGATGATGGCCGTACCGTCGGGATTGGTGTAGTACGTCTCGAGTATGCCCCAGCCGAATATCGGATGGTAGACACGCTCGACGACCGGCGGAAGCTTCTCCCTGATCGCAGGCGGCAGCGAGTGCCTGAAAAGCTCATACACGTAGACTTCGCGGCTGGACGAGTTCCGGGCCTTGGAGAAGCGCCTCCATGCGATGTCGCGCCTCACCGAACGCTTCATCTTGCCTTTCACGCACTGATCCGGCCTCTTGTAGAACTTGACGCAGAAACCCGTCTCGCCGATGCGGTAGCACGTGCGGCGGCTCCCGTGCCCGACCTCCACGAGATCGTGCTCGAAAACGAGATGCGCATGTGGGCTTGGCCTGTATTCGAGAACCTTCCACTTGTCCTTGAGAAAGAGTATCGCCCAGTTGAGGATGAGGATGGAGCCGACAAGCTCGAAAAGGTTCTCAGCTGTCTCGCGCGTCTCGTGGGAGATCTCGGCGCCGGAGGAGAAGAGCCCCCACACGGTCTTGCTCTGCACGACGTTCGGCAGCACCGAAATGAAAAGAAGCCCCCAAAGCAGCATCGGGAAGCGCCTGTTGCGGTACACAGCCGAAAGGGCCGTTATCGTGCTTCCCCTGTTGCGCCAGGCTATGAACGCTCCAAGGAGAAGGAAGAAGGCGATCGCCAGCAGCTCGGGCTCCTTGAAGTACGGCCCGAGAAGACCGTCGAAGACGCCGAAAAGGCCTTCAAGCGCATTGGCCGCCGACGCAAGGAATACGCACGAGAGAAACGCAAGCCCGCCGCGCCATTTCGGATGGCGTACGGCAGGCACGATCATGCATACGGCGGCGGCTAGCGATATGAGAAACTTTACGACGTCCATCATAAGGTTTTATACGGACTTTCCGCAGCGGGGGGATTGTATATCATGTGCGCCTGGAGTATCGCGATAAGGGCGAAGACGGCAAGAGCCATCTCGGAACCCTCCTCGAACACCTTCATGAGCGCCGCCGCGCTGCCGGTATGCTTGTCCATCGTCTCGACGCTGAGCCAGCCAAGCTTGCGCAGCATCGCAGGAAGCCTGTCGGAGATCTGCACGACCACTCCGCTGCCGCCCATGAACGCGACGCTCCATGACGCGGGGTGAAGCTTGAAGAAACCCTTGAAAAGCGGCTTCAGGTACCTTACGATGGCATATCCGCCGATTGTGAAGAGGATGCCGAAATACGCCACTACCACGGCCTTCGCGCCGATGGGATAGTCCGTCTTCGTGAGGAACTTCATCTTGAACGGCGTTCCATGGTAGTCCGCCACCTCGGGGTAGAGCCACTCAATGAACGCTATGTGAAGATCGAGCTCCTTTGCTATCGCGAGGATCGCAAGGACGCTCACCGCGAGGCTGAGCGCGAACTTGCGCATACGCCCGCCCGAGAACGGGCAGCAGAGCCACACGAGAGGGACGATCGCCGCGAAAAGCGGAATCGTCATAAGCTCGACGGGAGCGAAGCCTCCCTGGTCGAAAAACAGGATGAGCTGAGCGGGGTCGATGTAAAGCCAGCATGAAACGAACGCGGCAATGAAAAGCGCCGCAAAGACGGGCGCGACCATCCATCCTCTTTTACCGGCCATGGCAAGACCTCCCTACTCGTCCAGAGTTCCCTTGTATGCCACGCGGCGCACCTTCTGGACGGACGTGCGCTCAAGCGGAACGTGAGAAACTACAATCTTCCTGACGCGCTTGTAGTCGGCAAGCCCGGCGCAGCAGCGGTGAACGTGCTCGGAGGCTATCTTCTCCATCTCGCACCACTCCATTGGCTTGCCGCCGTTCTGGGCCTTGAGGAGATCCTCGTCGGGGTGTACGACGCAGCCGACCTTCTCGCCCGGGATGCCGCCTGTCGTATAGCCGACAACCACGCAGTCCGCGACGATCTGGTCGGACGCGATCGCGTTCTCGACCTCCTCCGGGTAGATGTTCTTGCCCTCGCGGTTCACGATAAGGGCCTTCTTTCGCCCGCGTATCGTTATGTGGCCGTCGTCGTCGACGCTCGCGAGATCGCCCGTCTTGAGCCATTCGCCGTCGAACGACTCCCTGGTGGCCTCTTCGTTGCGCCAATAGCCCTTCATGGTTATCGGGCCCTTGACCTGAAGCTCGCCCACGCCGTTCTCGTTCATGTCGGCAAGGCGGATCTCTATGTTCCTGAGCTTCTCGCCTATCGTTCCGATCCTCGAACGCTTGACGTTGGAGATGCTGACGACGGGAGCGCATTCCGTAAGGCCGTAGCCTTCGAGGACCGGCACGCCAATCGCAGCCCAGCCTTCAAGGACGTGCCTCGGGCAAGGCGCTCCGCCAACGACCATGAAGCGGATCCTTCCGCCAAGCCCCTTCTTTACGCCCCTGGAGACGAGACACTTTAGCCCGAGCCTGATGAGCCACTGAGCCTTGGAGCTCTTCTTTATGGCGGCATCGATCTTGTCGAAGATCTTTTCCGCGAGAAGCGGCACCGACATCACCATGGTGGGCTTGAGGATCTTGACGTCCTCGCCGATGGTGTAGATCGATCTCACGAACGCCATCTGCGCGCCGATCGCAAGCGGCACCACGAAATTCGTGCAGAAGCTGAATGCATGGAAAAGCGGCAGTATCACGCAGAAGCGGTCGCGCGAGCTCGCCATGCCCTCGAACGCGGCAAGGGCGCCCTCGGCATCGGCCGTGAAGTTCCCGTGCGTCAGCATCGCGCCCTTGGGCTTTCCGGTCGTCCCGGAAGTGTAGATGATCGAGGCTATGTCGCTCTCGCTGCAGACGTGCGAATCGTACCACCCGGTGGACTTGGCGGAATCCTTCAACGCCTCGTATCCGTACACGGGAACGGGGCCGATCGCATCGAACGTCTCGGAGCCGTCCGCGTCCACCAGCACCACCGCGCGCACCGCCGGCAGGGACGGCACTATCGCGCGCATCATCTCAAGGTGTTCGCGGTCGGTGGTGACGACCGCGACACCCGCATCCTGGAGTATGTATCTGACTTCGTCGTTATGGAGCTTGGGATCGACGGGTATTACGGCGATACCGGCCCCGGCCATGCCGAGATACGCCTCCATCCAGTCGGGGCTGTTAGGGAGGATGATCGCCGTACGGTCGGCGGCGGGATCGAGCCTGAAGCTCTCGCCGTATCCGGAACCGATGCGCCTGACACCTTCAAGGAACTCCGCCCACGTCTTCGACACGGGCTTCTTCCCCTCGAAGTATAGGATAGCTTTCCTGTTTGGCGCTTCGGAAGCGCACCTTTCGAGATACGAGCGTATCGTCATGGCTTTATTCCCATCTATGCCTCATTCCCTGATTGAAGCCGAAAAGGGCGGACCGCCTAAGCGAATCCGCCCCTTGCTTGCGCTTGCGCGCTTACCTGTCGTTCAGAGCTGCGACTCCGGGAAGGGTCTTGCCTTCGAGGAACTCGAGACTTGCGCCGCCGCCGGTGGAGATGTGTGTCATCTCGGCGGCCTTGCCGCTCTTCTTGACGGCGCTGACGCTGTCGCCGCCGCCGATGATCGAGACTCCGCCGTTGGCCTTGACCGTTGCGACTGCATCGCATACGCCGAAGGTGCCCTTGGCGAGAGGCGCAAACTCGAAGCATCCCATCGGGCCGTTCCAGACGACCGTCTTGGCGGCCTTGATCGCCTCGGAGAAGAGAGCGACCGACTTAGGACCGATATCGAGACCCATCCAGCCGTCGGGAATGTCGCCATCGCAGACTTCGATCTTGATGTCGCTTGCGTCCTTTTCGGCAGGGAACTTGTCGGCGATCACATTGTCGACAGGGAGAAGGATCTTTACGCCCTTCGCGGCCGCCTCATCCATCATCTGGCGGCAGTAGTCGACCTGATCGTCCTCGCAGAGCGAGTTGCCGATCTTCATGCCCTGACCCTTCTTGAAGGTGTAGGCCATGCCGCCGGCGACGATGAGCGTATCGACCTTGCCGAGCAGGTTCTTGATGACCTTGAGCTTGTCGCTCACCTTGGCGCCGCCGAGGATGGCGACGAAGGGCCTGA
Organism: Kiritimatiellia bacterium; assembly: GCA_045636065.1. Taxonomy (GTDB): domain Bacteria; phylum Verrucomicrobiota; class Kiritimatiellia; order RFP12; family UBA1067; genus RGIG5050. The sequence goes on along the minus strand of JAZTWW010000015.1, from coordinate 28,468 downwards.
CGGGATTCTCGACGGCTTCGCCGAGGAACTTGAGCTCCTTCTCGAGAAGGAAGCCGGAGACGGCGGGCTGGAGATAGTCGGCGATGACGGCCGTGGAGGCATGGGCGCGGTGGGCCGTGCCGAACGCGTCGTTGGCGTAGACGTCGCCGTAGCCAGCGAGCTTCTGGGCCATCGCCTGGCGCGCGGCCTTGAGCTCGGCCTTCTTCTGGGCGAACTCCTCGTCGGTGAGGTGGATGCCCTTCTTCTCGTCATCCTTCTTCACCTTGCCGTCCTCGGCCTTGTAGAAGCGGGTGTTCTCGAGAAGAACGACCTCGCCGGGCTTGAGGGCGGAGACGATATCGTCGGCGGCCATGCAGTCGGGCGCGAACTTGACTTCCTGTCCGAGAACGGCGGCGAGATGCTCCGCGACGGGCTTGAGCGAGAACTCGGCCTCGTAGCCCTTGCCCTTCGGACGGCCGAGGTGCGACATCAGAACGAGGCTAGCACCCTGCTCGAGGACATACCTGATGGAGGGGAGAGCGGCCTGGACGCGCGTATCGTCCGTGATCTTGCCGCTGCCGTCCTTGGCCATCGGAACGTTGAAATCCACACGCATCACGACGCGCTTGCCCTTGAGCTCGACGTCGCGGAGAGTCTTCTTAGCCATTATAGTTCCCTTTCGTAGAACGGACAGGTTCGATTCACTTGGCCTCGGGAGCCGCAGCGGCGGCCTTGGCCTTGTTCACCTTGAGCTGGGCGCGGGACTTCTTGCGGTCAGCCGTGTTCTTCTTGATGATGCCCTTCTTGACGGCCTTGTCGAGGTCGCTCACGAACTTCTTGAGCGCCTCCTCCGTTGCGGGCTGGTCGCCGGCATCGGCCTTCTTGAAAAGCTTCTTGTGCTCACTGTGCAGACGCGCCTTGACCGCCACATTGCGCTTGTTCGCCTTGGCGGCCTGCCTGTCACGCTTACGGGCGGGACGGCCGCCTTTGATGTTCGCCATTGTTCTTAACTCCTAGTTTGCCTAAAGACAATTGCCGTATATAATACATGAAAATCGGAAAAATTTCAAGCCAAAAATGCTGACGTCTGGATTCGCCATCCAAAAAGACGTCAGTTGCGACCTGCTCCGGCGCGCGCGCCCGGTCAGACGCTCAGGTACCGGCCGGGGGCGATGTCGTAGGGCTGGGGCTCTGGACCGTCCGGATAGCCGAGGGCAAGATGGCCGATCCCCTCGTATTCCCCCTTGAGGCCAAGCCTTTCAAGGAGCATGCGCCCGAATGGACCTTCCATCTCCTCGCGCGCCCTATGGATCCAGCACCCGGCAAGACCGAGCTCGTGCGCCTTTAAAAGCATGTTGCCGAGAGTGAGCGTACCGTCGTATACAGGCGTCGATTCTGGCTTCTTCTCGGCGATGACGAGAAGAATGACGGGAGCGCCGTAGAACGGGTCGAACACGCGGCCGGGCGGCGGCTCGCCCCTGATGGCGGCGTTTACCGCTATAAGCTCCTTCCTTACAGCCGTATCGTCGATTCTGACGACAATGCCAGTCTGCTTCCTGCGGCCGGAAGGTGCGCGAAGCCCCGCCTCGACCACCTGATCGACGAGCTCCTTCGCCGGGACCTCGCCCTTGAACTTCCTGTAGCTGCGCCTTGTCTTGACGAGCCTGTCGAATTCCGTTTCAGCCATACCCTTCTCTCCTTTCATTGGACCGTTGAATCCCTTTGGACCGTTAAATCCTGCCCGGCGCAGCCGGAAAGCTCGCCGCTCCCCGTTACGCCCACCCCGAAAAGCGCGAAATCTCCCTTGAGGGGATCGCCCGGGAATATCTTCGCCATCTCGGCCGTAAGCCGCCTCGCGGCGCACATCGACTGCGAACATCCGCGAAGGAGCCCAAGGCCCTTCGCCTGGGCGACGACATGCGTGTCCATCGGCATGACAAGCGTCGATTTCGGCAGGAAACCGCTCCAGAGCCCGATGTCCACCGGGGAGCCGTCGCGCGACATCCACCTTAGGAACATGCATATCCTCTTGCAGGCCGACTTCGCGTCCATCGGCACGACTCCCGAGGAGCCCGCCTCGCGGAAAGCCTCCGTTATGGCCTTGACGGCTTCAAGCCCCGTCGATGCGCGGGATCTCACAAGCGAGCCCAGGCTTCCATGCGCCTCCATGATGCGCGAGTACGCCTTGAAGAAGGAATGCATGCAACCGTATGTGAAAAACCTATAGAATGGGCTTTGGTCGCCATCCCTGAAATCGCGGGAGAACGCCCCTCGCCTTATCCAGGCGTCGACGTCGCAGTTCGCCCTTTCAAGGATCCACGCCACCTTCGCCATGAACTGCGGCCTCGATCCGAAGCTAAGCGCAGATGCCGTAAAGGCCGTCGCTTCGCGGTTTAGGTCCCCTTCCACCTGATGCATGAACCAGGATGGGTCGCCTTCAAGGAAGCCGGCCGTCTCGTACCTGTCGGCAAGGCGCCTTAGAACGCTGGCATCGTCAGGTGTCATCGATCACTCCCGGGAGGATCCTGCCCCGCCCAATGACATGCGCCGCGCGGCAAGGACGGAAATGGCGAATATCGCGGCCGTCTCGGCCCTCAGGATCGTGGGGCCGAACGAAACCGGCATGGCGACTTCAAGCAGCCTTCCAAGCTCCTCAGGCGTGAAATCGCCCTCGGGGCCCACGAATGCGCCCATGTCCGAGTCACGCCCTACGGCCATCGCCGCATCCACAAGAGGCGGCGGCTCAGGCTTCATGAGAGCTCCCGCGAACACGTGCCCCGACGCCTTGACAAGCTCGATCGCCCCATCGAACGAGACCGGCTCCACAATCTCGGGAAGCCACACCGCATCGCTCTGCCTTGCGGCCTCCGCCGCTATCTTGAGCCATCTCTCGCGCTTTGCCGCACGCTCGGAGGGATCGACCCTGACGATGCACCTTTCGGAGATCACGGGCACGATGGAGGTTACGCCAAGCTCCACCGCCTTCTCGATAGTCCAGTCCCATCTTGAACCTTTGGTGACGCAGGCGAAGAGCCTGAGGGCGGCCTTTGGCGCAGGGAAAGACTTTATCCCGCCCTTCGCCGAGAGGCTCCCGTCCGGCCCGGCTTCAAAAAGGCGCGTGCGTCCCATCCCGTCGAAAAGCTCCACCGTCTCCCCCGGCTTAAGCCGCACCACCTTGAGATGACGCGAAGCCTCGCGCCCAAGCTGGGGGCGCGAAGCTTCAAGCGCATCGCCTTCAACGAGGAGCCTGTGCATTTGCAGAGAGCCTTTCTTCTCGCCGGGCCGCTCAGCTGCGGAGCTTGTCGCGGTGCGAGTAGAACTTCTTGAGACGCGCCGCGAAATCCTGCTGCTCGGGGAAGTTGTCCTTCTTGAACGACTTTGCCACCTTGTCGAGGAGATCGCGCTGCTCGCCGGAAAGGCGCATCGGCGTTTCGATGACGATCCTTGCGAGGAGATCGCCCGTAGCCCCGCCTCTCAGGCTCGGCGCGCCCTTGCCCCTCAAACGGAGCACCTTGCCGTTCGGCGTGCCGGGCGAAAGCTTGACCTCGGCGTTGCCCTCGGGAGTCGGGACCTCGACCGTTCCGCCGAGAGCCGCGAGGATGGGCGAAATCGGAACGTCAACGGCGAGATCCGTACCTTCGCGCTCGAATATCTCGCTGTCCCTTACGCGGAGGATCACGTACAGATCGCCATTCTCGCCGCCCCTCAAGCCGCCGGCGCCCTTGCCGCTGAGCCTAAGGCGGCTTCCCGTATCGACGCCCGGCGGGATCCTGAGCGAAAGCTTCCTCGGGGTCCTCACCTGGCCTTCGCCCCTGCACTTGGGGCAGGGCTTCTCGACGGTGCTGCCCGTTCCGCCGCACTTGGGGCACGTCTGCCTAACCTGGAAGAACCCGTGCCCGCCCACGATCTGCCCGCGGCCCTGGCATGTGGGGCACGTAACGCGCTTCGCGCCCTTGGCGGCGCCGGTGCCGTGGCACTCGGGGCACTGGTCGGGGAGCTTGAGCTCCAGCGTGCGCTCGCTTCCGAAGATCGCCTCCTCGAAGTCGATCTCAAGCTGCATCGTCATGTCGTCGCCGCGCTCGGGCGCGTTGGGATCGACCTCGCGGCGCCTTCCGCCGCCGAACATGTCGCCGAAGCTGAACCCGCCGCCACCGCCGCCGAAAAGCCCGCTCAGGATGTCGTTCAAGTCCACATCCTGGAAGTGCGAGAAGTCGCGGCCGAAGTTGAATCCGCCAGGCCCGAAGTTCACGCCCTGATGGCCGAAGCGGTCGTAGTTGGCGCGCTTCTCGGGGCTGGACAGGACTTCGTACGCCTCGGATATCTCGGCGAACTTGTTCTTCGCGTCGGGATTGTCGGGGTTGCGGTCCGGATGCCACTTCATCGCAAGCTTGCGGTAGGCGCTCTTTATCTCGTCCGCGCTGGCCGTCTTGGATACACCCAGGACTTCGTAGTAGTCTCTCTTTTCAGCCATATCTCACCTCTTGAAAGAGCCCGGCTCCTTGATCCGGCCGGCCTGCCTCCATTACTAGTTCGCCTTCCCGGCGCTCACCACAACCTGCGCGGCCCTGAGGAGCTTGCCGTTGAGAAGCCAGCCCTTCTTGACCTCGGTCATTATGCACCCTTCCTTGACGTCCTCGCTCGGGAGCGTGGCAATCGCCTGGTGGAAGTTGGGGTCTAGCACCTCGCCAAGGGCATCGAGCCTCTTCGCGCCGTGCCCCTCAAGCATCTTGACGAGCCCATCGTATACCATCTGCACGCCTTTTGTGAAAGGATCGTCCTTCTGCGCCTTGGAAAGCGCAAGCTCGAGGTTGTCCACCGTGGGGAGGATGTCCTTTATGACGTCGGATGCGGCCTGCTTGAAAAGGTCCTCGCGGTCGCGCGCCGTGCGCTTGCGGAAATTGTCGAAATCCGCCATCGTGCGCATGTACTTGTCCTTCCACTGCGCGGCCTCGTCCTGAGGCGCAGCCTCCTCGGCCGCGGCCTTGGCGGTCTCCCCGGCAGCCTCGCCGCCCTCGGTCTCCTGGGGCGCCTTCCCGGCGGCCTCTTCGGTCCTCTCCCCGGATTCGGCGCCTTCCTGGACGCTTTCATCCTTCTTCAACTCTTCTTCCATCTTCTTTCCACCTTTCCAGAAAAACATTCTAAAGCTCCTCCACGCGAAGCGGAACGAGCCTTGCATCCTCCGGCGCGAACGGAAGGACGAACGAGACCGTGCCTCCGTCGCCCTTCTTCTTGTCGCCGGCCATTATCGGCTTGAGGCTTTCGAGCGTCACCCCGCAAGGAAGCTCCACGGGAAGCCCCGCCTTCAGGAAAACGCCCTTCACGTATTGAGGCCACGCGGCATCCACCTCGTCCGGGAAAAGACGCCTCGCGAGGCGCGCAGCCTCGACGCACCCTATCGCCACGGCCTCGCCGTGCTTTACCAGGTATCCCGTCGCCACCTCTATCGCATGGCCGAACGTATGCCCGAGATTGAGCTTAGCCCTGAGGCCCAGCCTCTCGCCCGGGTCCTTGCGTACTACGGCCACCTTTACGGCAAGCGCCCTCGAAAGCGTCTCGACGGGAATGCGGTTTGCGTCGAGCGTGCCGGCGACAAACTCGGCATCGTCCGTGCGCCAGTTCGTGGAGATGCCCTCCACAAGCGATTCCACAAGGCCGCTGTCGGCGAGAAGGCCGTGCTTTATCGCCTCGGCGAGGCCCGAGCGCGTCTCGCACTCAGGGAGGGTGAAAAGCGAATCGGGATCGATCGCCACCAGCCTTGGAGGATGGAAGGCACCGATCATGTTCTTTCCGCCCGGGATGTCGAATCCCGTCTTCCCGCCCGTCGAGGCATCGACCATCGAAAGGACGCTCGTTGGGATGTTCACCCAGTCGATCCCACGCATCCATGTGGCGGCGGCGAATCCCGTGAGATCGCCCGTGACGCCGCCTCCGAACGCGACGAGGAAATCCCTGCGCCCGAGCCCTGCCTTGAAGCAGGCATCCCAGATGAGCTGGACGGTGGCGAGAGTCTTCCGCTCCTCCCCGAGATCGAGAACGAGCGGTGAAACCGATATCCCGGCCGCCTCCATCGATGCGATGGCCGGCATGGACGTGTTGCCTGTATTGCGGTCTATTACGGCCACTGCGCGGCGGGCGGGGATCCTCCCGGATGCGAGCGCGCCGACTTCCCTCAAAAGCCCGCGCCTTACGAAAATGTCGCTTGGAATTCCAAAGGCGTCGATCCTGAAGCGACCGAGGATCGCCTCGGCGCGCGAAGCCCGGCTTTCGACATCCTCGTCGCCGTCCGTCTGGACGAGGCGGAGATGGAAGCTCGTGTAATGCGCGCTACGCGCCTCAAGGAGGGATCTGATCTTCGCGGCCCTGTCGGCGAGAGGCCTCGTTCCCGCCTCGGCCATTATCCGCCGCTCGATGATGCCCGCGGGGACGTCGAGAAAGAGGATGTCGCCCGAATCCTCCGCCACCAGGTGCGCTTCCCGGGAGAGAAGGGCTCCCCCTCCAAGCGCCACGACGGCACCGCCCTTCGCGGCTATGGACTTGAGGGCCGAAAGCTCGCGCGCCCTGAAGCCCTCCTCACCCTCGCGGGCGAATATTTCGGGGATTGGAGTCCCGCCGGCTCTCTCCACGATCACCGAATCGAGATCGGTGAAATCTAGCCCAAGACGCCGGGCAAGAACCTTGCCCAGCGTGGACTTGCCGCTCCCGGGCGGCCCGTAGAGATATATAAGGCGGGACATCCCCTGGCCTCAAAAGCCGCTCAGCGGCTCTTGCGCGCCTCGTTGACGCGCATCTTCCTGCCCATCAGCTCGGCGTCGTTCATTGCGGCTATGGCAGATTCCGCCTCGGGACGGTTTGGCATCACGACAAAACCGAAACCTTTGGACTTGCCGTTCGAGGGATACGTCACGACGCGGGCATGGCTCACGGCCCCGAACTTCTCGAACGCCTTGCGCAGCTCCTCCTCGGCGAGGTCGTAGCTCAGGTTCCCGACGTATATCTCCGTGCTTCCCTCCGGAAGCGGCGGACGCGGATCCTCTGCCGGCTTCGCCTTCGCCTTGGCGCGCTTCTCCATCTTCGGCGGCTTCGCCTTGCGGGGGCGGCAAAGGAACATGGCCGCCAGAAAACCCGCGACAACCCCTGCGGCGAACGCCAACACCAGATACAACCAGCTGTTCATTGTAGCTTCTCTCTCCTTCTCTCTCTTCTCTCTTTTCGCCCTCTCACGGCCCGATGAAACCGTCGAGCTTCTTGAGACGGGACGGGTGACGCAGCTTCCTCAGCGCCTTCGCTTCGATCTGGCGGATTCGCTCGCGCGTCACGTTGAACATTTTGCCGACCTCTTCAAGCGTGCGGGAATAGCCGTCTGTAAGTCCGAAGCGGTAGTCCAGCACTTGACGTTCGCGGTCGGTAAGCGTCGTCAAAATCTCCTTGAGCCTCTCCTTGAGCATCGCGTACGCCGTCTGCTCGCTGGGGTTCTCTGCCTGCGAGTCCGGGATGAAATCGCCGTATCTCGCGTCGTCGTTGTCGCCCACCTTGCTCTGGAGCGAAATGGGCTGCTGCGACATCCTGTAGACCTTGCGCACCTCCTCGGAGCTCATCTCCATCTCAAGGGAAAGCTCCCTTTCGGTGGGCTCGCGGCCGAGCTTCTGGATGAGCTTCTTCTGGACGCGCATAAGCTTGTTGATCGTTTCGATCATGTGCACGGGGATGCGGATGGTCCTCGCCTGGTCGGCGATGGCGCGCGTCGCGGCCTGACGGATCCACCACGTGGCGTACGTCGAAAACTTGTAGCCGCGCTTGTACTCGAACTTCTCGACGGCCTTCATGAGCCCGGTGTTGCCCTCCTGGATGAGATCGAGGAACGAAAGGCCGCGGTTCATGTACTTCTTGACGATGGAGATGACGAGCCTCAGGTTCGCCTCGACCATCTTCGTGCGGGCCTCCTGGCCCTTCTTGAGAACGGTCCTCAGCCCATCGAACGTCGTGAGGAACTCCTCGGGCGGCATGCCGAAGCGCATCTCGAGATCGGCCATCTTCGCGCGGCAGTCGGAAAGCTCCTCCTCGCGGCGCTTGCTGCGGTTCTGCGAGTTGAGCTTCGCCATCCTGGCCATCTCGCGCTTGTACGGGAGGTACACGAGCTCATCCGCCTCGGCGATGAGGCCTTCAAGTATCTTCTGCTTGAAGTTGAGCTCCATGAAGATGTCCTTGAGGCTCTTGCGGGCGTTCTGCAAAGCCTTCTGCGCGCCGCGCACCTGCTGGGGCGTTGCGTTCTTGGCGTTGGCGAACACCTCGGCCTGCTTGCGGCAGGCGTCCTGCATCTTCCTGTCGATCTCCTGGAGGCGCTTCCTCAGTTCAGGGACCTGGAGCATGTACGCATCGCGGTTCTCGTCGAACTTGTCGGTGACGACGCGGTCGAAGCGCTCGTCCATGTTCTCGAGCCTTTCGAGAAGCTTCAGGTACATCCCGGGCGTGAACGCGAAAAGGTTGAAGACGTCCTTCGTCTGCCTCTCCGCCTCCTCGATGCTCTGGCAGATGCCGACCTCCTCGTCGCGCGTCAAAAGCGGCACCTGGCCCATCTGGTGGAGGTACATGCGGATCGGGTCGTCGAAAAGGTCGCGCGAAGGATGGATCTTCCCGTCGGCGCTCTTCTCCTTGCGCGCGAGGTAGTCGTCCACATCCTCGGAGCGGATGACGGTGACGTTGAGCGCCTGGAGGATGCCGAGATACTCTTCGAGAGTCTGCTCGTCCTGCACGGTGGCGGGGACTATCTGGTTGAGCTCCTCGAAGGTGACGAAGCCGCCGTTCTTCTCCGAGCGCTGCTTCACCTCCTGGATGACGGCGTTGCGCTCCTCGACTCCGAGAATGCTCCTGTCGCCAAAACCGCTGATGACGCCTTCGACGTCGAATTCGTCCTCGATCTCGCTAGAGCCGGAAAGCGGCAGGATGCCGCCGAAATCCGGCATCACATCCTCGTCGATGGCGCTGATGTCAGGCATGTCCTCGTCGAGGACGGCGAGGGAATCGTTCTCGGAGACCTCCTGCGCGAGCGAATCCAGATCGAGCGTCCTTGCGGCGAGTTCGGCCTCATCGCCCTCGGCATCATCGAGCTCCGGCACGGCGACGTCGTCGATGTCGGGGAATTCGTCGACTTCCTCCTCCTCGGAATAGGAATCGACGGAGACGGGCTCCTCAAGGGGGGCCGCCTCCTTCCGCTTCGCCTGAGATCTTGACTTAGGCTCCGTTTTCTTCGCCGTCTTCTTTGCGTTTTCCTTCTTCGCCGTCTTCGAAGTTTTGATAATGCCCATCTCGACTCCAGTCTATAGTTCTAGCTTATGCAAGATGTCAAGTGCAAAGTATATCACACACTTAGGCGAAAGTCAACCCCCGCCGTAAAAAATATTTTTTTTTTTGCGGCTATGCTGCCGGCTATTTGGCGGCGCTCTCCACTTTGTTGTCGCGCCAGACGACATCCGCAACGCTTACGCCATCCCAGATGACGGCACCGGGGCAGCGGAACGTGTTGCCCACGACGCGGATGTTGCGGTGGTACGGAGTCTTCTGCCCGGCCAGGTCCGGAACGGACGGCGCGGAGGTTATGACCGCGTTGCAGAACTGGTACTCCGAGGTAAGGCAATCGATGAACTCGTTTCCGCTTATCTCAACGTCGCCGCAGGCGCCCGACTCGTACCAGTTCGAGGCGTCGCCAGCGAAAAGTATCGCCGAGCCGGAAACGTGGTCGAACACGTTCCCCTTAACCGTAACGCGCCCGGGCGTCGTGAAAAGCGCGGCCCTGGCCCTGTTGTTGCGTACGGTATTGGACGAGAAAACGACCGACGGCTGCCAGTCGGCGTTCTCGACGGCATCGCCCTCGGCGTATCCGGCGAGCGCCGCGGCCCCCGCATCGTCGAGAGTGAGATCGACGAGCCTCTCGCTTTGAGGATCCACCGCCACCACCTTCGCGACGGGCCCGTTCTCAAGCGTCGCTGCGCGTATGAACCTGAGCGTCTCGCCTGGCGCGAACGTCTCGAACCCGATCGCCTGATCGTGCACGTAGCGGCAGCGGATCCTGTTTGCGGCAAGCTTCTTCTCTATGCGAAGGCACGTAGAATGGACGTTTATCGCATCGTCCATCATCCCCTCGAAGCGCGCCCCGGTGACGGAGATGCGCCCGCGGCAGTTCGAGAAATGCGTGGCGTCCGCCTTTGTGGAGCAGAAGCATCCGCTTCTCGGATAGACGCCGCCCCCGCGCCATTCGATATCCTTGGAGCGCTGCGCGAGAAGCCCCATTCCGTGCGCGGAGTGTATGACCACATCCTCGAACTTCACGCCTGAGGCGCGGTAGAGGCATATTGCAGGCGACGGCCTAAGCCAAGTGCGGTATGATATGACATCCCCAACTTTCGCCTTGGCGATGTCGAACCAGTCGCCGGTTCCCGGCTTTATCGAACGCGTCTCCCCGTCCCAGAGCATCCTCGCCGAGGCTTTGCCGTCGCACCCTTCAACGATCCACTCGATGGACGGAACTCCCGGCGAGCTGAACCCCTTTATGCGAGCCTCGCCTATCGGAGGCTCGGCCCAGTCGAGCGAGATCCCTGAGATCTTCACATTGGACGAATCCATCACAAGAATGCCCGTCGCCTCGCCGTGGAAAATGAACTTCGCGCCTTCGCCCTCGCCGGAGAGGGAAAGCCCGTCAACGCCGCATATGGGCAGCTGCACGCGGCGCGGCATGGGCTGGTCGTGGTTCGAGATGTATATCCGCATCTTGCGGGCGTTCTCGGCGTAGAAGTGGTACGTTCCGGCGGCGAGGGTGACCTTCCCGCCTCGGGAAACAGCGTCGAGAAGCGCGCTTGTCATGTCGTTCGTGCCGTCCGGGGCGAGCCTAACGGCGATCCCTTCCGTAAGGAGCTCCTTGATTACCGCGTCCATGGGATCGTCGGCATCGGCGATATCGAACTTGAAAAGCTCGATCTTGACCTTCACGGGGGCGTCAGACACATTGCGGTAGCGCGCATGGCGCCAGCCGTCGTCCGGATCTATCCTCGCCTGCATTTCGGTGCCCTTGTCGAACGACTCAAGCCTGTACCACGTCTCGCCGTCCTGCGAAACCTCTATCGCACCGCCTGAAACAGCCTCCGCGCACCCGAGCCTCGCGTGGAAGTAGTCCGTGGTCCACGTCCCGGGAACGGAAATGCCGAACGACTCGTCTGGCGCAATCTCGATAGGCTCCATGATACGGGCGAGCCCCGCATACTTGCCGTCGCGCGATGCTGTCGGCGAGGAGAGAGCCTTGGCGGATGAGAACGCGCGCACGGTCTCGGCGTGAGGGGCCTCGCGCGAGTATTTCATCTTGTAGAGCCTCCCGAGCGCCGAGGAAAGCAGGCTGTCGACGAGCGGGCGCAGCTCGCGCGCCGACGCCACGGGGCGCTTGACGTTCTTGCGGTCGGCCGCAAACGTCGCCTCCGCGAATTTCCTGCAGTGCCGTGCGGCGGACGCCTTGTCGTCTTCGCGTATCCTGCTTAGAAGCGCAAGGTAGGGCGTCGCCTCCTCTACGGCATTTGCCGCAGAGAGCTTGAGGGCCAACATACCCTGCCCCATGAGGAACTCCTCGTTCTCGACCCAGCCCTCGATCTCCCAGCCGAGGTCGTACCTGCCCTTCGGGAGCTTTGCACCAAGAGTCTTAGAGGCGTGGTACACCTTGGAGAAAAGCTTTGCAAGCTCCATGGCGGTAATCGCCGAGACTCGCCCGTCCCTTGAAAGCTCGCCTGAAGCCTTTTCGCAGAGCGCTTTAGCCGAGACGCTCTCCTCGCGGCGGTAGCGGTGGACGTTCGGGCCCTGGTCGGAATTGTGCTCGGCAAAAACGCGCATCGCACGCGCTATCTCGGGATCGGGATAGAGCGCATCGAAGGTCTCGTTCCAGCATTTGAGAGAATCGAAGCCCTTCGGATCCGCGCACCACTTCGCAAAGCCGTAGAGCGCTATCTTGCTAGCCTCGCAGTTCTCCATCGGGTTGGCGACGATTCCGGCTATAGGCGCTGGCTCAAGCCCGTATGCCCGCCCCAGAAGGAGCGCCGAGCGGCAGTAGTCGTTGACGGGCCAGTTCCACCATATGAAAGGCGGCCTCCTAAGGTCCTTCGTTATGCGCTCCACGTCGCTGGCGCGTATGTCAGAGCAGATCCCCGCGCCTGTCCACATGACCATGACCCTTCCATCAAGCCTTTCGCCGAGCGTACGGTGGTACGGATGGCCCGATCCCCAGTAGACGTTGGGGCACATGACAAGAGGCTCGCACCCTTTGCGCTTCGAAAGGAAATCGCGCACGATGCGGTTGCATATCTCGGCGTGCAGCGCGGCGTCCGCCCCGCCGAAGTCGTCGAAGAAGACGGCGAAGGCTCTAAAGCCCGCGTCGTACATGAGACCGAGCTTGCGGAAAAGGGCCGCCCAGTCCGCCTTGTCTGCGCCATTGAAGCTTCCGCCGAGATGGATCGCCCAGTACAGCTTCACCTTGTTCTTCCGCGCACAGTCGAGAAGCCTCCTGAAGCCGGCCATCTCCTCGGCGGGGTACGGCTCGCGCCATCTTTGATGGTGGTATGGATCGTCCTTGGGGCCGTAGATGAACGTGTTAAGGCCATTCCTGCCCATGAACTCGAGCATGGAGATGCGCCCCTCGGTGCCCCATGCACGCCCGTAGTACCCTTCCACAACCCCGCGGAACGGCACCTCGCCGTTGGGGAACGCCGTAAAGGCCGAAGCGAAAGCTATGGCCGCAAGTATCGTTTTTTTCACTGTGTCTAAAATCCTTTCATCCGCCGTTACTCGGCGGGAGCCGCTAGGGGGGCGACGGGCTTCAGGATGAAGCACGACGTACGCACCTCGTGGCGGTTTATGAGGAAAAGGCTCCACGCATTGCTGTCGTACTCGCTCGTCTCAAGCCGGGCGACCGTCCCTTCCCGCTTCGCATGAAACTGCATCACATCGGCTTCCATACGGCGCTCGCGCCCGGGGCGACAAGGCCCTCGGACGTGAACTCGACCGTTATCGCCGTCACACCCTTCCTCAACGCCACCGCCGCGAGCGACACTTTTGCGCCCGTACCGTCAAGCTGGAGTACGCCGCTTGCGCTTACACTCCTTCCGCCAACCTTGCCAGAAACCTTGACGGCTCCAGTCGTCTTCGTTACGGTAAGCTTGAGCTCGGGCTTCTTCGGATTCGCGGGCTCTACGAGCTCCCACTGATCTGGGGCGGTCTCCAAAAGGTCGAACGCATAAGTTCCCGCAAGCGTATTTGCAAGCGCGACGGCATCGGGGTTTTCGTAGACCTTCCCAGTCTTGCCGAACGGGTTGCGCTGCGCGGAGATTGAAACCGCAGGAGCGCCATCGGCGAGGATGCACTCGCCCGAAAGCTGCATCGCGTCAGCGGCGGCGGCCGGATCGACTGTGATCGCCGCGCTCGCGCCCTTGATGGCGAAAGCCTTGGAGTATACGCCACCATTGAGCGAGTCCCACCCCGTTGCGCTGAAGCTCTTGGTGCCTGCGGGCGTCATGGCCTTCAAAGTCACGCGCCCCTGCGCCGTCGCACTTGCCGTGACGCTTCCGACGACGGCCCCATCGCCGTCTTTCAGAAGGCCGTTGAACGTGCCGGCCGCACCGGCATCGATCGCGGCGACGGTGACTGTTATGGAGGCTACGGTCTTTTCGCGGCCATTCTTCGCCGTGAAGGTGACGGTGTATGTGCCGCTCCTCGTGGCCGTACCGGTTATAAGGCCAGTCTTCGCGTTGTACTTGAGTCCCGTCGGCAGCCCCGTTACGGAAACGGTCCATCCGTACTCGGAGACGAACTGGATTTCCGTTCCGTCCAACGTGACGCCTGCCGTAAGGCCGTATGCGTCGAAGGCGGGATCGAGACCGTAGATGTACGGACTTGTGAAGTTCGCCACCTTGACCGTGAAATGCTCCACGACAGGCGTCTTCACGGAGGCGCTTGTGATCGAGGCAGTAACATCATACACCCCGGGCTTTGTGGGCGTCCCCGAAATGACGAGCGCATGGTAGAGGTCCGGCACATCCGCCAGGGGATCTGACGGATCAGGCGCCCAGATGCTGTCCTTCCACGGGGATTCACGGACGGCGAGCGTCGCCTTGAGGCCCGTCGGGAGCCCCTTTACGGTGACCTTTGGCTGCGAAAGGCTGTCCACCCAGAAGGAGATTTCCGTGGCCTCGCCCGCGTTTACCGGCTCCGGCTCAGCGCCCTTGAGGGATATGCCGTGAAGGACATCATCCTCCGTAGAGATGAAATGCGCCGTAACCGTCTCATCCGTGACGCCTGTCGTATACTGGAAGGACGGCGTTATCGAAAGAAGCTCATCGCCCCTCTTCCACGAGGTATGCGCCCAACCCCTCTTTGCGGTCGCCTTGAGCGTGAGTGTCGAGCCCGCCTCGTAGCGGCCGGGCTTCGGGGTTGCGCTTCCGTGCGAATCGTCGTCTACCGCGACGGTGAGAAGCGGGCTGTCGCCGAAAAAGGCGTTTATGGTCGAGGCGACCGTTCCCGAGCCTCCGTTCCTGAATCTGTAGATGACCTTGGCCCCCTCGACCGACTCGATGTAGGCGGCATTACCCACATCGTAGAACGAAAGGACCGACTTGCCCTTCACGAGCGATTTGACGGAATTCGTCATGTCAGCGTCGGGCAGGAAGTCGCCGCATCCCGTAACGGATCCATAGCCCGCAGGCTGCGGGAGCGTGAATGCCGCAATCCTCGATCTCCATATCGGCCTTACGGTTATGACCTTGTGATCCGACGCCTCGCCGCAGACGCTCGCGGGAACGGTGAAGCTGCAATCCGTTGCAGGGCCGCCGATGGTCCTCGTTACGCCGGCTGGAAGCTCCCAGCCGACCAGCTCCGCGCCCGGGTAAGGCGTTACGGAAATAGTGACCTTGCTCCCCTCTTCGTATACGCCAGTTCCCGTGACGGTGGCGGGAAGTTCATCGACCGTGCCGCCGCCGTCTGTGGGCCTCTTGTGCTTCAATTCGCAGCGCACCGCGACGGAACGCTTCCCCGAGGGGTAGAACCAGAGCCCGTCAAAGTCGACAAGATGCGCAAGCACAGTCAAGGTGACCCTGGTGGCACCAGTTGACCTTAGCCACAATGCGGGCCTCCCCCATCCTGCATCGTTCTTGTAAAGTCCATACTGCCTCACGACGGAACTTACAGTATAGGCTATCTCGCCGTCGTAGCCGGGAACGACGAGTTCGCCTGCCGATGGCAGGCCTATGGAAAGCTTGATGTTGTCGGAGCTGCTGTGTCCGACAAACCTCCAGTCGCGCGTCTCGTCCTCGAGCCTGTCGCCTGCATGGTTCACAGAGGGCTGGAGCTTCGAGTATCCGCTTACGGAAAGCCCGAACACGCCCTCGGGCGTGAAAGCGGAATTCTGCTGGACGAGAGCGTCGGTCCTGTTGATGTATATGGTTCTCGTGTACTGGTCGGTGCCGGATATCCCAACCCTGAACGTGGGGCTCAGCCCCCCATCGGCGGAGCGCCTAACGGGGACGCCTATCCATACACGGTTGTCGACAGCGCCTGTCGCCCAAAGCTCCGTGGGCCATCTGTAGAAGACGGGCTTGCGCGCGTTCGGGTCGTAATACGTCCTGAAGCGGCCGTCCTCCGATTCGCGCCAGCCGGCCTTCGAGATCATGTTCACCTTCTGGAAGACGTAGTAGTCGTTCCATACGACCGGCGAGCCGAGATTCGAGGCGCCTGCCCCGCCGTATACGACGACGGGCGTTATGACATCGTCTTTCGTGACCCCCTCGACGGGAATCATCGCGTATTCGCCCTCGTATACGATGGCGGCGTCGGCGTCGCGCCAGAGCGTCTTCTCCTGATAGCCCTGGTCTTTGCCTTCGTAGAGCGAGTAGACCTTGTCCCCCAACTCAAAAGCGCAAGCGGCCGCAGATGCAACTGCGGCCGCAACGAGTGAAACGATCTTCACTTCCATAACTCCATTCATCCTTTCGGCCAGAACTTGTCTGAGAGCTTGGAGGGTATGCCCACCTCGCTTCTGTCGAAACAGTCGGCAAGAATCTTCCACCCGAGATCAAGCGCGTCTTCGAGGGTGATGTTGACGGAAAGGTCCATCATGTTCTTCTCGAACGCCGCGCCGTACTTGAGGAGCTTCTGGTCCCACGCGCTCATCCTGAAGCCCATGGACTGCTTCTCCACGGTCTCCTTGTAGGAGGCGTAGAGCTTGATCAGAGCGTCCATGATCGTGCGATGGTCTTCGCGCGTGTTCTTGTTGACCTGCTGCTTGAGACGCGAGAGGGAGCCGAACGGCTCGATGCGCCCGTTGCGGAGGTAGAACTGGCCCTCGGTGATGTAGCCCGTGTTGTCGGGCACGGGGTGCGTCACGTCGTCGCCCGGCATCGTCGTCACCGCGAGGATCGTGATGGAACCGGCGCCGTCGAAGTCCACGGCCTTCTCGTAGCGCGATGCGAGCTGTGAGTAGAGGTCGCCCGGATAGCCGCGGTTCGAGGGGATCTGCTCCATGGTGATGGCGATCTCCTTCATGGCGTCGGCGAAGCACGTCATGTCCGTCAAAAGCACAAGGACGTCCTTGCCCTTCAAGGCGAACTGCTCGGCGACGGCAAGCGACACGTCAGGAACGAGCTTGCACTCGACCGTCGGGTCGGCCGCGGTGTGGACGAACATCACCGTACGCGAGAGAGCGCCCGACTTGTCGAGCGTGTCGCGGAAGGTAAGGTAGTCGTCGTACTTAAGTCCCATTCCGCCGAGGATGATCACATCGCTGCTCGCCTGCATCGCGATGCGCGCGAGAAGCTCGTTGTACGGCTCGCCTGCGCGGGCGAAGATCGGGAGCTTCTGCGAAACGACGAGCGAGTTGAAGAGGTCGATCATCGGGATGTTCGTGCGGACCATGCGGTTGGGCATGATGCGCTTGGCGGGGTTGACCGAAGGCTGGCCGATCGGGACCTTGTTCGAGTCGAGCCTCGGGCCGCCGTCGCGCGGCTCGCCAGCTCCCGTGAACGCGCGTCCGAGAAGCTCGTCGCCGAACGGGATCTTCATCGTGTCCCCGAGGAAGCGCACCTTGGCGCTCGTGTCGACGCCTCTTGCGCCGGCGAAGATCTGGATCGTGACGTTGGGGCCGTCGAGCTTGATGACCTGCGCAAGGGAAGTTCCCGCGCGGCTCTCGACCTCGGCGATCTCGTTGTACTTGACCCCCTCGGCCCTCAATGTGGCAACTGAACCGGAGAGTGCGTCGATCTTGTGGTAGACTTTGGAATCAAACACGGGCGGCCTCCTCAATCTTCGCGATGAGCGCATTCTTCCCGTCCTCGAAGGCGGGATCGTCGCTCTTTACGTTGTTCCAGTCGATGAACGCCTGCTGAAGCCCCATGAAGAACTTGCGCGTAGCATCCTTGTCCTCAAACTTGTAGTCTGTGAAGAGCGTCTTTTCGACGACGTCGAACATCACCTGCTGGCGCGCCTTCGGAGTCGAGGCGTCGACATCGGAGAACGCGTTCTGCTGCAGGTAGACGGCATCGAGGAATTCGCTCTTCAGGTAGTCGGTGAAGTCCGCAAGGCTCGTGCCTTCCTCGCCGACGACCTTCATCATCTGGCCGACCTCGTTGCCCTTCCTCAGAAGCGTGCGCGCCTTCTCGACGCGCGCCTGCTCGATGACGCTGGGGTACTTGCTCCAGGACTCGAGAGGGTCGATGGCCGGATAGCGGCGGGCGTCGGAACGGGCGCGGCTCAAGCCGTGGAAGCCGCCGACGACCTTGAGCGTGGCCTGCGTGACGGGCTCGTCGAAGTTGCCGCCCGCCGGCGAAACCGTTCCGCCGATCGTGACGGAGCCGATCGAGCCGTCCTTGAGCCTGACGCGGCCGGCGCGCTCGTAGAACGCAGCGATGCGGCTTTCGAGGTACGCCGGGAACGCCTCTTCGCCGGGGATCTCCTCAAGGCGGCCGGAAAGTTCGCGCATGGCCTGCGCCCAGCGGGACGTGGAGTCTGCGAGGACGAGGACATTGAGGCCCATCTGCCTGTAGTACTCGGCGAGCGTCACGGCCGTATACACGGACGCTTCACGGCTCGCGACAGGCATCGAGGAGGTGTTGCAGATGATGCACGTGCGCTCCATGAGCGAGCGGCCCGTCTTGGGGTCGATAAGCTCGGGGAACTCCTTCAGGGTTTCGACGACTTCGCCGGCGCGCTCGCCGCACGCCGCGGATATGACGATGTCGACCTCGGCGTAGCGGGCCGTGGTCTGCTGAAGGACCGTCTTGCCCGCGCCGAACGGCCCGGGGATGCAGTACGTGCCGCCTACCGCGACGGGGAAGAACGTATCGATCGTCCTTACGCTCGTGGTGAGCGTCTCCGTGGGGGCGAGCCTTTCGACGTACGCCTTGATCGGCACCTTGACGGGCCAGCGCTGGTACATCCTGACCTCGACATCCTTCCCGTCGGGCCCGGTTATGACGGCTACGACATCCTCAACCGTGTATTCGCCTTTGGGGGCAACGCTCTTTACCGTATACGCGCCCTGTAGGCGGAACGGAACCATTATGCGGTGGTCGAAGATGCCTTCCTTGACGAAACCGACGGCCTCGCCGGCGGTGATGCGATCGCCCGGCTTCGCCGTAGGCGTGAAGCCCCACGTCTTCTCGCGGTCGAGCCCCTTGAGGTACATGCCGCGCTGAAGGAAGTACTCGGCATCCTTGGAAATCTTCCTGGCCTCCTTCGCAAGTTCGGCTAGCGGGTTCTGAAGCCCGTCGTACACCTGCGTCAGGATGCCCGGCCCCAGCTCGACGGCGAGAAGCTCGCCTTCGAACTCCACCGCGTCGCCGACGGAGAGCTGCGTCGTGGAATCGAACACCTGCATGTCGCAGAGGTCTCCCCTGACGCGAACGATTTCGGCCATGAGGCGCTTGTCGCCCAAAACGGCGTATCCGACTTCATTCTGCGCCACCGCTCCGTTGAACTTCACGGTGATCATGTTGCCGTTTACGCCGACGATTTTACCGGTTGTCGTCATGTGGTCATTCCTTTGTGCCCGCCGCATTCTCGGCTGCGGCGACGAGATTGTTGAAAACGCTGTTGCCTTCCTCGGTGGAGATCCTCTCGCGGCGCGCCGCGATTTCAAGGCGCACCCTGTACGTCAGCGCGGCGGCGGCCGAGAGCGGCGAAGACGCCGGAACGAGCTCGCCTGCGGCATCCCAGAGGATGCGGTCTATCATCGCATCGCGCTTTACGGGATCCTTCTCCTGCATCGCGGCCTGGGCGCGCGTGCGCCAGAAGATCGAACAGCCTTCGACGGGCCTCAGCCAGCGCGACGCATCTACTCCGCGGGCCTTGGCGCGCTCGGCGGCGATTGCGTTCATGATCTGGGTCTTGAGGTCGTTCCATTCGGCCGCGAGCTCCGGCATCGCCTCCAATGCGGGTGCGCCGATATGCTCGACGCATTTCGCATCGAATGCCTCCACCGTCATCGGCGCGGGAGCGTCGAACGAAACGGGGGGAAGGCTTGAAATCAGATAGTCGGCAGCCATTTCAGTCTACCGCTTCACTTTAGAAGGGCCGCAAGCTGCGGCCTGAGGCGCTTTGAGAGGGCCGCTACGACGGCATCCCCGGTGAAGTCGTGCTCGACCCTGCCGCCGTCG
Source organism: Kiritimatiellia bacterium (assembly GCA_045636065.1). GTDB lineage: Bacteria > Verrucomicrobiota > Kiritimatiellia > RFP12 > UBA1067 > RGIG5050. The sequence goes on along the minus strand of JAZTWW010000015.1, from coordinate 8,822 downwards.
AGCCTCACGGAGAATCCGCTCTGGATCGATTCGTCGGTGACGATCTTGACGCCCTTCTTGGCGGCGGCGGCAAGCTGGCTCTTGAGCGCTGCGGCGAGAGGAGCGTTGGCGGCGACCTCTGCCGTGGGATCGCCGAGGACGGTGATCGCGGCGAGCGCGAGCGGCGCGACCTGTGCAGGCGTTGCCAGGGCGGCCTCGACATCCTTCGCGAGCAGGCCCTCCAGCATCTTCGTGACGGCCGCCTCGACGCTGAGGATCGTATCGCGCGCGGCCTGGCGGATCGTGGCCTCGGCGCGCTTCGCGCCGGCTTCGGCCTCCGCCTTGGCTGCCGCCGAAGATTCGGCTGCCTCCTCTTTCGCCTTCTTGACGATGGCCGCCGCCTCGGCCTTTGCCTTGGCGACGATCTCTGCGGCTTCGGCGTTGGCCTTGTCAACGCCATCCTTCTGGATTCTCTCTAGCAACGACTGCAGTTCTTCTGCCATTGAACACCTCCGAAATTGACTTTGCGTATTATACTCCAAAGACGCGCCTTTCGTCAAATGGGATTTTAAGAAAAAATCAGCGTGCCGCACGAGTGGACGCACCCGTCCGCTTCAAAGGCGTAGGAGACTTCGCCTGCACCGCGGCGTTCCAGAGCCAGCGTCACGCCCATTCCAGGGCGTATAGGGCTCATGAACTTCATTTTCTTAACAGTCTTGAGCGGGGATGCGATCGCGAAAGCCCTGCGGGCCTCGTCAACGGCCCTTCCGAGCTGGATGACCCCGGGAAGTATCGGGAAGCCGGGGAAATGGCCGTCGAAGCAGGACTCGCCGGCTTCGTACCTTACGGGGATCTCGACCTTGCCGGGCTTTGGCGGAGGCTCGGAAGGACGCTCGAAAAGCGATCTCAAGTAGCCGTCCGTCACCTTCCCCTGCTCGTTGTGCGCGATCTCCTTCACGAACCTGAAGCGCCTCGGCAAAGTCCCCTTCGGGAAGACCTTCAAAAGGGCCGATCTCATCTCAAGGGGCGGACGGCTCTCCCCTTCGACTACGGCGCCAAGAATCGGCCCCGTCTCTCCATCGAGCTTCACGAGATGCACCTCAACCCCGCCCAGAGCGCCTGACGCGAGCGCCTCCATCTCCGCGAGATCCACCCTCTCTTCGGCAATCTTGACCATTCTGTCGCGCCTCCCGAGAAGTTTGAAGGCTCGTCCGTCTGGCTCGAGTTCCACGCCGTCGCCCATCTCGTACCAGCCGCGCTTGAAGGAGAACGGTGATTGGACCTTCAAAGTTCCATTCTCCGAAATTCCAACCTTTACCGGATCAAAGACGCGCCAAAGCCCGTCTCCGCCATCCTGCCGGCGCCACGCGACGCCGCCCGTCTCCGTACTGCCGAAAATCTCGAGGGGTACGACGCCGAAGATGCGCTTTGCCGCCTCTGCCACCCGAGGCTCCAAGAGGGCGCCGCTCGTCGTCAGGGCGACGACGTTTCTTGGGATCTCGTAGCCGTCCGCGTATTTCGCGAGATGGGCGATGAAGCTCGGCGTCGTCACAAGAAAGACGCTTTGAGCCGCCGACATCTTGGCTATAAGCTCCTCGGGCGTCCCTATGACGGATGGATCCGCTTCGCATCCTGCCGCTTCGGGGAGCATCCTGCGCCACAAGGTTCCGTACATGTGCGTTGGATCGACGGTCGAGAGGAATACCGGATTCTTCGCGAGGATGTCCTTGAGGCGCGATCTGTGCATCGCGACCTCCTTCGCAAGGGACTCGAATGTCTTTACTATATGTTTGGCGGAGCCGGTCGATCCGCTCGTCGAGAACCTGACCGCGAAAGTCCTTCTTCTTATGCGCATTTCAACCGCCCACACGAGCCCCAGCGCCGCGTAGCTCAAGGCGCAGTTCCACGTGAACCAGACCCACCTTGGGGCGTAGACCGTTGCGGCCGCCACGGCGGCGTTCGCCCAGAGGACGATCCACCAGGCGGCGGTCACCTTCCTGCAATAGGCCCTTGCGCCTTCGGGATCGATGCCGCCCGAAAGCGCGAGGTCGAACGAGTGGGCGAGCGTATCGCCGCGCCTTGGAAGAAGCGAGAGCGCAAACGCGGAGCCCGCGAGCAGGCTTGCCGCCACGGGGTACCAGGCGACAAAAACGAAATTGCGCAACGCCACGGCAAGCGCGATGCACACGGCAAGCGCGACGGGAGGGAAAAGCTTTCCCGCTGGCGGCGTTTTAGCGCTCAAGCGGGCCTCAGCCGTTGACGAGCTTCGCGACGGTCTTTGTGACGTCGCCTAGAGTCCTTATGGAGCGGAAATCCTCCGGATCCACCTTCTTGCCGATCTGCTGCTGCAGACGGACGATGAGATCGACCGCATCGATCGAATCGAGATCGAGCTCGGCGAAAAGGTCCGTCTCCGGCTTGAGCGACTCGCGTTCGCATTCGAAGTCGGCGACAAGCGTGTCGACAATCATCTTCTCGATGTCAGACTCATTCATTTCCCGTTCCCTTCTATAAAGTCCGCAAGCGTCGCGACGCTTCTGAATATTGCCCTGTTGTCGGCGGGGTTCTGGGAGAACTTCACCCCGAACTCCTTCCTTACTGCCATCCCCAGCTCGAGCGCGTCTATGGAATCGAGCCCAAGCCCTTCGCCGAAAAGCGGGATGTCCGTCTGTATATCATCGACGGAGACGTCCTCAAGGTCAAGGCTCGATATCACAAGCTCCTTGAGCCTTCTTTCAAGATCAGCCCTCTCCATCGCCTGAAACCTCGCTTTCATCATCGACGAATTCGACAGTCGGCGAATCGTCCTGCGGCATCTCCTCCGCCTCGACGACGCTCATGGATACGAGCCTTTCGCCTTCTCCGAGCGTGACGAGCTTGACGCCCTGCGCGTTCCTTCCCGTGACGCGGATGTCGACGACGCGCTGGCGGACCATCATGCCGCCGGATGTCATGGTGACGATGGACTCGTCGTCCGCCACGGCGTGCGCGGCCACGATAAGCCCGTTCCTCTCGGCGCCCTTTATCGCCGTGACGCCCATGCCGCCCCTGTGCGTCTGGCGGTACTCTGGGAACTCGGTGCGCTTGCCGTACCCGTTCTCCGTGGCGACGAGAAGCGTCTTCGCGTTGTTCACCACATCGAGCGAGCAGACGCGGTCGTCCTCCTCCTTGAAGCGGATGCCCGTGACGCCTGCCGCAGTGCGGCCCATGCGCCTCACCTCATCGGCCCTGAAGCGGATGCCCTTGCCCATGGCGGTTATCATGACGACCTCGTCGCTGGGCTTGACGAGCCTCACCTCCACAAGCGTGTCGCCCTCGTCTATCGAGATCGCCCTTATGCCGCTTCTGTTGACGTTCTTGTATTCGCCGAGGAGCGTCTTCTTGACTATGCCCTTCGCGGTTGCGAACATCACGTCGATGTCGCCGTCGAAGGAGCGTATCGGAAGAAGCCTCAAGACCTGCTCGCCCTCCTGGAGATTCAGGAAGTTTATGAGCGGGCGGCCGGGCGCCGCGCGAGAGAACTCGGGGATCTCGTATGCGCCCTTGAGGAAGAGGCGACCCTTGTTCGTGAAGAACATGAGAGAGTCGTGCGTCTCGGCGACGAACACGAGCCTCACGAAGTCCTCGTCCTTCGAGACGGCCCCTCTTATGCCCCTGCCGCCGCGGCCCTGCTCCTTGTACTCGGTGAGCGGGACGCGCTTGACGTAGCCGCGCTCGGAAAGCGTTATTACGCACGGCTCGTCGGCGATGAGGTCCTTGAGAGACACTTCGTTGAGGTCGGGAACGATCTCGGTGCGGCGCTTCGCCTCATCCTTGGAGGCGAACTTCTCCTTGATCATCGCAAGATCGTCCTTGATGATGGCGTAGATCCTGCCGGCATCGGCCAGTATGGCCTTCAAGTCCGCTATCGTAAGAAGAAGAGCCTTGAGTTCGTCCTCGAGCTTTTCGCGCTCCAGCCCGGTGAGCTGGTAGAGGCGCATGTCTAGGATGGCGTTCACCTGCGGCTCGGAGAAGCGGTACTTCTCGACGAGCCTCGTCTTGGCGTCTTCGCGGTTCTTGGAGGCGCGGATCGTCTGCACCACGTCGTCGAGGTTGGCGATCGCTATGAGAAGTCCGTCGAGTATGTGCTTGCGGGCCTCGGCCTTCTTGAGCTCGAAGCGCGTGCGCCTCGTTATCACCTCGAAGCGGTGGTCCACATACGCCTTGAAGAAGTCCTTGAGCGTCATGACGCGCGGACGGCCCTTGTCGATCGCGAGCATGTTCGCGCCGAACGTCGTCTGCAGCTGCGTATGCTTGTAGAGGCGGTTGAGGACGATCTCCGCAAGGGCGTCGCGCTTTAGCTCGACGACGATGCGGATGTCCTTCTTCGACTCGTCGCGTATGTCGGAGATGCCGTCTATCACCTTGTCCTTGACGAGCTGCGTCATGTTGAGAAGCATCTCGCGCTTGTTGACGGTGTAGGGGATCTCCGTTATTATTATGCGCGCGCGCGAGGGCTTCCACTCGTCCTCTATCTCGGCCTTGCCTCTCACGCATATCTGGCCGCGCCCCGTCTTGTACATCGAGAGGATGCCGTTGCGGCCGCAGATCTGCGCGCCGGTCGGGAAGTCGGGGCCTTTGACGAACTGGAGAAGGTCGTCTATGGTGCAGTCCGGATGGTCCACGTAGTAAGTTATGCCGTCGCAGAGTTCGCCGAGGTTGTGCGGCGGGATGTTTGTCGCCATGCCGACGGCGATTCCCGAGGAGCCGTTGAGCAGGAGGTTCGGGAGCTTCGCGGGAAGGACGCTCGGCTCTGTGAGGGTCTCGTCGAAGTTGGGCACCATGTCGACGGTGTCCTTCTCGATGTCGCCGAGAAGCTCGTCCGTGACGCGCTGCATCCTGACCTCTGTGTAACGCATTGCGGCCGCCCCGTCGCCGTCTATCGAGCCGAAGTTGCCGTGGCCGTCCACGAGCGGCACCCTGAGGGAGAAGTCCTGCGCCATCCTTACGATCGTCTCGTACACGGCGCTGTCGCCGTGGGGATGGTATTTACCTATCACGTCGCCGACGATGCGTGCGCTCTTCAGGTGCTTGGAGTTCCACGTGTTGCCGAGCTTGTACATCGAAAAGAGGCAGCGGCGGTGGACGGGCTTGAGGCCGTCGCGCACGTCGGGGAGCGCGCGGCCGACTATCACGCTCATCGAATAGTCGATGTAGTCGCGGCTCATCTCCTCGCCGATGTCGACCCTCTCCACGGTCCCGGCAGCTGCTTCCGCCGCAGCCTGCGCTTCGGAGGAGTCCTCCGGCTGGTTCACTTCTTCTTCGTTCATTTGTTCAACCCTTTATCTCGGCCATCTCGTCTATCTGCTTCGGGGTTCCGAACACTATAAGCTTGTCGTCGTCGAGGAGCGCGTCGTTCGGGCCCGGGATCACGACGCTCCGCGGCTTCTTCGGGTTCTCGTTCGCGCGGCGTATGCAAAGGACTGTCACTCCGCAGCGCTTGCGAAGGTCCGTCTGCGCGAGCGTCTTGCCCTTGCAGAACTCGGGCACGTCCACCTCCGCGAGGCTCAAGCCTTCGGACACCTCCAGAAGCTCGTACGCATCGTGGCCGGTTATGGCGCGCGCAAGGCGGTGGGCGCTGTCGCGGTCCGGGAAGACGACGCGGTCCGCCCCGATCTTGGAAAGGATCCTTCCGTGCATCTCCGTTATCGCCTTGGCGACGACCGTCTTGACGCCCATCTCCTTGCAAAGGCTCGTCGCGAGCATCGACGCTTCGATGTTGCTGCCGATAGCGACGACGGCCATGTCGCATTCCTTGACGCCAGCCTCCTCAAGGACGCGCTCGTTCGTGGCGTCGCCCTGGATGGGGAAGGCGACGGCCTTGGCGGCGTTCTGTATGAGCGTTCCGTTGCGGTCTATAAGCACCACCTCGACGCCGGAATCCCCGAGGGACTCGGCAAGCGCCGACCCGAAACGCCCTGCCCCGATTATTGCAACACGCTTCATTCCCGGACGCCTCAAGCCCCAAGAGCCGCGCGCGTCGCCTCAAGGCTCGCCTCATCGCCTACGTTGAGCGTTGCAAGGGAAGCGTCGATCTTCTTTATGAGGCCGCTCAGGACCTTGCCGGGGCCGAACTCGACGAACGTGTCGACGCCGAGACCCTTCGCGGCCTCCACGTCGGCCGCCCAGTTTGTGGGCTCAGTGACCTGCCTGAGCATGAGGGCCTTGATCTCGCCGGGGTCGCTAGAATGGGGAGCGCCGGTGACGTTGGACAGGACAGGCATCGACGGGCTCTTGAAAGTGACCGTGTCGAGAACGGGCGCGAGCTTCTCGCGGGCGCTCTGCATGAAGGGGCTGTGGAACGCACCCGCCGTCTGGAGCGGGATGGCGCGCTTGATGCCGAGCTCCTTTGCCTTGACGGCCGCTGCGGCCATCTGGTCCTTCGAGCCGGAGAGGACAACCTGCTGCGCGCTGTTGACGTTGGCCACCGTGCAGCCGGTCGCGCCGGTAAGGGCGTCAAGCTGGTCCTTCGAGGCGCCGACTATCGCAATCATGCCGCTCGGGACAGCCTCGCACGCCTCCTGCATGAACCTGCCGCGCGCCTCGAGGACCTTGAGCGTATCTTCAAAGGAAAGCACTCCCGCCGCCGCCAGCGCGCCCCATTCGCCGAGGCTCAGGCCGGCCGTGCAGTCGAACTTCACGCCGAACCTTGAAAGCGCCGTGAACGCCGCCCAGCTCACGGTAAAGATCGCGGGCTGGCAGATGTTCGACTTGGTAAGCTCCTCCTGCGGGCCTTCAAAGCATATCTTGGCGAGGTCGAACCCCAGGGAGGCGTTCGCCCTTTCGAAGAAACCCATTATCTCCCCGTCGACGGCAAGATCCCTGCCCATGCCGGGCGTCTGCGCGCCCTGCCCCGCGAAAACGGCACATTTCATCTCGTTGCTCTGCCTTTCTTCTTGTTTTTCCAGTCCGCGTATTATACCATATTTCCGGCCGGATGTGGAGCAAAAACAATCTTGCGCTTGGCGATAGAAATGGCAAAATCTAACGGCGCGCTAGGGGAGCGTGGGAGTAAAAGCAAAATAAAATGCATTTGCCACTTTTTTGCAATTATGCACTTCCCGTCGGGAGTCTGGCACCATTGAACACTGGGACGGCCCTCAAATACAATCAGGAGTCAAACCACTCTCCAACTCCAACCATTCACTCCAACTCCAAACTCATCCACTCTCAACTCCCCCACGCCTCCACTTTATACATCCGCTCCAGCTCCTCCAAGTCGCCGTGCGCCTTGAGCGTATGCCATCAGCCCCTCAAGGCGATGGATCTGCTCGATGTAGTCATCCTGCTGCGGCATTGCCATAGAATCGTCTCCCGTCAAGGCTCGAAGTCGCTGAACGGGACGACATGAATCACCCCTTCGTCAACCTTTATATCCTCGCGCTGGCTCTTCGTGACGATGAAGCCTTCGTTGAAGGAGAAGCGGCGCATGGCGGCTGCCAATCCCTCCTTCTCTCGTCCGGAATCCTCCTTTGTCAACTTTACGCACGCCTGAACCGCAACCCTCGGCAGATGGTGCTCCATGCACACGAAATCACATTCGCCGCCATCGTCGAAATAGAATATGTCGCGATACTTCCTCCTCAGGGCAAGGAACACCATGTTCTCGAAACAAAGGGCGTCGTTGAACACGATCCTCCGGGAGACGACATTGACAAGCCCCGTGTCTACGGAGTAGACCTTCCTCGGATTCACCAGCTGCGCCCTGATCGAATCGCTGTACTTGGGCACGAAAAAGAACAGATAGGCATCCTCGAACCAGTCGCACCAGTTGATGACAGTCGACGCGACGGAGACATTCAGCGACTTCAGCATCCTTGTGGCCGAGAATCTGCATCCGGGGTTTTCAATCAGATAAGCCGCCAGCCGCTGGACTGCCCCCATCTCCCTTATGCCATGCTTCGCAACAACATCGCGGTACATGATGTCGTCAAACAGCTCAAACAGTATCGATTCGTCCCTTGTTGCCAGGAAACGCGGGAAACCGCCGCTTTTCAGGTAGCCGTCAATCTCGGTCCAGTCGTGGGGCTTGCCGAGATATTCGCAATATTCCTTGAAAGAAAACGGAAACAGCTCCCTCGATATATGCCTTCCAGTAAGCTTGGTCGCCCTTTCCCCCTTGAACAGGGAGGCGTTTGACCCCGTTACGCAAACGCGGAACCCCTCGTCCAGCTTCTGGAGCACATACAGTTCCCAGCCGTCAAGCTCGTGCATCTCGTCAAAGTAGAGATTCCTGGCCCCGCTCCTCGCTATGACGCGATCAAGGGCATCCGAATCGCCAAGTTCCATGTCAACAAGCTGCGGGGAGTCAAATTTCAGGTAAAACCAGTCTGCGGCGTTACGGCGAATACGCTGGGACATCAATGTGGATTTGCCGCATCTTCTCACGCCAGTAAGCACGAGCGCGTGAGAATCAAGCGTAGATTCGTTCACGCTAAGTGGCCTGGGCAATCCAGTGTCGCGCCTGGATTCAATTTCCGCCTGCTTTGCGGCAACGTTCTGAAGCGTCTCCTCGTCTATCATTACAGCCTCCAATCATCAACTGAGCATCGCCCCTTGGCTCCTACCAACACCCAACCTTGGATTTTAGCAACACTCAGGTTTGGCGAGTGGTATTATACACTTTGTTGCCTGAATAAGTCAAGGGTTCAATGGAATAAAACTAGAAATGGTAAAATCTAACGGGTCAGCAAAAAAGAGAGGAAGGCCATGGGGTTCAAAGAAGGACAAAACACTTTCCAATGGGAGTCCGGCACCATCGTTTCTCCAGATTCTTTGTCACGCTCCTAAGAGCCATTTATGCA
>JAZTWW010000014.1:0-7521 GCA_045636065.1 Kiritimatiellia bacterium | reverse complement strand
GACCATCCCGCAAGAAAGGCGGCGCTCGAAACGAGGCTCGCCAAGGCGCAGGCTGCCCTTGAAGAGGAGAAGAGCCTCCCGGCGCCCGAAGCCGAGGTTTCCGGCGATGCTTCGCTTGGAGATGCGGCGCGCCAGAGGGCGCTTTTCGCCTCGCTTGCTGCAAGGAGGCTCAGGGTCCTGAGATCGAAGCCCGATACTGTCGACGGCGCGCTGGCAAGCGAGGCTCTGAAGGCGACGGGAGCCGTCCCATCGCCCGTCAAGCTCAAGCTTCTCGTCGAGGGGTCGTACCCTGATCTCCTATCGGCCCTTGAGGCGTTCTCCTCCGGGAAGAGTGCCGTCATTCCAGAGAGCGTCGGCTTCGCAATCGGCGCGCGCAACAGATGGGAGGTGTCGGTATGGCTCTAAAGGAAGGGTATCTCGATCGCATCTGGGCGTATTGCGAAGGTCTTCAGGCGAGCGACGTCCACTTGAGCTCCGGCGAGCCGCCGCGCTTCAGGGTGCAGGGCAGGCTTGAGACGTATCCCGAGTTCCCGGCGCTCGACGGCGAAGGCGTTGACGACATCGCCATGGAGCTCGGGCTTTCCACGCTTCCCTTGGGATGTCCTGACGGCACCGAGCGCATAAGGCGAGAGCTTTTCGCCAAAGGTTCGATAGACGGCGCGGTGACGAGTCCCGGCGGCGCGAGGTACAGGTTCAACATCTTCAGGGAAAGCGATTCAACGGCCATCGCCTTAAGGCGGCTTGAAAGCTCGTCGAGGTCGCTTGAGGAGCTTGGGCTTCCCGCGGGCCTTGCGGGATTCTGCAAGCTTGCGGACGGACTCGTTCTCGTTACGGGCCCTACGGGAAGCGGCAAGTCGACGACGCTCGCCGCGCTTATAGACAACATCAATAGGACGAGGCCCGCTCATATAATCACGATCGAGGATCCCGTGGAGTATCTCCACGAAAGCAGGCTCTCGCTCGTTCACCAGAGGCAGATAGGGCGCGACGCGAGAACGTTCAACGAGGCGCTCGTCTCGGCCTTGAGGCAGGATCCGGACGTGATACTCGTAGGCGAGGTGCGCGAGCTTGAGACGATAAGGACGGCCCTTACGGCCGCCGAGACGGGGCATCTCGTTTTCGCCACGATGCACGCGGGCGACGCCGCAGGCGCGATAGAGAGGCTCGTAGGGGTCTTCCCGGCAGACGAGCAGACTAGCGTAAGGCACCAGCTGGCGCTTGTCCTAAGAGGCGTCGTGGCGCAGCATCTCCTCCCGGGCTCGCTCTCGAAGCGCGTAGCCGCCGTCGAGCTTCTTGTAAACACGACGGGTGTCGCCAATCTCATCGCAACGGGGCGGACGGCCCAGATATACTCCGCTCTCGAAACGGGTCAGGCGGCCGGGATGATACCGCTTGACAGGGCTCTCGCCGACCTTGCAAGGCGCGGCGAGATATCGGAGGCCACGGCGCTTGCGGCGGCGCACCAGCCTGAGACGTTCGCAAAGCGCCTTCACGGGGCGAGGGGGTGACGGCCATGATCGATCTCGATGAAGTGAGGCTTGAGCCTGCGGCGGCGATGTCCATACCATCTACGCTCGCCATGAGAAGGCTGGCGCTGCCCCTTTGCAGGATTGGCGGCGTGATGCACGTTGCGATGGCCGACCCCTCGGATGCGCAGACCGTCACGGCGATAGCGCGCGAGACGGGGCTCAAGGTCGAGGTGCATGCCGCCGCGAGGCGGCAGCTCATGGAGGCTCTTTCGAAGGTTTACGGCGATTCCGCGAGAAGGGTCCATGCCGTGGGGCAGGAGCCGCAGGACGATGCCGTATCGACCGTCGAACGGATAATGTCGGCCGCGTACATGAGGCGCGCGAGCGACATACACTTTGACCCATGCGTCGATGGGCTCAAGGTGAGGTTCAGGGTCGATGGCGAGCTTGAGGACGTGATGAAGCTCCCCGAAAGCCTCAAGGGGCCCGTGACGGGGCGCTTGAAGGTGATGTCCTCGCTCGATATAGCCGAAAGGCGCTCCCCGCAGGACGGCGCCTTCAGGTGGCGTACGCCACAGGGCTACGCGCGGCAGACGGTTGACGTGAGAATGGCTACGCTCCCCGTGAAGCACGGTGAGAGGATGACCTTGAGGCTGCTTGAAAGCGGCGCAACACGCCTCACACTCGACTCGCTTGGGCTCGATCCCAAGGACAGGGGCGCATTTGGAGACGTCCTTGCAAGCCCGTACGGGCTAGTCCTACTTACGGGGCCTACGGGAAGCGGCAAGACTACGACCCTCTACGCGGCCATACGCGAGCTTCTTGCGATGAGGCCGATGAACATCCTCACTGTCGAAGATCCCATCGAATACGAGATCGAGGGCGTTAGCCAGGCCGAGGTCGATTCGGGGGACAAGGTGAATTTCTCGAAGGCCCTGAGGAGCCTTTTGAGGCACGATCCCGATGTCATAATGATAGGCGAGATACGCGACGCGGAGAGCATGGACACGGCCGTCAAGGCTGCGCTTACGGGGCATCTCGTCCTTTCGACACTTCATACGAACGATGCCGTCGGGGCGGTTGTGCGCCTTGCGGACATGGGGCTTAAGCCGCATCTTGCGGGCGCTGTCATAAGGCTCGCCGCGGCGCAGAGGCTTGTGCGCTCGCTCTGTCCGCACTGCCGCGAAATATCCGCTCCGACCGAGGCGGAGAGGGCGGTTCTCCCGCTTTCCGCGGGCGATTCCATCGCAAGGCCGCGCGGTTGCCTCAAGTGCGCGGGGCGCGGCTATGTTGGGCGTACGGGCGTATTCGAGCTTTTTAGGCCCGATGCCGCCATCTCGCAGGCGATATCCTCAGGCGCATCGAGGGAGACGCTTCTTGAGATGGGCTTTGAACGCGGCTTCAGGACTCTCGCCCAGGACGCGGCGCGGAAATGCCGCGCGTTCGAGACGAGCCCCGCGGAGGCCGCGAGAATCGTGGGGGCCGCAGGTCTATGAAGCGGTTCACGGCAGAGGTCATGGATGCCCAGGCCTTGAGGCGCACGATCCTCCGCGAGGCGGAGGACGTCGAGTCCCTCAAGGCGGCGCTGCGTGCGGAAGGGCTTCTCGTAATCTCCGTCAAGGAGGCGAGGCGCGGCCTTTTAAGGGGGCTTAGGCCGTCCGAGTGGCTGGGGATGGCGTCGTTCGACGTGGAGATCGGCTTAAGGCAGCTTGCGAGCATGCTCAAAAGCGGCGTGGGGCTCGTGATGGCGCTTGAGACGGTGCGAGACCAGGCTCGCCGCCGCAGGGCCGCCGAGGTGTGGGATAAAGTCAGGCTCAAGGTGATGGAGGGGGATACATTCGCCTCCGCGCTCGAATCGTGCGGCGGGCGCTTCGACAGCCTTGCGGTGTGCCTTGCAAGGATAGGCGAGGAGTCGGGCGAGCTGGATGCGGCGATTTTGAGGGCCGCGGAGCAGCTGGAGGACAGGCGAACTCTAAGGTCGCTCGTCGTCAATGCGCTCGTGTACCCCGTAATCGCCGTGGTGCTAGCAATAGGCGTAAGCGCGTATCTGGTGGCGGTAGTGATACCGAAGATCGGCGAGTTCCTCGTCGCGGGCGGCGGGGAGCTCCCGGCGATGACGAAGATGATGCTCGACATCTCTGACTGGATCATCGAGAACGGCTGGATGATAGTCTGGGGCGCTTTCGCGCTCGTTGCCGGATGGCTTATCGCAAGGCTCTTCAAGAAGGGGCGCGAGGCGGAGGATGCGTTTCTTCTTAAAATTCCGGTGGTCGGCGGGATACTCAGGCTTTCTGCGACGGCGCTCGTTTCGCGCGCCGCGGATATGATGCTTTCAAGCGGCGTCACGCTCGTCGATGCGCTGGGGATCCTTGCGGGGCTTCCGCGAAATGCGCGCTTCAGGCGCAGGCTCTCGGGCGCTCTTGAGCGCGTCATCAAGGGCGAGGCCTTGAGCTCGGCTCTTTCGGATGCCGTGGAGTTCCCCGCAATGATGCGGAGGATGGCCGCCGTAGGCGAGGTGACGGGCTCCCTTGCCGAGTCGTTCGGGGAGGTGGCGCGTTTCCACTCCCAGATGCTGGCGGTCGCCGTGAGGCGGCTTGGGGTTTTGATGGAGCCGGTCGTCCTGTGTCTTACGGCCGGCATAGTGGGTTTCGTTTACGTCAGCTTCTTCATGGCGCTCTTTTCGCTCGCCACGGCGGGCTGACGGGAAAGGTCCGGTAGGTCATGTTCAAGATAGGATGCCATCTGAGCAGTGCAGGCGGATACATGGCGATGGGGCAGACGGCCGTCTCGATTGGGGCGAACGTCTTCCAGTTCTTTACGCGCAACCCGCGCGGCGGGGCGGCAAAGCCCATCGTCCGCGCTGACGTGGAGGCCTTCAACGCATTTGCCGCAGAAAACGGCATCGGCCCCATACTCGCCCATGCCCCTTATACGCTCAACGCGGCGGCTGCCGAGATGCGCATAAGGGAGTTCGCCGAAATGACGATGGCGGATGATTTGAAGCGCCTTGAGCTTACGCCCGGAGCGCTCTACAACTTCCACCCCGGTTCGCACGTAGGCCAGGGCGCAGAGGCCGGCATAAAGCTCATATGCTCGCTCTTGAACAGGATCCTTGAAAAAGGCCCTTCGACTACGGTCCTTCTAGAGACGATGGCCGGAAAGGGGAGCGAAGTCGGGAGCGACTTTGGCGAGATACGCGAGATAATAGACGGCGTGGAGGATTCCTCAAGGCTCGGCGTCTGCCTCGACACGTGCCACGTGTGGGACGGCGGGTACGATATCGTTGGCGATCTCGACGGGGTGGTGGAGAGGTTCGATTCCCAGATCGGCCTTGAAAGGCTCAAGGCGATCCACCTCAACGACTCCATGAACCCCCTGGCGGCGCACAAGGACCGCCATGCGCAGATCGGGAAGGGGAAGATTGGCGAAGAGGCTTTGCGCAACGTCATAAACCATCCGAAGCTCAGGGATCTTCCGTTCTATCTCGAAACGCCGTGCGACCTCGATGGATACCGCCGCGAAATCGCGCTTCTCAAAACTTTGCGCATGTAAGGCAGGGAACGATGGCAGAGAAGAACATACATTTCATAATCGGCGAAGACGACTACCTCGTCTCCGAAGCGGCGAAGGCGGTCCTTGAAGCAGCGGTGCCCAAGGACTTCCGCGAGACGGCCGTAGAGACGATCGACGGCGAAGCCGGCAACATGGACGATCAGCTCGCCTCCCTTCGTTCGTGCCGCGACTCAATTGACACGCCGCCTTTTCTCGATCCCGTAAAGCTCACCTGGTGGCGCAACGTCACGTTCCTTCCAGGAGGTGGCCGCGCGGGCAAGATCGCAGACGGCGTAAAGACCGCCCTCGAAAAGTTCGCAAAGGACCTTGCCGCGCATCCTCTTCCATCCAACCAGACGCTTCTCGTGACGGCTCCAAAGCTTCTTCAGACTAGCGTCTTCGCAAAGACGCTCAAGGACATGGCGGCGTTCGAGGTCTTCGCCGGCGAGCAGAAGGCCTCCAAGCGGCTTGAATCGGCGCTTTTAAGGCTCCCTGCGCTCGCGAAGGCTGCGGGTGTAGAGTTCGCGCCCGGCGCAGAGCGCGCGTTTCTCATGCGAACCGGTGCCGACACGCGCACGATAGTCTCCGAGCTTGAGAAGCTTGCCACGTATCTCGGCGATGAAAAGAGGCCCGTAACGCCCAACGACATCGCGGAGGTGACATCCGTCTCCGGCGGCGAGCCCGAGATATGGGAGCTTACAGATGCCGTCTCCCGCCTCGACGCATCGCGCGCGCTTGCCGTCTTTGGCGCCATATCGGGCGACACCGGGGCACCCGTCCTGGCGGCGACGGTCCTCGAGAAGTTTTTCAGGGAGATGTCCGTCTGCCGCGATGCAATGGACAAGGGATGGCTTGACGCGCGCGGAAACTGGAAAAACGGTCTGCCGCCAGCGGCGGCGGCAGACCTGGATGCCGCAGGGGTCGGCCCCGGTGCGGGTAAGAACGCCTGGGCGATGCGCAATCTGGCGCAGCAGTCGGTCCGGTTTGACGCGCGCCAGCTGCGTGTATGCCGCTACCGCATGCTCGATCTGAGAGAGAAGATCGTTTCAGGGCGGGCCGATGCGACATCCGTTGAAATGGAGATTGTAAGGCTCATTCGCTCCTTGCAGAGGAAATCCGCAGGAAATTCACGGGCCCGGTGAGGTTCTTGACGTCTATGGCGATCGTCGCCGTCTCGCCGTCAACGCTGCATTCGTCGTGAAGGATCTCGAAGTCGGCGTACTCGGGGTTGTCGTCGCCGGAGATCCCTTCAAGGCTCTCGCTGCGCCTTACGGAGAATGATACGTCCTCGACGAGCCCGTCAACGCCGCCTGTAAGGGTGCCTGTCTCCGTCTCGAAGACGATCCGCCAGGTTTCGTCGTCCTTTTGAGAGAACGATGTCATCGTCACCGTGCCCGAGATCGAGCTTGAAAGGGGAATGGCCGCAAGGCGGAAGCCGATCTTGTCCTTCGTGCTGTCGCTTGAGGTGAGGCTTGTCGAGGGCGTCGCAACATACGTGTCTGTCCTATAGTACGACGAGCACTTCTCCGCATCCTCGGAGAACTTTCCACCTCTATAGGAGCGCTTCTGGTTGCCGGCGACGAATGTGGGCGTAAGACCGTCCGTATGCGTGTTGAGCTTCTGCTGGTAGGCGTCGCGGCACCATTCGCCCACGTTGCCGTAGACGTCATAGAGTCCCCACTGGTTGGGCGCTTTGCCACCGACTTGATGGCGGGTACTTGAAGCGTTGCTCTTGTACCATGCGTATGTCCCGAGAGCAGAGGAAGTATCGCCGAAGAACCATCTTCCGGATGTCCCGGCCCTTGCCGCCACCTCCCACATCGATTCTGTTGGAAGGTCGAACTCGAGCGACGGGAAATCGGCGTTGAACGTGCCGATGACGCCTCGCGGCGATGCCGTGGGGAGCGCGCCCTCGCGCAGGGTGTAGTAGCTTACGTTGACGCTCGGCATTGTGGCCGCGTTGCCTGTCGGGGGCGTAACGCCTTTCATCCTCGCGTACTGGTGGGCGGTGACGGGGAATATGCCGATATAGTAGTCGTCCGACATCGTAACGGTATGGGCGCTATTGGCGCTGTACGTTGAATAGCCCATGGAATAGCTGCCTTTCCCGACAAGCCGGAAGACCATCTTGTCTTTCTTGTATTCGTCGGTGTTGAACGTGGCCTTGGCCGTTTCGAGATCGATGTCGCTGTAGGACACCGTTTTCTCTACGAGATCGACAATCATCCATGTCGCTCGGGCGAGGAGGGTGGATGGGGCCAGGGCCGCCGCCACAATCATAAGCGGCATTGCCGCATGCCTTATGAGGCCCTTTAGCGGGCGCAATCTTCTTTTCATTTCGCGATTCTCCTTCTTTTCGGTTGGAATGACGAAATTCTAGCATCCGAAAATCGCGGCCGCGTTGCGCGGATTTAACAATTTGGCAATGATCTTGGCATGATTCCGTAACTTCCGCGCAACATATGCGACAATTTTGGAACAGATGGGGAATGGGGAAGTG
>JAZTWW010000013.1:0-4685 GCA_045636065.1 Kiritimatiellia bacterium | reverse complement strand
GGGGGGGGGGGGGGGGGGGGGGGGGGGGGGGGGGCGGCGGGGGGGGGGGGGGGGCCGCGCGGGAGCCTCCCTCGCGGCTTCTGCGGGAGCTGCGCTTGGCTGGCCCAGGATCTCAACTTTCTGCGGCAGCCCTTCCCTCATGGCCCTTACGGCCTTCATCAGCTCCTCGATGCTCGCGACGCTTGCTATGCGCGAGGCCCTGAGAAGCGTCATCTCGATAAGGGTCCTTACGCTGAGCGCGTACCTGAGCCTGTCCTCCATCTCGCCCAGCTGGTCCGCTATCCTGAATATGCGCGAGCTGTCGCAGAGCTTGGCCTGCTCGGCGAGCGTGGCGATCTGCTCGGGCGTCGCCTCAAGGCTGGGTGTGTCGGGGCCGAGCGCCTGGTAGACGACGAGATTCCTGAAGTGGCGCATAAGCTCGCCCGAAAGCCGGCGCATGTTCCTTCCCGCGGAGTCGAACGACTCGACGGCCTTGAGGATGCCGGCCGCGTCGCCGTTGAGGATCGAAAGGGCAAGGCCTTCAAGGGCCTGGCGGCTTACAAGGCCGAATACGCTCAAGGCGTCCTCTTCGGTGATCTCGCCCTCCTGGCGGAAAGATATGAGCTGGTCTAGGGAGCTCAAGGCGTCGCGCATGCCGCCCTCCGCGCCGCGCGCGATTGCCAAAAGGGCGTCGTCAGTAGCCTTGACAGATTCCTTGGCGCAGATCTTCTTGAGGCGCGCTACGATGGCGTTCGTCTGGATGCGCCTCAGATCGAAGCGCTGGCAGCGGCTCACGATGGTCGCGAGGACCTTGTCGCCCTCGGTCGTAGCGAAGATGAACTTCACGTAGGGCGGCGGCTCCTCAAGCGTCTTCAAAAGCGCGTTCCACGCCGCAGTCGAAAGCATGTGGCATTCGTCTATGATGAAAACCTTGAACTTCGAAGCCGCGGGGGCGAACTGCGAGCGCTCTATGATGGGCCTTACGTCCTCCACCTTGTTGTGGGAGGCGCCGTCAAGCTCCATCACGTCAATCGCGTGGCCTTCCTGTATGGCGCGGCAGTTCTCGCACTTGCCGCAAGGCTCCACCCCGTCGGGGGTGAGGCAGTTTAGCGCCTTGGCGAAGATGCGCGAAAGCGTGGTCTTGCCTATGCCGCGAGGGCCTACGAAAAGGTATGCGTTGGCCACGCGCCCGCCCGACAGGGCGTGCCTCAATGTGCGCGTCACGTGTTCCTGCCCCACCACGTCGTCGAACGTCATGGGGCGGTACTTGGTGGCCAGCGGAATGTGGTTCTGCGCCATAGTCCTTCCTTCTTTGCCGATGGACCGTATTATACCATTTCCATCCCGATTTGACTAGTCCAAAGGCAGGCCGGACCCGCGGCTCAGAACCTGTCGAGCATTTCGCCGAGGGTGGCGGTCGTCACCGGCTTGAAGAGCATTCCGTCGAAGCCAAGGTTGTCAGAGCTCCCCTTCATCTCGACATCCGCCGTGACGGCCACCACGCGCAGATCCTTGAGCGCGGGATTGGCGCGTATGGCGCGCACGAGACCTGCGCCGTCCAGCTCCGGCATCCACATGTCGGTGAAGACGAAATCGTAGCCGCCCGGCCCCTCCGATTCGAGGATTGCAAGCGCCTCGCGCCCGTCCATGGCGGAGACGATCTCGAAATCGCCGGTGTTCCTCAAGAGCGCCCTCAGTACGGTGATGTTCATCTTCGAGTCGTCCACGATAAGCACGCGGCCCTTGCGGCGGCGGGTGGCGGCCGGGCGGACCGGCTTCTGCGGGACGGTCTCCGGGGCTGGTGCGGGCGCGGTCTTTGCGGGCTTGACGCCGGATATCTCGACGGTGAACGTGGATCCGGATCCCAGGACCGATTTCACCCCGAGCTGGCCGCCCATCGCCTCGGCGAGCTGCTTGCATATGGCGAGGCCGAGACCCGTGCCGCCGTTGCGGGAAAGCTTCGAGCCCACCTGGACGTAGGCGGAGGATATCTTCTTGAGATCCGCCTCCGATATGCCGTGGCCCGTATCCTCCACCTCGATGAGCAGCACCCCGTCGTGCGAGCCCTTTGGAATCACGTACGACGCGCGCAGCTCGACGAATCCCCTGTCCGTGAACTTCACGGCGTTCCCCACGAGATTGAACACTATCTGCCTGATGCGAAGCGGATCGATCATGATGAGCGGCATGTCGCCAACAATACACTTGATCTCAACGTCCGGTTTGGTGGACGATATCCTGAACGCCTCCGCAAGCTCGCGCATGAGAAGCGCGCAGTCTGTGGGCTCAGGTGTTATCGCCATCTTGCCGGACTCAAGCCTCGAAAGGTCCAGGACATCGTTTATGAGGCCGAGAAGCGTCTTGCCGCTCACCGATATCGCATCGTACGCCTGGCGGCGCTCCTCCTCCGTCTTGAGCCCGGAACTGAGCATCTCCGAAAAGCCGATTATGGCGTTGAGAGGGGTGCGGATGTCGTGGCTGACCGTGGAGAAGAAGTACCTTTTCGCTTCGGCCTTCTCGCGCTCCAGGGCGATCTCGCGGCGCCGGAGTATGGAGTAGAGGCAGAACATCAGCGTGAGGGCAAGGACCGTTATGCCGCCCTGCACCAGGCTGTTGCTGAAGATCGAACCGTAGACCTGCGAGAACCTTGCATGGAGCGCGTCGCGCCAACCGGCGTCCTCCACCCCGGCGGATGCGTTCGCAAGCGCCTGCTCGTGCCCGGCGGCGATATCCTCGTACGCCTTCTCCGTGGTTTCGTACGTCGTCTGCCTGATCCAGATGACGGACATGAAAAGGATCATCGCGATGAGCGATATCCATACGACTATCGAGTGCCCGAAGCGTCGCACGCGGTCGCGCCTAAAGACGGAGAGGAAGAAAAGAAGCCCCAACAGGCACCAGAACACAACGACAAGGTACGACTCCGTAACCATCATCGGCTTCTCCGTGACTGCATTGGGGATTATGAAGCTCAGGAATATCGCGATCGAGAAAACGAGTCCGCAAAGCCCGGTCGCCTTGCCGGTGCGGTCGCCTTCGGCGCAGGCCATCTTCAGCGTGGCGGCGGACGTGTAGGCGTAGGCGATGCCGGCGCCGATGGCCGCCACATCGACGATTATCTCTATCACCTTCGCGCCAAGCGCGGAAACGACGATTGAGAGGACCCCTATCGCAATCGAGGCTGTGGAGCGCGCGCCGTCGCGGTTGCGCCGCCCGAACCACGCGGGCAGCACGCCGTCATCCGCCATGGCCGCCAGGAGGCAGCTCGCAGCGATGGTGTTGCCTATGAGATTGGTGAAGACGGCGCCTATCATTGTGATCCCCAAGACGGTCACGCCCGCCCTGCCGAGCGAGGCGCCGGAGATGGCGATCGTGCGGCAGTCGTCGCGGTTGGCTATGAGCTGCTGCCAGCCGCCGGCCGCGCCGTCGGGGACGAGAGCCGGGATGATCGACAGAAGCGAGTATGCGAGCACCGACGCACCGAGGGCCGCAAGCATCACGGCGAACGACCTTCTCAAGGGGAAGCTGAACTCGCCGGAGAGGTTTGAAATGGCCTCGAAGCCGATGAAAAGCCATGGCGAGAACGCGACGACGCGCAGCACCTGCATGAGATGCGTGGAGCCGTCCGTCTGGAATGCGGGCGCCATGGTCTCGAATCCGCCGGTGTGGCAGATTGCGGCGGCGGCAAAACATACGACGATGCCGACGGCGAACACGATCGCGAGAACGGTCTGCATACAGATCGCCATCCGGCGCCTGAGGCACAGTGCAACGACGATTGCGATTGCGGAGGACGACATGACGAGATGCCCCAGACTCACCTCGACACCGGCCACACTGTAGCGGAAGCCGTACATGAACAGGTCGCCGAACATGTAGCGGGAGACTATCATGAGCGCGGTGGTGTCGGCCCAGACGATCGCCACGTAGGCGAGGCACAGGAACCACGAGCAGATGAAGCCGTGGTCGCTGCCGAACGCCTTCGTCGCGTATGTGTAGACGCCTCCCGGGCCGGGGTGCCTTTTGATCATGGAGTGGTAGTTCCATGCGATGACGGCCATGACAAGGCCGCCGATAATGATGCCTATCACCGTTCCAAGCGGCCCGGCCTTTGTAAGGAGATCCTTCTCAGGCATGGTGAACGCATCCCAGCCGACCGCGCAGCCGAACGCCACGGCCCACGCCGCAAGCGCGGAGACGCACCTCGACGGCCCACGCCGACCTGCGCCGGCAACACCTCCACCTACATTCCCCTTCGTCATAGCCTATCCCTCCTGTTGCGTATATTCTACCATATTTACGAAGAAATGTCCTCAAAAAACCCCACCTCTGCGGCGCAGAACCATTGGAGGGGTTGAGGACGGTTGCGGGAGATGTGCTTGGGACATTTGGCGGCACGACTGCCAAGGCCATAAGGACGCACCTAGATCGCCGGCGGCTTCTCCAGGTCAGGAGATGAAGATGAAGAAGAGCATTGTTTTCGGCGCGCTCGCGCTCGCCGGTGCGGCATTCGCCGTCGAAAGCGCGACGGTGGGATATACAACAAAGGAGTCTACTGCCGCTGGCAAGTTTGTGATTGGCGCGGCCCAGTTCGAGGCTGCCAATGGCACCACCGCTGATGTTCAGGAGCTGTTCTCCTCGTCATTTGCCCCTCAGGCCTATGACCTCACGACTGGCGAACTGACCTCTGAAACATGGTATGAAGC
>JAZTWW010000012.1:0-7561 GCA_045636065.1 Kiritimatiellia bacterium | reverse complement strand
CTCGAGAAGTACGACATGCTCAAGGCCGCGAAGCCCGGCTCGACGTTCCTCCTCGCCTCGCCCTATTCGGCGGCCGACATCTGGAACCACATGCCCGACGAGGTCGAGCAGGCCATCATCGACAAGAAGCTCAAGTTCTTCGTAATCAACGCCGCGAAGATCGCGCTTGAGACCGGCATGGGCACGAGGACGAACACCGTTCTCCAGACGGCCTTCTTCCACCTCTCCGGCATCAAGCTCACGAAGGCCGACGGCACCGAGCTCGACCCGATCGCGGTCCTCAAGGAGTACGCCGAGAAGGCTTACGCCAAGAAGGGCATGGACGTCGTCGAGAAGAACTGGAAGTGCATCGACGCCGCCGTCGCGGCGATCGAGGAGGTCAATTATCCCGACACGGTCGCGGGCGCTCTCAAGCAGCCGCCGGCCGTCGCCGACGAGGCCCCCGAGTTCATCAAGAGCGTCACCGCCAAGATGATCGCCCAGAAGGGCAACGACCTGCCCGTGTCGGCGATCCCCGAGGACGGCACGTGGCCTACCGCCACAACGCAGTGGGAGAAGCGCAACGTCGCGCAGTTCATCCCCGAGTGGGATCCCTCCGTCTGCGTGCAGTGCGGCCAGTGCTCGCTCATCTGCCCGCATGCGGCGATCCGTCTCAAGGCGTACAAGGCCTCCGAGCTCGAGGGCGCTCCCGCGACCTTCAAGTCGGCTGACGCGAAGACGCCCAAGATGAAGAAGCTCGGCGAGAAGTTCACCGTCCAGGTGGCCCCCGAGGACTGCATGGGCTGCACGCTCTGCGTCGTCAAGTGCCCGATGT
This sequence comes from Kiritimatiellia bacterium, assembly GCA_045636065.1. Classification (GTDB taxonomy): domain Bacteria; phylum Verrucomicrobiota; class Kiritimatiellia; order RFP12; family UBA1067; genus RGIG5050. The sequence goes on along the minus strand of JAZTWW010000012.1, from coordinate 6,747 downwards.
CCCAGATGAAGAAGGATGCCGAAGGGAAGCCCGTGGCGAATCCGAAGCCCGCGCTCAAGATGGTCGAGCAGATCCCCTTGAGGAAGAGCGAGGCCGAGAACTGGAAGTTCTTCCTCTCCCTCCCCGAGGTGGACGAGAAGATGCTCGACACGAAGCAGGTTCTCGACAGCCAGCTCAAGCGTCCGCTCTTCGAATTCTCCGGCGCGTGCTCCGGCTGCGGCGAGACCCCGTACGTGAAGCTCCTCACCCAGCTCGTGGGCGACAGGCTCCTCGTTGCGAACGCCACCGGCTGCTCGTCGATCTACGGCGGCAACCTGCCGACCACCCCGTACTGCCAGCGCAAGGACGGCCGCGGTCCGGCATGGGCGAACTCGCTGTTTGAGGACAACGCCGAATTCGGTCTCGGCATGCGCGTCTCCTCCGACAAGCTCCAGGCCTACGCCTTCGAGATCGTCGACAAGATGCTCGCCAACCCGAACGCCCCCGAGAACATCAAGGCGGTCCTCACCAAGATCAAGGAGATCGACCAGTTCGCCCCGAACGGCGTCGAGGACATGCGCGCGGCCGTCGCCGAGCTCAAGGCGGCCCTCAAGGCCCACGAGTGCGACTGCCCCAACCGCAAGAACCTCCTCGCCCTCGCAGACGATCTCGTCCGCAAGAGCGTGTGGATCATCGGCGGCGACGGCTGGGCCTACGACATCGGCTACGGCGGTCTCGACCACGTGCTCGCAAGCGGCAAGAACGTGAAGATCCTCGTGCTTGACACCGAGGTCTACTCCAACACGGGCGGCCAGGCCTCCAAGTCCACCCCCTTGGGCGCCATCGCCAAGTTCGCCGCAAGCGGCAAGCCTTCGATGAAGAAGAACCTCGCGCTCATGCAGATGCAGTACAAGAACATCTACATCGCGCAGGTCTCCATGGGCGCCAACCCCGCCGCCACGGTCAAGGCCTTCAACGAGGCCGAGGCCTACAACGGCCCCGCGCTCATCATCGGCTACGCGCACTGCATCGAGCAGGGCCTCAACACGGCCAAGGGTCCGGAGCGCCAGCAGATCGCCGTCAACTCCGCGCACTTCCCGCTGTTCAGGTACAACCCCGACCTGACCGCGCAGGGCAAGAACCCGCTTCAGCTCGATTCGAAGCCCGCAACCGTCTCCTTCGCGGCGACGGCGGCAGGCGAGAACCGCTTCAAGCAGCTCTTCAAGGCCAACCCCGAAGGGGCGCAGGCGATGCTCGAGAAGGCGGAGGCCGGCTTCAAGGCCAACTTCACCCACCTCCAGCAGCTCGCGGCGCTTCCGCCCGAGGCGTAAGACGCTCAGCCGGAAGACAGCATGCCTCGCGGCCATGGTTGTAGCCATGGCCGCAGGAGGCGTCCTCGCCGAGGATTTCGACGCATTCTACGTCGGCTCCTCGGTGGGGGCGTTTATGCCGGACGGCGCTGCCCGTCCGCGCAACGCAACCCAGGTCGCCGCCAGGGCGGGATGGTATTCGAGCGACACTCTCGCGTGGGAGGCGTCGCTCGGATCGAATCTGAGGGGCAAGGCCGGCAACGTCGCGGCAGGCTCGCTCGGGCTGCTCTGGCACTGGTGGGGTTTTGAGAGGTTCGATCCGTTCTTCACGTGCGGCATAGGCTTCGCAAGGCGCTCGTTCGGCCCCGGGGGCGGCGTGGGCGCGTTCTGGCACATGACTGAGAGGGCCTCGCTCAGGTTCGGATACGGAATGGTCCTCGATGCGGCCGACGGTTGCGCGCCGCTCCATTCCATCGAGGCCGGAATCCAGTTCTCGTTCTGAGATGTGAAGGCAGGAGGCTTGAGATGAAGACATTGCAGAAATACGTTTTCAGAAGCTTCCTCACATCTTTTTTTCTCGCTTTTCTCGTTCTCAGCTTCGTGCTGACGATAGGCCTTATGGTGCAGATCGTCGGCTACATCCTAGACGGCGTGCCGATGGGGCTCGTCGGGGAGTTCGCGCTCGTCTGCTTCCCCGAGACGATGCAATGGACGATACCGCTCGGGCTTCTTGTGGCGAGCGTCCTCGTCTTCTCAAGGATGAGCGCAGACGGGGAGGTGGCGGCGATGCGCGCATGCGGCGTACACCTCTTCTCCGTTCTCAGGGGGCCTATACTTTTCGCGGCCGTCTGCACGGCGTTCGGGCTTTATGTCAACAACGAGGTGGTGCCGCGCGGCCATGAGGTGCGGCGCACGCTCGCAAAGAGGCTCGTCGTCGGCAATGAAGTGGATGTGGTGCAGCTCCTTCCCGCGGGGCGCGTCATAAGGGATTTCGACGATGTGCAGGCATACTTCGAGCGCAAGGAGGGCAATTGGCTCTACGGGCTTGTCGTCACGGACCTGACCGACCCCAAGATCGAGGGCGGCCGCCTGGTGACGGCCTCGCGCGCTCTCGTCACTAGCGAGAAGCACGACCCCAATAGAACCCGCCAGACGGGCAAAAAGAAGAAGAAACACGACTCCGACGAGCTCGCCGAGGGCAAGAAGAGCGGCAAGAAGGGCGAGAAGCGCGACATCATCCTCGACCTCTACGATGTCACCATGGAGCCGATGGATTCGAAGAACACCGGCATGGGGCGCGCCGGAAGGATAACGTATGTCATAGAGGACGCGCTTGAAAGCGAGAAGTACAAGCGCCGCGAGAAGGATTTCAGGTTCTGGGAGATGGTGGGCGAGATAATGTCGGCCGACAGGGAGATCCAGAAGGCCGGGGAGGACATGCGCTTCGCCCATTTCGATAACGATGTCGAAAGGGCCAAGGCCGCCAAGGACATGAAAAAGAGCCTCCGCAAGCATGCGAGCGAGCTCAAGACGGAGTTCATGAAGCGCTGGGTGTTCGCGTTCGCGAGCATCTGCTTCGTCCTGGTGGGGACGCCTCTTGGAATCCGCGCACAGCGCAAGGAGAGCTCGATCGGAATGGCGATCTCGCTCGTAGTCGCGCTGGGGTACTATCTCGTCACGATCCTCATGGGGGCGCTCGCGAAGAACGCCGACCTCCACCCGCAGTATCTCATATGGCTGCCTGTCGCGGTGTGCGCGGCCCTGGCGGCATACCTTTTCCCAAGAAACCTCTAGACTCAAAGGAGACGAAAATGGCAAAGATCCATCAAACAGCTATAGTCGAAGACGGCGCGGTCCTTGGCGAAGACGTCGAGGTCGGCGCCTACGCGAGGATAGGGGCTGACGTCAGGATCGGGGCCCGCACCACGGTGCAGCAAGGCGCGATCATCGACGGACACACGACGATCGGCGAAGACTGCCAGATATTCCCGTATGCGCTTGTCGGCATGAAGACGCAGGATCTCAAATACACCGAAGGGAGCGTCTCGTACGTCGAGATCGGCGACAGGACTGTCGTGCGCGAATTCGCGACGGTGCACCTCGGCACGAAGGACGGCGAGAAGACGATTATCGGCAGCGACTGCCTCTTCATGGCATACTGCCACGCGGCGCACGGCGTAGTCCTCGGCAACCATGTCATCTGCTCGAACAACGTCCAGTTCGCGGGCGACGTCCGTGTCGACGATTACGCCATCGTGGGCGGCATGACGGGCGCGCACCAGTTCTGCCATATCGGCAAGCACGCGATGGTCGGCGGCATGGCGAAGGTCCGCCAGGACGTTCCGCCGTTCATGCTCTGCGATGCGCAGGAGGGCACCTTGAGGGTGATCGGCCCCAATATCGTCGGGCTTACGAGGCGCGGCTTCCCGCGCGAGGTGTGCAGCGCGCTCAAGGAGGCGTTCCGCTTCATCTACCGCGAAGGGCTCAACCGCTCGCAGGCGCTGGAGCGCGTCGAGAACGACGTGGAGCCGTTTGCGGAGATCAAGGAGCTCGTCGCGTTCTACCGCAATTCCACCCGCGGCGTCTGCTGAAGCCGGGGCGGGCATTGACAATTCCGCGCACAGAGGCGGACTTCAGGGCGCTTCTCGAATCCTGCGACGGCGCCCTTGCCGCGAGGCTTGCGGATGAGGCCGTCGCCGTGCGCAGATCGGTCTACGGCGACAGGGTTTTCGTCCGCGGGCTTCTTGAGATCACCGACATCTGCCGCAACGACTGCCTCTACTGCGGCATAAGGCGCAGCAATCTAAAGTGCGAGAGATACCGTCTCGATCCGGACGTGATAGTCGCATCGGCGAGCCATGCGTACGGTCTCGGCTTCAGGACCGTTGTCATGCAGGGCGGCGAGGATCCGTACTTCACCGACGAAGTCCTCTCGGGCGTCATAAGGCGCATAAAGGCGGATTCGCCCGGCATCGCCGTGACGCTTTCGATGGGCGAGCGTACGTACGATAGCTACAGCCGCCTCTTCGACGCCGGGGCAGACAGGTATCTCCTGAGGCACGAGACCGCCGATCCCGTCCACTATGCGAAGCTCCATCCCGCGGAGATGTCGTTCCAGAACAGGATGAGATGCCTTGAGGATCTGAGGCGGATAGGGTATCAGGTGGGATGCGGCTTCATGGTGGGCTCCCCGTGGCAGACGGCGGGGACGATCGCGAAGGATCTCAAGTTCATCGCCGATTTCAAGCCGGACATGTGCGGGATAGGGCCGTTCGTCCCGCACCGCGATACGCCTTTCAGGGATTTCCCGCGCGGCACGGTGGAGCTTACGTGCCTGCTCCTTTCGATCGTAAGGCTCATCCATCCGCCGGTGCTCCTGCCGGCGACGACGGCATTGGGCACCATAGATCCGGCGGGGCGCGAGAAGGGGATCCTTGCAGGCGCGAACGTCGTGATGCCGAACCTTACGCCCCTCTCCGAGCGCGGCAAATACGAGCTATACGACGGCAAGCTCTCCACGGGGGCCGAGTCCGCGGAAGTGCTCAAGGATCTCGCCGCTCGCATCGAATCCGCCGGCTGCCGCCTCGATTTCTCCCGCGGCGACGCCCCAAGGTGAGCCGACCCCAAGAGAGTCATCTTGCAGATTGCCCTAGTTATGGGCATAGAGAACACTTTGTTCCGCATTAATGCCAATTGTGTTATTGCAGTCTATTTGTAATGTGTTGAAAGTCATCTGAATGTTTTTTGATAAACTGCTTGAATCGCAAGTGGACATTTGGTACAATGTCTACGTCGTATTTGTTGGTAATGCCTTGTTGCCGAGACGTGTTGGAATCTATCGTTCTTGCGATGGGAAATAGCGGTAGGCATCTGCACCAAGGCATGATAAAGGAGAGGAATGAAAACATGTTCAGCAGTATTTGCTGGTCCATAGCAAGTTTCATCTTTGAAACACCTTATATCAGTTTCCGTAGCCTTTTCCCAAACGATTCGACTGGAGCATGTGTTTCCATCGCTCTGTTTGCCATTTTGCTTGGAGTCGTCTTGTTTGGTGTAGCGTATATTGCATTTGCATTCCACTCAAAAGGTCCCACTGGCAGAATAACCAGAGCGCTTCTCTTTCCAAGCCTTGCATTAGGTGCAGCATTCTCCGCATTGACGATATTTAATGCGCCAGATTGGTTGTATATTGTAGTGTTGCTGTTCTGTCCACCTTGGATTGCTTGTTCGATCATGTTCCGCCAACGGAATGCAGATAATGCGGAAGAGGGGTGTCATTGCATATTCGCAGGCGCTTGCTTTGCATTGGTGATGTTTGTTGTAGGATTCTTTGCCGGGTATGACATATGGTTTGGTTCAACATTATTCCTGTTTTGAGCCTGTTCAACGCTTTTGATAGTGAATCCGAGGTAATTTAGCAGATGACATGGGGACAGTCCCCATATTGCGCAAGCGTGGGATAGTGGAGACAGTCCCCAGAACAAGTGGGGGATCTTGGGACTGTCCCCATTTCTTGCTGTTGGAGAACTGGGGACAGTCCCCATATTGCGCAAAAATCGACATGCGGCGATTTTGTGCTTGAAGATGCCCGCGAAGTGTAGTACAATATGCGGCGTTCGGCGAGGAAAGAGAAGAAGATAGATTGAAACGGACAGTTAGCCAATCAATTGGCAAGGCGGATGTCAATCCCATTTCGGGATCGGCATCGTCTCTCGCATCAACGCCGGACGCCCTCACGTTTGCGCATGACCGGCCGTCTGCCCTGCATTCGGCCAAAACTGCAGAAAGGGGGCGTTATGGCCAGAATGGCGCGAATTAAGGCCGACTGGGACATGACCTACCACGTGATGTCCCGCATAACCGGGAAGATGTATCTGCTCAGGCAGGATGATATCAAGGCCGACATGTACGACGCACTCAAGCGCGCGGCCATGTACAGCGGCGTCGAGGTCGACTCCTTTGCCATAATGGACGACCACTTCCACATAGTCCTCAAGGTCATAAAGCCCGAGGAGGGGACAGTCACTGAGTCTGAGGTCCTTAGGCGCATCGCGCTTCTCAAGGGATCGGACGCTGCTGAGGCGGCCAAGGCGCGCTGGCGGAGGTACAGGTCGTCAGGTCACGCCTGGCAGGCGGACGCCGAGTTCAAGTCGCACCTTGTTAGGATGCATGACCTGAGCCAGTTCGTGAAGACGTTCAAGGAGACGTTCGGCATGAGGTTCAGGCGCCGGACTAGATATGTCGGCACGATATGGGGCGGGCGGTTCAAGTCAACGCTCGTCGATACCGGCTTCTACTTCGAGCGGTGCATTGATTATGTCGAGCACAATCCCGTCCGGGCCGGGCTCTCCGAGGATCCAGAGTCATACGCCTGGTGTACAATGGGCATGGCCAGAAACGGCGACGCCTTCGCGCAGGACTGCATCCTCCGCCGCTCGCTCAAGTTCCTCCGCCAGGA
>JAZTWW010000011.1:0-54644 GCA_045636065.1 Kiritimatiellia bacterium | reverse complement strand
GCCAAAACTGCAGAAAGGGGGCGTTATGGCCAGAATGGCGCGAATTAAGGCCGACTGGGACATGACCTACCACGTGATGTCCCGCATAACCGGGAAGATGTATCTGCTCAGGCAGGATGATATCAAGGCCGACATGTACGGCGCACTCAAGCGCGCGGCCATGTACAGCGGCGTCGAGGTCGACTCCTTTGCCATAATGGACGACCACTTCCACATAGTCCTCAAGGTGGTGAAGCCCGAGGAGGGGACAGTCACCGAGTCTGAGGTCCTTAGGCGCATCGCGCTTCTCAAGGGATCGGACGCTGCTGAGGCGGCCAAGGCTCGCTGGAGGCGGTATAGGTCGTCCGGTCACGCCTGGCAGGCGGATGCCGAGTTCAACTCGCACCTTGTTAGGATGCATGACCTTAGCCAGTTCGTGAAGACGTTCAAGGAGACGTTCGGCATGAGGTTCAGGCGCCGGACTAGATATGTCGGCACGATATGGGGCGGGCGGTTCAAGTCAACGCTCGTCGATACCGGCTTCTACTTCGAGCGGTGCGTCGATTATGTCGAGCACAATCCCGTCCGGGCCGGGCTCTCCGAGGATCCCGAGTCATACGCCTGGTGTACAATGGGCATGGCCAGAAACGGCGACGCCTTCGCGCAGGATTGCATCCTCCGCCGCTCGCTCAAGTTCCTCCGCCAGGACATCTCAACCCTCTTCGCCACCATACCGCCCGCATCAACTGGGGACAGTCCCCAATCTCTCGTGCCCGCGATTGATCGCCTGCTTGCGCCCGCCGCTTCTGGGGACAGTCCCCAAGGCCGTGCATCAACTGGGGACAGTCCCCGGTCTGGGCGGCTGGATATGGTTGAGGGCGCAAGGTCAGCTTATGAGCTTTGGCGGAAGGTGTGCCCGCAGATTACGGAAGGGGTGGTGTTCGGGAGCATTGCGTTCGTTAAGGGGATGATAGCGAAGTTTGCTGGCGCTTGCATGTCCAGGCGCGCGAAGCCACACGAGGTGGCACCAGGGATATACGCCTCGCACGGGCACAGGAAGGCCAGCACCTTGCATAGCGATGCTACAGTTTGATCGTCAGCGATGCTATGGCTTGATCGTCAACTTGCTATGGCTTGATTGTGCCAGCTATGCTATGGCTTGATTGCCTTGGGGACACAATGTCATTTGTTGAGATGCATTTTTTGTTGAGGGGGGAGGCGGAAATTTTGTCATTGATGCACCTTTGACTTTTAGGACGGCATAGGCACCATGCCAAAGCCGGGATGAAAGCCACAGGAGCGGAAATGAACATTGTAAAGATTGCAAGAGGGTTGTCGAAGCCAAGGAATTCGCTTGCGTACAAGGAGGCGAAGATAGAGGTACAGCGCTTAAGTGCGCCGCTTCTGGCGGTGTTGCTGCCGGCGATGACGTTGGCGGCGCTTATAGTAGCGACGGCCGTAAGGCCAGCTGCCGACAGGGTGAGAGTGGAGATCGTCATGGCCGACGACGATTCAGACTTCGTTCCACCCGACGAGGAGGCTCCGCCGCCTGTGGATATGACGGAACCGGTGGATCTTTCGGCGGAAAACATCGATGTCGTCATAGAGGTTGATGAGCCAGCCGCATCTGAGCCCGTAGCCGTCGAGCCGCTTCCTCCGTCACGGATGGCCAAGTCTGATTCTGCGATTTCCGTTCAAAGCATATCCTCTCCAGTTAAATTCAAGGGGCTTCAAGCCGAACAGGGCGGGGGCGGTTTCGGAAGCGTGGTGTCCAAAGGCAAGGGCGGCGGCAGGGCGTTGCCCAAGGGTGCGCTTTTAGGCGAGATAATAGACTTCAAACGCGACTCCAAAGGGAATGATCGTGGCGTAAATGTCATGAGCGGCGACTATTGGCTCCGGGTTAGAGATCTCATTGAAGGCGGCTTCAGGGATTCGGCCTACAAGGAAGTTTATCGTCTTCCGATGCGTGTCGCGCTCACCCACCTATGGATACCGCCGCAGCCTGCGACAAACGGCCCGGAGGCATTCGGGGCGTCACAGTATATGGAGCCGAAATACTGGGTTGCGCACTATTCGGGGATGATTTCGTCGCCAAGGAAGATGCGATGCCGCTTCATAGGGTATTTCGACGATTGCATGGAGGTGCTTGTTGACGGCAAGGTTGTGCTTGAGGTCCATTGGGCGATGAAAGGGACCGACAAGGGGCGGGTGACAGGGTGGAAATCCCCTGCACCCGAGGAATGTAAGTGGTGCTGTCCGCAGGATGGCTGCATGATGATTGTGGGCGATTGGGTGGACTTCGAGCCCGGCAAAGAGATGCGTTTCGACATCGTCTGCGGCGAACAGCCGGGCGGCAAGATAGGTGGACTGCTCTGCATCGAGGAGCAGGGGCGCACATACGACAGGATGCCCGATGGAAGGCCGAAATGGCCCATCTTCGCCAGCAGGCCCCTTGCAATCACCGACCGCATCACGCTTGAAAACGCCGCCTACGGCATAGGCGTTGATGGACCAAGGTTCAATACGGATGGACATCAGACGGCATACGTCGAAAAGGATGATGTCGCAGTGGCGATTGATTTATAGGACGGTATGGAGTATAATAGAAGACGCATGAAACTTGAAGACACATTGAAGATAGCCCACAGGTCGGCGGCGTTCGGGCGGGGAGTGGTGAGGCTCGAAGGCCATGCCGCAATACGGCTCGGCCCGTCGGGCAAAGGTGCGCTCCATGCTGTCGTCCCTGTCGCTCTGACGACGTTCGGAAGGCGAATACGCCCGGTGGACATTCTCGGCGCCGCCGCCCAGAGGGAGGAATGCTGAAGATGGCGAAGCCTGGCGACATGTACGCTGGCGATGAGGCTTGGAGCGAGTGGTTTGAGAGATGTGCCGTCTCGCGATGCCGCGCCGTCCAGCGCAATGCGCTTGTATCCGAGATAATGCCGGCCATGCTCTCGCATGCCTCGCGCTATGGTGTTTCTCGTGAGGAGGCTTTGCACGGGGATCTCGTCTCTGAGTTCGACGCGTACTTCTGTCTCGCCGGGTCGCGTGATGTCCGCAAGCCCCTTAAAAGCTACTATCGCTATAGAATGGCCGTCGAGCGGATCGAAATGCGTGATTTCGTCCTTGGGATGATATTCGGTTCGCGCACGGGGCGCATAAACGACATCGCAAGGTCGTTCGTCGCGGTGATTAAGGGCTGGAAGGCTAGAACCCGCACGAATGCAGACGGCACAAGGTCGCTGGAATGGGAGAGATCTGCGGGCGAAGTGATTGAGGATGGCGGGAATGATATCCGGCCCACAGCGCGCTCCGGGGCGATAGGAATGGATGATGACGCCATCATTGAAACGGTTTTCTCCAGAATCGCCAAAGCTCTTTCTCTTGATGCACCTGGTGTTGCGACTTTGATCATCAGCTCCGCACGGGGCGTTTCGGCGTCATCGCCAGATGTCCTCTCCCGGCTGGGCGTGGCCAAGAGCAGGGCATATGAACTGAGAACCAGATGCATGGAGCTGGCCGAGACGATGTTCAGGGAAGCCGGCATAGACGTGGATGATATCGAATTTGCGGGCAGGCTTATTTCAAAGGCCGATGATATTGCGGGGAGGCAGCGATGAAAAGATTTCTGGACGTCTTTCTGGAAGAGTGGAAGCTCGCGGAGACGCAACGGCTGGAGAGAGCCGATGTGCGCCGCAAGCTCTCACCACCGGCGTTTCCGGTATATGGAGCGCATTTTGACGTTCCACTGAAGGAAGGGGAGATAAGGATATTCGCCGATGTCCCCGAGCCGCTTGTCGCGCTTCTTCTGAAGCGCAGAGCGCGTGGTGATTGGCTTCTTGTGCCCGTATCGCCTTTCACCGTTCCCGCCACCGAACAGGAGATCATCCTTGGCGAGCGCGTGTACCAGATCTGGAACGCATTCACGGCATCGCACAGGTTCACGTCCAGAAGCTGGTTGGTGGATACGCCCCCTGCTGAGGATTCGTCCGCAGTCTGGGAAGCGCTTGAGGCGATGTGGCGGGGCGATGCCGTGCCTGAAGAGCTAGCGCACCTAGTCGGAGAGGCTATACACTCTGCGTCGGATCCCAGACTCGACTATGAACGGGCGTATATAGCGGACGGCTCGATCTTTGAAGAGGATGCGTCCGTCGCTCCGTCGCGGCATAGATGGTTGAAGGCGGCAATCGCGGCGGCCGCAGGCATCGCGGCAGCAGTTGGCATCGGATATCTGGCGCTTCCCTCGTCCAGTCCAGGTTTCGATTCGACGGTATATACGATAACCCTTCACGATCCTGATGCAGAGCCGACTGGCGGATTTCAGCCGCAAGGCTTTTCATGGAGCGGCTCGACCGCGAGTTACACCGTGCTGCGCAGGGCGATTGTCGAGGAAAGCCGTCTGCCGCCGCCAGGGAGCATAAAAGCGGATGAGCTCTTGAACGCCCTTGCCGCGGCGAACGGCCACATGGAGGGGGCGGTGGCTGCCGAGCCCGTGTCCTGCCCTTGCCCGTGGCGTACGGGCCATCTGCTCTGTAAAGCAGTTGTCGACCCTGCCAATGGCCTTTCAATCGACTTTGGCAAAATGGGAGTTGCATCTTACAGGCTGCTCGGATACGGCAACGACTCGTTCACGGATTCGTCGGTGCCGCTTGAGCTAGGCCCATCGCCCGGTGCCGCGCCAAAGAGCGTGCTTGTGGAGCTCGTTCCAAGATCCGGCATGTCCATCGCCATGGCAGGCGGGTGCTTCCCGGATGAGGCGGCGGTAGCTGAATTCGCGCTCATACTTTCGGGCGACATGTACGCCAGAGGCGCCAGTATAACCCATGTGGTGGCTGCATTGAAGCCATTGGCGGAAGCGTCGGGAGGTGACGGCTTCGCCGCCGAGATGGTGTACCTCGCCGAAAGCGCCGGCTTCTACATGGCGACGGACGACACCGTTTGACGGTGGCATTTCTGGTTGCCCATTGCGGAGCGAATATTTTTGACCTTTCCCGCGGAATCTGATATAATTTCATGAAAACGAAAGGAAGCATACGATGAAAATACACAAAGCTTCGGCAGTTTGTGCGCTTTTGGCCGCCATGACCATCCTCGCCGGATGCGGCGGGGCCGACCCCAATTCCCCGGAGGAGCTTGCAAAGTCCACTATCGAGAATTTCTACAAGTGCTTCCTCGCCTGCGATTTCGACGGGGCGAAGGCTCTTGCCACCGCGGCCGACGAAGAGGCTCTCACGGCTTTCGCGTCCGTCCTCAAGGGAGAGACGGCCAAGAAGATGCGCGAGCTCCACAAGGCTACCGTCATGGAGGTCGTCGAGATAAAGATCGAGGACGTCACAAACGCCGTGGCCCGCCTCAAGATGACGAGTTCCGCCAAGAACGGCGAGAAGGTCGAGCGCGAGCAGACGGAACGCGCAGTTCTCGTGGACGGCAAGTGGAAGGTCTCCTTCAAGAAGTGACCGGACGGCCGCTGGCAAAGGGGGTGCCATGGCGAAAAAAACGAAACTCGCGATAAACCTTGAGTACGCCGCTCTCCGTATGGGGGCGGGGCTCCTGAACGCCATGCCATATGGGATGGCGACGGCGTTCGCCCGCTTCATGGCGCGCGTAACGTACAAGGTTTTCGGCTTCAAGCGCGAGCGCACGAGAGAGCGCATACGCGCGGCATTCCCCGAGAAGACGCTCAAGGAGGTTGACGAGATCGCCGTCGGAAGCCTCCAGACGCTCCTTTTGAACGTAGTCGACATGGCGCGAGCCTCCCGCCTCGACAGGGCGTGGATGCTCAAGATGGTGGAGGAGATCGAGATCAACAGCCAGAAGGTGCGCGAGCTCGCCGCGGAAGGGCACGGAGTCGTGGTGATGGTCCCGCACATGGGCAACTGGTACATGGCGGCTTGGGCGCTCGCGCGCCTCGACGTGCCTCTTTTCGCCATTGCCGCCGCGCAGCGCAACCCCAAGATCAACGCGTGGATGAACCGCCAGTACGGTGCCGGAATGGATGTGGTCGAGCGCGGAAGCGCGACGGTCATGCGCGAAATCCTCGCGCGCCTCAAGAAGGGCCAGGTCTTTGCGATCCTTCCCGATCTGCGCTCGCCCGAGAAGGATGTGGAGGTGCCGTTCCTCAACGCGACGGCGAACGTAAGCCACGGCGGAGCGCTTTTCGCGGTTGCGGCGGGATCGCCCGTAGTTGTGGCGGCGATAAGGCGCGAGCGCGGTCACCATACTTTCAAGCATCTTGCAACCTTGAGGCCAAACCCTGATGCGCCCGACCGCAAGGACGAGGCGTGCAGGATAATGACGGAGGCGATGGCGCTCATCAACGAAGAGGTGAAGCTCACGCCCGAGCAGTGGTTCTGGTTCAATAAGCGTTGGCTTCTCCAGCCGGTGGAAGGTTGAGCCCGGTTTCAGGGTGAATATCCAAGGGTGACAGGATGTTTGAGCCGCCGCGCGTTCTAGCCTGGGAGCTTACGAGACGCTGCCCGCTCAAGTGCCGCCACTGCCGTGCATCGTCCACATGCCTTGATATGGAGGATGGGCTTTCGCGGGAAGAGTGCCTCAAGGCGATTGCGACATGCCCCGCAAAGCTCATCATCTGGACGGGCGGGGAGCCGATGGTTCGCGGCGATCTGGAGAAACTCGTCTCTGCGGCAAAGGCCCGCGGCATTGAAAGCGTTCTCGCTCCATGCGGGATGCTCGTAACTGACGAGCGGCTCCGTTCGCTCAAGGAGGCTGGCGTAAGGGCGTGCTCGTTCTCGGTCGACGGCGCTACGCGCGCGATGCACGATGGCTGGCGTGGCGTGGACGGCGCGTGGGACGGTGTGATGGCGGCCATTTCGTGCGCCGCAAGGGTGGGGATGCCTTTTCAGGTGAATACGGTCGTATCGCAGCTTACGCTTCCATATCTTGGCGACATCCACGCTCTCGCCGGGGAACTCGGCGCTGTGAGGCATGATCTTTTCTTTCTCGTTCCTGCGGGAAGGGCGTCGGATCTGGAAGGGCTTATGCTTTCCAGACGCGAGATGGACGAGGTGCGTGCTACTGATTTTGGCGGAATCCCCGTACATTTCACGTGCCACCCGGCAGGTTGCCTTGGCGGAAGGGGGTTCGCCTTCATCTCGGCGCGCGGCGAGCTCAAGATGTGCGGGTTTACGGATGGTGTCCTGGGCTCGCTCGCCGCATGCGGCTTCGACATGCATCGGCTTTTCGCCATCGCCCCCGATCCGCCGCCGAAAGGCTCATGCCGCCGCGCGCTTAGTTATAGTGGCTAGTTGGCATTGAGGCAGGTCACAAGGCGCGATCCCGTCCGGACCGCTGCGGGCCGCCTCTCGCGGCAGGCGTCGGTGGCATCCGGACATCTTGGATGGAAGGCGCATCCCGAAGGCCACGCCGTAGGTGGCGGAACTGTTCCCGGAATGTCCTTCAAAGGCGCCCCCAGGGGCGCGTCCAGCTGCGGCACGGCGGCGAGAAGGCCCTTGGTGTACGGATGGTGCGGCGAGGAGAGGACATCCTCCACGGGCCCCGATTCCACCACCTCGCCCGCGTACAGGACATTCACCCAGTCCATCCACTTCGCCACAAGCCCCAGGTTGTGCGTTATGAAAAGGACGGCCATCCCCGTCTCGGACGCGAGCGAGTCTATAAGCTCAAGGACCTGCCGCTGCGTCGTCACGTCAAGGGCCGTCGTGGGCTCGTCGCAGATCATGAGATCCGGCCTCGCGGCAAGGGCCATGGCTATCATGGCGCGCTGCTGCTGCCCGCCCGAAAGCTCGCACGGGTAGGCGCGCGCCGTGCGCTCCGGCTCCGGAATCGCGACCCTTTCGAGAAGCGACACCACCTCGGCCTTCATCTCGCGGCGCGATCTGGAGGTGCGCGGCATCGCCTCCATTATCTGCGCGCCGATGCGCATGACGGGATTGAGAGCGTCCATGGGGTTCTGGAAAATGTACGCGACACGCCCGGGCGCTGCGATGCGCCCCCCAAGGCGCGCCCTGTCGACGGGCTGGAGGCGCCTGACGGAAAGAGCGGTAAGGCTCTTGCCGCAGCCTGACTCGCCGACGAGCGCAACCCGCCCATGCTCCGGCACGGTGAAGCTCACGTCTCTCACCGGTGTGATGTCACGCCCGCCGATGCGGAATGTGACGCTTAGATGCTCGACTTCAAGCGCGTTCAAAGCTCCACCTCCCACGGCCCCTTGTCGCGCCAGAGCTCCTCTACGCTCCCGGCGGACGGCTCGACGTAAAGAGGCGTCGCCTGATGGCGGAACCAGGTGTCCTGCCGCTTCGCGAACTGGCATGTTCTCGTGAATATAAGCTCCTTGGCGTTCGGCTCGCCGAACTCCTTGTATCCTATCGCAGCGGCGGCCGTCCTGCTCCAGCGCGGATATTCCGCCCTGAGCCTCATGACCTCATCCTCAAGGCCCTCTTCGAACATCCTTTCAAGCCTTGCGCGTATACGCTCGCGGCGGAGGGCCCTGTCGCATTCAAGGACGGGATACTCCGGCGGCGGCTTCTCCCATGCGCGGTCAAGCCCCCTTAGAAGCGCCGAGAAGTAGAGCCCCGTGCCGCCTGCTATTATAAGAGGGGTTCCGGCCGGCAGCGAGCGCGCGAACGCGCCTGCGGCTCTGAGCCAAGCGCCGCTTGAAAACTCCTCGGCCGGCGTGACGAGATCGATTCCGCCGAGAACGTACCCCTCGCGCTCCGCGCCGCGCGGCTTGGCGGTGCCGATGTCCATTCCCTTGTAGACAAGCATTGAATCGGCACTTAAGACGGCGGCCCCCATCTTCCTTGCGAGCTCCGCCGCGATCGCCGTCTTGCCGGAGGCTGTCGCCCCTGCAAGGAGATAGGCGTTGAACTTCACCTGGCTTCCTCCAGGGAAGAGCCCGAGAAGTATACGGCCTTGGACATGTCCGGGATGAAGCCTACAGGATCGCCAGGCCTTACGGATGCGTCGGCCGCGGCGCGCAGCTGGACGGGCGGCATGTCCTTGAGGCGCACATGGACTATCGTTTCGCTTCCGAGGGGCTCGACAAGGCCCGCAACGCCTTCGACGGAGCCTGGCGAGCCGGCCGGAACGAGCTTCAGATGCTCGGGCCTCAAGCCCGTGACGCGCACCGGATCGAATGTCCCCGCCGGGAAGAGGTTCATTGGCGGAGTTCCGATGAAACCCGCGACGAACGTCGTGGCCGGCCTCCTGTAGACCTCGGCCGGCGGCGCCGCCTGCTCTATCTTTCCGCCGTTCATGACGACGATCCTCGTTCCCATCGTCATGGCCTCGACCTGGTCGTGGGTGACGTATATCATCGTCGCCCCGAGACGCCTGTGAAGCTCGACTATCTCCGAGCGCATCTCGACGCGCATCTTCGCATCGAGATTCGAAAGAGGCTCGTCGAAAAGGAAAACCTGCGGCTCGCGCACTATGGCGCGGCCCACAGCGACGCGCTGGCGCTGCCCGCCTGAGAGGGCCTTGGGAAGACGCTCCATGTAAGGTTCAAGCCCAAGACTCGCCGCAGCCGCATCTACGCGGCGCGCTATCTCCGCCTTGGCGACGTGCCTCAGCTTGAGGGCGAAACCCATGTTCTCCCTCACCGTCATATGCGGATAGAGGGCGTAGTTCTGGAAGACCATGGCGATGTCGCGATCCTTGGGCGGGAGGTCGGTTACATCCCTCCCGCCGATGAAGATGCGCCCGGAGCTTACGCTCTCTAGGCCTGCGACCATCCTGAGCGTGGTCGACTTGCCGCAGCCGCTCGGCCCCACAAGGACAAGAAACTCGCCCGGCTCCACCTTGAGTGTGAAACCGTCGACGGCGGGCTTCTCGCCCCGCGTATAGACCTTGGTCACGCTATCAAACGACACTTCGCTTGCCATGGATTAAATTCTACCATTTTCCTCTTGATTTTGGAACAGGAAAATGATAAAATCTTAGCCGTTTTTCACGTGGAAGGGTGTCCGAGTGGTCGATGGTGCAACCTTGGAAAGGTTGTGTAGGCGCAAGTCTACCGGGGGTTCGAATCCCCCCCCTTCCGCCAGCATTGGCGGGCTTGAGATGGATACGGTCGAGATATGTGGCGTAACGGCACGGGTGGCGCGCACGTTCGCCGAGCGCGCCAAAGGTCTCATTGGTGCCAAGTCCCTCCCCGCAGGTGAAGGTCTTCTCATAAAAAGGTGCAACGCGATCCATACGCTTTTCATGTCGTTCCCCATTGATGCGACGTTTCTCGACGGCGAAGGCAGGCCGGTCAAGACCGTTCGCGGCATAAGGCCGTGGAGGCCGTTCGTATGGGGCGGATGGCGCGCGAGGCAGGTGCTTGAAACGGCAAGTGCGAATTGAAGGAGCTTAAAGAGGTGAGCATATTCAGGAAATCGGGCAGGGACTACACGGCTGCGGAGGAGGTGATGCACACCATCCTCCACGTGATCGGAAGCCACCTCGGCGCGGCGATGATAGCGCTGATGGTCTGGGCTGCCGTATCAAGCGGGTCGGATGTGGAGTGGAAGGTCGTCTCGGCGGCCATATTCGGCTCGTCGATCATACTCCTCTATTCGATGAGCGCGGCGTACCATGCCGTTACGTACCCTCCGGCGAAGCAGATCCTCAAGAAGTTCGACCATATGTCGATCTACTTCCTTATCGCGGGAAGCTACACGCCCTTTACGCTCGTTACGCTAAGGCCGTCGCACCCCGGTTTGGCTTGGACGATCTTCGGGATTGAATGGGGCCTTACGATAGCGGGCGTCGTATTCAAGGCATTCACGGCCGGAAGGTTCAGGCTCGTCTCAACGCTCATATACATCGGCATGGGCTGGGCCGCCATATTCGCCGTCTCGCCGATAATCTCCGAGCTTGGCGGCTACGGCACGATGTGGCTCTTCCTCGGCGGCGGGCTGTACACCATAGGCGCGTTCTTCTACATGCTCAAGGGTATCCCCTACCACCATGCCGTATGGCACGCGTTCGTCCTTGCAGCGACGATCTCGCACTTCTTCTGCGTCCTCTGGCACGTCATGATGTAAATAGGCACCTGCGACCGCCGAAAACTTATCGTTGCAAAATGCGGTCAAATAGGGTAGAATACCCATCATGAACAATATTCCTTCCGCACCTGTCGTTCCGCGCGGACTGCGCGGCATATTCGCCATGCTCGTGGCATGCTTCGCGCTTTGGGGCATACTGAACAACATGACGGACAATCTTGTGCCCGCGTTCCAGAGGATATTCACCATGGACCAGTCCCGCGCAGGGCTCGTCCAGGTCGCGTTCTACGGCGCGTACGCCGTCCTTGCGATATTCGCGGCCGTCCTTGCGGAGGAGCTGAGCTACAGGAAGGGCGTGCTGATCGGGCTTGCGATATACATAACGGGCGCGCTCATGTACATCCCCGCCTGCATACACCAGAGTTTCGACATATACTTCATAGCGATATTCATCGTTGCGGGCGGATGTTCGCTCCTTGAAACGACGTGCAACCCGTACGTCCTCTCCCTGGGCGACCAGTCGACCGCCGTGAGAAGGCTCAACTTCGCCCAGATGTTCAACCCGGTGGGGTCGATGTGCGGAATCGTCCTCGCGCAGCAGCTGATCCTTTCCCACCTGAACCCCGCAACGGCCGAGGAGCGCGCCCTGATGGACGAGGCGACGCGCCAGGGGATCATCCACAACGAGCTCTTCTGGGTGTGCGCGCCCTACGTGGGGCTGTGCGCGATAGCGGCGCTAATATGGATGTTCTTCCTCGCCGGCAAGGCGCCGCGCCAGGCCGATCTCGGGAAGAGGACGACCGCCGCCAACATGTCGACCGTCGCGATAGCGCTTGTGTGCACGCTTCTGCCGATGGTCGCCATCAACTGGCTCTTCCCCGACATGGACAAGGTCCTTTGGATCCTCTCCAGCATGGTCGGGCCGTTCTTCTACATACTGGCCACATCCCGCTACCGCTCGATGCTGGGTAAGCTCCTCGGAACCCCAAGGTACTGGTTCGGCGTAATCGCGCAGTTCTTCTACGTGGGCGTTCAGATAGCCGCCTGGACGTGGCTCAACCTCTACTGCCAGAAGGAGCTTGGCGTAACGCCTGCGCAGGGCGCCCTCTACTATACGATAGCGATCACGCTTTTCATCATATGCCGCTGGGTGGCGACGTGGGCTATGAAGTACGTGAACCCCGCCAAGCTTATGGCGGCTTTCGCCGTGGCGGCGATAGTCTGCTGCGCGGGCGTGATGTACCTGCCGACATCGATCCTCTTCACAGTAGGCGGTCTCCCGTTCTCGGCAAATATACTCTGCCTCGTTGCGATGTCCGGTTTCATGTCGCTCATGTTCCCGACCATATACGGGATAGCCCTCGGCGGTCTTGACCAGAGGACCGTCAAGCTCGGGGCGGCCGGGCTTATCATGGCGATCCTCGGCGGAGCGATAATAACACCCTGGATGGCCAAGGTCATCGACGGCGGAATGAGCTCCGGCTTCTTCGCGTCGCTCGTTCCCGGCGCCGACGCCGTCTTCGATCCCGACCTCAAGACTTCATCCCAGCTCATACGCTCTTCGTTCGCGATCCCCGCGATCTGCTTTGCAGTGGTCCTCGCATATTCACTCGCCTTCGGGCGGAGCAAGAGCGCGGAATCGTGATATGGCATTCCCCGCACGGCACCCGGAGAAAAACGCATGACATTCAAGGAAACATCCAAGGCGCTCGGAAAGGCGGTGGGGCTTATGGTGTCCGCATTTGCACTCACGCATCCGCTTCCGGCCGCCGCGGGGGCCGGCGCCACCGAGGTCGTGTTCGACCACAGGCCCGCCCCGGCCGGCGCGTATTCCTGGGAGGCGATGCGCTACCCGATCGGGAACGGTCGCATCGGCGCCATGCTCACGGGCGGTATAGAACGCGAATCGCTGCAGTTCAACTGCGACTCGCTCTGGACCGGCGACAGGAACCTTTCCGGCGCCGCCGGCGAGGTGGAGTCCGTCGCAACCGACGAGACCGTCGGCGACTACCAGAATTTCGGCGAGCTTATCGTGGAGTTCGGCGGCCTTGACGGCGTCACAAACGGCTGCTCGTATCTGCGCGCCCTCGATCTTTCCCGCGCCGTCCATGTGGTGAGGATGAAAAAGGGCGCTAAATCAGGTCCTGACGGGCTTGAAAGCGGCAAAGGTGCGGTGATCTTCCGCGAGGCGTTCGCAAGCGCGCCGGATGACGTGATCGCCTTGAGATTCGTCTCGGAGAAGCCGTTCTCGGCCGCCATATGGCTTTCCGGAACCCACGGCGAGACGACGCAGATCCTCAGCAAATCATCGCTTTCCTTCTCGGGCACGCTTCCCAACGGGCTTGCCTACACCGCAAGGACGGACTGGCATTCATACGGCGGAACGAACCTCGTCGTGTACCTGCGCGCGCGCACGAGCTACGATCCCTCGCGCGAGGACTTCGGGCTCGGATGCGTCTGCGAGCCGTACCGGACAGCCTTCGACGCCGATTTCGACACGCTCCTTGCAAGGCACGTGGCCGATTACCGCAGGTTCTACGACAGGGTGAAGCTCGATATCTCCGGCGATGAGGGCACGAAGCAGTGGAAGGCCAGCTCCACGCGCGACCGCCTCAGGTATTTCAGAAGGGGCGCTTTCGCTTCAGGCATGCCGAAGCTTGACGCTGCCAAGCTCGCTCTCATCGAGACGCAGTTCAACCTTGGCAGGTATCTGCTCATTTCCTCGAGCCGCCCGGGTTCGCTCCCGGCGAACCTCCAGGGAATCTGGTGCAAGGACAACAAGCCCGCCTGGCACAGCGACTACCACACGAACATCAATCTCCAGATGAACTACTGGGCCGTCGATTCGGCGAACCTTCCGGAGATGTGGGACGCTCTCGCCACATATCTGATGGCGGTGAGGCGCACGGCTTCGCTCGAGACGCGCTTCGCCTTCCCTGAATCGAAGGGGGTTGCATACCGCACGTCGCTCAACGCCTTCGGCGGCGGCGGCTGGAAGTGGAACTTCGCCGGAGCGCCGTGGATGGCCGTCATGGCGTGGGACCATTACCTTTTCATGCGCGACGAGAAGTTCCTCAAGGAGGTGGCGTGGCCGCTTCTCAAGGAAGCCACGGAGTTCATGCTCACGCATCTCAAGGAGGGGCCGGAAGGGACGCTTCTCGTCAAGGAGGGGTGGAGCCCCGAGCATGGTCCGATCGTCGACGGGGTCATGCACGACCAGCAGCTGATGGCGGAGCTTCTCAAAGCGACGATAGCCGCCGAGGAGAAGCTCGGTATCGAGAAGGGGATATTCGGCCCTGATCTGAAAACCGTCCTTTCGCGCCTCGGAGGCAACAAGATAGGCATGTGGGGTCAGCTCCAGGAGTGGCAGCAGGACATCGACATCAAGCACGACGAACACCGCCATACGTCGCACCTCTTCGCCGTGTACCCGGGTACGACCATCACGAGATCCTCCACTCCCCGGTTTGCCGCGGCGGCCGAGGTGTCGCTCGGCATAGGCCGCACCACCACGAAGGATTCGCGCCGCAGCTGGACCTGG
Organism: Kiritimatiellia bacterium; assembly: GCA_045636065.1. Taxonomy (GTDB): domain Bacteria; phylum Verrucomicrobiota; class Kiritimatiellia; order RFP12; family UBA1067; genus RGIG5050. Next base: position 40,154 of record JAZTWW010000011.1, on the reverse strand, counting down.
CCTTGGCGTGCGGCGCTCTGGGCCCGCCTCGGAAGCGGCGAGAAGGCTGATGCGATGCTTGCGGGTCTTCTCAAGCACAATACGCTCCCCAACCTTTTTGCCACGCATCCCCCGTTCCAGATAGACGGCAATCTCGGCATGGTCGCCGCGGTCGCCGAGATGCTTGTGCAGAGCCATGAGACGGACAAGAACGGCAGGATCGTCCTGAGAATACTGCCCGCCCTGCCGCCGTCATGGAGAAACGGCTCGGTGAAGGGGCTTAGGGTGCGCGGCGGCGCAACGGTTGACATCGAATGGAAGGACGGCAAACTCGCCTCATGGGCCATGAACGGCGGCAGCAGGGAGATGTTCACGGTAATTACCCCGCCTGAGAATCCAATCCGGGAGAAATGATGCTCAACGCTTCCACATTCATCAGACGCGAACTTATGGTGCGCATCGTGCGCGCCTTCGACGAGGGCAATGTCGCCGAGGAGCTTGACAGGATCCCCGTCAAGATGCGCCCGAGAAACGACGAGTCGTCGCGCTGCTGCATATACCACGACCGCGCGGTGCTCAAGTACAGGCTTATGGCTCTTCTGGGCATATCCGTCGAGGAGGAGACGGACGAGGCGAAGACTCTTGCTGCGTATCTCGCCGACAGGACCTCCGGCAGTGAGGGCCAGGATGGCGGCGACCCGGCGGGCGCACCTCTTTCCGTGTGCGGGCCTGCCTGCAGCGGATGCCCGGATGCGCGCGTCGTCTCGACGCACAACTGCCGCGGATGCTTCTCTCGCCCGTGTGTCTACGTGTGCCCAAAGAAGGCCATAAAGATAGTCGGCGGCAATTCCGTCATCGACCAGGATCTCTGCATCAAGTGCGGCAAGTGCATAGCGGCCTGCCCGTACCGCGCCATCGTCAAGACTACCGTCCCATGCGAGGAGGCCTGTCCCGTAGGCGCGATAAGGAAGAACAGGCACGGGATCGCGGAAATCGATTTCGACAAGTGCATCTTCTGCGGCAAGTGCTTCATCGCCTGCCCGTTCGCGGCGGTGATGGAGCGTTCGCAGCTCATCGACGTCCTTCTCGCGATGAAGCGCGGCGAGAAGCTTGTGGCGATGATAGCCCCGGCGGCGTCGAGCCAGTTCCCGTGCGAGATCGAGAAGCTTCTCGCCGCCTGCGCAAAGGCCGGCTTCTCGGACGTGATGGAGGTTGCGCTCGGCGCGGAGATGACAACCGCGCACGAGACGGCCGAATTCATCGAGCGCATGGAGAAGGACCAGAAGACGTTCATGGCCACATCGTGCTGTCCGGCGTGGGTCAATCTCGTAAAGAAGCACATGCCCGACCTCATGAAGCACGTCTCTCTCACGCCAAGCCCGATGGTGTTTGCGCGCGAGATCGTCAAGAAGGGCGATCCAGAGTCGAAGACCGTCTTCATCGGCCCATGCGTCGCCAAGCGCGACGAAGCCCGCCGCAAGGATGTGGACTACGTCCTTTCCTTCGAGGAGCTTGCGGCGATACTTGAGGGGCGCGGCATCGATCCTGCCGCATGCGAGAAATGGCCTCTTGTGCGCCCGGCCGATCCGACTGCGCGCAACTACGCCAAGAGCTGCGGCGTCACCGAGGCGGTCCTTACCGAGGCCACTTCGAAGATCCCCGGCTTCAAGCTCGACTCGAAGCAGATCAACGGCATCGACCGCAAGACCTGTACGCTCATAAGGCTGCACGCCACCGGCAAGATCCCCGTCAACTTCCTCGAGGTGATGGCCTGCCCCGGCGGCTGCCAGAACGGCCCCTGCTCACTCAAGTGACCATTTTTTCAATTGACCGTTGCGCTTAGGCGCGGAATGTGGTAAAATAGTGGCATGAAAATCAAGAAACCATCACCTGCCGGCGCACCCGCGCCCGCCCCTGGCGGCGCAGTTGTCGCTGATCGCTTCAAACTCGACATGCCCCAGAGCGCACCCGCCCCGTCCGGCGGTGCGAAGATCTTCACCACGGTCTCGCTTGTGGCGGCTCTCGCCTCCCTCGCGATCCTTGGCCTCATGGTGATGTACATGTCGCAGAGCTGGGATCAGATCCGCTTCCTCTGAAAGGAGCCTTTCCATGCCCCGTGATATTGCAGATGATCCGCGCGTAGGCGCGGTGATTTCCCTTGCTCTTGATGAAGACCTGAACGGCGGATGCGACGCGACGAGCGAAGCGCTTGTCGATGAAGGCGTCAAGGCTACTGGCCAGATCTACTCGCGAGTCCCGTGCGTCGTTGCGGGTTCGACCGTCGCCAAGGCGATCTTCAGGCGCATCGATCCCTCGCTCAAGGTGAAGATTGCGAAGAAGGACGGATCGAAGGTCGAGCCTGGCGAGGAGATCCTTTCTTTTAGAGGCTCCGCGCGCTCGATCCTCAAGGCGGAGCGCACCGTTCTCAATTTCATGCAGCGCCTTTCGGCTACGGCCACGCTGACGGCGAAATTCGTCGAGGCCGTGAAGCCCTGGGGCACGATGATCCTCGATACGCGCAAGACGACGCCCGGCATGCGCACGCTCGAGAAGTACGCCGTCAAGTGCGGCGGCGGCACGAACCACCGCATGGGGCTTTTCGACCGCGTCCTCATGAAGGACAACCATAGAAGGCTCTGGAAGGGCGGCGACCCCGACAGGCTCGATCTCGCCGTCGAGGCGGCGCGCGCCAAGTTCCCCGGCCTCGCCGTCGAGGTGGAGGTGGAGAGCCTGAGGGAATGCAGATCCGCCCTCAAGGCTAAGCCCGAGTGGATAATGCTCGACAACATGGCGCCCGCGGAGATGAAGAAGTGCGTTAAGCTCTGCAAGGGCATTTCGCTTACGGAGGCCTCCGGCGGCATCACGATGAAGAAGATCAAGGCCGTCGCGGCGACGGGCGTCGACGCGATCTCGCTCGGATGCCTCACGCATTCGCAGGGTAGCGTCGATCTCACCCTTGAATGGAAGGCCGTCTAGGCCGGGGCTTGGCGATGAGGCTTCTCGTCGTAGACGTAGGCAACACTTCCACCGCCGCCGGAATGTGGCGTGGCGGCGGCGTGACGCGCGTAAAGCACGTCGACGGAGGGCTTCTCAAATCCCCCGTGGCGATGCGCGCGGCGCTTGCGTCTATACTCGGCACGAGAGGCGCGGACGCGCTCGCGTACCTTTCCGTCGTTCCAGGGGCGGACGGCGCCTGGCGCACGCAGGCGAAGGCCCTCGGCCTCCCATTCATAAAGATAACGTACAGGGCCGTCGAGGCTCTCGGGACGTTCACGCTCGACTACCCGAAGCCGGAAACGATCGGCGTCGACAGGCTCGCCGACGCGGCGGCCGCCGTGGATGTCTACGGCACGCCCGCGATAGTCTGCGATTTCGGCACCGCCTTCACGGCCGCCGTTATAACCGAGGACGGCGTCTGGCGCGGCGGCGCGATCGCCCCTGGCTTCCCGCTCATGCGCGACTATCTCTTCGAGCGGACGGCCCAGCTTCCGAGGATGCGCCTCGGTGGCGAATGCCCCCGTATCGGAACGAGCACGGAGGAGGCGATGCGCTTCGGCGCGATCGTCGGCTACAGGGGCATGGTGCGCGAGATCGTAGCCACATTGGAGAGGAATTTCGGCGGCGGCTTCAAGCTCGTCGCCACAGGCGGATTCGCGGGATGGGCGCTTGACGGCGCAGGATTGGACTTTGCGCTCGCCCCGACGCTTACGCTTCACGGCGCGGGGCTTCTCGCCGAGGCCCTTGCCGGAGAGCGCAGGAAAGAAGGAGGTGCTTGATGAAGAAGGGCTTTTTGGCCGTGCTGGCTGCGCTTGCCGTTGCAGGCTGCGCAATGCTGCTTGACGATCCGTACAATCTCAACGTGTCGATCAACCACCTCAACTGGGTGGAGATCCACTACTACAACGCGAACCGCGAGCCCGTCTCGAGGACGAACGTCCGGCTTACGGGAAGCGGGCACGTCGAGGTGAAGAGCGGAACCTCAAGGCTCGTGAGCGACAGTTTCGCCAAGGATTCCTCCGACAAGACGTGGGACGACGTGCGCAGCATATCCGTCGATGTCGACAAGGGCCACATAAGGGACATATTCCAGATGCTCGTCAACGCAGGTCTCTTCGACCGCGAGAAGACGGGCCGCAGCACCGACAAGCCCAGCCCCGGCAGGTTCGTGGCCGTGAGGGCCGCGATAGACGGGAAGATGTTCTCCGAGCCCATGAACATCTTCGAGAAGGATCCCGAGTTCGCCGAGCTTCTCCTTTCGGTGGTCCAGGAGTTCCGCTCGGTGCGCCTCGGCGCGCGGCAGCAGAAGGAGCAGCCCAGGCTAAGCGAAACGAAGGGCGGAGCGCCGCGCGACTTGAAGAGCTTCCACGACGCGCAGTTCGGCGACGGCTCCAAGGATAGAAGAAAGGGCCGCAGATGATACGCACTTCAAGGAGGGCGTTTCTCGGGCTTGTGCCCGCTCTTGCCGCGATGACGGCGCTCGGAGAGGCCGCGAAGCCGCCCGCGAGATCGAAGGTTGTGATAATCGAGCCGAGGTCGTCCGCGCCTCGCGGCGATCTCAAGTTCGCGCTCGCGCTCTGCCGGCATCTCAAGAGATGGATCGAATCGGGCGGCGTGACGGTCGATCTCGTGGGCGACGATGCGGGCGACGTCTTCGTCGGGCGCAGGCTCGCGATACTCGTCATGTGCCAAAATCCCGGCGCGGGATTCCTCAAGTCGCTCAAGACGTTCTCTCAGAAGGGCGGACGCATAATCTCGTTCTACAGCACAAGCGGCGACATCGCCTCGTTGATGGGCGTCAAGCTCGGGCGCTGGCACAACCCGAAGGCGGGAACTTATGCCGAGATGTCGTTCTTCCCGGGCGGCCCCAAGGGCTCGCCAAAGGCGATAGCGCAGGCGTCGAGCAGCATATTCACCGCTTCGCACATCGAGGGGCGCTCCAAAACCCTGGCCGTGTGGCGCAACCGCAGGGGCGAGAGCGTGAACGAAAGCGCGATAATCTCAAGCCCTCAGGGATGGTGGGTGACGCACGTCTTTCTGGCCGACGGCGACGAGCGGGCGAAGGCCCTCTTTCTCCTTGCGGCGATAGGAGAGAGCGTGCCGGGCGCATGGGACTACGAGAAGTGGGCGCGCGAAGATGCGCGAAGGCGCGCGGCCGACGTGGCGTTCGCTAAGGCGCAGAAGCCGAGCCCGGGCGAGATCGTGGCCGTGTGGGACCATTCTGGCCAGGGGCTCTATCCAGGCGACTGGGCGAAGACGATGCGAACGCTCAAGGTGAACCACGTCACCGACATCTTCGTCAACGTGTGCGGCGCGGGATTCGCGCATTTCGAGAGCAAGGTGCTGCCGCGCTCGAAGGTCGTCTCCGCTGAGGGGGACCAGCTCAAGGCGGCGATAGCCGCCGCGAGGGGTACGGGCGTGAGGGTCCACGCATGGATGATAGTCTTCAACGCGACGCGCGCCGTGCCGGGGCAGCTGCAGCTCCTTGACGGCATGTGCGCAAGGCTCAGGGATCCCGCGCAGGAAGGGAAATGGAGCGAATACCTCGATCCGAGCTCTCCCGTGCTGAGGGACTATCTCCTGCGGGCGATGGAGGATCTCGTCTCGCGCTACCCGGTCGACGGGCTCCACCTCGATTTCATCAGGTGGTACGAGAAAATCGACGCTGCCGAGAAGACTCCCGCAACGCTCGCGCGGTTCTTCAAGGCGTCGAAGGACCATACGCGCGGGGCGCTTCTAAAGTGGCGCGCGCGCACGATAGAGACGTTCCTTTCGTCGGCGAGGACGAGGGTCAAGGCCATAAGGCCTCACATCGCCTTCACTACGGCGGTTTTCGGGAAGTACCCCGCATCCGTGGGCAGCGTCGGGCAGGACTGGGAGTCTTGGATGGATCTGGGGCTTGTGGACAGGATCGTCCCCATGAACTATACGGAGGACATGAAGACGTTCTCCTCGTGGGTGGCGAGGCAGGGCCGCACATGGGCGCATGCGCGCAAGACGATCGCCGGCATAGGCGTTACAGCGAACGAGTCGCGGCTTACTGCAAGGCAGGTGATGGACCAGGTTCTCGCCGCGCGCCGCGCGCGTCTCGCGGGCGTCGCGTTCTTCGATCTAGACCATACGCTCGTCAATGAGATACTGCCAGTGCTTAGGCTGGGAGTGATTTAGGAAGTATTTAGTATCCAGTATCCAGTATCCAATGTTCAATGTTGGGGAAGAGAGGTTTTTGGTTGAGAATTAGATTGGACATGAGCGGAAATATTTGGTATACTGTACATGTTTTACCGCGGAGGAGGTCTCTGCGGATCAGCAAGGAGTAAAAGACAAATGGCTATCAAGGTTGGCATCAACGGCTTCGGCCGCATCGGCCGCATGGTTTTCCGCGCGGCGGTAGATAACTTCGCGGACGACATCGAGATCGTCGGCATCAACGATCTCCTCGATCCCGATTACCTCGCGTACATGCTCAAGTACGACTCCGTCCATGGCACGTTCCAGAAGGAGATCAAGGTCGAAGGCAACACCATGACCGTCGACGGCAAGAAGATCCGCCTCACGGCCGAGAAGGATCCGACCCAGCTCAAGTGGGACGAGGTCGGCGCTGAAGTCGTCGTCGAGTCCACCGGTCTCTTCCTCACCGATGAGAAGGCCCGCATGCACATCCAGGCCGGCGCCAAGAAGGTCATCATGTCCGCCCCCTCGAAGGATGCCACCCCGATGTTCGTCTACGGCGTCAACGACAAGACCTACGCCGGCCAGGACATCATCTCCAACGCCTCCTGCACCACGAACTGCCTCGCGCCGATCTCCAAGGTCCTCAACGACACGTTCGGCATCAAGCGCGGCCTCATGACGACGATCCACGCCGCCACCGCGACGCAGAAGACCGTTGACGGCCCCTCCAAGAAGGATTGGCGCGGCGGCCGCGGCATTCTCGAGAACATGATCCCGTCCTCCACGGGCGCGGCCAAGGCCGTCGGCAAGGTTCTCCCCGCTCTCAACGGCAAGCTCACCGGCATGTCCGTTCGCGTTCCCACGAGCGACGTCTCCTTCGTCGACCTCACCTGCGAGCTCGAGAAGGAAGCCACGTACGACGAGATCTGCGCCGCGATGAAGGCCGCCAGCGAGGGCGATCTCAAGGGCGTTCTCGGCTACACCGACGAGGCCGTCGTCTCCACCGACTTCCGCAACGATCCGCGCACGTCCATCTTCGACGTCAAGGCCGGCATCCAGCTCGACAAGACGTTCGTCAAGGTCTGCGCATGGTACGATAACGAGTGGGGCTACTCGAACAAGGTTCTCGAGATGGTCCGCGTCATCGCCAAGTAATCACCTCGTTACGGCATGGGAAGGAGGTGAATGGAAGATGGCAATCCAGCTTAAGCTGAAGAAGGGCGAGTCCGTCGAACGCGGGCTCAAGCGCCTGAAGAAGATCCTCGACAAGGAGGGCCTCTTGAAGACGCTGCGCGACCAGCGCTACTTCGAAAAGCCTTGCGTCAAGGCGCGCAAGAAATCCGCGCGCGCACGCATCCGCAACCGCTCCCGGCGCCGTTCCGAGATGATGTGACAGGCAAAAACGCCACCCGGCTCCGGGTGGCGTTTTTTATTGCCATTGGAGCCGATAATTTGGTATAATACATGCCGCCATGACAATTACGCGCGAGCCGCTTTTCGAGAACGCGCCGGACGGATTCTTTTCAACGTTGATCCGCCCGGCGGTATCGTACTGCTGTCGCGTCGGAAGTACGACGCTTCTGGCGATCGAAGGCCTGCTGCTCGCGCCTGGTACGTTCCTGAGGCGCCATGCGCGCGCCTCCACGATGGATGCGCTCTATACGACAGGCATAAGGACACTTCCCGTCATAACCGTCGTTGCGCTTTTCACCGGAATGATCCTCGGGCTTCAGGTCGGCCTGCAGCTCGCGCGCTTCAACCAGGAGAGCTACCTGGGCGCGGCGGTGATGGTCAGCCTTTTGAGGGAGATGGGCCCGTTCGTCACAGGCATCTGCCTTTCGGCGTGCGTCGGAAGCCGCATGGCCGCCGAGCTCGGCGCGATGACGGTGAACGACGAGATCGCCGCACTCGAGATAATGAGCATAAGCCCAGTAAGGTTCCTCGTGGCCCCGAGGATGGCCGCGCTCGTTCTGATGAGCCCGCTTCTCGCGTTCTACGCGTGCGTCCTCGGCTGCATAGGCGGAGGGGTTGTGGGCTATACGCAGCTCAATGTCGATTTCAACCAGTACATAATGAGCGCGCTTTCCATATCGGACATGAAGGATCTTTTTACGGGCCTTTCGAAGGCTCTCGTCTGCGGCATCATAATAGGCGCCGTCGCCTGCCACGAGGGGTTCAGCACGCGCCTCGGGGCGATGGGCGTCGGCCGGGCGACGCAGCGAAGCGTCATAGTGGCGTTCCTGCTCATTCTCATGAGCGGGTACATGATCGACAGGTTCCTGTACTTCTGAGGTCGCCCAGATGATAAGGTTCGAAAACGTTGTCAAAAGATTCGACGGCCGCGAAGTCCTCGCGGGCGTGAGCTTCTCCGTCAAGAAGGGAGAGGTCCTTGCCGTCGTGGGCCCGAGCGGCACCGGCAAGAGCGTCACCTTGAAGCATATGGTGAAGCTTCTCACCCCGACGAGCGGCAAGGTCTGGTTCGAGGACATCGAGGTCTCGAGCGCCGAAGGGCACGACTTGAAGCGCGTCAGGGAGAGCTTCGGCTACCTCTTCCAGGGCGGCGCGCTTCTCGGGTGGATGACAGTCGCGGAGAACGTCGCGCTTCCCCTTGTCGAGAAGACGAAGCTCAAGGAGGCGGAGATCAATACGCGCGTCGCGGAGGCGCTGGAGGCCGTGGGGCTCACCGCGGCGGCGGACAGGTATCCGGGCGAGATATCGGGCGGCATGCTCAAGCGCGCCGGCCTTGCGAGGGCCATCGTCCGCAATGTGGACGTCGTCCTCTACGACGAACCCACGAGCGGCCTCGATCCGGTGACCTCGCTTACTATTAACAATCTCATAAGAAAGCTCAACAGGACGCGCGGCTTCACGAGCGTAGTCGTGACGCACGACCTGCCGGGAGCGTTCGACTACGCCGACAGGATACTCATGCTCAAGGACGGGCATGTCGTCGCGGAGGGTACGCCGCGCGATTTCGTCATGAATCCCGCCCCCGAGGTCAAAGAGTTCCTTGATGCTTGCCACTACAATCCTACGCAGTTTCCGGCCGTCGCGCCGGACGGGAGGAGTCTACAATGAAGAAGAGCGCAGACGTTTTTTCTGAGTTCATCGTCGGCATTTTCATGCTTGCCGTGATGGCGCTTCTCGTGTATTTCACGATCGTCATAAGCGGCGTCGACATTTTCCGGGGCCGCGAGAAGGTGATGGCCACGGCCGTCTTCAGCGACGTGGGCGGGCTCAAGGAGCGCGACAACGTGATGTACAGGGGCATGAAGGTCGGCACGGTCGAGAGGATAGATCTCGACAGGAACGGCGCGCGCGTCGTGATGAACATCGATGACGACGTCGTGATGCGCGAGACGGGCAAGGTGAGCGTCGAGAGCCTTTCGCTCCTCGGCGGCAACTACCTTCTCATGGAGGAGGGCAAGGGAGAGGTCGTGTCCGTCACGGAGACGGTCTTCGAGGGCGAAAGGCCGATGGACTGGATGCGGGACTTGGGGTCGATCGCCAGGAACCTCAACGAGCTTACTTCCGGAGGCGAGCTCAAGAGCATCGTCTCCAATGTCGATGCGGCCGTCGTAAGCGTCAGGAAAGTGGCCGACCGCGTAGAGCGCGGCGAGGGTACGCTCGGCAGGCTCCTCGGCCCCGACGAGACCGTATATGACGACATAAAGTCGATGATGGCGAGCTTGAAGGAGGTCTCTTCGCGCCTTGAGCGCGGAGAGGGCACTCTCGGAAAGCTCCTTTCGTCCGACCAGACGGTGTACGACGATCTCAAGAAGACGATGGCAAACGCCTCGACGCTCACCGAGAGGCTTGCGTCCGTCTCGGACCGCCTTGAAAGGGGCGAGGGTCTTCTCGGAAAGCTCCTTACCGACGACGACGGCGGTCTCTCCTCCGATGTGAGAGCCGCCATCGCCGACATACGCGGCTTTACGGGCAAGCTCAACGAGGGCGAAGGGCTTCTCGCGAGGCTCGCCTCGGACAAGGATCTCGCCGACGATGCGTCCAGGCTCGTGTCCGGGCTCGCGGCCGTCGCCACGCGCCTTGAGAAGGGCGAAGGGACGCTCGGGCGGCTCACGACGGACGAAGCCCTGTACGAGGACTTGACCGGCCTCGTCAAGGACATACGCCAGATCGTGGACAACTACCGCGACACGGCGCCTATAACGACATTCGGTTCGCTGATGATGGGCGGGCTGTAAGCCTTGATCAGGGAAGGGGTGGCAAGATGCGGATACTGAGCCGATACGTCTTCAAGGAGTTCTGCGTCCCGCTTGTGTACACGCTAGTGGGCTTCTTCTCGATATACGTCCTCTTCGAGCTCTTTTCGAGCTTCGGCCGCCTTTCCGCCGCCGATCCCGGCATTGGCGTCATAGTGCGCTACTTCCTCAGCTACTTCGCCCCGCAGTTCAAGTGGTTCGCGCCCGCGTGCCTCATGCTCGCGACGCTCTACACCATGTGGAATTTCTGCCGCCACTCGGAGCTCATAGCGATGAGGGCGAGCGGAGTCGGCTTCTTCGCTATCGTGAAACCTCTTCTTCTGGTGGCGATAGCGATGGCGGGCTTCACGTACTGGGTGAACGAATCGTTCGTTCCTGAGAACGCCCAGTGGGCAAAGGATTTCAGGGCTGTGAAGTTCAAGGCGGAGGAGATGAGCATCTCTGAGGGGCGCGGCGTCTTCCACAACGAGTCCGCCGGCCGCACGTGGAAGTGGGCCAAGTACCTTGACGGGAACGCGTCAAGCCTCGGGAACGTCCTTATAGTCGAGAACTACCCAAGCGGCTCCAGAAGGGTTACGGTCAACGCCGAAAGGGCCGACTACAGGGACGGGCGCTGGTGGTTCACATCACCCAAGGTCTCGTGGTTCACGCCGAACGGCAACGAGACCGTATCGCCTGCCCCCGACGCGGACAGTCTCACGTACCGCACGTTCGACTACGACGAGACGCCGAGGGACTTTCTCCTCCAGAGCAGGGACGAACTCTTCTACAGCATAGCTGACAGGATGCGGTTCCTTGAGATGAACGCCTCGATGGACGAGAAGGGCAGGCGCGAGTTCACCTACGCGATCTGGGCTCAGATATTCTCGCCTCTCGCCTGCCTCGTCATAACGCTCTTCGCGATTCCGGCAGGTGTCGCCACGGGGCGCCAGAGCGTATTCAAGGGGATTCTCGGCGCGCTCGGGATGTTCTTCGCATTCTACGCGCTTACGGTGGGGTGCATGGTCCTCGCGCAGCTCGGGTTCATGCCCCCGATTCCCGCGGCCGCGCTGCCGCATGCTGTTTTCTTCGTTATAGGGTGCATCCTTTTCAACAGGCAGAGGTAGAAAAGGCTCAACAGGATTTTGACAACAAAAGCAAGGAGATGCGATGAATCAGGCTGAGAAGGAGAGGGCTGCCAAGCTTGGCAAGAGGTGGACGCCGAAGCTCTACATCAAGAAGGAGATCGAGGCGATCCGCAAGCAGGTCGGGGACAAGAAGGTTCTTCTTGCAATGTCGGGCGGCGTCGATTCGTCCGTCTGCGCCGTTCTGCTCCACGAGGCGATAGGCGACCAGCTCACATGCGTCTTCGTCGATCACGGGTGCATGCGCAAGGACGAGGCCAAGGAGGTCAAGAAGGTCTTCAAGGGCAAGTTCGGCATCAACCTCATCCAGATCGACGCCGAGGCCCGCTTCCTCGAAAAGGCCAAGGGCATCACCGATCCAGAAGAGAAGCGCAAGTGCATCGGCGCCGAGTTCGTGCGCGTCTTCGAGGAGGAGGCCAAGAAGCTCGGAAGGATCGAGTTCCTCGGCCAGGGCACGATCTATCCCGACATCATCGAGTCCGGCGTTGGCGGGCACAAGGCCGTCAAGGCCCACCACAACGTGGGCGGGCTTCCCAAGGATATTGGCTTCGAAGGGCTCGTCGAGCCCGTCAAGTACCTCTACAAGGATGAGGTGCGCAAGGTCGGGCGCGCACTCGGCATCCCCGACGAGATGGTCGACCGCCAGCCGTTTCCCGGCCCCGGCCTTGCCGTCAGGTGCCTCGGCGAGCTCACCAAGGAGAAGCTCGACATCCTCAGGGAGGCGGACTTCATCTTCCGCGACGAGATGGCCAAGGCCAAGCTCGACAAGAAGGCGAACCAGTTCTTCGCCATCATGACGAACGCGAAGTCGACCGGCGTAAAGAACGGCGCACGCACGTTCGGGTACGTGATCGCGCTCAGGGCCGTCGCCACGTCACAGTTCGTCAAGGCGGGCATCGTCGAGCTTCCCTTCAAGTTCGTGACGTCCGTCGCCGAGAAGATCGCCACGAAGGTCAAGGGCGTCAACCGCGTCGTCTGGGACATCACCCCCAAGCCCCCCGCGACGATCGAGTGGGAATAAGGCGGTTTGGACAGGAACGCGGCGCGGAAACGCGCCGTGTTGTTGTTTGCGCTTGACTTTCGGGCGGGGTTTTGGTATACTAAACGCCGTTTTTCCGTCTGGCTCGGGCCAACTGACCGGCTGCCCGACCGGTAAGGAAAGAGAAAAAGGATAAAAACAATGCCTAAGATGAAAACGAAGAAGTGCGCCACGAAGCGCATGAAAATGTCGGCCACGGGAAAGGTTCTCCGTTCGCAGGGCGGCAAAGCCCACCTCAACGGGTACAAGAGCCGTACGCGCAAGCGCAATCTCCGCGGCACAACAGTAACCGACGCTGCCGTCGTCAAGACGATGCACCGCATGCAGCCCTACGCCTAAGGAGAGATAGAAAATGTCACGTGCAACAAACGCCCCCGCTTCACGCGCCCGCCGCAAAGCCCGCCTCGAACTCGCAAAGGGTTTCCGTGGCGCCCGCTCCAAGCTCTTCCGCCAGGCCACCGAGGCCGTAGATCGCGCGATGAAGCTTTCGACGATCCACCGCAAGCTCAGGAAGCGCGACTTCCGCCACCTCTGGATCGCCCGCATCAACGCCGCAACGCGCGCCGAAGGCGTCAGCTACAGCTCGTTCATCGCCGGGCTCATCAGGGCCAACGTCGCGATTAACCGCAAGTGCCTCAGCGAGATCGCCATCCACGATCCCGAAGGGTTCAAGACACTCATCGAGATATCCAGGAACGCCTGATTTACGGGCGGGCTCGGATTTTATTCTCATGGATACGACGGCTCGCACACTGATGCGAGCCGTTTGCAGTTGAAAGGGAGCTTTTCATGAAGATCGGGGATCTCAAGGGCAAGAGGGTCGGCGTCTGCGTTTCGGGCGGGCTCGACTCGAGAACGATATGCTGCGTCCTGAAGGACGCCGGAGCGGACGTCAGGGCATTCAGCGCCAACGTCGGCCAGCCGGACGAGAAGGACATAAACGACATCGCAAGGCGCATGGCTCCGACGGGCGTCGAGACCGAGATAGTCGACGTCACCGGGCCGATGGCCGAAATATGCTTCGAGACGATCAAGTGCCAGGCGATGTACGACGGCGGCTACTGGAACTCCACGGGCATAGCCCGCGCCGTCACGGTGCAGGCGCTCCTTCCCGCGATGAAGAAGGCCGGATGCGTCGCCCTCGTCCACGGAGCCACCGGGCGCGGCAACGACCAGATGCGCTTCGAGAGGTACGTCAACGTCCTCGATCCCGATTTCGGGGTGTATGCGCCCTGGCGCGACAGCGAGCTTCTGAGGCGCTTCCCGGGCCGCACGGAGATGGTCGAGTTCCTCAGGACACGCGGCATCGAGGCGTTCGTAGGCACGAAGAAGAAGTATTCCACCGACGCGAACCTCGCCGGGCTTTCGCACGAGGCGGAGGACCTGGAGTCGATGGAGACCTCCATGCGCATCGTAAAGCCCACCATGGGCGTCTGGCCCGAGGAGGCCCCCGATGCGGTCGAGAAGGTGACGCTCACCTTTGAGAAGGGCCGCTGCACCGCGATAAACGGCGAGCGCCTTTCGCCGCTTGAGGCGATGAGGCTCGCGAACCGGATCGGCGGCAGGAACGGCATCGGCATGAAGCACGCCCTTGAAAACCGCATCATCGGCACGAAGAGCAGGGGCGTCTACGAGGCCCCCGGCATGGAAGTCCTCTCGTGGGGGCTCAACTACATCTACGAGGGCGTGATGGACCGCCGCTCGGCGCTCCTCTTCCGCCAGCTCTCTAGGCTTGTCGCCGACCAGATCTACGACGGCCGCTGGTTCGATCCGGCGACACGCGCCGCGCGTGCGGCTATACAGGTGTGGGCCGACAAGGCGAGCGCCGAGGTGACGCTCGGCCTCTACAAGGGCAACATCTTCTTCGAGAGCCTCACGGGGCTCAAGTCCACGATATACAACGAGGCCGACAGCTCCATGGAGGCCTCCAACGGTTTGAACCCCCACAGCTCGCAGGGTTTCGCGGAGATCCAGAGCGTGGAGGCGAAGATGCTCGCCAAGAGCGGCCAGATAACTCTGGCGTGACGGCAGGAAGGGGTCGATGCCATGTCAAAGCGCATCATAGTGGCGTGCGGCGGCACCGGGGGGCACACGTTCCCCGGGCTCGCCGTTGCGCAGGAGCTCAGGCAGCGCGGCCACGAGGTCGTCGTTTGGAACTCCGGCCGCTCGATAGAGAAGAGCGTGATGCGCTCGTGGGACGGCCAGACGTTCGCCACGGGGGCGAAGCAGCTTGCGGCGAAGAACATCTTCGCGAACGTGATGTCCATTTTCAGGTGCTGCCGCGAGCTTAAGCGCTTCAAGCCCGACGCGCTCCTTGCGATGGGCAGCTATTCGAGCCTTCCGCCGGTGCTGGCGGCGAGGTGGCGCGGAATCCCCGTGGCCCTCCACGAGGCGAACACGATCCCCGGCCGCGCGGTCGAGGTCCTTTCGCGCTACGCGAAGGTGGTTGGCATAAGCTTCGAGGTGACGGCAAAGTACCTTCCAAAGTGCCGCACCGAGCTTACCGGCCTTCCCGTCAGGTCGGGCATCGTCGGACAGCCGCGCTTCAACGACGTTCCGAGAACGGCCTTCACCATCTTCGTCACCGGCGGCTCGCAGGGCGCGCACCGCGTCAACGAGCTCGTCATGCAGGCGATGCCGATAGTGAAGCGCGAGCTCGACCGCAGGGGCGAGGGCGCGAACCTCTACGTCATCCACCAGACTGGCGCGGCGGACGAGGAGAGCGTCAAGGAGTGCTATGCGGCAAACGGCATCTCGGCGCGCGTAAACGCGTTCGAGCGCGAGATGGGCCGCGCGTTCTCCACGGCGAACTACGTCGTCTGCCGGGCTGGAGCATCAACGTGCTTCGAGCTTGCATCCGTCGGAAGGAGCTGCCTTTTCATTCCGCTTCCCGGTGCCATAAAGAACCACCAGCACTTCAACGCCGACGCCTTCGTGCGAGCCGGCGCGGCGGCCGAGGCCATACAGGACCAGATCACCCCGAGGGCGCTCGCGAACAACATCATCTTCCAGTACGACAACCCCGCAAAGCGCGCGGATGCCGAGGCGAAGATGAAGGCGCTCGCCATACCCGACGCCGCCTCGCGCGTCGCCGCACTCGTGGAAAGCCTTTGCGGAGGTGGCAGATGAGCTGCATTACGATAGCCGGCCGGCCCAACGTCGGCAAGAGCGCGCTTTTCAACAGGATCGCCGGCAAGCGCATAGCTATAGTGTTCGACCAGCCGGGCGTCACGCGCGACAGGGTGGCGCGTGAAGTCGAGGCGGGCGGGAAGCGTTTCCTTCTCGTCGACACGGGCGGCCTTGCCTTCGGGAAGACCCCTGGAAGCGACGATCCCCTCGCCGCAGAGACGCGCGAGCAGGCGGCCGTGGCCGTCGGCGATGCGGACGTGTGCATAGTCGTCGTCGACGCGAGAGCCGGCGTGACGCCGCTCGACGAGGAGGTCATAAGGCGCGTGAGGGAGTCGGGCGTCCCCACGGTCATCGCCGCGAACAAGTGCGATCTCGACATCGACGCCAAAAGGGCAGACGAGTTCGCCGAGTTCGGCCTTCCCGTCTATCCCGTGAGCGCCGTCCACGGGCGCGGCATGGACGAGCTTGTCGCCGATGTGACGGGCCGCCTCCCCGAAAGCGCCGAGCCTACGGCGGAGCGGCCTTTGAGGGTCGTCGTCGTCGGGCGCCCCAACTCCGGCAAGTCGAGCTATATCAATAGGCTCCTCAACGAGGAGCGCGTGATAGTAAGCGATATAGCCGGTACGACGCGTGATGTGGTTGACGTTCCTTTCACGATCGGCGAAGGCCCGACGGCGCGGCACTACGTCCTCGTCGACACGGCCGGCATGAAGACGCGCAACAAGATGTCGAAGACGAGCGTTGACCAGTTCAGCCTTTTCAGGAGCGAACAGGCCATCGAGGAGGCGGATGTCGCAGTTCTCGTCATGGAGAGCGATCTCGGGCCTACGCGGCAGGACATGCGCATCGCCGGCAAGATCATCGAGGCCAACAAGGCGGCGTTCATCCTCATGAACAAGTGGGACATCGGCCACGAGAAGGGCATGAAGGAGGACGATGCGCGCGATGCCGTCAGGAAGATGATGCCTTTCTTCAACTATGCTCCGATAGTCTTCGCGAGCGCCAAGACGGGGTACAACATCCGCCGCACCGTAGATGCGATCGACGCCGTCGCCGCGAGCGTCAACACGAGAATGCCCACGGGAGTCCTCAACAGGACTTTGGTCGAGGCCACGAAGCGCACGCTCGCCCCGATGAAGAACGGCAGGCGGCTCAAGGTCTACTACGGGCTTCAGGTGGACGTCAATCCCCTTACGATAAGGCTTTTCGTGAACGATCCGTCGCTCGTTACGCCCGCGTACAGGTCGTACATCGAAAAGGCGATCAGGAACAGGTTCGGCCTCGAAGGCGCGCCCTTGAGGATATTCATGAAGGCGAGAAGCCGCAAGGACGGTGCGGCCATAGGCGCCGAGGTGGCAGCCATCAAGGCCGCAAGCGAGGTGAAGCGCACCCCCGCCCCGCGCAAGGGCAAGGGCGCTCCGAAGCGCGGAAGGGGCCAAAGATGAAGACCGTCGCCGTCGGACTTTCTGGCGGGGTCGATTCAAGCGTGGCCGCGCTTCTCTTGAAGGAGCGCGGCTTCAACGTTGTAGGCGTGACGATGAAGCTCTGGCGCGAGGGCCGCTACAAGGGCGGGCCGCGCGACGCGTGCTTCGGCGCAGGCGAGGCCGAGGACATAGCCTCAGCCGCGGCGCTTGCCGAAAAGATCGGCATCGAGCACCGCGTATTCGATCTCTCCGGAGAATACGACGAGAGGATAGTCAGATATTTCCGCGAGACGTACCTTTCCGGGAAGACCCCGAATCCGTGCGTAAGGTGCAACCAGATGATGAAGTTCGGGCTTCTGCCGCGCCTTGCGGAGGAGTCGGGGCTCAAGTTCGACTTTTTCGCCACGGGTCATTATGCGCGCGTATGGCGCGGGGATGACGGGCGCATGCACCTTGGAAGGGCGCTCGACGTGCAGAAGGACCAGAGCTACTTCCTCTACAGGCTTTCGCAGGAGCAGCTCTCAAGGCTCGTCTTTCCGCTCGGCGAGATGACGAAGGCCGAGGTGCGCGCCAAGGCGCGCGAGGTCGGTCTCGGGGCGGCCGAGAGGCCTGATTCGCAGGATTTCTACTCGGGCGAGATATCGGAGCTTATCGGGGCCGCCGACAGGCCAGGGACGATAGTCGATGTCGACGGCAAGGTGGTGGGGCACCATAACGGATTCTGGCACTATACGGTCGGGCAGCGCAAGGGGCTTGGAATCGCCTCCCCCGAGCCGTACTACGTGGTCGATCTCGACGCATGCCGCAACCGCGTCATAGTCGGGCGGCGCGCGGATGCGATCAAGACATCCTTCCGCGTCGAGGACATGAACTGGGTGTCCATCGCGCCGGCTCTGGGCCCAATCCCCGTGTCGGTTAAGGTGCGCAGTGCCGGCCTGCCGAAAGGCCACGCCTCGCTTGAGGACGGCGAATGCACGGTGGAATCCGGCATCCATGGCGTGGCCCCCGGCCAGAGCGCCGTCTTCTACACGCCCGACGGCTCCGAAATCCTTGCCGGAGGCATTATTGCTGGTTGACTTCGCGGGGCGAATCTGGTAGAATACACGCCATCCTGCGACCGTCTTAGGAGTCATTCCCCGTTGCGGGCGTCCGCCCATTCTGCGGATGTTCACTGGCCAGCGCTTTCGATAGGCGTCAAGCCTGCGGGGAAGGTATAGGCCCCTCGGTAGGCGGGAAAAACGAAGGAAAGCGAAAAAATGAGCCAGATAGACAAGGCCGCCATCCGTAACGAGTTCCAGCGCCACGAGCGCGACACCGGGTCCTGCGAAGTGCAGGTTGCCGTTCTCACGAAGGAGATCCAGCACCTCACCGAGCACCTCAAGGCCAACAAGAAGGACAACAGCTCCCGCTTCGGCCTCCTCAGGAAGGTCCACAACCGCCGCAAGCTTCTCACCTACCTCAAGCGCGAGGACGAGGCCGCCTACAAGGCGCTCATCCAGAAGCTCGGCCTCAGGCGCTAAGCCCGGCCCTGAATGCGGCCCGAGACTGCCGCAAAGAGCTTACAAAAGAAAAGAAGAAAAGAAAAAGCAATGGAAAATGCAAAACAGTTCAAGGTTTCGATAGCGGGGAAGGACCTCGTGTTCGAAACCGGGCTCCTGGCGATGCAGGCTGCCGGAGCCGTCTCCGTATCGTACGGGGATACGACGGTCTTCACGGCCGTCACATGCACAGACACGCCGCGCGAGGGGATCGACTTCTTCCCGCTGCAGTGCGAATACCGCGAGAAGTTCTACGCCGCAGGAAAATTCCCCGGCGGATTCTTCAAGCGCGAAGCCCGTCCCACGTCGAAGGAGATCCTTACCGCACGCATGTGCGACAGGCCCATCCGTCCGCTCTTCCCCGACGGGTACTACAATGACGTCCAGGTCAACTCGACGCTCATCCAGTCCGACGGCACCCGCGAGGCCGACTTCCTCGCCGTGAACGCCTCTTCCGCCGCTCTGCACATATCCGATATCCCGTTCATGGGCCCGATCGGATGCGTCAGGATCGGTCGCGTCGACGGCGAGTGGGTCATCAACCCCACGCACGAGCAGAAGGCCAAGAGCGACATCGATCTCCTCTACGCCGGCATCAGGGGCAAGTTCCTCATGATGGAGGGAA
Organism: Kiritimatiellia bacterium; assembly: GCA_045636065.1. Taxonomy (GTDB): domain Bacteria; phylum Verrucomicrobiota; class Kiritimatiellia; order RFP12; family UBA1067; genus RGIG5050. The sequence continues at coordinate 20,902 of JAZTWW010000011.1, read as the reverse complement.
GCGCCGCCGAGATCTCCGACGAGGACTTCGTGGCCGCCCTCAAGCGCGCCCATGAAGAGGTCGAGAAGATCATCGACTGCCAGATCGAGATGCGCCGCGCCCTCGGCAAGCCCGACAAGGTCATCGTCGACGTGCCGCAGCCCGCCGACCAGATGGACTTCGTCCGCAAGGAGGGCGGCGAGGCCCTCGCGGCCGCGCTTCTCATCAAGGGCAAGCTTGAGCGTCAGGGCAAGGTGAGTGCCATCAAGGCCGACCTTCTTGCCAAGGTGAGCGAGAAGTGGCCCGAGATCGACGCGGTGAAGTTCGTCCACCTCTTCGACGCGCTCGAGATCGAGACCGTCAGGAAGAACGTCCTTGAGAGGGGCCTTCGCATCGACGGCCGCGCCCAGCACGAGATCCGTCCGCTGTCCGCCCAGGTCGGGGTTCTCCCCCGCCTCCACGGCAGTGCCATCTTCTCGCGCGGCGAGACGCAGAGCTTCGCCACGGTGACGCTCGGCACGAAGAAGGACGCGCAGGAGCTCGACAGCGTTACGGGCGGCCCCGCCTCCCAGCGCTTCATCCTCCACTACAACTTCCCGCCCTACTGCACGGGCGAGGTCGGCCGCCTCGGCTCCACGGGCCGTCGCGAGATCGGCCACGGCGCGCTCGCCGAGCGTTCGATCGCCGAGGTTCTCCCCGACGATTTCCCGTACTCGATCCGCGTCGTCTCCGAGATCATGGGCTCCAACGGCTCCAGCTCGATGGCGTCCATCTGCAACGGCTGCCTTGCCCTTATGGATGCGGGCGTGCCGATCAAGCGCACCGTCGCCGGCATCTCCATCGGCCTCTTCACGAATGAGGACCAGAGCCAGAAGGTTCTCGTCACCGACATTCTCGGCGCCGAGGACCACTGCGGCGACATGGACTTCAAGGTCGGCGGAACCCGCAAGGGCATAACCGGCTTCCAGGTCGACCTCAAGCTCAGGGGTCTCACGTGGGATCTCGTCGAGGGCGCCGTCAAGGCCGCCCACGAGGCACGCCTCAAGATCATCGACTTCATGGAGAGCGTCATCCCCGCGCCTCGCGCGGAGCTGAACAAGTACGCCCCCAGGATCGAGACGATGACGATACCGGTGGACAAGATCGGCGCCTTGATCGGCCCCGGCGGCGCGCACATCCGCGAGATCGTCGAGACGACCGGCGCGCAGATCGACATCGAGGACGACGGAACCGTCTCCATCTTCGCGACGAGCGCCGATTCGATGGAGGCCGCCAAGAAGGCCGTCGGCGCGATCACGGCCGAGGCCGAAGTCGGCAAGATCTATGAAGGCACCGTCACCGGGATCAAGGAGTTCGGCGCGTTCGTCGAGATCATGCCCGGCAAGGAAGGCCTCTGCCACATCAGCGAACTGAGCGACAAGCGCATCCCGTCCGTCGAGACCGTCTGCAAGGTCGGCGACAAGATGTTCGTCAAGTGCATCGGCATCGACGAGCAGCGCGGACGCATCAAGCTCAGCCGCCGCGAGGCGATGAAGGAGATGGACAAGAGGCAGTAATGCCCTTGCCCCAGGCCATGAGCATCGACGCGCCAGCCATATCCGTATCGAACGTCTGCTTCTTCTACCCAGGGCAGGAGGTGCTTCACGACGTATCGTTCACGGTTGGCGCGCGCGAGCTCGTGGCTGTAGTGGGCCCGAACGGAGGCGGGAAGACGACTCTTCTCAAGCTTCTGCTCGGTGCCCTGAAACCTGCCTGCGGCAGCATATCGGTCCTCGGGGCCGAGCCTGGAGACGCCAGGCGGAGGGTTGGATACGTTCCCCAGACGGTGAACGTCGATCCCAGGTTTCCGCTGAACGTCTTCGAGGCTGTTCTGATGGGCCGCTGCGGCAGGATAAGGTTCAGGTACGGCTCCAGGGACCTGGAGCTTGCGAGAAGGGCGCTTGGGCGCGTCGGCATGGACTGCCGCCTCAAGCAGCCATTCGCGTCGCTTTCGGGCGGGGAGCGCCAGCGCGTTCTCATTGCCCAGGCGCTTGCGGCGGAACCGGAGCTTCTTCTGCTCGACGAGCCCGTGGCCAACGTCGATCCCGAGCATACGGCCCGCCTCTACGACCTTTTCAAGGAGCTTTCCTCGACGATGCCGGTTCTCATGGTGAGCCACAACCTGGCGGTCGTCACCGAGCACGCGACGCACGTTCTCTGCGTCAACCGGACGGCAGGGATGCACAGGCTCGGAGAGGTCGCAAGCGAAACTTTCAAGACGAGCTTCGGCTCGTCGCTTGCATCGCTCACCCACCACCATTGCAGCGTGGGCGGGTGGTGCCAATCGGCGGGGTGCTGCCATGCCAAATAGCTGGATACTCCCCGTTCTGGCGCTTTTCCTCGCGAGCGTCGCATCAGGGGCGGTGGGGCCGCTCGTGGTGGCCAGGCGCGCGACATACATGGCCGGGGCCGTGAGCCACAGCATGCTCGCCGGCATTGGCCTTTCGATCGCCCTTGAGGCGAAGTGCGGCATTTCATTCCTTTCGCCTTTCGCGGGCAGCATACTCGTGGCCGTCGCCGCAGCTCTCATCCTCTCCCACGTCTCCCGCAAGGCCGGATCGAGGGCCGACGCGGCGTTGAGCGGAGTGTGGTCGGGCGGGTTTGCGATAGGCATGCTCCTTATGGCCTGGTCCACAGGGGACATCGTCGAGCTTGAAGAGTACCTCCTCGGTAGCGTGATGGAGGTGGAGGGCGCGAGGCTTCTCCAGTTCGCGGCTCTCGTTCCTGCGGTTGTCTTCGCGGTGTGGCTCGGGTACAACAAGCTTCTCGCATGCGCTTTCGATAGGGAGCTTGCGGGCCTGAGGGGCGTCAATGTGCGTGTCTGGGAGGTCGTCTTCAACGTCCTTACCGCCCTTACCGTCGCGATGCTCGCCTACACCGTCGGAATCCTCCTTGCGATAGCCTTTCTGGCGATACCGGCCGTCGCCGCAGGCCGCCTTACGGGGCGCCTTCCCGTCCAGATGGCCCTTGCGGGCGCGTTTTCCCTCGCATCCGGGCTTGCCGGTCTTGCGGCCGAGGCGGCGTTAGGCCTTCCCGGAAGCGCCGTGGCGGTCTTGGCGGCTCTAACCTTCGATCTCGCAACCCATGTCGCATCACGTACTTAAGAATACGGCCGTCGTGGCGGCGTTCACGAGCCTGAGCAGGGTGCTTGGGCTTGTGAGAGAGATGTTCCAGAGCCGGCTCATCGGCGCGGGCTGGGAGCAGAGCGCGTTTGCGCTAGCGTTCGCGATTCCCAATATGGCGCGTCGCCTCTTCGGCGAGGGCGCGCTCACGGCGGCGTTCGTCCCCGTTTTCAGGGGGGAGCTTGAGGCCGACGCTTCGCTTGAAAGGGCAAGGCATCTGGCGAGGGCCGTCCTTACCATGGCCGTACTGATGCTCGCGAGCGTCGTGGCGCTCTCCGTGATCGGCATAACGGGCGCACTCTTCTGGGAGGACCTTTTAAGCGACAGGGCGAGGCTTACGCTGAGACTCACGCGCCTTTTGATTCCGTACATGCTTTTCATATGCGCGGGCGCGTTCGGGATGGGCGTTCTCAATGCGTTCGGGCGCTTCGCGGCGGCGGCGATGATGCCGAGCATCCTCAACGTATTCTGGATAGCCGGCCTTGGGGCGGTCTGCTTCTTCCCGGGGCTTTCGGTCACCGCGAGGATCGAGATCGTGTGCGTTGCGATACTTCTCGCGGGTTTCGTGCAGATGTCATTCATGTTCCGGGGGATGGCGAAGAAGGGCATTGCGCCCAAGCCGGTCTTCAAGGGCTGGAGCGACGCCCCCGTGAAGCTCGTCTGGCGCAACATGGCCGTAGCCTGCATAGGCGCGGGGGCGGTGCAGATAAACTACCTTCTGGACCAGATCCTCGCACAGTGGGCGAGCCCGTGGGCGGCTGGCGTAATAGGCTATGCGGACAGGCTCATGGAGCTTCCGTTGGGGATAGTGGGGACCGCTTTCGGGACTGTCCTTCTGCCCACGTTCAGCGCCGCGTTCGCGAAGGGGGATGTGGCCTCGGCGCGCGAGTCTTTCATATCGAGTACGAGGAGCATGCTTTTCGTCGTCCTTCCTGCGGCGACAGGCCTCGTGTCGCTTTCGCCGGACATAACATCGCTCATCTACAAGGGCGGCGCGTTCGACGACGCGGCCGTCATCAGGGTCGCAAATGCCGTGGCATGCTATTCCGTCGGGCTTTCGTTCTTCTGCTTCATGAAGACGATCACCCCCTGGTTCCACGCCCAGAAGGACATGAAGACTCCTCTCAAGGTGGCCGTCAGGATGGTCTTCGCCAACGCGACGCTCAATGTCCTTTCGGTATGGCTCCTTCCGGTCGAGTTCCGGCACGTCGGGCTTGCCGCGTCCACCGTCGTCTGTTCGGCGGCGAGCTGCGTATGGCTTGCAGTCATAGCATCGAGGCGCAACGGGCCCTTGGGGATGCGCGCTCTCATCCGGCCGGTCGGGAAGATGGTCTTGTCGGCCCTTGCGATGTCGGTCGTCATAGCTCTCGCGAGGGATTTCCTCACGGCACGCTCTTTCGCCATGGGGCCCAAGCTCGCCATCATCATACCTTTCGGCGCCGTCGTCTACCTGGCGATCGAGGCGATTTTCGACCGCAGTTCGCTCAAGATGCTCTTCAGGGAGCTGCGCCACGGCCGCTGAAAAAAGCGCGCCTTGATCCTGTACAACCAATGCTGAAAGGCAAGTTTCTAAAAAGGGGTGCCTCCAACATGAAAATAGAGATCCTTCCATCGCTCCTCGCGGCCGACTTCGGCCGCCTTGCGGACGAGATCGCCCGTGCCGAAGACGCCGGGGCCGACGAGCTCCACCTTGACATAATGGATCCGCACTTCGTGCCGAACATGTCCTTCGGCCCCGATGTGGTGGCGCTTTCCCGCCGCGTCTCGCCGGGTTTGAGGCGCCACGTCCACCTTATGATGTCGCGCCCCGACCTCTACATCGAAAAGTTCGTGAAGGCGGGTGCCCAGACGATCCAGATCCATGTGGAGGCCGATGTGGACGTCCACGATACGCTTGCGGACATCCGCTCAAGGGGCGTGACGGCGGCGCTCGTCCTCAACCCCGAAACGCCATTTTCGCGCATCGTGCCGTATCTTGGCGAGGCAGACGAGTTCCTCGTCATGACGGTCCATCCGGGGTACGGCGGGCAGTCGTTCATCCACGAGTGCCTCGGCAAGATAACGGAGCTTAGAAAGGCTCTCGATTCGCTCGGCCGCACAGAGACCGGTATCATGATAGACGGCGGAGCCAATTTCGAGACTTCCGCGCTTGCCGTCGAGGCGGGGGCGAACATGGTGGTCGCCGGCAGCTATCTCTACCGCCAGAGCGACATGAAAGGCGAAATCGCGAGGCTAAGGTCGTCTCTTGAGGCGATTCTCCGCTCACGTAGCGCCTAAGTCCGCCATTTGGAAACTTTTTAACTTATCTGGTTGCAATCTTCAAGCGATTTTTGTATAATATCCTAGATTTTCTGTCAAGCGAAGGCAGGTTTTTCATAAAAGCGCTCCTAAGCGCGGAAAGAGAGTAGAGAAATGTCGGGTCACAGCCACTGGGCGACTATCAAGCGCGCGAAAGGCGCGGCGGATGCTAAGAAGGGCAAGATCTTTTCGAAGATCGGCAAGGAGATCACCATTGTCGTCAAGGCGAAAGGCGGTGATCCAAGCACCAACCCGACGCTCCGTACGCTGATCGCCAAGGCGAAGGCCGCTCAGATGCCGAACGACAACATCGAGCGCGCTATCAAGAAGGGCACCGGCGAGCTTGAGAGCGCGGCGCTCGTCGATGCGATGTACGAGGGCATCAAGGGCGGAATCGCCATCGTCTGCACGGTTCTCACCGACAACAAGAACCGCGCCGCAGCCGAAGTCAGCAACGTCTTCAAGAAGAACGGCACCGAGCTCGCCAAGCAGGGCGCGGCCGTCAGGCTTTTCGACCGCATGGGCCAGATCATGATTCCCGCGGCCGACGGTCTCGACGAGGACAAGGTCATGGAAGTCGCGCTTGAAGCGGGCGCCGAGGATGTCGTCGCCGAGGACGGCGGCTTCACCGTCAAGTGCCAGCCCGCCGATTTCACAACGGTCATGGAGGCCGTCAAGGGCGCCGGCATCGCAGTCGATGAAGAGAACTCCGCCGACCGCGCACTCATCCCCAACATGACGGCCCCCGTTTCCGACGTCGCCGTCGCCAGGGCGATCAACAAGTTCGTCGACATGCTTGAGGATCTTGAAGACGTTCAGGACGTCTACACGAACATGGAAACGACGGACGAGGTCGATGCGGCCCTCGCGGCCGAGTGAGCCTCATTGAAGTGAAAGGGGTGAAAAATGCAGATTGAACATTTTGCGATCGATGTCCCTGACGCCGAGGCGTTCAAGGACTGGTGGTGCGAGAATCTCGGCCTTCGCCGCTCTCCGGTGAACCCCGGGTTCCTCGTGGACGACACGGGCAAGAACTGCCTTGAGATCTATCGCACGGGCGAGACTGCCGCCGCTCCCGACTACAAGGCCATGAATTCGATGACGCTTCACGTCGCATTCCTCGCGGATGACGTGGATGCGGTCGTCGCTCGCCTTGAGAAGGCCGGCGCCACGACGGAGCAGCTTGTCCACAAGCCCGGTTTCGACATGGCGATCGTCCGCGACCCGTGGGGCGTCGCGATCCAGTTCTGCCACCGCGCGAACTCGATCTTCGCGGATCCCAAGTAAGGTGTCCCATAGAGTCCACCTTCTGGGCGTTGGCGGCGTCGGCATGGCCGGCGTCGCCATGATTTTAAAGGCCCGGGGTTTGGAGGTTTCCGGATGCGACCTCCATCCCGGCGCGCGCACCCGCTGGCTCGAAGCCAACGGCGTCAAGGTCTTCGAAGGCCACGATCCCTCGCATCTTGACGGTATCGATGAGCTTATCGTCACACCGGCCGTCCCCGCATCCAATCCCGAACTTGCCAAGGCAAGGACCGGTTCCGTCCGCATACGTATGCGCGGCGAGGTTCTGGCCGAGCTCGTAGGCGAATACGATGGGATAGCCGTTTGCGGCACCCACGGCAAAACGACTACCAGTACGTTCATCGCAAAGCTTCTCGCCATTCTTGGGGACAGTCCCTCCAAAACTGGGGACAGCCTCTCCAAAACCGGGGACAGACCCTCCCAAACCGGGGACAGTCCCCATCCCCCGGGTGTCGGCTGGTGCATCGGCGGCGAGACGGGAGAGATGCCGGTAGCCCACATCCCTGAAAAGTGGGGACAGTCCCCCAAGATGGTGTTCGTAGTCGAGGCGGATGAAAGCGACGGCACACTTGCCCTCTACCACCCCAAGACGCTTGTCCTCAATGCCGTCGATTTTGACCATCTTGAGCATTTTTCAAGCGAAGAGGCGTATTTTGACTGTTATAGGCGTGCAATAGCCCAGACCCAGGGGGGGGTGATAGTCTCCCTGGACCACAGGCGTGCTGCCGACCTCGTTTTGGGGACAGTCTCCTCTCTTACGGGGACAGTCCCCCAAAAGCCGGGCGTAGACCCTGCGGAATTGGGGACAGTCCCCAAGGTGACGACATTCGGGTTTGACGAAAGGGCCGATGTCAGATTCGCCGACTGGCCCGAGATCGCCGCAATGGTGAAGGGGCGGCACAACATCTCCAATGCCCTTGGCGCCGTGGCCGTTGCGCTTTCAAGGGGGTATTCAAAAGAGGCGATAATTGCCGCCCTGCCAAAGGCCGTCGCTGAACTTCCCGATAGAAGGTTCGAACTTGTTGCGGAATCCGCCGGGGTAAAGGTCGTCACCGACTACGCCCACCATCCAGCTGAACTCAAGTGTGCCGTGGATATGGCGCGTGCGGAAGCCGGCCGGGGCCGGGTCATAGCCCTTTTCCAGCCGCATAGGTATTCAAGGACAAAGGCGCTCCAAGCTGATTTCCCTTCCGCCTTTGAAGGCGCCGACGAGATTGTTCTAATACCCGTCTATCCCGCTTTCGAGGAACCGATCGAGGGCGGTGATATTGCCGATCTCTATGCAAAATTTGCAGAAACACGTCATAATGACGTCATTTTGGCAAGATCGGCAAGGGAGGCATGGGTCCACGCCCGTTTGAAGGCTGCAAGTGGCGATGTGGTCCTCCTTGCGGGAGCCGGCGATATTATCAATCTCGTTCCCGAGATAAAGCGCGATATGATGCATTTTTCGACTCAAAAGTCCAATTATGTAGAGACAGACCTCTCGCGTCTATCCTTCTACAGGACAGGTGGAAAAAGCCTTTTCATGGGGACTGTCCCCAATTTCAAGGAGTCTGGCACCGCTTCTCTTAAGGAGTCTGGCACCATTTCTAAGGAGTCTGGCACCAATCCTATTATAATAGGTATGGGGTCGAACACATGGATGCCGGACTGCTGGACGGATAGACCGGTCGTGAAGGCAAGTGGCAACGCGGCCGAACCAGGTGCCAAGGTGATGGCGACAAGGCCGGCTCTTGCTTTTATGGCCGGTATCCCCGGGACCTTTGGCGGCTGGGTAAAGATGAATGCCGGAGCTTTCGGGCACTCGATCGGCGAATTTGTCAAGTCCGTCACTCTCTCGGACGGGAGGCGCCTTTCCGGGGTCGAATGCGGTTTCGGGTACAGGACAAGCGCGATAGACGGCCTTATCGAAGAGGTCGAACTCGATGAAAAACGGTGCCAGACTCCTCAGGAATGGTGCCAGACTCCCGAAAAACGGTGCCAGACTCCCGAGAATATCCATTCTGTCGAATATTATATTTCGAAACGCAAGGTTTTTCCGCCAAGGACATGCGGCAGCGTGTTCAAGAATCCGCCAGGCGATTTTGCGGGGCATCTTCTTGAGGAGGCGGGGGTTAAGTCGATGCGCGTCGGGGGGGCGTATGTCTGGGAGGGGCATGCGAACGTAATAGCCGCGGGAGAGGGATGCAATTCGAGCGATATTCTCGCTTTGGCGCGGCTTATGGCCAGAAAAGTCTATTTTCGCTTTGGTATCGTTCTTGAGCCCGAGGTTCGCGGATTGGAGACCGGGCTGGGGACGGTCCCCAAAGGAAGGGTCAGAGAAGCGGGGGCTGTCCCCAAAGGAGGGGCCGAAGAAGTGGGGACTGTCCCCAAAGGAAGGGCCGAAGAAGTGGGGACTGTCCCCAATGGAGGAGATCTGATATGACGATAACATACAAGGTCAAGAACGGTCTTTACGTCAATATGACGAACCGCTGTTCATGCGCGTGCACGTTCTGCCTGAGGAACAACGCTCCGGGCGTGTTCGGCTCCGATTCCCTGTGGCTTGAGCGCGAGCCTTCCATCGACGAGATAAAGGCGAGTTTCGCCAAGTGGAACCTCGACGATTTCAGCGAAGTCGTATTCTGCGGCTACGGCGAGCCGACGATGCGCCTCGACGAGCTCCTTGAAACGGCCAGGTACGTAAAGTCGCTTAAGCCCGGCATGCCGGTGAGGCTCAACACGAACGGGCTTTGCGATCTCGTATGGAAGAAGCCTGTCGCGCCGCTTCTCAAAGGACTTGTGGACGTGATCTCGATCTCCCTCAACACTCCCGATCCAGACGAGTACCTTCGCATATGCCGCCCGATCTTCGGCGAGGGCAGCTGGCAGGCGATGGTCGATTTCGCCGCAAGCTGCAAGGATTACGTCCCTGATGTCGTTTTCACCGTGGTCGGGGAGCCTGTCACCAGCCTCGAGAATCAGGAGCGCTGCCGTGAGATCGCGGCGAAGGTCGGGGCAAGACTTCGCGTGCGCCGTTTCGAGACCGCCGGCGACAGCGAGCACGAGTGACAACCGCACTCCGCGCGCGGCGTATAGGCGATTTTCGTGTTGCGCCGCAAGGGGTTATTTGGTAGAATGTCGCCGTCGATCCGATTAAGCCTCCGCCCGCATCTGATATGCGGCGTTAGCCGACAGCCATGGTATGTCATGAACTACCGGCTCTTCTGCTGAACGAGTGGCACTGCCGGAGGCGCCGGAGATGAGGCCGGGGGCTTTTGTCGGATTCGGGCGCGGGCTTCCTGTCCGCGCCCCGCTTTTTGAAGGGCGCGGGCCCCTGTTGGACCCGCAAAGGAAAGGATTCCTGATATGGAGCTTGCCGATAATGGCATAGGGCTTGAAGGAAAGCTTGCCCAGGTCCGCGCGAAGATAGCGGCAGCCGCCGCAAGGTCCGGCCGCAACGCAAATGATGTGGAGATCATCGCCGTAACCAAGACGCATGGCCCCGAGACCGTCCGCGACGCATGGGACGCGGGGCTTTCCATCATGGGCGAGAACAAGGTGCAGGAGGCTGCCTGGAAGATCCCCGCCTCCGTGGGCGGCCCCGAGTGGCATCTTATAGGTCACCTGCAGCGCAACAAGGTGCGCCCCGCGCTTTCGATGTTCAGCTTCTTCCACGGCATCGATTCCATCGCCCTCCTGGAGAGGATGGACCAGATCTCGTGCGAGCTTGGCGCGAGACCTGGAATCCTTCTTGAGGTGAACATGAGCGGGGAGCGCTCGAAAAGCGGGTTGAGGCCCGAGGACGCGCCTGCGGCGGTCGAGCGCGCCCTTGCCTGCCGCAACCTCTCCCTTGAGGGTTTCATGACGATGGCGCCTTTCACGCCTGCGGAGAAGATCGAGGAGACAAGGCCCGTATTCAGATCCTTGAGGCTCCTTCGCGATTCGATGGAAAGCCGCTTTGGCGTCTCCCTCCCCCGCCTTTCGATGGGGATGAGCGGCGACTATGAAATCGCCGTCGAGGAGGGGGCCACATGGGTCCGCCTCGGGACCATCCTCTTCGGCGACAGGCCTAAGGTGAAACCGGCGCGGTCCGTCGATGCCGGAGACGCCGGCGCCTCGGGCGAAGGGGGCGGCCTCTACGACCGGGTCATAGACTGATATTTGGCTTCACATATCGGGGTTTGTTTGATATACTATACAAGTTATGAATATTCTGAAAATGATTTTTGGCACGAAGAATGCCCGAGACCTCAAAAGACTTCGCCCGATAGTTGCGGAGATAAACCGTATCGAGGCGGAGTACGAGTCCAGGCATTTCACGGACGAGGACTATCCGAAGATGACGGAGTCCTTCAAGAAGCGCGTGGCGGAAGGGGAGAGCCTCGACCATATCCTCCCCGAGGCGTACGCGCTCGTGAAGAACGCCTGCCGCCATCTCGTCGGCACGGAGGCGGAGGTCTGCGGACATAGGCTCACGTGGGACATGATCCCGTTCGACTGCCAGCTCGTCGGCGGCATAGTGCTCCATCAGGGCAAGATCGCCGAGATGCAGACGGGCGAAGGCAAGACCCTCGTCGCCACGCTTCCGCTCTACCTCAACGCCCTCGCCGGCAAGAACGTGCAGCTCGTCACCGTCAACGACTACCTCGCACGCCGCGACGCTAGCTGGATGGGCCACCTCTACAAGTACCTCGGCCTCACCGTCGGCTGCATCCAGAACTCGATGGACAGCGACGAGCGCCGCAAGCAGTACCGCTGCGACATCACCTACGGAACGAACAGCGAGTTCGGCTTCGACTATTTGAGGGACAACGGCATGGCCGTGCAGCCCTCGCAGATAGTGCAGAACGGCCACGAGTTCGCGATCGTCGACGAGGTGGACTCGATCCTCATCGACGAGGCTAGAACGCCGCTTATCATCTCCGGCCCCGCGACCGTCTCCACGAGCGCCGAATACCAGCAGATGCGCCCGCTCGTCGAGAGCGTCGTCAAGCTCCAGACGCTCCAGTGCAACGGCTTCATCGCCGACTGCAAGAAGGCCCTCGCCGAGGGCGACACGGAGACGGCGAAGCAGAAGATCTACCAGGTCTACCACTCGATGCCGAAGCACAAGCAGATGCTGCACCTCTTCGAGGATCCCGCCGTCAGGCGCCTCCACGAGCAGGTCGAGATGCAGATGCTCTCGGAGATGTACCGCCAGCTCGGACAGAGCCTCAAGGAGAAGCTCTACTTCACGATCGACGAGCGCTCGCGCGAAGTGGCCCTCACGGATCTCGGCTGCGACCGCATGAACCCCAAGGATCCCTCGATGTTCGTGATCCCCGATCTCCCCTCTGCCCTGAGCGAGATCGACGGCGACACGACACTCTCCGACGACGAGCGCATCGAGAAGAAGCGCCTTGTCCAGACGGGCTTCCAGGAGCGCAGCCAGCGCGTCCACGTGGTGACGCAGCTTTTGAGGGCGTACTGCCTCTACGAGCGCGACGTGGACTACGTCGTGCAGAACGACCAGCAGGGCGTCGGGCACGTCTACATCGTCGACGAGTTCACCGGCCGCGTCCTTCCCGGCCGCCGCTGGTCCGACGGCCTCCACCAGGCCGTCGAGGCGAAGGAGGGCGTTGAGATCGAGAAGGAGTCTCAGACGCTCGCTACGATCACGATCCAGAACTACTTCCGCCTCTACAGGAAGCTCGCCGGCATGACAGGTACGGCCGAGACGGAGGCGCGCGAGTTCAAGGACATCTACAAGCTCGACGTCGTCACGATTCCGACCAACCGGCCCGTGAACCGCATCGACGGCAACGACCAGATCTACCGCACGCAGCGCGAGAAGTTCAAGGCGATCATAGCCGACGTCCGCGAGCGCCACGAGAAGGGCCAGCCGGTCCTCCTCGGCACCGTCACCGTCGACACGAGCGAGATACTTTCGAGGATGCTCAAGATCGCCAAGATCCCGCACGAGGTGCTGAACGCCAAGAACCACGCCCGCGAAGCTGAGATCGTCGCGCTCGCCGGGCAGAAGGGCGCCGTCACCATCGCAACGAACATGGCAGGCCGCGGCACCGACATCAAGCTAGGGCCTGGCGTCAAGGAGCTCGGAGGCCTTCACGTCCTCGGCTCCGAGCGCCACGAGTCGCGGCGCATCGACCGCCAGCTCAGGGGCCGCTGCTCGCGCCAGGGCGACCCCGGAAGCTCCCAGTTCTTCATCTCCCTCGAAGACAACCTCATGCGCCTTTTCGGCTCGCAGCGCATCAGCGGCATCATGGAGCGCCTCGGCATGAAGGAGGGCGAGGTGATGGAGCACCGCTGGCTCAACAAGTCCGTCGAGACGGCGCAGCGCCGCGTTGAGCAGCAGCACTACGCGATCCGCAAGCGGACGCTCGAGTTCGACGACGTGATGAACAAGCAGCGCTCCGTCGTGTACGAGCAGCGCGGCGCCGTCCTCACCGGCACGCCCGAGAGCGTCCATCAGACGATCCTCGACGTCTTCCGCGACATGATCGAGGCCCAGGCCGAGCGTACTCTCTACAGGGGCAAGCCCGACTTCGCGGCATTCGCGATCGCGGTGGAGGAGCTTTTCCCCGTATCAGTCAAGAGCGAGGAGATCGAGGGCTTCGTCGAGGAGCCCGGCAAGGCGGCCGATTTCGTCTACGAGCGCGTGCGCGAGGCGTACGAGGTGAAGTGCGGGCATGAGGATCCGCGCGTGCTGCCGCACATGGAAAGAGGCGTCTTCCTCCAGTCGATCGACCGCCAGTGGCAGGACTACCTGAGGGCGATGGACGACTTGCGCTCGAGCGTCAACCTCCGCGCATACGGCCAGCGCGATCCGCTCGTCGAGTACAAGCGCGAGGCCTTCGACATGTTCGAGCGCCTGATGGACGAGATCAAGACTGGCATCGTCACCGGCGAGTTCCACTCCATGACGGAGATGAACATGCGCCGCATCATGGCGATACAGCAGGCGCTCGCCGCCCGCGGCAAGGGCGTCAAGCCCTCCGCGAGCCCTGCCGGCGCGCCGCCCAAGCCGTCCACGTCCCAGACGCCGTCCCAGAAGGAGCCTCCCAAGCCCGCCTCCGAAAAGCCGAAGACGGTGCAGGACATATTCGCGAGCCTCATGACCGAGGCGAGCGGCGGGCGCGTGGTCGTCAAGGCCAAGCCCAACCCCGGCTCCGTCGGGCGCAACGACCCCTGCCCCTGCGGCAGCGGCAAGAAGTACAAGAAGTGCTGCGGGAAGGTGGCGTGAAGCACAGGGCCATATGGCTTTCGGTGGCGCTGGCGCTCGTGTGCGCCGGCGTGGCCGTCTGGTGGGGCGCGCTCAACCAGGACGAGGGATGGTACCTCTATTCCGCAAGGATGTGGAACGAGGGCCTTCTCCCGTACAAAGATTACTTCTTCACGCAGGGACCGGCGCTTCCGGCGGTGTACGGGGCGCTCTATCCCGTCTGGAGCGGCTTCGGGATACTCGGCGGGCGCGTGGTCACAGTCCTTTTCGGTCTCATGGCCGCGCTCCTCGCCGCGCTCTTCGCGCGCGAGACCGCGCTTGGAGACGCTGAGACGCGCGAATCGAGGCGCCCGGCCGCCACGGCGGCCGCGTGGGCGACGTTCGTTCTCCTTGCTGGGTGCATATACCACGTCTACTTCAACACCATCCCCAAGACGTACGCTCTCGGGTCGTTCTTCCTGACGGCGGGCTTTCTCTTCTACGCCCTCCCGGTGACGCGGCTCAGGGGGTTCCCGAGGGCCGTCTCGTTCATGGTCTCCGGGTTCTTGATGGCGCTTGCAAGCGGCACTAGGATCTCGCTCGCGCTCGTCCCGTTCGTGGCCGGCTTCGCGCTTCTTTTGAGGACGAGGCGATTCGGTGCCTCGTTCCTCTGGTACGGCATCGGCGCGGGCGCGGGGCTCGCCCTCACGTACGGCTTCTTCGCGCTTGACGAGGCGTCCTTGAAGGGCCTTATGGCAGCGCAGGCCTACCACGCGGCGCGCGGCGGGTTCGATCTCATGTTCGTCATAGGAAGCGTCTCGAGGCTCTTGAGGGGCTACGCGGGTGCGGGTGCGCTTTTCGCTGTTGCGATCGCGATAAAGCTCGCCTCGCGCGACAAGTCCGCGAAGGACGATTCCGCTTCATCCGGCATCTCTAGAAGCGGAAGCTTCCTCGTGGAGGTCGCCGTCGTGAGCTTCGCCGCCGTTTTCGTCCTTCAGCTCTCCGCGCCTTTCCCGTACGACGACTACCAGGTGCCTGTGATGCCGCTTGCGGTAGCGGCTGTTTCAGTGTGGTGGGCGCTTGTCCCGGGGCGCAGAACACCTTGCACATCGCCGCTTCTGCCGCTTCTTTTCGCGGCCATCGCAAGCTTTTCCAGCCCGCTCCTCCAGGAATGGGCGACATACGGGATGGACAGGTTCTGGAGCGTAAAGAAGACGGAAAGCGCGCTTTCGCAGCTGAGGGGCGTCGCCCAAAAGATCAACAGCCTCGACCCGGGCGGCACGGAGATATTCACGCAGGACCTCTACCTTGCCGTCGAGACTGGCCGCAAGGTCCCGCGCGGCATGGAGATGGGGCCTTTCTGCTACTTCCCCGACCTTCCCGACGAGGAGGCGAAGAGCCTCCACGTGATGAACATCCGCCTTATGGCCAACGAGATATTCGCGAACTCTGCGCGCATTGCGGCCGGAAGCGGCTATGCCTTTGCGATAGCGGCGCCCACATGCGCCGAGGTGCCGGTGGACATGAGGCGCGACTACTGGAACGCGCTCAAGTCGCGCTACACGAGAAGGGTCATAGAGGAGGAGCGCTTCGGGCAGAATTCGACGCCTCTTCTCGTCATGGTCGAGGAGGAGCGCAGATGAGCGTCCTCGACAAGGCCTCTACGCCCGCGCAGGTGAAGGCGCTCGCCGAAAGCGAGCTAGGCGCACTCGCCTCGGACGTAAGATCCGAGATCATCGAGGCCATATCCAAGACGGGCGGCCATCTCGCAAGCTCGCTCGGGGCCGTCGAGCTTTCGATAGCGCTTTTAAGGGTGTTCGATCCGCCGAGGGACAAGGTCGTCTGGGACGTCGGGCACCAGAGCTACGCCTGGAAGATGTTGACGGGCCGTCGCGACAGGTTCGGGACCATAAGGACGAAGGGCGGTTTAAGCGGCTTCCCCAACCCGGCCGAATCATCCTACGACGCGTTCGTCGCCGGCCATGCTGGCGTTGCCCTTGCGGCGGCCGAGGGGATGTGCGCCGCGCGCGAGCTCGGGGCGGAGGATATTGGAGATGTCGTCGCGGTCGTGGGCGACGCTTCGATGACGAACGGCGAGACGCTTGAGGCGCTCAACAACGTTTCGCAGCTCAAGGGCCGCGTGATTCTCGTCCTGAACGACAACGAGATGAGCATATCGAGGAACGTGGGGGGCTTCGCGAGGTTCCTCGGACGGCTTCTTACGGGCCTCAGGTACAACCGCGTCAAGAAGGCCGCCGAAGATGCGGGCCACAAGCTCAAGCTGAGCTTTTTAAGGGGCCCCTACCACAGGCTTGAGCAGATGATAAAGTCCATCTGGCTCGGCAACAGCTTCTTCGAGAATTTCGGTCTGAGGTACATTGGCCCCGTCGACGGGCACGACATAAAGGCCGTCGAGAACGCTCTCAGGGTAGCCCGCGAAGACAAGCGAAGCGTCGTCGTCCACGTCTGCACGGTGAAGGGCAAGGGCTATCAGCCTGCCGAACGCCATCCGACCGAGTGGCACGGCGTAGGGAAGTTCGAAGTCGACGGCGAGGCCAGCGGGAGGTCGCGCCCCGCGAAGCGCGACTGGAGCGCCGTCTTCGGCGAGACTCTTGAGGCGCTCGCCGCGCGCGATGCGAGGGTATGCGCGCTTACGGCCGCGATGAGAAGCGGCACGGGGCTTGACGGCTTCGCTAAGCGCTTCCCGGCAAGGTTCTTCGATTCGGGGATATGCGAGTCGCACCTCGTCACTTTCGCGGCGGGCCTTGCAAAAAGCGGGATGCGCCCCGTCGTCGCCATCTATTCGACGTTCCTC
Organism: Kiritimatiellia bacterium; assembly: GCA_045636065.1. Lineage (GTDB taxonomy): Bacteria > Verrucomicrobiota > Kiritimatiellia > RFP12 > UBA1067 > RGIG5050. Next base: position 4,158 of record JAZTWW010000011.1, on the reverse strand, counting down.
CAGCGTGCCGTTGACCAGGTGATCCACGACGTGTGCCTTATGGGCCTTCCTGTCATATTTGCCATAGACCGCGCCGGGGCCGTCGGGGCCGACGGGCGCACGCACCAGGGCGTCTTCGACATACCGCTTTTAAGGTGCATTCCCGGCATCTCGATAATGCAGCCGTGCGACGAGTCCGAAATGAAGGCCATGTTCGATGCGGCCCTTGAGCGCGGCGGCCCGGTGGCGATCAGGTATCCGCGCGGCCTTCCGCCCGCTCCCGTCGAGGCCCCGAAAAAGCCCATTGTCTGGGGGAAGGCGAGGCAGATTTCAGGCGCCGACGCCATGATTCAGATCTGGGCTTTGGGCGAGATGGTCGGGGCGGCCGTCGAGGCGGCGCGCATCCTTTCCTCAAAGGGCATCGAGGCGGGCGTGGTGGACGCGCGCTTCGCGAAGCCCGTCGACGAAGAGCTTCTAAGGCGCCAGACGGCGGCCGGCATGCGCATAGCATCTATCGAGAACGGCTCGCTCGCCGGCGGTTTCGGCGAGGCGCTCATGGCGGCCTCAGGCGGCCATGTCATGAGATTCGGCTGGCCTGACGTGTTCCTCGAGCACAGCACGCAGGCGGAGCTTATGGAGAAGTTCGCGCTAGACGCCGCATCAGTGGCGCGCGCGATAACCGAAGAGTTTGCGTAAATCCCGAGATTGGAGAATGAAATGAAAATACGCATTACGTTGGCGGCGGCGCTTGCCGCAATACTGGCTTTAGGCGCATCTGCACAGCCGCCCGAGTACTATTCGAAGATCGCGCAGAAGATATCGAGGATGCTTCCGGCATACCACGTTTCGCAGCATCCGTTCGACGACGAGATCTCCGCCAAGGCGTGGACGAACCTCGTCAACCAGTACGACTCGACGCACTCGATCTTCCTCCAGAGCGACATCGACATCTTAAGGGAGATGGAGTTCAAGATCGACGATGCGCTCAAGGCGGGCGACATCTCCTTCGGGTGGAAGGTGCAGGAGCTATTTAAGGTGCGCCTTGCCGACAGGGTCGCGTACGCCACGAACCTCCTCGAAAGGGGCGAATGGGATTTTGACGTCCAGGAGGAGTACCTTTGGAAGCGAAAGGACGCTCCGTGGCCCCAGACGAAGGAGGAGCAGGACGACATCTGGCGCAGGCGCATAAAGAACGAGTTTCTGGCGCAGACGCTCGCGCGCGAGCTTGACGCCGAGGAGGCCGCGGCGAAGGCGAAGGGCGATGTCCCCTCCGAAGGTGGCGAGAAGGCCGAGGAAGGCGCTGTCGCCGTGGCCGGCAATGATGAAAGCGGCGAGAAGTCCGACGACGGAGACGGCGAGGCCCTCCCCAAGCTGACGCCAAAGGAGAACCTCATGAAGAGGTACAGGCAGTATCTCGCCGTGATGTCCGAGTCCGACGACGAGGAGACTCTCCAGCGCTACATGAGCGCCGTCATGCAGGCGTACGACCCGCACACCGACTACCTTAGCCCCACCTCGAAAGAGGAATTCGACATGGACATGAACCTCACGCTCTGCGGCGTGGGGGCGACGCTCTCCTTCGACGACGGCGCGCTCAAGATCTCCGACATCATCCCCGGCGGCCCTCTCGACCGCGACGGGCGCATCAAGAAGGGCGACAGGATCGTCGCCGTCGGCCAGGGCGACGGGCCGATGGAGGACATCCTCTACAAGCCGATGAAGAAGTCCATCAAGAAGATACGCGGCCCCAAGGATACGGAGGTCGTCCTCGAGATAATCCCGAGGACCGACCCGAGCGGCGAGACGCGCGTAAGGTACAAGATCGTCCGCGACGAGATACACCTTGAAGAGCAGGCCGCGACGGGCCGCGTGGAGAAGGTCGTCCTGAACGGTGTCACCAACACGTTCGGCTACGTGAAGCTCCCCGGCTTCTACGGCACGATGGACAAGCGCCCCGACGATCCCGACTACGTAAGCTGCTCGCTTGACGTCGCGAAGTACGTCTCCAAGTTCAACGCCTGCGACGTCGACGGAATGGTCCTCGACCTGCGCGGCAACGGCGGCGGCTCGCTTCTCGAGGCGATACTCCTTACGGCCATCTTCTCGCCGCCCATGCCCGTTGTGCAGATAAGGGAGGCGCACAGGCTCTACGTGCAGCCCATATCGGAGAAGGAGCCGAGCTTCGCGTTCTCGAAGCCGCTGATAGTGATGATCGACAGGGCGAGCGCAAGCGCGAGCGAGATCGTCGCGACGGCCCTCCAGGATTCAGGGCGCGCGATAGTCGTCGGCGATACGCAGAGCCACGGCAAGGGGACCGTGCAGACGGTGATGCGCGTCAACAACGAGGACGAAAGGTTCGGCTCGGCGAAGATAACGACGGCGAGGTTCTACCGCATCAACGGAAGCTCGACGCAGGTGAAGGGCGTCGCGAGCGACATACGCATCCCGAGCCTCCTCGACGGCCTTGACATCGGCGAGGACAAGCTCCCGAACGCGCTTCCCTGGAGCTGCATCCAGCCGGCCCACTATCCTAGGGTCTGGAACCTCGACATCTACGCGAGGGAGCTGAGGGAGATGAGCCGCCGCCGCACGCAGGCCGATCCCGTGGCGCTAAGCCACGAGCGCCTCGTCGACTGGTTCGCCGCGACGAGCGAGAAGGAGACGGTTCCGCTCGATCGCGCCCGCCGCCTCGAGCAGATGCGCGAGGACAGGCGCATGCGCAAGGAGGCCGACCCCGACACCGACTTCCTCGACGAAGACGACGAGGACCTCTCTCCGCGCGAGCGCCGCAAAAAGGACGCCGAGCGCGACGACGCCGTCCTCAAGGAGACTTTCAACATTCTGCACGATCTGGTGACGCTTACAGGCGGAGCCGAAGCCCCGAGGCCGAAGCGCAAGCAGATCCCGGTCTGGATGAACAACCTTTTCTTCTGATGGAGGAACACGACGTGAACGTATTCAAATTCGTAAAGATGCACGGCGCGGCGAACGATTTCGTCCTCATAGACGATCGCGAGGAGCGCTTCCCCGTGCATGACCACCTGAGGCTCGCTGCGTTAGCCGCGTCCAGGACGGGCATCGCCTGCGAGGGGGTTATCCTCCTCCAGAAGAGCTCCAAGGTCGACTTCAAGATGGTCTTCTTCAACCCCGACGGCACGGAGGCGGAGCTATGCGGCAACGGCGCAAGGTGCGTCGCCGCGTTCGCCCGCGAAACGGGTGCCGTTAGATCCGACTCGATGACGTTCGAGACGAGGGCCGGGCTTCTCGACGCCGAGATCGTCGGCGACGGGCTCGTCAAGATCTGGATGCCCGACCCCAAGGGAAGGCGCTACGGCCTTGAGGTGGAGGGCTGGCAGGGCGATCTCGTGGTAGCGGGCGTTCCGCATTTCGTTGTCAACTGCCCGAACGTCGCCAAGGTCGATGTCGACGGCGAAGGCCGCAAGCTGAGGCTCGCCGCCGAGTTTGCGCCCGAGGGCGCAAACGTGAGCTTTGCGCAGTTCAAGGCCCCGAACAGGATAAACCTGAGGACGTACGAGCGCGGCGTGGAGGCGGAGAGCGGCGCGTGCGGCACGGGCGCCGTCGCCTCGGCCGTCGTGGGCGTCGAGACGAAGGGGCTTTCACTTCCCATACACGTCAGGACCCAGGGCGGGTTCGACCTTACCGTCGACGCCGACTGGAGGCGCGGGAAATCCACAGGCTACACGCTCACGGGCCCCGTGCAGCGCGTATTCGAAGGCTCTATAGACATCGATGCACTCGACATCGGAAACGAGATGGAATAGCGGAGGAACTGGAGATGGCAGAACTCATAGTTGCACTTGATGTGAAGACAAGGGCTGAGGCCGTAGACAAGGTGCGCCTCATAGGCGATGCGGTCGGCTTCTACAAGATCGGGCTCGAGCTTTTCACGGCCGAGGGGCCTGATGTGGTCAGGGCCGTCAAGGACCTGGGGAAGAAGGTCTTCCTCGACCTCAAGCTCCACGACATACCGCGCACCGTCGAGCGCGCCGTGCGCTCGGGCGGAGGCCTCGGGGTCGATCTCATGACGATCCACAGCGTTGGCGGCAAGGCGATGATCCGCGCCGCGGCCGATGCGGCGGGGGAGTTCGGCGGGCGCGCCCCCCGCATACTTGGCGTGAGGGTCCCCACGAGCCCCGGCGCAGGCGATCTTGCGGGCAT
>JAZTWW010000010.1:0-15767 GCA_045636065.1 Kiritimatiellia bacterium | reverse complement strand
TGCTCATGGCATCGATCTTTCGTGCTGATGTTTGTTTGGTCACTAATATCATACACGATTTTCTCGATGCCGTGGGCATTTTTCTTTTGCGTCGCCGACCACCCCCATGGGGGTGGTGTTGATTGCCTTTGTCCTTCCTTGAACCCCATGGCCCTCCTCTCTTTTTTGCTGACCCGTTAGATTTTACCATTTCTACGCCCATTGCGGAGCGTCAACCCGCTTGCATCCCGATAAAAAATATGGTACAATACGCAACATCAGCAGAGGAGTCGGGCCTAAGCGGGCACGGCTTCCCTCGTCATGCCCAAAAGGGATCGCAGTGTGAAAAGACTGTTTATTGCGTTAGGGGCCGCCTTTTCCGTGGTGGCGGCAAGCGCAGATACTACTGCAATCTGGGCCTCGTTCGAAGATCAGGCGGATGGGGCCGGGATTGATGGAAAGTCTTTGGAGGGGGCCGTAAAGTTCGTAGCCGGCGATGGTGGCGTTGACGCCTCCATAGTCAGCAGATACAACGGCGACGCTTTCACGCCGGAGGGAACGGCGGACAAGACTGGCGCTTTGGCACCTACAATCTATCCAAATGAGGTCGCCTCGCAGGAAACGGGCGATAAATACCTTTCAGTCGATACCGCCTCAACGGAGCTTTCGTTCGATGTCTCGCCTTACACGCAGCAATTCCTGGAAGACGGGATTGAAAGCGTGTATCTCGATACGCTTGTCCAGTTCACGGCTACAGATACCGCTCCTGAAGTCAGGACATTGGGCGGAAATTATGACAGGCTTGCCGTTTGGATGAAGGGCATCCCTGAAGATGGCTCGTCCGGCCCCAAGCTTATGGTGACGGCAGGTTATCTTGAGCAATTTACGACCTCAGTCAAGAATTATGAACTCAATGCTGATGTCGAAGAGGGGAAGTGGTATCGCCTTACGATAAAGGCTTACAGCTACTATCTTGATAGAAACGAGGCGAATTACGACAGGTTCGATAGCGGTCTCGGTTTCCAGATCTATCTTGACGGCGTGTTGCTCGCCAGTACAGAGGCTGCAATTTCCCCGGAATTTGTGGCAGACTGGTCAGATGAAATTGATCGAGTCTGGCTGAGCCATATAGAGGCGAGAACGATATTCCCGGCGCTTCCAGTAAACGGAATAAGTCAGACCCATGTGAAAACCATGGACAAGGTCGTGTTGAAAGGCGACGGAAAGATTGACAATTTCGTCCTTATGGCAACCGACGATCCAGACAAGGATATTTTCCAGCTTGATCCCGTCACTACATACGAGCTGGCGTTCCAGTGCAGCGAGACCGACTCCGAGGCCATAGAGATAATCATCGGAACGACGGATTATGCCGGCCCCAGGCTCTACAGAGAGAATGACCCTGTAAGCTTCACGTTTGCGGCTCGACCGGGACATATTCTTACAGATGTTCAAGTCGGCACTCCGATAGTTCCGGATGGAGGCGTCGTCCCTGAAATCACCATGGATGACAGCGGATGGGAAACGAGGTGGTATCTTTCCATGCCAGGAAACTATGTCACCATCCCCTTGAACTTCACCTATGTCGACGCCTACTGGGTCAGGAAGAGTGAGACGGGCGGTGCGCAGATAACGGCAGTGGATGGCGGCGCGCTTGACCTTTCAAAGCAGATCGCGTCGGGCACGGAAGTGTCATTTAAGGTTTCCGCGCCTGAGGGAAGCCATGTCTCGTCCGTTACCTTGACCGTGAACGGCGGTGAAGCGCAAGCCATCGATCCCGATGGTGACGGCGTCTACAGCTTCGAGGTTGCCGGAACCACGCTTATCGCAGCATCCGCAGAGGAGGACGCCCCGCCGGAAGTCCTTGTGACGCCCGGAGTTCAGGGTGCAGTCTATGCAACCGAAGCCGAAGCGCTTGCGGCCAAGGCGATTGCAAGGGTCCAGCCCGACGACAATGCAGCTACATACATTACCGACCTTTCCGCATACGACGGCCTTTTCGGAATCGATGTCATCGATAACGGCGACGGCACGTATTCGCTCAAGGCGACCCTTACGGCCGAGACCATCGCGGCTATAGTCGAGTCCCTTGAAGATGCGATAGCCGGAGCCGATGTCGCAGACGCGGTGGATGACGCCGGATGGATCAGCATCGATCCCTCCATCGCGGGTCTCTACTACGCGCTCAAGGAAGGAAGCGTTCTAGGCGATTTCAAGGTATCCGCCGTCACCATCGGCGATGGCGGGGAGGTCAGATTCGACCTTTTGAACAAGGGCGTTTCCGGCTTCTACAAGGTTGACGTCACGGCCGAGGCCCAAGAGGTGGAGGAGTGACGGCATGGCGCGCCCCGATCCAGATTTTCGTTTGCATTGGGGCGTGACGTGTAGTATAATATCGAAAAGAATTTCAAGAGGTTTCAACATCAAGGAGGCGCCATGACAGAATGTGGCGGAATTGAATGGAAGAGGAGCCTTGCGAGGCTTTGCGGGATTGGCTCCGCAAGGCCGCTTGTTGCCGCACTCCTCTCCGTCCTCGCATTTGCCGCTTCAGCCGAGGACTATACGTACCGCAAGCTGGATGCAACGCGCATCCTTCTGATGAACAACGACGCTAACGCCATATGCGCCGTGTACAATCAGGGCTACTACGATACGAATACTACGGCATCCACATACTGGGTGCATGGAACGGAAGATATCGCCGACAGGTATGCAAGGCGATACATGAACCTGCTTCCCGGCATAAACCATACGCTTTGGCAGAACGAGTTCGATGACGAGGGCACAGTTACCGGAAGAAAGATGCTCTGGGAGCTTGTTGACTGCAGGGCCGGTTCTTCCGCAATGGCGGTTGATGGCATTGCCAGAAACTATCTTCCGTGGTCGGGCACTGCCGAGGCTATAGACATTCAGGCGTATTCCGCTCCAATTCCGGCCACATACTACATTGGTGTCGCCGACAACTACGGCGGCGGTCTTAGGCAGGTTGCCACTGTAACCATGCGAGGCGGTAACGATGCGCGAATCTATTCGCCGTACTATGAGGACGGTGTTGGCGATATCTGGTTCGATACGGTAAACGGATGGTGCGATTCACTTGAAAGCTCGATTGCAGTCGAGTTCGCCACAAATGTGGCTGCGCAGGTTGATGGTGTCACATATACCGAAACGCTCGAATCATCTCCAAACGGCGACGACTTCTTCGACTGGCATGCCGCCAAGATGGATGTCTACTATGTCGCCAATTGCTCTACCCTGACGCTTCAGGATGAGGATGTCGATGAGCTTACGCTAAAGTCCACGGCAGGAGCCACAAACGGCTTTTACAGGGTTCATGTGGCTTTTGGCGACCAGCTTGACGGCTACTCCGGCCCCATCCGCTTCAGAATCCGCCGCGTTGCCTCCGTAGAGGGTACTCGTCCCGATTATGACGACCTTATCCTCGTCGACAACGTTCTCGTCTCCTATCCGAACGCGAGAATCGTTCTTGAGAATTACGGAAAGTACGATACCGAGATCAAGGGTACGCAGATCGTAGGCCAGGGAGGCGTCTTCTCCGTTCCGTTCCCGGGTGTGGGCGAGGAGGGCAATTGCCCGAGAGTCAAGTTCCACGGTGAAGACATTTCGTCGAGGACGTTCATTGCATCGGACGGTTCCACCGTCACGACGTCCTCGCGCGGCGAGATCGCCGATGTCGAATGCCACTACAGGTGGCGCTATCTGAACCAAGAGTCGCTTGAGAGCGCTTGGCAGACCGCCACGCTGGATGTCATTGAAAAGACGGGCGACGCCGAAGGAAGCGCGCGTGCTAGCGAGCCGATCGCGCCAAAGACGGCGTTCGGCGGATCCGAGGTCGGCGATGTGGAGTTCTATTTCACCGGCAAGTACCGTGCGGCAAGGTATTACCCCGTTGACTACGCGCTTGGCAATGTCGGCTACGGTGTGGACGAGGACTCCGGCAACGATGTCGAGCTCAAGTGGACCGGCGATCCCATCAATGCCACCGGCGGCGGCGAGCACTTCTTCTACCGTCTCCGCGAAGGGGCGAGCGACTACGAGCGCATTGATGTCGAGCTTCGCTACGGCTCCGACTGGGACCACGCCTCGTACAAGAGGACGATTCCTCTCGAACTCGTTGGAGACGGCGTCTGGCGCGGTGCGTGGGATATCGTCAACGATACGCTTACTGCCCCGCTAGAAGGCAGCACGATGTTCTTCAAGTTCGTGGGCCGTAACCTCCAGACGCCGGGCGAGGAATGGAGCGAGAACGAGACGGTCTGGGTGGCCACGCAGCCGCAGGAAGGCCTGGAGGCCTCGGGCATTGTCGAGGAGGCGACAGGCACCGATCCAGAGAAGGAGAAGTCGTACATAGCTACGGTCGACTCCGTTTCCGGCGCGCTCATCTTCAGGCTTGACGAGGATACACGCAACTATTCGGTCACGCGCGGCGAATACCAGAACTTCAACAACTGGGTGAACGCCAAGAAGGACGGCGGGCTCTTCACCGGCACCGACGTCTACACGACAGGCGTCAGCCGCGCGCATGCGCTCTTCGCCGCCGATACGTCGCTCTGGGATCCGATCAACCCCGAGGCGACGGCCAAGCGAGAGGATTTCTCCGGGCTAGATTTTGCCGACTACGGCGTTGAGAAGAGTGAGTTCTATACGCCCAACATGTGGACGGTGCGCAACGGCCTCTACGTGGGCGAGACGGGGCTTACGAACGGCCTTGCCGTGCAGCTCCACGGTCTCGGGATGGGCCAGATATCGTATGAAAACGGCTCCACACTCCCGGGTATAGGCGATGTCGGGTTCAAGGCCCGCCTGGGGCAGTTCCTCGAGTTCGACGACTTCGATTGGTGCGGCAACGCATGGGACTCGGCGAACTACTACATCACCGGCGCGACCGCGATCTCGATAGACCCGGAGGCTGCCGACGTTTCGCCTGGAGCGCCGTCGATATCGGTAGTAGGCTACCATAGGCCTACGCAAGGATGCTACGAATTCAGGATGACAAGGCTTCCCAAAGGCGCATCTAAGGCAGATGCGTCCAGATTCTATCTTAGGTGCGCCCTCTACAAGTGGACGTACGACAGGAAGAAGGGCGCCTATACGGTCAAGGAGCTCAAGAGCATCGCCCTCGGGACGAACGGAAACCTCCCCGCCACGGTTGACGCGGATGAGAAGGTGGTGGACGACGATTTCAAGCACTCCCTCTGCGGCATCAACAACAGCGGCGGCGAGAGGAAGATGGCGAACGTGTACATCGGCTTCTACAATACGCCGAGCAACACCGTCCAGATCGTCGGCGGCATTTCAAGGAACATGGCCACCAAGACTCTCGACGAGGACGACTTTGTGGTCATGAACTACGAGGACAGCGACAAGCCTTTCAAGTCCGGCATGTACGGCGTGGCCACCAAGGACTGCTTCGGCTATTTGGTGAGGCCTGCGGTGTATGCGGTCCAGGCCCCGACGACGCCCGGCCAGACGGATTGGTGGCCCGTCACGACGAACATCCCCCAGCGCACCGCCTTCGTCAACGCCGAAGCCCGCGAGACAGAGATGCAGGAGTCCATCGTCAACGAAGACTGGGCGCTCAACGGCCGTCTCGCCGCGTTTGTCCACAATGTCGACGGGATGGATATAGACAATAGCGCCATCTCCCTCGCATGGCGCTACGGCTTCTACTCGACGACGCCCGAAGAGAGTGTCCTTGTCCAGACGCGCGATACGACGGAAGGCGGCGACAAGTGGGTTACAAGGGAGGAGATCCCTCTTTCCACCTTCGCCGACACGAACATCACGGTCCACGTAAGGCGTAGCCAGAACTGCTACGTGAGAATCGCAGCCGCCGGCCGCGGCGACGACCCTGATGACGACGACTACTCCAAGGTGAGGACGGACGTCGTCGTGGACGACGTCTACTTCAACCGCTGGCGCGGCGAGAACATGGCGGGCTTCACGGCGACCGATCCTCTCGTCGACAAGTGGGTGTACACGGCCGGCTGGACGACCACGAACGTCGTCGCCAGGAACGATGTGAGAAACACCGTCCGCCTCGATCCGGCGCGCGGAACGAACGGCGTCTCCGGCGTGATGAGCGTCAGGTCTCCGCTTCTCACCAACGGTCTCTCCCTCGTCAGGTTCGATTTCAAGAGGGGAACGGGCGACTTCAGCGGCATAAGCGAGGGGCTTCCGTGCTACGTCATCCAGTGTGCCGTCGACAGCGAGGACTCCCGCGTCGCGTCCGACACGTTCTCCGCCATTTCGTCCAGCTACGGCGATTCCCGCTGGGAGACGGTCTCGTGGATCTATCCGAGCGATGTCCAGGATACGTTCTCGCGCGCGTTCTACGTGAGGGGCCCCAAGAACGTAGCCGTCCGCATCGCGGCCACGGCCGACCTCATCGACGCGGCCGAGCACCAGACCGAGAATTTCGGAAGCATCGAGGTTATAGGCGCATATGCGTGGGACGATCCCGCCCTCGACGAGTATTCATGGACGGGCTGGAACATGCGTACTGCCGGCTACTACGACGGCGCGACCGACGCCTCGGGCGACGGCAAGCAGTTCCTCGCCGACGCGAACGCACCTGAATCGGGAAGGGGGCTTTCGGGCGCGCTGAACTTCTCGGCCGATCCGAGGGAGGCCGAGATCGACCCTGCCTCGTACGTCTCCACGAACGACGCAGGCGCGTGGCGCCACACCCCGTACATCCAGACGCCATACGTCCCCAACGGCATAGGCCAGGTGTATTTCAGGGCGCGAGTCTACGACGAGCCGGACTCCGAGGAGTACCCCGCAACGTACGTGTCGCTCTACGGCGTGAGGAACCAGACCGCCTCGGCGGAGAGCGTCGCCAATACGCCTGACGAGGATTGGGAGCATATTACGGACATCGAGATCGACGCCTCGACGTACAAGATGTATTCGTGGAGCACTTTGCAGGGTGAAGCGGATCCCTACAGGATCATCCGTTTCGTCGTCCGCGGTGCGCAGTTCGGCAGAAGGGGCCAGTACGTGTTCCCCGACGACAGCGAGGAGTCCTATCCCACAGACGAGGGAGTCTGGGACCTGCCCGAATACGCGAATCTGCTGAAGAAGCGCATCCAGACCCCGATCGAGCGCGTACTCCTCGACGAGGTCACCGTGGCTGCAATCATTGCGCCTCGTCTCGGCTTCAAGAACGCGCGGCCCTTCAGGAGCGACCTTTCCGGCGATGCGACAATAGCTGACATCGCCGAGCCCGACGAGCAGCCGCTCCTCGACGAATCCTTCGGCTTCCAGGTCGAGGTGACCCGTGAGCAGATGTTCGAGAAGATCGATCCCGATTCCATCAAGGTCTACCTGATGTACTATGTCGGGCGCGGCAAGTGGGGCTGGAAGAACTGGACGAACGACCCGAGTTGCGTCACATGCGAGCTTCCGAGGGCGTCCGACTGGAGCGAGGACAACATGGTATTCAGGAGCCGGACGACGGAGATGAGGAGCATCGTCCCGGCATTGAGCGCCGACCGCAGCTACGGCTACCAGACCGTCCAGTACATGATGTACGTGACGTTCATGACGACCGACGGCGACGAGATGCAGCCGCAGTACCTCACGACCGGCTGGACCAGGCCCGCCTGGTACGACCCCATCGATTTCAACAGGACAACGGACACGTCGTCCGCCGATTTCTCGCCCTACACGATTCTCGACAGCGTCAGCCCCAAGCGCGTCTGGTTCAACGAGGTCAACTACTACGACGGCGTAATGAAGGACGGCTACATCGACCAGGACGCCCTTACAAACCAGTACTTCGAGATAGCCGTTCCGCAGAGCAGCGACATCTCCCGCTGGCATGTGAGGCTCACCGAAGGCAACGAGCTTTCCGTGACCGACATCGCAAGCTTCGGCTGGGACGGAGTTCCGAGCGGCAAGGTGAGGAACGATCCGCACGAGGAGGGCGACTCGACGAACAGCTATGCGTTCCTTACGGTCAAATCGCCTTTGAGCGTCTGCAAGTCCGACGGCAGCTGGAATACGTCGTACAGGGCGGAGACCCTCAACGACAAGTCCCACGGCAAGCTCGATCCCAAGTATCCGTATGCGTTCGAGCTCGTCAGGGCGAACAACATCGTAGAGCATCGCATAATCATCGGCGGCACCACGAACTATGTCGGTGACATACGCGAGCAGCGCTACGCGCCCACGAACATGCTTGCAAGGCTCATCGCCCGCGACGGGCGCGATGTCGGCTGGACGCTTCTCGACTACGACCCGGGCAAGGAGAGCTGGAGCGTCATAACGAACCAGGGCGCCAAATCCTCCGAGTGGGCATATGTGAGGATCACCCCGACGCTCGCCAACGCTCTCGATACCGATCCGCTCTCGACGGAGGTGCAGTACATCGATCCCGAGTGGTATCTCGCCCCGAACGGCTCCAACTGCTGGGTGTCGGCGTACATCGATTCGCTCTTCCTCAGGCAGAGCGTCGGCGACGGCGAACAGAAGGCCGTTGTCTTCGCGATGCCCAAGTGGGACGGCGTAAGCGACGATCCGCGCTTCACCACGAACATCACCTACACGGCCGACTTCTTCTACCGCCTCTCGGGTCTTGCCACAAACGGCACGGAGGTCGCAGGCGCGGCGGGAACCCGCATCTACACGCTTGAGCTGAAGAACATCACTGACGACGTGGAGATCCACGCGACGGCGGATGTCGATCCGAGCCTCGCGACCGACTTCGACCTCGACGAGGACAGCCGCTACACCCCTGCCGTCCTCGAATGGCTCACCGCCCGCTCCGAGGGCCTCGAGGAGGAGCCCGAGATCCACAGGAGCTTCCTTGGCATGCGCGTCAAGGATGAAGCCGGCAATGTCGTCTGGAAGAGGGATCCGATGTCGAATCCGCTCTCTCTTACGGAAGCGTACTGGCTCGACCTCGATCCGTTCACGACGAATCTCGTCTTCTTCCAGGTCGGCGCTCCGAGGCCCGTGCCGCTCTACGACGAGGGTGACTTGCCCGATCTGACGGACGATCCCGCGCTCACGAACATCCAGATCACCTTCCACACGATGGTCACGAACATCGAAGCGGGTGGCGAGTCCTGGGCGCCCACTCTCCTGAGGGGCGCGACATACGGTGAGACGAGCGACACGCTCGGCGTCCGCGACAGGTGGGACGGGCCCGTGTTCAAGGTGCGTGCGCGCCTTCCCAACCGCACATCCGCCACCTCCACCCGCAAGTGGGCGGCCCTCAGGTACTTCGTGTTCGGCCCGGACAGCTTCGTCAAGGACGAGGAGGCCGGCGACGGTTCGTACTACGCCGACATCGAGGTCCGCGATCCGTTCTCGAAGGAAAGCGCCGGCACGTACTTCTATCCGTACGGCTGGACATCGGCCTTCCGCGACGAGACGGTCTGGTACTCGCTCGCCATCGAAGACGACACGGAGGGCATGTCGCTCTCGACCGAGATGCTTAAGGCCGACTCGACCTGGACGCCTGTCGACTGACGGAACAATGTTTGCAAGAGATTAGTTGAAAGAGAAGCAAGAAAATGGAATACGATTTTACCTCCATCGAGAGGAAATGGCAGGACTATTGGCTCAGGAACAAGACGTTCAAGACGCCCCCGAAAAGCGACAAGCCCAAATTCTACTGTCTCGACATGTTCCCGTACCCCAGCGGCGCGGGGCTTCATGTCGGCCATCCGGAAGGATACACCGCGACCGACATCCTCTGCCGCTACAAGAGGATGAAGGGCTTCAACGTCCTGCATCCGATGGGATGGGACGCCTTCGGCCTTCCCGCCGAGCAGTATGCCGTCGAGACGGGTACGCACCCCGCGATTACCACGAAGAAGAATATCGACAGGTTCCGCGAGCAGATCCGCTCTCTCGGCTTCAGCTACGACTGGGACAGGGAGGTGAACACCACGGATCCCTCCTACTACCGCTGGACGCAGTGGATATTCGAGCAGCTGTACAAGAAGGGCCTCGCGTACGTCGCCGAGGTGCCCGTCAACTGGTGCCCCGCGCTCGGTACCGTTCTCGCCAACGAGGAGGTCATCGACGGCAGGAGCGAACGCGGGAACCATCCCGTCGTCAGGAAGCCCATGCGCCAGTGGATGCTCAGGATCACCGAGTACGCCGAAAGGCTTCTCTCGGGGCTTGACGGTCTCGACTGGCCCGAGGGCATAAAGGAGATGCAGCGCAACTGGATCGGCAAGTCCACAGGTGCGCTCGTCGATTTCAAGGTGAAGACCGCCTCTGGCGCCGGTAAGGGCGTCATAACAGTCTACACCACGAGGTGCGATACGCTCTTCGGCGCCACGTACATGGTCGTAAGCCCGGAGCACAGCCTGGTGGCCGGTTGGCTTGAGGACGGCTCCATCGAAAACGCCGACGAGGTGCGCGCCTACCAGAGGAAGGCCGCCATGAAGAGCGACCTTGAGCGCACCGAGCTCAACAAGGAGAAGACGGGCGTCCTCCTCAAGGGCGTAAAGGGCGTCAATCCGGTAAACGGCGAAAGCCTTCCCGTGTTCATCTCCGACTACGTCCTTGCGAGTTACGGCACGGGCGCCATCATGGCCGTTCCGGCGCACGATACGCGCGACTTCAAGTTCGCGAAGGTCTTCGACCTTCCGATCGTCCAGGTCGTCGCGCCGGCCGACAGCCCCGCCGCGAAGAACGCCTCTCCCGATCCCGTTCCGTATACCGGCGAGGAGGCGTTCACCGATATCGCCACGGGCGTAATGGTCTCCTCCGGGTTCATCACGGGGCTTTCCGTCGACGATGCCCGCAGGAAGATGATCGAGTGGCTTGAAGAGAACGGTGTCGGCAAGGCCAAGACCCAGTATAAGCTCAGGGACTGGCTCTTCTCCCGCCAGCGCTACTGGGGCGAGCCGTTCCCCGTCATCACCATGGCGGACGGCTCCACGCGCCTCGTCTCCGAGGATGATCTCCCCCTCACGCTTCCCGAGCTAGAGGACTACAAGCCCACGGGAACGGGCGAGCCGCCGCTTGCGAAGGCCTGCGCATGGGTCGATTACACCGACCCCGCAACTGGCGAAAAGGGCGTCAGGGAAACGAACACGATGCCCCAGTGGGCCGGCAGCTGCTGGTACTACCTGAGGTATATCGACCCGCACAACGACAAGTGCTTCGCGGATCCGGAGCTTCTGAAGGAATGGCTCCCTGTAGATCTGTATGTCGGCGGCGCCGAGCATGCGGTTCTCCATCTCCTCTACAGCCGCTTCTGGCACAAGGTCCTCTTCGATCTCGGTCTCGTTCCTACGGACGAGCCTTTCCAGAGGCTTGTCAACCAGGGTATGATCCTCGGCATGGCGTACAAGACGTCGCGCGGAGTACTCATCCCGATGGACAGGATCGAGTGGATCGACGGCAAGCCGTACGGCGCAGAAGAGGGAGGCGAGAAGGAGCTCCTTACGGAATTCCCTGCCAAGATGTCGAAGAGCCTCAAGAACGTCATCAACCCCGATGATGTGATAAGGCAGTACGGCGCCGATTCGCTCAGGCTTTACGAGATGTTCATGGGGCCGCTGCAGGTCGTGAAACCGTGGCAGACGAAGGGCGTCGAAGGCGTCTTCCGCTTCCTGAAGCGCGCCTGCCGCATGGTGAGCGAGCAGCCCATCGCCGACAGGCCCATGACCCCCGCCGAGGCCAAGGCCCTTGCGCAGGTCGTGAAGAAGGTGGGCGACGATCTTGAAGGGCTCGCCTTCAACACGGCCATATCCGCGATGATGGTTTTCGTGAACCAGTTCCAGAAGGACGGACTCGAGCTTCCCCGCGAGGCCGCCGAGACGTTCGTCAAGCTTCTGAGCGTCTTTGCGCCGCACCTCGGCGAGGAGCTTTGGGAGTTCCTCGGCCACACCGGCACGATTGCATACGAGAGCTGGCCCGTGGCCGATGAAAGCGCGCTCGTCGAGAACGAGGTCGAGATCCCGGTGCAGGTTCTCGGCAAGCTTCGCGGCCGCGTCAAGGTTCCTGCCGGCGCAACGCCGGCCGAGATGCAGAAGGCCGCCGAGGCGAACGCCGATGTCGCCAAGTTCCTCGCGGGCAAGACCGTCGTCAAGGTGATAGCCGTCCCGGGCAGGATGGTGAATTTCGTGGTGAGGTAGAATGTTCCGCTACATTACAGCCGGCGAATCGCACGGACCCGGGCTGACCGTTGTGGTTGAGGGCCTGCCCGCCGGGCTGAATGTCGATGCGGGCATGATCCGCGTCGATCTGGCGAGGCGGCAGGCGCCGCTCGGAGCGGGCGCGCGCATGTCAATCGAGACGGATTCTGCCGCCATCACAGGCGGCGTCATGGCCGGCGCGACGACTGGCGCGCCGGTGTCGCTCTTCATCGTAAACAGGAACCACGAGTCGTGGAAGGGCCGCGAAGTTGCGCCATACACCGCGCCGCGCCCGGGGCACGCCGATTTTGCGGCGGCGGTCAAGTACGGCTACAATGACGTGCGGCCGGCACTTGAAAGGGCAAGCGCAAGGGAGACGGCAGCCCGCGTCGCCGCGGGCTCGCTCGCTCGCGCGCTTCTCGCCGAGTTCGGCATCAATGTGGAGGGGCGCGTCGTTTCGATCGGTCCCGTGGAAGTGGCATCCGCCGACTGCTCCGAGGCGCGTGACGCCATAGAGGCCGCCAAGGCCGAGGGTGAAACGCTCGGTGGTGTAATAGAGGTTGTTGCTGACGGGATCCCCGTGGGGCTCGGGAGCCTCTCCACCGCCGGGAGCCGTCTCGATTCGCGCCTTGCCGGTGCCCTGATGGGGATGCAGGCGATAAAGGGCGTTGAGATAGGCGACGGTTTCGCGCTCGCCCGCGCGAAGGGTACAGAGGCGCAGGATGCGATCTTGTCCGCCGACGGGAAGCGAGCCACAAACCGCATGGGCGGCATCGAAGGCGGCATATCAAACGGCATGCCCATTGTCGTCAGGGTCGCGATGAAGCCGATCCCCACTACGCTCAAAAGTCAGGATACGGTCGATCTGAAGACGGGCCTTCCGTCGAAGACCGTATATGAGAGGAGCGATTTCTGCCCGGTGCCGCGTGCGGTCGTCGTGGTGGAGGCGATAGTTGCGGCAGTCCTTGCCGATGCGCTTACCCGGAAGCTTGGCGGCGATTCCATCTCCGAAATGAAGCGGCGCTTCGAGATGCTCCCGTCCACGGTTTCCATGGACGGAGTGCCGCGCGTGTGGTGGAGCTAAAAGGGGTGAAGTGTGTCCGGAAGGCGCGCCATATATGCATTCTCCTCCGTCGTCGGGGTGTTGGCGCTCGCCGCCGTGGCCGCCTTCCTGCGCGGGTGCCTTGAGCCGGCGCCTGTCCCCATCTCGCCGCTTCCGAGGTTTGGGCTTCCACGTAACGCCAATGCCGCGCTCGTAGGCGGAAGCCTTTTCGAGAATCCGTGGATAGGCAGAAGCTCTCTAAGACGCTGCGGAGCGTGCCACGTCTATTCGATGGGCGGCGTTGACGGCCGCCGCCATTCCATGCGGCCTTTGGAAGGGGAGTTCACGAGAAGCGCGGTGAACGCTGCATTCGCGCCGAGGTTCTACAGCAGCGGGAGCGCTACGAACATTGAGGATGTCGTCGTGGAGATGATCTCTTCAAGGAAGTTTGCGGACGGCGGGAGTCCGGCGGATGCGGCCATGAGGGTCGCAAAGTACGACGAGGGCCTTGCCAAACGCTTCGAGGCCGTTTACGGGCGGCCGATCGATGCCGATGCCGTGGTCGATTCGCTAGTCAACCATCTCAAGGGGTACGTAAGCGAGTGCACGCTTTTCGACGAATTTCTCAATGGGCGGACGAATGCGCTTAATGCGATCGAGTCCAAGGGGTATGGCGTATTCATGGAGAGCGGCTGCGTGAAATGCCATGGCGGGGCGAACATGGGTGCAAGGGCGGGCGGAAAGATTCCGGGTTCGGAGACGAATCCGCGTGGCCTTAGGGGGCTTTTCAACCGCGGCGAGGCATACCGCCGCTATCTTGAGATGCCGGGAGTGCCCGATTCGGAGGAAGCCCGCATAAATCTTGAGGCGTTTCTCAAGATCCTGTGATGCGCCATGACGCATTACCCTCATATGAAACAGGAGATCGAGATTTAAAGAAGCCGTCTGGCGGAAAGTCGCTCGACTATGGCGCTCAGGTGGAGGAGCTTGCCGGGCGCGGACTTGCGGTGCGCGATGGAAACCGCGCAATGGCGTTTATGGCGCATGTAGGCCGCTTGAAGTTTCTGGAATACTGCCGCCGCTTCACGACGCTGACGCCATCCAAGGCCGGGAAATCCGCAGCGCCACATGCTCCAATGCGTGACGGTTCTGCTGCGGAATTGAGGTTCGGCGTCAATGTGGTTGGGCTATGTCCCAAAGCGGAAGGCTCGATGCGTTTCAAGGAGGGGACCGCGTTTGAGGATATTGAGTGCCTTTATGCACTAGATTCGGCGCTGCGCGCCTGCATCATGGCGGCGATGGAGGATGTGGAGATAGACCTTCGCTCTACCGCCGCACGGGTATTTGGCGGAGTCTACGGTCCCTTCGGCCACGTTGACGGCGCCAGCTTCTCGCCGAAGTTCTCGTCGCCCGGGAGATCACCGAGATGTCCCGCTTCCCCGTCGTCCGGGGGTTCCCAAAGATTTTCTGCTTCCCGGTCGTCCGGATTTTCATTGCCATTGCATCACCTAAGTGGTCGCGGTGAAGGGAGAAAGTCGCGGTTTGAACTGTGGCGCGAGAAGCTCCGCGAAAGGGCACGCCTGAGCGAAGATGAGCAAATAAGGCAGCTCGGGGAGGCGCACGGTAAATGTCCCGACCTGCCGATATGGGCCGCAATGGAGGTATGCCCGTTTGGAATGCTCTCGGAGATGTATTCCGGCATGGCCAGGGCGGAGCGGCATGCAATTTCAGACGGCTACGGGCTCGATCCGTCTACGCTCGCCTCTTGGCTCAGATCGTTTGTCGCCGTCCGTAACATCTGCGCGCACCACTCCCGCCTCTGGGACCGGCGCATCTCCCCCGCCCTGCGAATCCCCCATTTAGCGGGAACCCCTGAAGTTAATGTTGCTGTAACCCCAGGCGAAAGTGCAGCGGGAACCCCCAAATGGAGTACTGCTGGAATCCTAGGCGAAAGTGCAACGGGAACCCCTGGAATCCCAAGAAGAAGCATATTTGCGGTAGTGCTGGCGTTGAACTGGATGACGCAAAGCGGAAACATCCCTACCATCCGCCATACGATGTGGCGCAACAGCCTCAAGGAAGTGATCGACGGCTTCTTCTCGCTTCCCCACCGCCTTGCCATGTACACCGGCTTTCCCAACGATTGGGAAGATGTCATGAACCGGTTCTCTCCGCCCCATCCGCCTCAATAAACCCTCGCCTGAACATTTTGCCCCATTCGCCACAATCAACCTCGCCTGCACGTTCTGCCCCATTCGTCTCAATCAACCCTCTCCTGAGCATTTTACCCCATTCGTCACAACCAACCTCGCCTGCACGTTCTGCCCCATTTGCTACAATCAACCTCGCCTGAAAGTTCCGGCAAATGGCTAAATCAGGTTTTCCGGTCTTGTGGGCGAAGTCTTGATTTTTGCCCCCCAATTTATGCCTCAACCCCCTTATTTTATTGGCGATGGACGCATTTTTGAAAAACCCCACCTCTGCGGCGCAGAACCATTGGAGGGGTTGAGGACGGTTGCGGGAGATGTGCTTGGGACATTTGGCGGCACGACTGCCAAGGCCATAAGGACGCACCTAGATCGCCAGCGGCTTCTCCAGGTCAGGAGATGAAGATGAAG
>JAZTWW010000009.1:0-14439 GCA_045636065.1 Kiritimatiellia bacterium | reverse complement strand
GGATGGCGCGCAGGCGAATCGGCTGCGTCTAGTGGAATTTTCTACACTTAGCTACCGGACTTTTTCTCCATTGGAATGACGATGGAAGTGATTGCGCGATTCCGGTCGCGGGCTGTTGATGGGGGGCGCACGAAGGCGAGGGTAACTACCGTTGATTTTCGCCACAGCATATGTCATAACACCGTCTGAAATGTCCATTGCATTGGATTTTGATCTGGTAGCGCACAAGTAATCCTTGTAATTTGATATTTAAGTAAAGTTTATTTCCTTGGATTTTGACTTTTGGCTATTGAAATTTAGGGGGTGGTTGTGGTATAATATAAGCAGTTTCAATCGGGAATATAGGAAAATCATCATGTACCTGAAACGAGAAATAGACCGGCATCTTGAAGCGTGGGCCAGCGAATCTGGCCGCAAGCCGCTGCTTTTGCGCGGAGCGCGGCAAATTGGCAAGACTACGGCAGTCAGACACCTTGCCGAAAAGTTCGAGTCGTTCATTGAAATCAACTTTGAGGACGATGCTGCGTTCAACACCGTCTTCAACGGCGACTTTGATATTCCCAAGATTCTGGCGGCCATAGAATTGAAAAAGAGAACCAAGATCGTTCCCGGCAAGACGCTATTGTTTCTGGATGAGATACAGCTTTGTACGCGAGCCATTTCCTGTCTAAGGTATTTCTACGAGAAAATGCCGGAACTGCATGTGGTTGCGACCGGGTCGCTGCTGGAATTTGCATTTGGCGAGATTGCCGACTTTGGCGTAGGGAGAATCCGCAATATGTTCATGCATCCGATGTCCTTTGCGGAGTTCGTGTCGGCAATGGGGGCGGAGGTGTCGCTTGAATGCGCCCGCGACGCCACGTTTGCATCCCCGCTTTTCCCCGATGGCCATGAAATGATGCTCGACTATCTCAAGTCGTTCTTGATAGTGGGCGGAATGCCTGCGGCGGTTTGCGCGTTTGCCCAGACCAAGAGTCTGCTTGCCGCCCAAGAGCAGCACCGGGATATCCTCGTGTCGCTCAAGGCCGATTTCGGCAAGTACAAGAAGCGCATTCCCGCCGCGAGAATAGTAACCGTGTTCAATTCAGTCATTGATCAGACCGGTCGCAAATTCACGTATTCAGATTCTAAAGCGGGGCTTAGCTATGCGCAGGCCAAGGATTGTGCAACGCTGCTGGAGATGGCGAGGCTGATCTACAGAGTGGATTCCTGTCATGCGAACGGCATCCCGCTTGGTGCGGACGTAAAGGCCAACGACAACAAGTTTCTTCCGCTGGATACGGGACTCTACCTGACGGCAAGCGGGCTTGACATTTCCGACTGGATTCTTGAGCCGCCTGCGAAATTCATCAATCGAGGAGCCCTTGCTGAAATGTTCACAGGCCACGAACTGGTGAAAGCCGCATCGCCATTCGACGAGCGGCGACTCTTCTTCTGGCACCGGGAGGCGCGGAACTCCAATGCGGAAGTGGATTATGTTGTGCAGTTCCGCAACTGTGTTTTGCCGATCGAGGTGAAGTCCGGCGTGAAGGGTTCAATGAAGAGTCTCAGGATCATAATGGAGGAGAAGAAACTTTCGCTTGGGGTGCGTACGTCGGCGGAAAACTTCGGCACGATCGACAATGTTCGAATCATTCCGCTCTATCGGATCGGCGAATACGACGCAATCCTTCGTGCGGCACAATGACCGAAAGGTTGCAACCCATGAAACAATTTGCACGAATCAACTTGTCCTCCGTCTTGTCCTCCGTCTTGTCCTTCGTAGCCTTGGCGAAGGAGGAAGCCTTGGCGAAGGGGGACGCTCTGCGTAGGGGGAGAGAAAAATGTGCAAATGTGAAAATATCCAATATCCAGTATCCATTATTCAATGATGGCTTGGCAAATTGGATATTGGCTGTTGGCTGTTGGATATTTGCACATTTCCACATTCTACAAGAAAGGAGCAACCCATGAAATCCTTTGCCCGAATCAACTTGTCCTCCGTCTTGTCCTCCGTAGCCTTGGCGAAGGAGGAAGCCTTGGCGAAGGTGGACGCTCTGCGTAGGGGGATCCTCGTCTCATCCCTCGCGCGTGAGGGGAGAGGGAAAGCGAAAGGAGAAGCGAAATGAATACATTGGGGATTGCGTCATGAAGGCCTATAATTGTCCATCGTGTGGAGCGCGGATTGCGCTTGGCGACATCAACGTCAAAGCAGATGTGATGCTATGCCGTGCCTGTGGCAGGACATCCTCCTGTTCGAAGTATCTTCAGCGCGAGGCGGTTGGAAAGGCTCCCGGGAAGCCGCCGAAGAGGGTAAGGGTTATTCACAACGAAATGACTTTCAACAGACCACGGGAAGAGCGAATAGAGTGGAAGTATGGAATATGGTGCGTGCTGTTCGGTGCGCTTTGGACGTGTTTGGGCGCAATGGTATTATGGACGGATATCGGATGGTATTGCGGGCGAATCAGTAGTGCGACGAATCCGGAGATAGGGATAGTTGTTTCCCCTTTCATTTTCTTGTTTGGCCTTGCCTTCACGATTTTCTCCCTTTTCGGAAAGTTCTCGCTTAGCATTGCTGATGGGATGTGTACATACTTCATTGGCGTCGGTAAGATTGGCCGAAAGCGTGAATTCAGGTTGCATCGTGACACATCGGTGGAACTCGAGGTCGTCTATACGAAGAACGGCTCCGATTCGAATTGGAGGCACATCCGCCTAAGCAACAATGACGGTACGTCTGTGGTTGTGTGGAATCTGCCGATGGATGTTGCGGAATACTTCTACCAATGGCTGGTTTATTGGTCGGGGAGAGGATGAAGAAATCGAAAGGAGAAATGCGATGAAATCAGATTTTAGGAAGTTTAGTCTATATTGCAGATTGGGCATTATCTTTATGCTGCTTGCAATGGTCGCATTTGTTTGCTGTAGTGTTTTTGTCGGGGGTGCGCTTGGTGCCGCCATTGGCGTGACGTTGCTTATCGTGGTTGGCACGGTGGCGGCTGTTTTTGAATGGTCGGCCTACTACAATCTGCTTTGCCCGAAATGCGGACAACGCGTTGCGATACCGCACCGCGATTCGTTTGACAAGGAGAACCGCGCGCGCTATCACGCCATCTCCAAAGGCGAACCAGTCGTTTGCGTCCATTGCGGAGAAAAGATCGAGACGAAATGACCAAAGGCGCAACCCATGAAACCATTTGCATGAATTCAGGACGAACAACCAATAGCAATGAAAGGAAAATGTCTATGAAGAAAATGATTTACGCGGCAGGCATTTTTGCTCTGTCGTCAATATGCGCGGCCTTTGGCAATCCCATTGCATCCATTACATTCAACGGCTATATCGCCGCGAAGGAGGAGGAGTCCACGTTCGTCTTTGCCAAGACGACGATCGCGGCGCTTTCGGAATGCGAGTTCTCCGGGATAATGGGCGGGGCCTGGGTCAATTCGGGGCGCGGGCAGGAGGCGAAAGGCTATCACAAGGAATACAAGCCCGGCGAGAGCCTGCGAGTACAGTTTCAGTGCATTGACAAGGGCGACGGGAAGGAATACGTGAAATGCGTTCGCGTCGTGTTTCGCGACGAACCCGGCGGAGTCAGCGGAGTATGCGACTATTCCGGATTCGTGACGCGCGGTTACTCCAAGAACGACATAGGCTACGATTTCCGCGACGACGCCAACTGGAAGGCGGTCGATTCCGCAGACGGCGCGGGCTACGGGCTCGCGTCCGTCACGGCGACATTCCCGGCAAAGCCGTTTAAGATGGAGCCGCAGATCGACCGCAAGCTGCCGGCAGGCTTCAGTACGGACTATTACGTGTCGCTGAGCAAGGCGCGAACGGGCGGGAAGGACCTCTTCCTCCTTTTTACCGGCAGCGACTGGTGCGCATGGTGCAAGCGCCTTGATAAGGAAGTCTTGTCAAAGCCTGCTTTCCTGGACTTTGCGACGAACGAATTCGAATGTGTCGTGCTGGATTTTCCCAGAAACGAAAAGCTTGTGACCGCAAGGGAGCGGAGGATAAACGCTGAAGTGCAGAAGAAGTTCGACGTGCAGGGCTTCCCGTTCATACTCGTCGTCTCCGCTCCAGACGAAAAGGTAAAATTCGGCGCCGGCTACGCCGCAGGCGGCGCGCGCAAATGGGTGAGGGATTTCAAGAAGAACCTTCGTCTTCAGCCGCTGAGGGAAAAGTATTTCAGATCCATCTCCGAAGAGTCGCTCAAGATACAGAAGAGCCACGGCGATGCGCTGGAAAAGATAGGCAGACCGTCGGACGGAGACGCGGCGCGCGCAATGAAGGAAGAGTGCGCAAAGTGGGCGGCGGACGTTCGTCGGGTAAAGGAGCGCCTAGAGGCGTTGGAGCTGCCCGAAGAACTGAACGGGGAGCGACGCGAAATCGTCGATGGGTTTACGAAGCGCATCGCCGCGCTTGACGAACTTGCCGACATGGATATCGACGAGCTTGTGGAGATGGCCGGGGACGAAAAGGACGACGAGGACGGCGGCGCGCCGGACGATGGTGGCCTCGCAGAACTGAATATTCCATTGCAGGGTGCGCGGTCTGCGTTCGACGAGACGGAGAAGGTACATCTTCCTTTCGGCGAAAGGCTTTACATCCAGCCGGAACTTGCGATGCTCGGCGGCGCGGCGGACGGATTGGATGTTGCAGGCGCCATACGCGAATGGGTCCTCAACAATGCGCCTGGCGGCGTCAACTGGGAAAGCACCACTGCCGAGTACGGCATGGCGGCGACAAAGGCGTGGGAGGCCGGGGCGCGAACGCCGTTCGTCGCAATGATACATCTTTCGAGCGGACGCGAAAAGATGGCGCATGGCGCGAACATGTCCGCCCGCCGCGCCGTCTGGGAGAAGTGGAAGGATGACGGACGCTGGCCGCTCGCATCGAAAATCTGCTTCGTCTCGACATGGATGGGGCGCGACACGGCGGCGTCGAACGAACTGGACCGCATTCTCATCGACCTGAAGAAGGACTTTGTGACGTCTGAAGAATGGAATTGTGACGAGCTCGGTCGGGCGTGGTTCGTCCTGACGCATCACCGCGGCAACAACAAACATGTCTTCGATGAACTTAAGGCCGCAGGCAAGTCGTGCGATCCATGGCTGGAGGCGATTGCTCTGGCGCGTTGGCACATCGATGAGGCATGGGAGGCGCGAGGCGACGGCTTCGCGAGCACAGTGACGGAGAGCGGATGGGAAGGTTACAAAGAACACCGTGAAAAGGCGTTGGAATGGGCGGAGAAGGCGTATGCACTGCGGCCCGATCTCACGGCATCCTGCCTTGTCGGGCTCACGGCGAACTACGGCGACGCGAGCGAGTCTCTCAAATGGTATCGCCGCGCCGCTGCCGTGTTCAAGGACGACAAGGCCGCCGCAAAGCAGTTTGCATGGGGTCTCAAGCCGCGCTGGTGCGGCAGCGTCGCGAAACTGATGGAGTTCTATGAAAAGTTCTTTTCCGACGATTTTGCCGATACGATCATGCCAGCATGGGCTCTCGACCAGATCGGCTGGGATGTGTTCAAGGACGAAAGCGGAACGCGGGAGGAGCGAATTTTCGAGGAATGGGCCGAGAAAAATGCGGCAACGATCAGGCGCTTCGGCGAAATGTATCTGACGAACAGTGTTCTGGAGAGAGCGTCCGTCTCCCTCGGGACCAGAAGCCGCGTTGCGTCAATCTTCCGGTCGGCGGCATGGAGCTGCGGCGATCTGGAGCTTTACGGCAAGTGGAGCAGGAAATACGGAGAGAAATACGACGGTCTCAAGTACACCGACGCGGTGGCGAATTCTGATCTGTTCTGGGATGCCGGCGTAGCGGCGCTCGCGAACTGGGCAGCCAGGCAGCAATGGGCCGATGGCGCCGAACTGGCGCGCGCCTTGCGCGATGCATTCGGAACGTGGTTGCCGTGGCGCAAGTCCGAGCTGGCGGACGCCGCCGCGCTGAAATATTTCGATGGGTTCGAGAAGCTCGTCATGCCGCGTATGGCGAGCGGTGAAATAACCGAAGACAATACGGAGGGGCTTGCGTGGGGATATTTGAAGATGCTGGCCGGCAAGTGCGTTGGCTTGAAAGTCCGCCAGCCGGAGGGATGCGAACTCGCGGAATTGCTCCCGAAAAACATCTGGATCGACTTGAAGACCGTTCCGGCTATGATGGAAGTTGAGTTCGACCTTTCAATCGACGGACCGGACACGAAGGGAGAGGCGATGCTGCACTTCGACTATGGACGCAGAAGCTCCAAAGGCTTCCACCAGCGCTTCAGCGTGCTGACCGTCGCAAACAAGACCGATGAAAAGGACAATCGTTTTGCGATACTTCCTTGGCCGAAGGGCGAAACGAAAAAGTCGATTCGCCTCGTTTTCAGAGGGCGCGACGTGGAGGTGTACGATAACGGCTCCCTCGCATACACCCGTCAACTCGGTGAAGGCGCATTGCATGTTACCAGCCTCTCCTTCACGAGGTCTGGGCACAAGACCGTCAAGGTCGATAGGCTTTTTGTGAAGGCGTCCGCAAACTGAATCAAATCAACGAAGAAAGGAAAGATGAAGCAATTGTTTCAAAAAGTGGTTGCCGATACGCGTGCGGAGGACGCGCGCAAGGCAGGTGTCTATCCGTATTTCCACCGGCTTGAATCCCGGCAGGATGCGGTAGTCGTCATGGAAGGCAACCGCCGCATCATGCTGGGCTCCAACAACTACCTTGGCCTCACGGCATGTCCGGAAGTCATGGAGGCTGCCGTCAAGGCGGTCGAGAAGTACGGGACGGGCTGCTCCGGCTCGCGCTTTCTGAACGGCAATCTCGATTTGCACATTGAGCTGGAGCACGAGCTAGCGGACTTCATCGGCAAAGAGGACGCCATCGTTTTCGGCACAGGCTTTCAGACGAATCTCGGCGCGATCAGCGCGCTTGTGGGGCGCAGCGATTACGTCATCTGCGATACGGAAGACCATGCGAGTATCTACTGCGCAGCCCAGATGAGTTTCGGCAAGATGCTGCGCTACCGCCACAACGACATGGAAGCCCTTGAACGGTGCCTCGCCTCCGTACCGGACGGTGCGGGCTGCCTTGTCGTGGTTGATGGCGTGTTCTCAGTCGGCGGCGATCTCGTCGATCTGCCGTCTGTTTGCCGATGCGCGACGAAGTACGGGGCGGCGGTGATGGTGGATGATGCGCACGGACTCGGAGTGGTCGGGAATGGCGGACGTGGTACGGCGTCTCACTTCGGACTTGACGCGGATGTGGATCTCGTCATGGGCACGTTCTCGAAATCTCTTGCGTCGCTTGGCGGGTTCGTGGCGGGTCGGCATGAAGTCATAGACTATCTGCGGCATTCGTCCTACCCGTTCGTGTTCTCTGCGGCGATTACGCCTGCAAGCGCGGCGACGGCCCTCGCGGCACTTCGTCATCTCAAGGCGCATCCAGAACTGACGGAGCGGCTGCGCGGCATTTCGGATTTCGCGCGAAAGGTGTTTGCGGAGCGCGGAATCCCGCTGGCTGATCCCGCCAAGGACGGCATCACGCCGATTCTGCCGATTCCGACAGGCGGGACGATGGAGACATGCATCGCCGCGAAGAAGATGTTCGACGGCGGCGTTTTCGTAAATCCGTTCGTTCCGCCCGGCGTGCCGGAGGGACATTCGCTCATCCGCACGAGTTTTATGGCAACTCACACGAATGCACTTGTCGAGAAGGCGGCAGACATTATAGTGGAGGCGCTCAAATGCTGAAGTTTCTCTACTACTATCTACGCTCAATGCGGCTCTACTACGGCTTCGTCACTGCGACGACCGTGCTTGCGGGACTTTGCCTGACCCATGTCAACCATACAACAGGAGAACTTGGGCATTGGACATCCTGCGATGCGTTGATGCTCGTATTCGGTTTTCTCGCCTGGGGCGCGAATCAGATATTCAGCGACTGGTGCGACAGGAAAGAAGATGCGATCAACGCGCCGCACCGCCCGATGGTGACAGGCGCTTTGGCACCTCGCCCGGCATTTGCGCTCTCTGCCGCGATCTTGATCGTCATTGCAGTCACGAGCGCGCGGATGTCATTTTGGACGATTCCGTTCCTGATTCTGGGTGGATGCCTGAATATACTGTATTCGCTCCTGAAACGCGTTCCTGTGTTGAATTGCCTCGTCTATGCCGCGGCTATTTCGTGCTGTGCGCTGTATGCAGTGGCAGGCGTACAGGATAGATGTCCTGATTGGGGCACTGTCGCCTTCGTGGCGATCATGATTCTCCCCGTCCACTTTCTCATGTGCAACAACAGCTACTACAAGGATGTCGCAGGCGATCGTGTGGCGGGTGTGAGGACGCTTCAGCAGTATCCATCCGCTATAGCCAAGACTCTGACGCTGGCGCTGGAAGTTGTCGCGATACAGATTTCATGGATGGTGGCGTATGCTGTTGGCGATGAAGCAGGCGAATCGTGGTGGCGGTTCCTTCAGCCGCTTCTGGTCACGGCGCTCGCCATGGCGCATTTCATATTTCTGCAGAGGAAACGCTACCATGTCGCGACATGCCTAAACTGCCAGCTTTGCGTGGCGCTGCTGCATACAATGAGGTTTCTTGAAACGTGGCCGATTGAACTCGCCTCGCTTATTGCCATCCAGCTTCTATTTCTCTGGTACAACGATGAAAAAGAATGAGAACATAACAGGCTTTCGGAAATTCTTGTTCTACGTGCGCATGTCGCTTGCGTGTGCGTGGCGGTATTGGCGTCATCCGTCGGCGCTCATGAAGGCGTCTCAGCTGACGCGGATTTTCTACAAGCACAAGCTGAAGCGACTCGCCAGTGGCGAATACAAGCTTGACTTCTATCTGCCGCGCTATCCGTCGCAGGCGTTCTTCACTGCCCTTGAGGACAAGGTCCTCCGTCGTCCGCCGCGCCCGGTCAGCGTCGTTCTATCGATTTCAAAGGCGTGTGCGTATAAATGCCCGCATTGCTACCAGCGCAAGGATGATCCGCACGAACTGCCGCTTCCCGTACTCGTCGAGAACGTCCGCAAGATACGCGACTTCGGCATTGTCGCGTGGGCTGTCGAAGGCGGCGAGCCGCTTCTTCGCTTCGAGCGTCTGGAGGCGGTTCTCGCGGAAATCGCCGGACTTGAGGTGTGGGTCAATTCGACGGGACACGGCGCGTCACCGGAGAAAATCCGCCGCCTCGCGGAACTGAAGGTGACGGGCGTCATGTCG
Organism: Kiritimatiellia bacterium; assembly: GCA_045636065.1. Lineage (GTDB taxonomy): Bacteria > Verrucomicrobiota > Kiritimatiellia > RFP12 > UBA1067 > RGIG5050. The sequence goes on along the minus strand of JAZTWW010000009.1, from coordinate 5,244 downwards.
TCAATTCACTCTGTCGATGAAAAGGCGCACGATGCGTTCACGGGCGTTGCCGGATCGTGGCGGCGCGCGCTCGATTTCCTGCATGACTGCCGCGAGGCTGGAATGCTTGCCGGTTTCAACACGGTGCTTTCCGACTGCGAAGTTATCGACGGCGGAATCGACAGCATCATGTCGCTTGCCGCCGAAAACAACTGCGACTACATCCAGCTCATCCACCCGAAGGCGTGCGGGGCGTGGATGGGCAAGACGTTCGACAAGTCGCTGCATGCAGAAGCCGTTCGCGTCGCATGCGAGGCGCAGCGGCACTACAATTCCGCCAAGTCGCGCATCCCGACGATTCTCACGGCACAGGTCTACGAGGAATCGCCGGAGATGCTCGGTTGCTGCTGCGGCGGGATCGACCGCTTCTACGTTGGCGCGAACGGAGAAGTCCAGCCCTGCGAGTTCGTAAACATCTCTTTCGGGAATCTCAACGAAGTGCCGTTCGAGACGGCGTATGCGCGGATGCGCAAGGCGTTCGCCGTGCCGTGCGAGGAGTGGACGTGCGAACGAAGTGCCGCCGAGATTGCGGAGAAGGCTGGCTATCGGCTTCCCCTTCCGTGGGCGGAAACCGAGAAACTCGCCGCCGGATGGAAAAGCGGTTCGCCGACGAAGGTTTACGACAAAATGGGAATATACAGATGAGACGATTTCTCGTTTTGGGCAATCCGCTTTCGCACGGCGGACGCTCCGGCCGCATTTTGTCGCGCATTCGCACGCTTTTGCCAGAAGGCGATTTTGTTGTGTTGGAGAACATCGACGATGCGTCCCGTCTTGCGCGCGAGGCGAAGGGATATGAAGCGGTGGTCGCATGCGGCGGCGATGGAACGATCAACGCCGTTGCTGGCGGAGTTCTGGAGAACCCGGACGCGTCGCTCAAGTTTGGCGTCATCTACGCCGGCACGAGCCCGGATTTCTGCCGCCAACATGGGATTCCCACGGATGAGGATTCTGCCATTGAGGTCTTGCGCCAAGGCGTCGTTCGCGATATTCCCGTCCTCGCGGCAAATGGCGTGCCCTTCTTTTGTTCGATGAATCTGGGAATGGGCGCGGCGGTTGCGGAATCCGCCAACAGGTTGCGTCCGAAATTAGGCGATTTTCTTGGAACGCTCTGGGCTGTTCTGCGCGAAGTCGTGCGAAGCAGACGATATGACCTCAAAGTGAACGCCGAGGAGATATGCAACGTCGCCCATGCGCTTGTTACGCGGATGTCCCGGATCGCCGGCGGTCTCAAGATTGAGTCGCCCTCGCTTGCCGACGACGAGTATGCGCTTTGGTTCGCGAGAGACGTTTCGCGTTTCGGATGCTTGCGGATTGTCTGGAATCTGTATCGCGGCAAGCCTTGCGGAGAAATCCGCGTTCTTCGCGGAAGAACAGTCATTTCATCCAATGTGTCTTTAGCTCTTGAATACGACGGCGACCCTCACGGCGCGCTGCCGGTGTCGGTCGATTTGTTCCAAAACCGTCTGCGCCTTGTGGTGCCCCAGAATGGAGGAGAATGCAGATGCAAGAACAGAATCTGATAGAAATCTTTTCCCGCGTTCACGGTACGCGGCCTTTCGGGGCGGATGCGGAGATCGTTCCATTTGAAGGGACGAATCTGCTCGTCTCCACGGATTCCTTTTCCGAGCGCGAGGATTTTCTCTCCGGCCTTGAACCGGAAACCTTGGGAAGGGTAATGGCGTATGGCGCAATTGCGGACATCCTCGCATGCGGGGCGAAACCGCAGTTCCTGGTCCAGACGTGGAATATCGACGATGCGCACGACGAACGGTTTTACGAGCGTGTCGCGCAGGGTGTCCAGCAGATCGTGTCGCACTACGGCGCAAAGGTCATCGGGGGCGACATCGGCACGGCGAAGGAATGGTGCTGGACGGCAACGGTGTTTGCGACATGCGACGCGCCCGTTCGTCGTGTAGCATCGCGGCGCGAGGATTTCGATTTGTATGCGACGGGGCCGCTTGGTGCGGCGAACGCGGCTGTATTTCTTGGCCGCACGATTCCCGAACCGCAGCTTCGTGCGCCCGTGCCGCGTACGGCGTTTTTCGCGACGGATACCAGCGGCGGACTCTTCGATGCGTTGGAGAATTTTCGCCGCGTCAATCACGGGATGTGGCTTGAGGTGGATGCGGAGTGCGCCGTTTCGCCGGAAGTTGCTGGCCGCTTGCCTCCTGGTGTGGAGCCTGGCTGGGCGCTCGTCGGCGGCGTCGGCGAATACGAGCTTGTGTTTGCGGCTCCCGTCGGAACGCCCGTCGCCGATGCCGTGAAGATCGGACGCGGCGGATTCGCCGCGCAGGATGAATGCGATTTCCGCATCATGTACAGCAGAAGGACCGGACGCATGTCCGCGCCGCCGCCGGACTACCGCGCGCTGCCGCCGGACGGTTGGCTTGCCGCGACGGCTGCATACTGGAAGGAGATGGAGCTTTAGATATGGAAACAGTTCTTATAACAGGTGCTGGCGGGTACATCGGATCGAACGCCGCCGAATACTTCGTGAACGCGGGGTATCGTGTCATAGGTACGGTGCGCAATCATGTTGCGGAACGCTTGGCGCAGCTTGGGATCAAGACGATAAAGATGGATCTTTCGGACGCGGCGGATTTGCCGTGTATGTTTGAGGAGAAAATCGACTATGTCGTCCATATCGCCGCTCGTGCGAGCGATGTTGGACGCGACGAATGGTTCCGCGAGGCGAACTACGAAGCCGTTAAACGTCTCGCATCCGTTGCGATGGAACGCGGCGTGAAGCGGTTTGTTTATCTTTCCACAGCGGACGTATACGGACTTCACGATTTCAACGGCGAGAGCGAAAACGAGCTTGCCTTCGACGAAAAGGTGGCGAATCCGTATCCGAAGTACAAGATACTTTCCGAGAAGTGGCTCGCGGCGAATCTGCCGCGCGAGCGTTTCAGCTGCGTGAGGCCGTGCGTTGTCTACGGACGCGGCGACACGTCCATAACGCCGCGAACGGTCGCGTACCTGAAGAACTCGCCGCTCGTCTTCTATTTCGGGAAGTGGCGCGGACGCAACCGCTGGCCGCTCGCCCATGTGGAAAACGTTTGCCGTGCGCTCCACGCGGCGATGGTTCTGTCGGAGGCGGGCGGCGAAGGCGTGACCGTGCTGGATTCGCGCCGCGTCACCGTGAGCGAATACTATCGCGAAATCGCGGCGGAGTTCCTGCCGGGAAAACGCCTGCGCGAGATGACGTTGCCAATGGCGCTCGTGCGTCCGCTCGCCGCTCTTTCGACGGCGCTTTCCAGAAGCAAACCGTTGTTCGATCCGACCCTGTACGCGCTCGACACGGTCGCGCACAATCTTGATTTCAGCAACGGGCGCATGCTCGCCTGGTTCGATAAAATGGGAATGGAGGAATTCCGCCATGATAGTTATAGATAAATCCAAATGCGTTCGATGCGGAGCCTGCATACGGGACTGCATTGTCCATATTCTGACGAAGGGCGAGGACGGCTATCCGGCGCTTGGAAAGGAGGACGAGCGGTTCTGCCTGAATTGCCAGCATTGTCTTGCGGTGTGCGCGCGGGGCGCCGTCACGTGCAACGACGTCGGCTTCGACGACACGCTGGATGTCGAGCCGCTCCCGGACGGACGCGCAGAAGCGGCGCTTCTCCGCCAGCGCAGAAGCGTTCGCCAGTGGCGCGACGATCCGGTTCCGGAGGAAGTCTGGAATCGGCTTGTCGACACGCTCGCCTGGATGCCGACAGGATGCAACGACCATCGGCTACATTTCACGATCGTGCGCAGCCGCGAGAAGATGGACTGGTATCGGCGCGAGACGACAAGGAACCTGCAGAGGCTGATCCGCACCCGCATACCGCAGATCCTCTTTCCGAAGTTCCGCCGCTACATGGACGAAATCCTGCGGGGCGACGATGTAGTGTTCCGCAACGCGCCGTGCATGATCGTCGCGGCAACGCCAAAAAACGCTCCCTGCCGCGAGGCAGATCCGTGGATTGCGCTCAGCTACTTCGACCTGCTGGCGCAGGCGAACGGACTTGGCACGTGCTGGGGTGGTTTTGCCGTCCATGCATTCAAGGGCTTGCGCGCTCTTCGCAGGGCGCTCAACATCCCGCGCGGATACGAAGTCGGCGCCATTCTCCTCTTCGGTCTCCCCGGTGTCGCTTACCCGCGCGTTCCGCATCCGCGCCCCATGTCGGTTGACTTGCAGTAGGAGCGCAATCGTGGCTTCTCGCCAATGTGAAAATATCCAATGCCAATAACCAATAGCTAATGAAAGGAGAACAACTATGACAAAGAAACAAGCAGGTGTTATTGCGCTGAAGGAAGAGTCTGTCGCCCTCGCCGCCGCGCTCAATTCCAGAGGCGGCGAAGAGGATTGACGTAGAACACACGGTACCAAAAGGAGCAACCCATGAAACCATTTGCACGAATCAACTTGTCCTCCGCCGCTCTGCGTAGGGGGAGAGGAAAATGTGCAAATGTGAAAATATCCAATATCCAGTATCCATTATTCAATGATGGCTTGGCAAATTGGATATTGGCTGTTGGCTGTTGGATATTTGCACATTTCCACATTCAACAAGAAAGGAGCAACCCATGAAACCATTTGCACGAATCAACTTGTCCTCCGTCTTGTCCTTCGCCGCTCTGCGTAGGGGGATCCTCGTCTCATCCCTCGCGCTCGCGGTGGTGACGTTTTGCGGCGGATGCGACAGGTGGCAGCGGAGCGTCGAGGCTCGCAATAATGCTGCACGCGATGGCTTGACGGCGCGGAAGACGTTTCTTTCGGCGGCGCTTCCAGAATCGGAGCGTGTTGCCGTTCCAGAGGATTTCTACGCCTACGAGGGCTTGCGGGATTGGTTCCGGATGCCGCTCGTGTTCCCATACCAGCTTGAGGCAATCGATTCGACGCTCAGCTTCAACCTCGTGCGCTATAACGGCACGGCGTCCGTTCGGGATCCCAATAAATCCTCGGAAAATGTCCGAGACGGGTCGTCGCCGATGACGACGCTTTCGCATTTGTCGTTTGACAGGACGATGCTTCTTTTCAAGAAAGAGGGTGTTGACGAATATGGCATCTTTTCGTTTTTGGAGGGAGGCTTCGTGTCCTTCGCCACGGAAGCGGAACTTTGGACTTCCGCCCAAGGTCGAGGGTTCAGCGGCCCGAAGCGTCTGATTCCCGTCGCCACCGTGTTTGACAATTATTGGGCGTTTCGCAAGCCA
>JAZTWW010000008.1:0-40238 GCA_045636065.1 Kiritimatiellia bacterium | reverse complement strand
GGTCGTAGTCCATTCCGCCGTAGACCGCGAGGCCCCTGAGGCCGCGGTACTTGCCTATCTGGTCGGCGTCCTTGCAGACCTGTATGACGAGCTCGCGCGTGGGCGCGAGAACGAGCGCCCTGGGGGTGCCGCCTGCGGCGGCGCGCTTTTCCGGAGTGCGCAGATAGCGCGTCAGGATGGCGACGAGGAACGCCGCCGTCTTTCCGCTTCCCGTCTGAGCCTTTCCGGCGATGTTCTTTCCGGCAAGGGCGTGCTCGAGGCTCAAGGCCTGGATGTCCGTGCAGTACTGGAAGCCGAGATCGGCTATCGCGTGCATGACCTCCGGCGGGAGGTCGTAGTCCTGGAAGCGCTTCTTGCCCTCGACAGGCTCGACGACGAAGCTCGCGGGATCCCACTTCTCGTGCTCGAGGCGGCGCGCCTCGATTATCTCGGGAGTCATCACGCCGCCCGGGCGCATTTCGTTGGGGGCCGTGTTGGCACCGCGCTGGGGACGGTCCTGGCGGCGCCTGTCGCGCCTCTCGCCGCGCTCGCGCTGGGGGCGGTCCTGACGGCGTTCGCCGCCCTGCTGGCGGCGCTGATCGGGCTTGCCGTCGCGCCTTTCGCCCTGTGGCTGCTGCCCCTGGCCCTGGGGACGCTGCTCGCCCCTCCCGGGCCTGCGCCTATCCTGGTCCTTCGACCTGTCGGCACGCTGTTCGCCCCTGGGCTGCTGCGGCTGTGCGGCGCCTTCGCGCCTGTCGCCGCCGGAGCCGCCACGGCCGTGGCGGCCGCGCTTTCCGTGCTTGCCGCGCCCGTTGCCGCCCTGCCTCTGGTCGCCCTGCGCCTTGCCCCGGGCATCGTTCTTCTTGCCGGTTAGAAGGCCGGCAAGCTTCTTTATAAAACCGAAAGCCATTATGATCACCTCTTTAATGCACAAAGAGCCGTGACGGCCTCTGGCCGTGCGCGGCTCTGCGCTGAAATGCCCTCGGCAGCGCCTCGGGCATGTCCTTCCGTTCCGATTAACGCTTCGAGAACTGGAAGCGCTTGCGAGCCCCGGGCTGACCGGGTTTCTTGCGCTCTTTCATGCGGCTGTCGCGCGTCATGCAGCCGGCCTTCTTGAGGACGGCGCGGAGGTTTCCGTCCGCCGCCACGAGGGCGCGGGCGAGACCGTGACGGATTGCGCCGGCCTGGCCGGAGCAGCCGCCGCCTTTCGCGAACGCTATGACGTCCGTCTCGCTCAGGTCGTAGCCCGAGATGGCGATGGGCTGCTTGAGGTAGCTCCTCAACGCTTCGCTCGTGATGTAGTCTTCGAGCGCGACTTTGTTGACCGTCCACTTGCCGGTGCCCTTGACGAGGTTCACGCGTGCGACGGCGGTCTTCCTGCGACCCGTTCCTGCGGAGATGACTTCAATCTTTGACATTTCGGACCTCCATTAGAGCTTGATCGCTTCGGGCTTCTGGGCGGCGTGCGTATGCTCGGCGCCGGCGAACACCTTGACGCGCGTCATCATCTTGCGCGCGATCGTGTTCTTCGGCAGCATGCCCCACACGGCCTCCATTATCATGCGCTCGGGATGCTTTTCGCGCATTTCCGAAGCGGTGAACTCCTTCAGGCCGCCCCTGAAACCGGAGTAGCGCTGATATGTCTTCTGCTCTTCCTTCTTGCCCGTCAGCACCACCTTTGCGGCGTTGACGACAATCACGAACGCACCGGCGTCAACCGACGGATCGAACGTGGGAAGGTCCTTTGCGCGAAGCTTGTTCGCTATCACCACAGCAAGGCGGCCGAGACTCTGGCCGTCCGCATCAACCACGAACCACTTGCGGCTTTCGCCCGGGTCCTTGGCACGAGTCGTCTTCTGCATGTCTGTTCTCTTTCCTCTTCTTTTGTGGCTTTGTAACCCGACTTGGGTTTTTTGTCCTTGGTTTCCGGATGCTAGGGATCATCCGTGGAGACCGACTTGAATCTCGCCGATCTCGGCTGTTGAGGTGTTATTCTCTCAAAAAACCTCCCGACTGTCAAGAGGGTAATTCAAGAAATTTTCCACCTGCCCTTTTCACGGCATAACTCGCCGTAAACAGCAATAATCCAGTGGATTTATCGCTTAGATCCCTTCCTCGAATTCTCAGTCCACACATTGGATTTATCGCTTTTATCGCGTAGATCCCTTACATCCCTTCCCCCAAATCGGCTTGCCACCAATAATCCTCAAATCCCTAGCTTGACTGCAAGTATCGATCTTGCGAGGGCCATCTCTGCGGCGCTGGGGGTGGGAGTATCCTCCAAGGTGTAGGGGATTCCGAGATTGCGCCACTTGAATACGCCGAGCGTATGGTAGGGAAGGACGTCGACCCGTTCAACGTTCCTGAGACCCGTTATGAAATCGGCCGTGCGCCTGAGGCTGGCCTCGTCCGAGTTGACGCCTGGAACGAGTACGTGCCTTATCCACACCTTCGTCCCGAGATCGCTGAGATGGCGCGCGCAGTCGAGTATGTTCGCGTTCGTCCGCCCGGTGAGCTTCCTGTGCGCCTCGTCATCGATGTGCTTTATGTCGAGAAGGACGGTGTCGGTAAGCGCCATGAGCGCATCGAAGCTCTTAAGCCACCCTTCATCGCACGTGAAGACGGTCCCCGAGGTGTCGATGCACGTCGTCACGCCCTCGGCCTTCGCCTTGGCGAAAAGCTCAAGAAGAAATTCCATCTGGAGAAGCGGCTCGCCGCCGGAGACGGTTATCCCGCCTTTATCCCCCCAGTATTCGCGGCACCTCAGAGCCTTTGAAAGAACCTCGTCCGCCGACAACTCCTGATCTGGCGGCTTTGCCCATGTGTCGGGATTGTGGCAGTACGCGCATCTCAAGGGGCAGCCGCTCAGGAAAACGATGAATCTCACCCCGGGGCCGTCGGCGCTTCCGAAGCTCTCGAAGGAATGTATCTTCGCCTTGACCATCTCAGTTCCCCTTGCCGCGCCCCATCGCAAGCCGCGCAAGCGCCATATAGCCGCCAACGAAGACGGCAATGCCCGCTATAAGCCACATGTAGTGCTCGGAGACGAGAGCCTTCCCCTCCACGACGAGCTCGGAATAGGCCATCTCGCGGAAGCTTAGCCCGAACCAGAATCCAGTCGTGACGAGAATCACGTTCCAGAGGCCCGCACCCAAAGTCGTGAAGAACGTGAAAGGCTTCAAGGACATCTTTGCAAGCCCCGCAGGTATCGATATGAGCTGGCGTATCACAGGGAGGAGCCTGCAGACGAATGTCGTCATCGAGCCGTATCTGTTGAATATCTCGCTCGCCCTGTCGAGGTGCGAGCTCTTCACGAAGAACCACTTGCCGTACCTCCTGAGGAACGGCTCGCCGACCCTGGCGCTCAGGAAGTAGTTGAAATACGCGCCTGCGAGGCTGCCAAGGGTGCCTACGGCGACGGCAAGCGCGAAATCGCCCCATGCCCCGCCGAAGATGCCGAAATGCCCCAGGGTAAGCTCGCCGCGCGCCGCCAGGAATCCGGCCGGCAGCATCACGACTTCGCTCGGGAACGGGATGAAACTCGATTCGACTGCCATGAACGCGAATATGAAAGCGTACCCCCAGACGGGGGCAAACGCGGCGATGGCGTCAAGGTGGGCGGAGAGCGACTCAAGCATGTCGTTACCTTGTATCGTTGCATTCAGGATATGTGCAGCACTTCCATAGGCGCAGCCCGCCGAAATCAAAGGCGCGCCCTATCAAGGGGCGCGCCTTCTCTCCGGCAGAGGCTGTCTTCAGCCGTTCACCGTCCTCGGCACGTAGTGCGTGTGGAGGATGTGGTGCGCCTTCTCGCAGCCGAAGTTCTCCTCGCCGCCGAAGTACTCGGCGTAGAGCTTCCTGATCGAGGGGTTGTCCTGGCTCTTGCGGATGGCCTTCGCCGCATCGTTGCGGTAGAGGACTCCGGCGCGGAGAGCCTTGACGTCCTGGAAGTTCCTGACGTCGGCGTGGACCTGCGGCTGGCCGCCGCCGCACACGCATCCGCCGGGGCAGCACATCACCTCGACGAACGTCCAGGGCGCGGTTCCGGCGCGGATCTGATCCATGAGGATCTTCGCGTTGGCGGTGCCGCTGGCGACGGCAACCTTGACCTCCTTGCCTGCGACGTTGTACGTGGCTTCCTTGATGCCCTGGGTGCCGCGGACCTCCTTGAACTCGACGTCGGCGAGCTTCTCGCCGGTGATCTTCTCGACCGCCATCCTGAGCGCGGCCTCCATGACGCCGCCCGTTGCGCCGAATATGACGGCGCCGCCGGTGGACTCGCCCAAGGGGCTGTCGAAGTCCTCGTCGGGGAGGGCCCTGAAGTCGATGCCGACCTTGCGGATGAGACGCGCAAGCTCGCGGGTGGTGATGGAGATGTCAACGTCGGGGACGCCGGCCGCGGCCTGCCCGGGACGCTGGATCTCGAACTTCTTCGCGGTGCAGGGCATGACGCTCACGGAGACGATCTTCTTCGGGTCGATGCCCATCTTCTCGGCGTAGTACGTCTTGACGATGGCGCCGAACATCTGCTGCGGCGACTTGCAGCTCGAAAGGTGGGCGAGCTGGTCGGGGTAGTAGTGTTCGCAGTACTTGACCCACCCGGGCGAGCAGGACGTGATCATCGGAAGGACGCCACCCTTGGTGACGCGCTCGACGAGCTCGGTAGCCTCTTCTACGATCGTAAGGTCGGCGCCGAAATCGGTGTCGAAGACCTTGTCGAAGCCGATGCGCCTCAAGGCGGCGGCCATCTTGCCTTCGACGTCCGTTCCGATCGGATAGCCGAACTCCTCGCCGAGGGCGGCCCTCACCGAAGGAGCGGGCTGGACGACGACGAACTTCTCGGGATCGGCGATCGCCTCGAGGATCTCGTCGATGTAGCTCTTCTCGTAGAGAGCGCCCGTCGGGCAGGCGGCGATGCACTGGCCGCAGTTGACGCAGCTCGTCTCGCCGAGGCCCATTTCAAAGGGCGAACCGATGAATGTGTTGAAGCCACGCTTGTTGGGGCCGATCACCGCGACGCCCTGGCACTTCTCGCACACCGCGACGCAGCGGCGGCAGAGGATGCACTTGGAGTTGTCGCGCACCATGTGTACGGCGCTCTCGTCCTTTTCAGGGGTGTGGCGCTCGCCAGTGTAGTAGTTCTCGTCCTCGACGCCAAGCTCCTGGCAGAGCTCCTGGAGCTCGCACTTGCCGCTCCTGACGCACTGGAGGCACTTCTTGTCGTGGTCGGAGAGGAGCAGCTGGAGCGTGCGCTTCCTCGATTCGATGAGCGCAGGCGTGTTCGTGAGAACCTCCATGCCCTCCGCGACGGGATGCACGCAGGATGCCACAAGGTTCCTCGCGCCCTTCACCTCGACGACGCACATGCGGCACGCGCCGATCTCGTTGATGTCCTTGAGGAAGCAGAGCGTCGGGATCTTGATTCCGGCCGCGCGCGCAGCCTCGAGGATGGTCGCGCCCGCAGGGGCGGTAACATCGAGGCCGTTGATCTTAAGGTTTACGGTATCCATTGTCACAAATCCTTTCCGCTCACTTCTTGGAGATGGCCTTGAACTTGCAGTTCTGCATGCAGACGCCGCACTTCACGCACTTGGACTGGTCGATCTCGAAGGATGCGAGCTTGTGTCCGGGCGCGACGTACTCGGTGCGGTTGATCGTCTTGGCAGGGCAGTTCCTCGCGCAGAGGCCGCAGCCGATGCACTTGTCCTTGTCGATCGTGAACTGCAGGAGATCCTTGCAGACGCCGGCCGGGCAGCGCTTCTCGACGATGTGCGCAATGTACTCGTCGCGGAAGTGCTTGAGGGTCGAGACGATCGGGTTGGGGGCGGTCTGGCCGAGGGCGCAGAGCGAGTTGTGCTTCAGGTGCTCGCAGAGCTCCTCGAGCTTGTCGAGGTCCTCCATCGTGGCCTGGCCCTTGGTGATCTTCGTGAGGATCTCGAGCATCCTCTTCGTGCCGACGCGGCAGGGCGTGCACTTGCCGCAGGACTCGTCGACGGTGAACTCGAGGAAGAACTTCGCGATATCGACCATGCAGGAGGAGTCGTCCATGACGATCAGGCCGCCGGAGCCCATCATCGAGCCGATCTTCGTGAGGTTGTCGTAGTCGATCGGGACGTCGAGGTTCTCCTCGGTGATGCAGCCGCCGGAGGGGCCGCCCGTCTGGGCCGCCTTGAACTTCCTGCCGCCGGGGATGCCGCCGCCGATCTCCTCGACGATCTCGCGAAGGGTCGTTCCCATCGGGATCTCGACGAGGCCGGTGTTCTTGATCTTGCCGCCGAGCGCGAAGACCTTCGTGCCCTTGGACTTCTCGGTGCCCATGGAGGCGAACCACTCCGCGCCCTTCATGATGATCTGCGGGATGTTCGCGAGCGTCTCGACGTTGTTGAGGATCGTGGGCTTCTGGAAGAGACCCTTGAGGGCCGGGAACGGAGGACGGGGCCTAGGCTCGCCGCGGTTGCCCTCGATGGAGGTCATAAGAGCCGTCTCCTCGCCGCAGACGAACGCGCCTGCGCCAAGCCTCAGGCCGATGTCGAACTTGAAGCCGGTGCCGAAGATGTTCTCGCCGAGAAGGCCGGCCTCGCGGGCCTGCGCAATGGCGATCTCAAGGCGCTGGACGGCGATCGGGTACTCGGCGCGGACGTAGATGTAGCCCTGCGTGGCGCCGATCGCGTAGCCGGCGATAGCCATTGCCTCAAGGACCACGTGGGGATCGCCCTCGAGGACGGAGCGGTCCATGAACGCGCCGGGGTCGCCCTCGTCGGCGTTGCAGCAGACGTACTTCTGGTCGGCCTTGTTGGCCGCCGCGAACTTCCACTTGAGGCCGGTGGGGAAGCCAGCGCCGCCGCGGCCGCGAAGTCCGCTGTCGAGCATGGTCTTGATGACGTCTTCGCTCGACATCGAGGTGAGGACCTTGTAGAGGGCCTGGTAGCCGTCGCGGGCGATGTACTCCTCGATGTGCTCGGGGCTGATCTCGCCGCAGTTGCGGAGCGCCACGCGGTGCTGCTTCTTGTAGAAGCCTGTCTCCTCGAGCGGGAGGATGTGGTCGGGGCTCTTCGTCGTCTCCTCGTAGAGAAGCTCCTTGACGGGCGTGCCGCCCTTGAGGTGCTCGTTGACGATGCGGGGGATGTCATCCTCACTGACGCGCGAATAGAAGCTGTTCTCGGGATGGACGATCACGATCGGACCGAGGGCGCAGAGGCCGAAGCATCCGGTCTTGACGATCTCGACTTCGTTCTCGAGGCCGGCGGCCTTGATCTCGGCCTCCAGGCGGGTGATTAGCTTGGGGCTCCCCGAAGATGTGCATCCGGTGCCGCCGCAAACGTGAATGCGGCGCTTGAAGCCCTGCTTCCTCTCGGTGGCTTCGGCCTTGACCCTGTTGAGGTCCTCCAGCGTCTTTATGATAGCCATTGAATTCTCCTGATTATTCGTACTTGGCGAGGATGCCGTCGAGATCGTCTACCGCGAGACGGCCGTGGACGTCGTCGTTGATCATCATGACAGGCGCAAGACCGCAGGCGCCGACGCAGCGGCACGCATCGAGCGAGAACTTGCCGTCGGCGGTGCACTCGCCGCCGCCGATGCCGAGCTTCTGCTGAAGGGCCTCGTAGATCTCGCCGGAGCCCTTGACGTAGCACGCGGTGCCGAGGCAGACGGAGATGCGGTACTTGCCCTTCGGGAAGAGGCTGAACTGCGAGTAGAACGTGGACACGCCATAGATCTTCTCCATGGGGATGCCAGTCTCGTCGGAAATCATCTTCTGCACTTCTTTTGGCAGGTATCCGTAGATATCCTGCGCCTTCTGGAGGATAGGCATAAGGGCGCCGGGCCTGTCCTTCAAGCCCGCAATCACCTTCTTAAGCTCCGCCTCCTGTTCCGGGGTTCCGTTGAATGGAACGCTCTTCTTCTTTTCGGCCATGACCCTATCCTCCGCGAATTTGAAATAGGATGATTATATCATGTTGAATTGAATTAGTCTACACTAATTAACAGCTGTGACCAACGCGCGCGTTGGAAGTGTATTAGTATCCAATAACCAGTATCCAATAACCAGTATCCAGTAGGGCAATACGAAAGGTCGTGGCGCGTTAGTCCGAAACATGTTCTCATTGATTTATGCCACTCGCATTTTCGACAAACTCGACATCTTCGAAAGTGAACATTACTCTGCTTATCTTGCCGTCTTCTGTCGAGAAATCGAAAAATGCATGCTTTACCCCTTTCCTGTGCCAGAACCCGGCCCGGCATAGACTCATAAGTCTTTTACAGCTGCAGCACAGGAAACCCTCCAGTCTGCCAACGTTCTTGAACTTTGCGGTTGTCCAACGTCGTACGAGATTGCGCTTCCTGTCATCGGGCGACATTTTCAAATGTGTTGAAAATGTGAACTCCAGCGAACAGGCTCTTTTCAGATCAGCGACAATACACATTATCCGCAACGTTATAAAGAAAGCAATCGTCGCCGCCTTCGTAGAAGCGCTTCCATATTTCGCTGCCCTCATAGAAACCCATCTCGATCAGGTTCTGCCTATACATGTTGCTGGCGTTGGTAAACACATTTTGCGAAACCTGTCCGTATTTCATGTAGTCGCTAATGAATTTCGGAAGTCTCATGACACCCCCTTGCGTTGTGCTTCCGCCGCGAGCCGCGCTATATCCTTGGCTTTAAGATGGTACCATCGTTCACATCCTATCTCCCATATCCGCTTTCTGTGCCGTTTGAGATCTTCGATGAACCCCACGTCTCTAAACGAGAATGCCACCCTTGTGCAATCATTCATTCCTGCTGACAGATCGAACACTGCATACTTTACGCCGTCATCGTGCCAGAACCCCACATGCCACAGATCCCTGAAATTCATTGTGTTTGTGGTCAGCAAACAATCAAGGCTCTCAACTCCCGTGAATCTTGCAGTGATCCACTTCTGTTCCAGATTGCGCATCTTTTCGTCCGTTGGAATCTTTACGTAATGTGAAAATGACAACTCAAGAACGCCGTTCAGACTTACCTGGAAGCGCATGGCAGTTTCATTGCATTTCACACGCTCATTGATGGAACCAAAAAAATAACGCCAAATGTCGCATCCCTCGACAATCCCCATTTCAACCAGTTTCTGCCTATACACAGAACAGGCCGCGGCATACTTCATGGGGGGCCAGGCACGGTCGGTTTGCATGCAAACTAGAACGTAATCAGGAATCTTCATAACATCACCTTCTCAAATATTACCCCTTCCGCATCAAACCGCTATCGCATGGGCCGCCGCAGCTCGCCCAACCGCCGCGCCCATGCCCGAAAGACTCGGGAATCTTACCAAATTTGCCCTGGGAAGTCAAGAGGTGCGCAAATATTTGGGCATTGCCGAGGGAGTCTGGCACAATATGGAAGGGGGCCGGGACCATAAATTTCAGCAATTTCTTCGTTCCAGAACATTGCAATGCAGGGTGTCATAAGCATTATACTCAATACATGCTGTAATATCCAAATTTTGAATTGTACACCTCGGAAACCCTACCATTCTCATCATAGCAGATCAACAACACTCCAAGACTGGGCTGAACTTTTTGTGAATTATATGCGCATCCTGCATAATGGAAACAGTGCCCATTGTCGGAAACCATAAATGGCATTCCTATCCTTGCCTCCAGACGATCTCTGTCCTCTCCAAGCTTAACGGAACGGGAATCCAGCCTGATGCGCAGATTGGTATAATAATCTCGTTCTGCCGACGGTAGATATCTAAGCGGTGCGGTCGCTATATACACAAGACAAATCGATATTGTCAATCCAATATCCACACTACCTGTCGCTGGCGAACCTAGAAATCGTATTGTCCATGGATCTGGCTCAGAACTGAAATCGTCAGAAACTACATATCTTGAATATTCAAATGGTGTAGGATTTGTATTGAAATGCTTATTTTCATCACTCGAACAGGGCCTTAAACCATTGCTTGAAGCGAAATCCAGAATTTTATCATTTGTCGGATTCCTTGCGACTTTTATGAGGGCCCCGTTTCTAAAGAGCATTATCAGGCTTCTGTCCGTTGAATACGGATATAAGCTTGCAAATTGCAGTCCATAACATCTGTACTCGACACCTTCTGCAACAACAGAAAATTTATGCTCCATTTCTGCTGATGAAGGGACCGCATTTGTTACATAATCCTCTGTTGTATTTTCATAAACGGTCATCCATCTAGCCTTGCCTGCATCATCTGCTATGTCTCGCCTCAACAGAACCATCAAAAGCAGAATACAAACGGCTAAAACTGGCACTATAGGTTTCATCCGCATAAAACAACCCCTATCAGAAAAAATCATTCAACTGATCTACCACCTCAGAAACTGTAGGCAATCTACAGGGAAGACACTCAGGAGATTTAGGCGGAGGATCTTCATCAGGTGGATGAGAAGGCTTATAACCGTCGGCAAAACATGACTTTGGAATAGACCCCCACGTTTCATAAAATTCACCCTTGTGCTCCCCATTTGGACAGAACCAGAATTGTGAATCTGATAGTGAATTATTTGGATTTCCCGTCTGAAAGCAGGAATAATAACAATCCACAACATCCCTATTGCACCCCATACATGGATCCGATTTCAAAGCATCTATACCATTTTGTTTGTCGGCAAACAACTGTCCGAGGTCGGGAATCCATGATGAAGATGTACACGGCATCAGACCATCTGTGTTTTGTCCATTCCTGGAATAATAGCAATAATCGTGCATTGCACAACACTTGCGAATGCAATCTCTTTTTTCTCCTTTAACTTGTAACCAACCAGGCAAATTGCAACCAGGATCATCCAACCCAATAATATCTGTAGAAGAAATCGGTGAATTCTTGCAGAAAGTATATAGTAAAACATCATTGTATTTCCTGCAAGGTTTCTTATAGACTATGGGGTCACGATTAATCCATCTTCCTCCAAACATATCATAATGTCTGTAATTGTAATACATGAGCTCAATCGCACTATCATACCTCTCAGACGAGAAACGATAGGGGTTAAGCGTCCGGAAGTCGTACGCCGTCACGGGGGTACTACGGCTAGTCGCAGTGACTGACCCAAAGGGCGCGTACTCGTAGTGCGCGGCGATGCCGTTGGCACGCTGGAAGAAGACGAGGTCGGAGACGTTCTTGTTCCCGTCGTGCGTGTAGAAGAGCGTATACTCTCCGTACTTCTGCATTATCATCGGGCGGGTGGCGACCGGCCAGGCACGGTCGGTTTGCATGCAAACTAGAACGTAATCAGGAATCTTCATAACATCACCTTCTCAAATATTACCCCTTCCGCTTCAAACCGCTATCGCATGGGCCGCCGCAGCTCGCCCAACCGCCGCGCCCATGCCCGAAAGACTCGGGAATCTTACCAAATTTGCCCTGGGAAGTCAAGAGGTGCGCAAATATTTGGGCGTTCCAAGGGAGTCTGGCACCATGAATTTAGGGGATTCGGGGATTAGAGGATATGTGGATTTGTGGATTTTAAGTGGCGAGCCGATTTTGGGAAAAGGGATGAAAGGGATAAACGCGATATAAGCGATAAATCCGATTATAGGACTTTGATTGGGCAAGAGGGATGAAAGCGATCGACATCCGCCATTCCAAGCGGCAATGAGAATATGTTTCGGACCAGTTCTCATCATGGCCAAAACCCTTGCCGCAACAGCGATCACAATTGGCCAATTCCCAGCCCATTCATCGGATTTATCGCTTTTATCGCGTTTATCGCTTATATCACTTGTCTTCAAAAAATCCGCTTCGGTTTCCAGGTGGGTTCTGGCGGATTTGCGAATGTCGAGATGCGGGATTGAAGTGCCATTCCGGCGCGGAGCCATGAGGGAGGCCGCGATAGGTTGCGAAACTATGCCCACCATGCTCTAACGGCCTCCAATGGCGGGGCAGGCTGCAAACCTCGCGAAGCATGGTTTGCAGCCGAGGGGAAAACGCGACTAGCGCGCCAGGTGCGGAATGGCCAGCTCGCGGTTCCGGAGGGCGAATGGCGCGGCGTCGCGGTGCTG
Source organism: Kiritimatiellia bacterium (assembly GCA_045636065.1). Taxonomy (GTDB): domain Bacteria; phylum Verrucomicrobiota; class Kiritimatiellia; order RFP12; family UBA1067; genus RGIG5050. Next base: position 28,234 of record JAZTWW010000008.1, on the reverse strand, counting down.
TGGCGCCGTACAGGTGGGGCAGATGGCGGCTGAGCGCAGCGACCCGCCAGATGCCCCGCATGGACGGATGCCACAGTGCCGCAGCCACGACATTCGCCCGTAGGAGGATGCGCCGAAGATGAGCGAAGCGAATCGGAGGGAAGCCGCGCAGATTGCAAAGCAATCGAGCGCACGAGCGAAGCGAAGTGGACGCAAGGAGCCGCGCAAGGGGACATGACGCGCCGCCAGCGCGCCCGTGCCAACCTCGGCCGAGTTCGACCCCGCAGCGGAACACAACCTTCCAGAAACTGATGCAGGCGCTTTTGGACGCACCCGAAGCAAATCTCGCGATTTGCGAGAGGTGCGTACGAAAGCGCCTGCGCAGCTTATGGAATGGTGAGTACCGTTGGGGCGAAATCGGCCGAAAGTTTGACAGGCACCCGCACGCACAAGGGAAGCAAAACTAAGCAAAAAAGGGTGGGCCCAAAAATGCGTAGTCGAAATCTGGCACCATTCGAATCAAAAGTATTTAGTATCCAACAACCAGTAACCAATAACCAGTAACCAGTATGACGGGATGGGAGTCTGGCACCATTGGGATCATCGGCCGAGGGCGTTGAGGAAGGGGCGGATGAAGGTGCGCTCATCAGGGACGGACATGCCTATCGCGAGCCCTGGCTTGTTCGACCCGTGGAAATCGCTTCCCGCAGTCGGGATAAGGCCGAACCTCTTAGCAAGCGTAAGGTGCAGTGTAGTCTCTTCGCGCGTATTCGTCTGGTATTCGCATTCGAGCCCGTCAAGCCCGCGCTCCTTAAGCGCGGCAAGCCCCCGCTCGAGCTTCTCGGGATCCCTTGTCCAGAACTTGGGATGGGCCATCACCGTTATGCCATGCGCCGCGTGTATGATATCGATCGCCTCGCCCGGATCGCGCATCGTGCGCCTCACGTAGCCGGGCGCATCGTCGCCTATAAGACGCTCGAAGGCATCGGAGATGCTCGTGGCGTACCCGAGCGAGACGAGCGCCCTTGCAAGGTGCGGGCGTGCAAGGAGCCCGGGCGAGAACCGGCCCCAGTCCTCAAGCGTAATCTTCGCTCCGATGCCGTTGAGCCTCGCGACCATCTTAACGTTCCGCTCTTCGCGGTCGCTGCGCAGAACGGACAGAAGGCGCTGAAGCGCTGCGTCTGAGGGATCGAATCCGTAGGCAAGAAGATGGAATCTCCCGTAGCCTTCGCCTGGATCGACGTCTATTTCAACGCCTGCAATCCTTATGGCCGGCCCATCGGGGTGTGAAAGGAACTCATTGAGCCCGCCGGTGCTGTCATGGTCCGTAAGGGCCATCACCGCGAAGCTCCGTCCAAGCTCGGCCAACTCGCCGGGGGCGAACGTACCGTCGCTCGCCGTGGAATGTAGATGAAGGTCTATCATCTGTAGTGGTGGGGGGAAACTTGGTGGGCTTAAGTGGATTCGGACCACTGACCCCTTCCATGTCAAGGAAGTGCTCTAACCAACTGAGCTATAAGCCCAAGAACCTGCAACGCGGATTAGTATACCAAATCCTCCCTCCGAAATCAAGTGCGAACTTTCATTTTTTTCGCGGTCAGGCCGTTTCAGGTGTTTGTTTCTTTTTCCGCCTTCTCTTGGGCCTTTCGTGCGGAATGTTCTCCTTGATGAACGCGAGGACTTCATCGTACCGCTCCGGCGGAACGTGCAGCGTCTTCGCGTTATTGCGCGTTTCAAGGCGTATATCGCCTTTTTCGCGCAGCTCGTCGACCTTTACGACTTCGCAGAGCCACACCTGGAAATGTTTTTCCCGCGAGTCGTATCTGGCGCCGCGGGGGCTCATGAAGAGGAGTTTGTTGAGCCTTTCCGGATGGCGCTGGATCATGTCGGCGACGACCCTCGCGGAGTTCATGACGTACCCCCAGACCTCCTCGCCGTCGTTTGCCCATGCCCAGAGCCAGTAGGCGAACGTCGCAAGCACCTCCATAAAGAGGATCAGCTTGGCGAAAAGAAGCAGGAAGGACCAGCCGTTCTCGAATTTCGTGGCAAGGAGCATGATCAGCCCCAAGCCGCCAAAGACCGCCGCGAAAAACATCCAGATCATCCTGATGGTCTTCCAGTCGCCGTAAAGGGCCTTCCTGTGCCTCCATTCGATCTTTTCGTCCAAAGAGCTTGTCTTATTGGATGTTTTCATCTCTTCCCCCCTTTGCCCCCCCGTTTTCCAGAAAGCCCGGTCTCATCAAGCGCCCTTAGCGCGTCATTCCTGCCGAGGTCCATCAAGCTGCGGGCCCTTTCGGGGGAAAGATCGAAAACGCTGGACCAGCCGTTGAACACGCCTTCGATATCCTCCGACGGCATTATCTCCACGAGCCTCACGCCTGCGGCGGATGCGATCTTGCGGTTCCTTCCGCGATCGTTCTCGCCAAGGCGTCTTTCGACTTTGAGATATACGACTACCACCGTCCTGATTTCGGGATGATTGTCGACGATCGGCTTGAGCGGCGTATTGTCGCCGCCTTGCGCTTCCCAACCGCCGTCGACGTAAGTCCTACCGTCTATGACGACCGACGGGAACACGACGGGGATGGCGGCAGAGGCGAGAAGCCTTTTGATGCGCTCCTCCCCCGTATATCCGTTAAGGCAGAAGGCGACGGGCTGCCAATTGTCGTTCGCAAGCGCCATGACGTAGACTCGGGGCACCGGGCGCGGCCAGTTCTTCGGAAGGCTATTCTCCAGAACGGTCCGCATAGCGTCGCCGTCGCAGATACCGTCGCTCGCATCTCCGGCAAGCGAGTCCTGATAGGCCTTCATCGCCGTGGTGAGATCGCGCAGGACGCCTCTGCGGGTGAATTCGTCGCGGGCCTCGCGTTCAATCGCCTTCCTGGAATCTTCGGGAAGGGATTGTGCGGGAACGCCGGCGATCTCCGCGTACTCCTTGAGCTTGCCGTCAAGGAATGCGGCGAACTTTCTTTCCGACGCCATTTCAAGAACGCGCTCGTTCGGGACGAACACCTTGCCGAGATTCTCGAGCCAAAGCCTTTCGGCGCCCTTTGGATCCGGCCATGAAGCGAACAGCGCGGCGTTCACCCCACCGATGGAAGACCCGGAGATCGCCGTGACATCCCCGGCAAGCCCCGCGTCATGCAAGGCCTGCCATACGCCAACCTCGTATGCGCCTTTGGCTCCACCGCCCGAAAGGACAAGGCCGATAGGCCCGGCCTTGACGGACAATGCGCCTAGCGCAATGCATAGAGGGAGAATCTTCGCGATTTTCATGGCAGAACGGCACTTGTCATCCATGGCCCGGTCATTCCCTGCCGTCCAGCACCACAATCCGCCTGCCGGCGATCTTCTTCATGAATGCGTGGTAGGCCGTGAAGGTTTCCGTATCCTTCTCAGAAGGGATCGCCGCCTTGCATTCCTCGAAGGCTTCATCGCTGAACACTTCCCCCTTGTACTGCTGTGCGCCATTGATCGCCTGCCCGATGTCGAAGGCGATGTCGCCCGGGGTCTTGTCAGGCGATGCGGGAAGCCCGAGCGAAGATGCGATTTCGCGGAGATAGGCGAATTCCTGCGCGGGGGCCGCCTGCCCCTGAGCGGTCGCCGGACGGGATTTCAAGAAACCGCCGGGAATGTCTTCGGGCGAAATGCATCCCGTCAGCAGCGCCGCATTGAGTGCGATCGATGCGATGAGAAGCAGGGCCAGGAACGCAGAAACGCATCCGCTGCCGGCTCTTGATTTCATGTTCATGGTTCAGTCTCCTTTGTTTCATCTGTTTGAGAGGTCGGTTTGACGAAAAAGTGCTTTTCGATGAAATCGGAACATGTTATGCATGAACGGTATATCCGCCATTTGCATGCGAGCTTCTCCTCGTCCGGTTCCGTCAGGGCCGATCGCACCGAATGCGTGAAGGGGCTATTGTCGTCATTGAAACGGATGGGCCATTCGCCGCCGGAGGATTCGATGGACTTTGCGAATTCCGATTGGAGCTTTTCCATCCACTCCTTCCGCCACGCCCCTTCCCATCTCGCTTTCGCATCGGCTTCGGTCATTGCGGCCGCGGCCGGCGCTTCGCCAATTCCGTCTCCATCACCGTAGCCAGCATGCAGAAGGAACGCGAGAAGAAGCGCCACGTTTGCCGCAAGCGAGAGAAAGAGAAGAAGAGGCGATCCCTTCCTGGATGGCCTGATCGCAGGCGGCTCGCCCGAAACTTCACGTTTCCACTGCGCGCCACCAGACGAAAGGCGGTGCAACCTTTCGCCATCGAATGAATACATCGTTCCCGTTCCCTTGCGCGGGCTGTAGGAGCTAAGGACAAAGAGGTCGAAACCGGGAAGCGGATTGAACGTGAATGTCGCCCAGTTCAAATCAAGCGATCTTCCGCCCACTTCACGCCGCACAAGTCCGTCAAGCGGCCGTTCGGAGGAGATCGCTGCGGGCATGTCGACCCTTCCGTCTCCCGTTGGCGCATCTTCGCGCCGCACTGCGCCCGGTAGGGGAAGATCGGGTTGTTCCGGATCTGGACACGATCCTGCAAACAAGCCGGCATCCGCGAGCGCGAAGGCGTCAAGCCCCGCGGCACGAAGGGAAGCCTCGTCGGCGACAAGCGCATGGAAGAAGATCGTCGCGCGGCCCGTAGGATCCGCCGCTCCGCGGGAGGCACGGATCATGACGACTGCGGAGCCTTCGCGCTTGCTTAGAAGGAATGGCCTCACATCGCCCGGGCGGTCGGGGCTTCCGACGGCACGGCAGAGCGCGGCGACCGCGCCGGCAAAAGGCCGCCCCGCAGGCGACGAGCCGAGGATGCCATAGCCGTCAAAGCCGCGCCCGTAGAATATCTGACCGAGTTCATGTTTCATGGTTGCCCCCCAAGACGATCATTTCGCTTCATCCCAAAGGGACTGGAAGTCTGCGCCACTTCCCTCGAAAATGACCCGCAGCGACAGCCTGCCTGCATTGTTGCTGTCAAAACCGCTGTGCTCCATGCAGACATCGTCGTAGAAAACGACGCTTTGAGTCCCGGGAGCAAAGTCGAGAAACCGCCAATACGCCCCTTCCTGGTTTATCGACGATATATCCGTCATTCTGTCGGCATAGTCAAGCCTGAGTATCGGCAACATGAACGGATTGGCGAAAACATCTACCGCACCGCTCGAAACCGTCACCCAGCGGTCTCCAAAATCATTGCGGTCAAGTTCACGGGAAAAGAGAACGGGATTGGCGACAAGCTCCCATCCGCCCGAGTTTGCCGACCACCTGTGCAGAAAAACCTGGCCTTTGAGCGCGAGGCAGCGGCAGTCGGAATCAAGGCTCGTGTGGTTGAATTTGACCTCAACTTTTGTGATTCTATAATGCTGCTCGAATGCCGACAGGAAGCCGTTCGTGTCAAGTTTCCCCCGATCGACGCATAGACGGGCGAATTTCCCGACACGGCGGGAGCACAACGGGCTGGTGCCGAGCCACTTGCCGGCGATCGTTGTGCAAACACGCCTGAACTCGTCGAAATCCCTGTCGGCCTTGCCCATCATCGATTGCGGGTCGTCAAACCAATTGCGCTCGCCGAGGAATGTATGCCTGTAGTTCCCGATATACCCTTCAAAGTATTCCGTCAGGCGGGATTCCATTCTGTCATGCATGGTGTCCAGATATGGATTCGATGGATATTCGTCGATGAACTTTCCGTATTCCTCAAGAGTGGCATAGATCCCGCGGTTGAAATCGAAATCCTCCACAAGCCTTTTCTGATTCGCCTCCCATGCCTCGCGGGCGGCACGGCGGCATTCCTCAAGCTTGGGCATGATATCCTCGAACTCTTCATCCATCAGGGCGGATTTGAACTCCTTCCTCAGCTGGTTCTCAAGCGATGCCTTGTCGGCGGGGGGATTCTTCGCTTCAAGCATCCATTTCGCCTTGCACTCGATATAGCGGCCGATGGCTTCACGGCGTTTTTCCGCGATTGCCCCCTTTGCCTCGAAGCGCCGCTCTTCATCGGCAAGACGGAACTGCCCGTCGATCTTCTCAAGGAGTTCTCGCGATTTCCTGAGCGCATCCACGGGCTGATCCGACACCGCACTTAGAAGATCGCATGCCTTTTTCACCTCGTCATTCAAATGAGCCGTCTGGGAGGCCGTTTCCAGCTTCCCACGGCATAAATCCCATTCATTCGCGAGCGCTTCACGCTCTTTGGCGGCATCCGGGAAAGCGGGCGCTGGCATCGAAAGCCGCCTGTTGAAGTCTTCAAACCAGACGAGCGGCACTTCCAACGGCCTTGTCGCCGCCTTTTTCGCATTTGAAGCGAACTCAAGCTCGAGAAGACGGACCGTATAGAGATCGCCCTCTTCGCGGGCGCGGTCGATCAATCCCTGTCTGCGCGCCTTATCGGACGGGAGAATCGCCCTGAGCCTCTCGAAGCTGTTCGTCTTGAAGAATTCCGACGTCGTGCGCACCTCCGCTTCGTCGTGCCTGGCATAGGCCGCTTGAAGCGCATCTGCAGTTGCGTCAAACGTCGCCTCTGCGCGGGAGATCACCTGCCGGCTGCGGATGACAAGCCCGCCAAATATGACGCCCGACACGCCGAGGAAAGTCGCGGCGACGGCTGCAGCGGCAAGGAGGCGTTTCCTCCTGTTGCGGTCCCTGATGCGCTTCAAAAGCCACAGAAACGGCTTATGCGTCGTGTTGTTCTCGCCGCGGGCGAGCCTCGGCCTGTTCTGGTCGTCGAGCTGCCCTGATACGGTAACGTCGAAACGCTTCCAGTCGAGGCCCAGATTCGTAAGATGGTTCGTGACCTCCGAAGCGTATGTCTCGAAGTCCCCCATAAATGGCGCAAGATCCGATTCAAGACGGTCGGATGCAGTAACGACGAAGGCGACGGCTATTGTGCCGCAGTCCTTGAGATGCTGGGCGATCACCTTGAGATTGCCGAGCATCCTGTTGCGCGCCTCCGGCTGCGAGAGGGCCGGCATGCCGGGATTGAAGAGTATCATTGCCGTCTTCGGCGTTCCCACCACCTCGCGGATGTAGTTGGGATCGCGTTCCATCCGCTCACCCATGTACTCGCGGAACACGATGTCCATCTGGTTTCCGGACGCGTGGAGGTTGAGGCGGAGTTCGACATTGTCCGCTTCGAGACCTGCCGCCGGCCAGAATCCCTCCTCTATGGAGGTCTTGCGGATCTCCAGATACCTGCTCGTCACATCCCCGACGGGAGATACGGTAAAATCACCCGTGGACGTAGCGTAAAGGCCGACCGCCAGCGTTGTCTTGCCGGCACCGGTGGCGCCTATTATGGCGATATTGCTGTTCTCTGCTGCCGGAAAGCCCATGGTCATCCTTTCCAACCCTTTTCATGGATCGTCTGGGAGGCAAGTGAAAGCAGGAAGCATAGCGCGATCCATCCGAGCGCCGTCTCCGCAAGCGCAATGGTGTCTTCACCGCGTTTCTCGACGAGATTCCTGTCTGACGATTCCCAGTCGCACATGGCCAGATGCGCGTAGTGCGCCGGAAGAGCGCGGGCGAAACGTGCAGAGGAAGTGGCGTCGTCCGATCTGAAATCCATCAGCGGCTGACTGAAGAAAAGCGCAAACACGGCGAGATTCGGCACCATCGCGACGGCAAACGCCTCTGTTGCGGAAACGGCCGAGAGTGCGAGACCTACGAATCCTCCCGCCCATACGACGGCGACAAGGCACGCATCGAAGACGAAATGGGCCGTTGAAGCCATATCAAGAGGCGCTTCACAGCCAAACCACCTGGGAAGGAAAATGAGAAAGACGGCTATGGCGATCCCCTGGACGGCGCCCTTTGCAAGCGTCGCAAGCGAGACGGCCGCCAGGTAGGCGCTGCGCCTCACCCCTTCCAGCCGTTCAAGGGAGCGGTTGCCCCGCGTGGAGACGAGACTGCGGACCGACCCTCCCATCCCGAGCCAGAAGGCCGCGATGGCCGCACAGAAGAAGATGATCTGCCTTTCGTCGTTCGCGTTGGAGAATTTCGATTTAAGAGCCACCGTGATGCAGAATACGACGAGAAGCGGTTGCCAGACGAAGAGGACGAGCGGCGGATTGAAGAACCAGCGCTTGAACCATCGCCATGCGGCACCGGCCTTGGGCGAGGGCGATCTCCCCCGCTTGGGCGAATCGTCGCCCTGGACAAAAGAGAAGAACGAATCGCGGAAGCGCCCCAGATATCCAAAGAACGTGCCGGCCCACGAGGCGGCGCGGGATGAACCGGGGAGCTCCGTCTTCGCCTGCGGCGGGAGTCTTCGGGATTGGTTCGCCTGCATGGCTTCCGCCACGCGTCCGTTTCCGGATGGATCGGCAAGGGCCTGATAGAGAAGCCTCGCCCTGTCGTCGCCGGCGTCGTCAGGGATGCCAAGCGAACGGAACACGCCATCCGGCGGTCCATCGTAGACGATAGCGCCCTCCGACATGACGAGGACCCTGTGAAAGAGGTGCATGTTCGCAAGCTCATGCGTGGCGCAGAGGATTGTCTTCTTCGCGCCGGAGACGGCAAGGCGGTGCAGATCGTTCATGAGCGTCGTTTCGCTCGCCCGGTCGAGACCGGCCGCCGGTTCATCGAGAAGGAGGACAGCCGGGTTCCTGAGCCGCGCCAGAAGGAGGGCCGCGCGGCGGCGCTGGCCGCCGCTGAGCGTTCCTACCTTGGCCTTCCTGTCGAGCCCAAATTCCGCAAGGAGCTCTTCGACGCGTGCTTGATCCTCCTTCTCCGGGGCCTTGTGGGTGGCGAGATACGCACTTATCTCCTCCGCTACGGTAAGCTCGTCGTGAAGCGAGACATTTACGTCCTGCGGCAGATAGCCGGTCAAAGCGCGGATTTCGGAAGACGCCTCTTTGCGGGAGACGCCGTTGAAGAGGATTTCTCCCCCGGCCGGATTAGAAAGCCCCGCAATCGCCTTTATGAGCGTCGACTTGCCACAGCCGCTAGGCCCAAGGATGCCGACGAACTCACCTCCCGCCACGGAGAAGGAAACCCGGTCAAGAAGCGGATGCCTTGGTTCGGAACGGGACATGCGCGCGTCGACGAGACCTGAAACCGTAAGAACCACACCCTCGCCAGAACCATGCTCGGCATGTAGTACGCCGGAGCGGAAGCGGAGACGGACGCCTGCGATGGAGAGGATGTCGTCATCCGAGATGGGGCGGTTACGGAAGCGCTCTGAATTGAGCGTCGCCACACCGGGCGCGGAACACCAGTCGAACGCCCACCACTTCCCCGTAGGCCTGTGGTAGTGCAGCGAAACCGCACGCTCGACCGCAACCCCAGCTATGCGGACATGGCATGACATGGAAGAGCCGATATGGTGCACACCGTCCTCGGGCTTGAGCGCAAGGGGAAGCGGGGAATCGACCCGGCCGCCGTCAGCAAGAGGCGCAGTCGCATCCGGGAGCCTCCATGGCCCATCCGGTCTGTCTGGCGGCAGAAGCCCATCCGTCCTGTAGACGGCATCAAGCGCCCAATCCCCTTTGTCTAGCACGGCGCCGCAGCGCGGGTTTGCGCAGCGGCGGTCCGCTCCAATAGGGTGACGGCATACCGGGCAGATGTCAACGGACGCTTCTTGCATGGCTTTGAACGGAGGGAGCGTCTAAAGTCAATCGTCGACGCGGGGGGCGATCGTAGAGCGGAACTGGCAGTCGCCCTCCGTCTTCGTGATGAAGTCGAAGATCCAGAGATAGGCGCCGGATTCCTTCTTGCGGAGTTTACCCTTGCCATCGATCTGCAGCTCGCGGACGATGGCGCGGCGTCCGTCTCCGACACCCTTGCCGCCGCCGAGTTTCACGTTGCCTACGGGACGCTTGTCTTCGGAATAGAACGTGATGGTTGCAGGATCGATGGACAGGGACCAGCTGCCGTCTGGGAGGTCGTTGCCGCGCTTGACGACGATCTCTCCAGAACACGTCCCGTCCGCGACGGCGCCGAACATCGCACCGATGCCAGAGGGATTGATAGTCCACGAATCGCCGGGACGGCACGTCTTGTCGGGAAGGACATGGCAGTCGATGAAAAGGTTGACGTAGTCCAGAACGCGCTGCTCTTCAACGGTAATGGGGCTGTGGTCAACATTCTCGTACCTGACGCGCAGCGGTTCGCCAGCCTTGTCCGTCCAGTATATGAACCGGTAGGACTTGCCCGTAACCGCGTTGACGTGGGAATGGACTTCATCGAGAAGCCCTTTCAGATAACCTTCGACCGGCTCCGAGATGATGCGCTGGACATCGATGCCGAAATCCTTGAGGAAATCCACGACCGGCTTCATGTCCGCTCCATCGTACGAGTCGACGGAATTGCGCAGATCGGTGACGGCTCCGGTGACCGCCAAGCCGAGACTTGAATCGAGCAGCGAAGCGACGCCTCCAAGGAGATACCCCGTATTCGCGATCGCCTCCACGGGCACCGTGCTCAAATCGACGCGCAGGTTCACGTCAGAGATCTTCATTATCTCCGTGGCCTCGCTGAACGACCTGATCTCCGTAACCTTGATTCTTCCGGACTCCAGCTCCTCCTTCTCCTCGATCGTCGATGTAGCCACCGTCTTCATGAGATAGTAGAAGGAAACGTCGGCTGCACCGCCGACGGCTGCAAGCGTCCCCTTGCCCGTCACCTCAAAGAGCGAAGTGAGCCCCTGCGGCTCGTCCTTGCCCGGCAGCCGCTCGACGGCATCCTCCTTTACAGGCGGAAGTTCGCGTTCCACGGAAACGGGAGCCGTCTCATTCCCTGTGGCGTTGACGGTGGTGGCGGGGGCGCTTGACGCGTTTTGCCCGTCCCTGAAATCCCTGACCACCATGGCTATCGCCAACAGCACGACAAGAACGCCAAGAATCGCGATCATAGAGTTTTTGCTCATTTGCCACACCTCCCTTGTTTCCAACATTATACCATAAATTCAGGCCGGTGTCATTTCCGGCGTTTCCCTTTTGGAGCCTTAACCGCCTGCCCCCTTCTCTTGAGATACTCTTCAAGCCCACTCGCGCGGAGGATGCAGGCGGGGCAGGAGCCGCAGCCTGCCCCCGGAATGCCGTTGTAGCATGTGACTGTGCCATTGAGTATGAGATCGAAGATGCCTAGCCTGTCGGCCAGGGCCCACTCGTCCGCCTTCGTGATGTGCATCATCGGGGTGACGATCCTTATGGGCCATTCCAGGGCGAGTCTGAGCGTCTTCTGCTGGGACTTTACGAAGGCCTCGCGGCAGTCGGGATACCCGGAGTAGTCCGCCTGCGAGACGCCTGTATAAACATCCGTCGCGCCGAGCGACTTGGCCCACACCGCGGCGGCCATCAGGAAGAAGGCGTTGCGCCCCTCGACGACCGTATTGGGGCAGGACGAGCCCTTCTCGCGCGTTATCGCCACGCTGCCGTCAAGAAGCGCGTTGGTCGTTATGTCCCTGTAGAAGCCGAACTTGACCACCTTGTGCGCGGCCACGGCGAAGCGCCTCGCGAGGGCCTTGGCGAACCTCGTCTCGATCGAGTGCCTCTGCCCGTAGGAGAACGTGATCGCGGCGACATGCGCCGCGCCGTACTTCCTTGCCGCAAGCGCAAGGCATATTGCGGAATCCTGCCCTCCGGAGAGGACGACAACCGCTTTGACGTCTTTGGGAACACTCTCCATGTCAGCCTTTCAGTTAGCGTATACGATGTCTGCCGGCGGCGGCGAGACGATGCGCATCGCCTCGCCCGTGATTGGATGGCGGAACTCCAGCTCCACTGCATGGAGAAGGCACCTTGCAGGCGGGGAGCCGAGGTGCCGGTCCTTCACCCTGTCGCCGTAGAGCGGATCGCCCGCCACCGGATGCCCGAGATGTGCCGCATGCACCCTTATCTGGTGCATCCGCCCCGTCTCGATCGTGAATTCGACCATCGCCAGGGGGCCGCTTCTTCCAAGCGTCCTCCACCTCGTGACGGCGCGGTCCCCTCCGCTTTCGACGACGGCCATCCTCTTGGGATCCCACGGCTTGCGCCCGATAAGCGTCTCAAGCTCGCCCGACCGTGGCGAGGGAGCTCCATGCAGCACCGCGAGGTACCGCTTTACGATCCCCCTGTGGCTCTCGAACATCCGCCTCAGGGCGAGATATGCGCGCTGCGTCTTCGCAACCAGCATGACGCCGCTCGTGTCGATGTCAAGCCTGTGGACTATCCCGGGCCTTTCGCGGCTCCCGACCCCGGCGATGGACGGCCTCATCTCAAGGAGGACGTCTACAAGCGTCCCCTTTTCGTGCCCTGGAGCCGGATGGACGATCATGCCTGAAGGCTTGTCTACAGCCAGAAGCTCGGCATCCTCATGGAGAATGTCGAGCTTCCTCGCACCCGGACGGAATCTGGGGCTTTCAGATGTCATCGCCCTTTTCGCCGGCGAAGTTCCTCACGAGGTGGCGGTGGAGCATCTTCTCGTAGATGTCGATGTACTCGCGTGCGCACTGCTCGTGGTTGAAGCGCTTGAGGCTCTCGGCCATGATGCGCGAGATCTCGCGTTCCTTGACCGCGGGGCTCTGGTGCCAGAACTCCATCGCCTGGTCCATCGCCCAGAAGAGGCCGCCCGCATCGTACGTGTCGAACCTGAAGCCGTTGCCCGTGGAGTGGGTCCAGTCGAGAGGCTCGACTGTATCGTGCAGACCGCCCGTATTGTGGGCGATCGCGAGCGAACCGTAGATCGGCGCCTGCATCTGCGGAAGGCCGCACGGCTCGAAGAGCGAAGGCATCATCATGAAGTCGCTGCCGGCGAAGCCGAGCTGCGAGAGGCGGCCGTCGAAGTTCACCACGGCGAGGCGGCCGTCGAGATGGTGGAAGTTCTTGATGTCGTGGAACGGCTGCTGGTACGCGCCGTTGGCGATGATGGCGACCTGCGCGCCGTCCTCCCAGTACTTGTCGAGGAAGCGGTAGAGGATGTCCGTGAGAAGCTGCGGGCCCTTCTGCACCGGGTCGAGACGGCTCGGCCAGAAGAAGATGGGGGCCTCGGGGTTCTCCTCAAGCCCGAGGGCGTGCTGGAGAGCCTGCTTGTTCTTGCGCTTCATCTCGGCGTGGTTCTCGGGGCCGTAGCGGAACGGGATCTTGTCGTCCGTGGCGGGGTTGTCCGCGCTGTCGGGGGCGTTCAGGATGCCCGCCGCGCACCCGGCGTAGAACTTGCCGCGCATTTCGTTCCTGATCGCATCCGGGACGAAATCGTGCCAGCCGTCGACGATCTCCCTGAGGAACGTCGGGGAGACGGTGTTGATGAAGTGGGCCGCGAAGATGCCGCTCGCCTGGAGGTCGATCGGGTTGTTGTCGTGGCTCTCGAAGTAGTCCTGCGGCGGACGCGAGAAGTAGAGGTTCTGCCAGAACTCGGCCGCGTCGATGCCGGCGTCCTCGACCTGCGCGAGGCTCATCTTGTGCGTGTGGATGTTGTGGACCGTGAAAAGGCAGGGGATGCCCATGCGGCGCGCGGCCGCCGGGACGAGGCCGGTCATCCAGTCGTTGCAGTGGATTAGGTCTGGCTGCACCTCGGGGATGATGTTGTTGATGACTTCGCGCTGGAACGCGAGCGAGAGCTTGGCGTTTCCGTCGCCGCGCGAATAGACGGTGTCACGGTAGTAGAAACAGCGGTCCTCGGCGAGGTGGATGCGCGCGTCCGGCATCCTGCTCTTGAACTTCCTGAGCTCCTCCGCGACAAGCTGGCCCGTCTCCATATGGAACATGCGCCTGTAGTGCGGCAGAGCCACATGGACGTCGGCGCCGAGATCCCAGAGCGCGGCCGTCAGGCTTGCGCTCACGTCCGCCATGCCGCCCGCCTTGGCGCTCATCTTGCCGGCAAGGTTCCCCATTCCGTCGGGGAGGTAGGTGATCTCCGGCGTGACTATAAGTATGCGCGGCTTCTTCGCTGACGCCGCTCCCGCCGACCTTGATGTTCTTCTTGCTGCTGGCATATCCGACTCTCCTCTCTTTTAAATCGTTTTGTCAATCCACGCCTCTGGTGAAAAAGCTCTGAATGTCGTCGAACCTCGGAACCCTGTCGAGAAGGAACCTGCGGCAGAAATCGTAGATCTCATCCGCCGTGCGGACGTTGTAGAAGCTCCTGACGTATGCGCCCAGCTCCGACATGTCCTCCTTCGTGAGCGCCTTCAGGATCCGCCTCTGCGCGGGGATGAACCCGGCGCTCATCGAAAGATCAGTCACCCCGAGCGAGACGAGAACCGCCCCCAGGACGGGGTCGCTCGCGGCCTCGCCGCAGACGGTGCAGGGGATCCCAGCGCTCTTGGCGGCCGCAGCCGTCATCTCCACGAGCTTGAGGACCGCCGGGTTCGCGGGCTGGTACAGGTTTGCGACGGTCTCGTTGCCCCTGTCGGCGGCCATCGTGTACTGCACGAGGTCGTTCGTGCCGATCGAGAAGAAGTCGCATTCGGCCGCGAACGGAACGGCATTGAGGGCGGCGGCCGGCGTCTCGATCATCGCGCCATGCGGAATATCCGCATCGAACGGGATGCCCTCTTCCGTCAGATCGCGCATCATCGCCCGAAGCTCCTCGTTCGCCTCCCTGAGCTCCTGCACATCGGCTATCATCGGGTACATTATCGCGGCTTTGCCGACAGCGCTCGCCCTCAAGATCGCCCTTATCTGGGTTCTAAGGACATCGCGGTGGGCGAGAAGCCATCTTATGGAGCGGCACCCCAGGAACGGGTTGCCCTCGTTGGCGACTGCATGGCGGGGCATCTTGTCGCCGCCGAGATCGAGGGTCCTGAACACGACCCTCGCATCCTTGCCAAGCGCCCCGACGCTTCTTACGGCATCGGCGTACACCCTGAACTGCTCATCCTCCGAAGGCTCGCGCGGAGAATTGAGCCAAAGGTATTCCGTCCTGTATAGGCCAATCCCCTCCGCACCGTACTTCTTCACCGCATCCGCCGGGACGCCCGGCTGCGAGTTCGCCAGAAGCGGCACCTTAGTCCCGTCCTTGAGCGCGCCGTCCTCAAGCGTGTCTTCGGAGAGGAAGTCCGCGAGCTTGCGTTCGCGCTCGACCATCCTGTCGAACGCATTGCGCGTCGCAAGGTCGGGGTTCAGGGTGACGGCGCCGTTGGTGCCGTCGAGAAGTACGAAATCGTCCGGCTTGACGCGCTCCGATATGTTCCCGAGGCCGCATACGGCGGGGATGCCGAGCGCCCTTGCAAGAAGCGCCACATGGCTCGTGGTGGAGCCGCGGTCCGTGGCGAAGCCCAGTACGAGATCGCGCTTCAGCGCCACGGTGTCGCTTGGGGAAAGCTCCTCCGCGATGATGATGCTCGGACTCGTCAGCTTTGCGAACGGATTGTTGTCGCGCCCCATAAGGACGCTCAGAAGCCTGTGCCCCACATCCTGGATGTCCATGGCACGCTCGCGCATGTACTTGTTGTGCATCTTCTGGAAGACGCGCATGCACTCGGCCATCGTGCTCTTTACGGCGCTTTCGGCGTTGACCCTCTCCTGGGAGATGGTCTCCTCTATGCGCCCTTTGATGTAGGGGTCGTTAAGAAGCTCTATGTGGCTTGCTATTATCAGAAGCCTGTCCTCGCCGCCTTCGCGGCGGATCTCCTCGGAGATGCTCTCCAAGGCCTGCTGCGCCTCTTTGAGCGCTGCCCTGTAGCGCGATCTTTCGCGCGGAACGTCCTCTTCGGGGATTGCGTACTCCGGCACGATCAGCTTGTCGCCCAGGGGTGCTAGATACACCGGCCCCGCGGCGAAGCCTCTGCTGACCGCTATCCCGGCAACCGTCGACATCGCGACGCCGGGCATCTTTGCCAGGGTTCTTTCCATCGGAGGTCACTGCTCGTCTGGTATGTCGAACTTGCGCGCGACAAGCGCCTCAAGCTCGTCGAGGACGTCCGTCGCCTCGGGTCCTTCGGCCGTCACGTTAAGGACGCTTCCGGACATCGCCTCGAGCGTCATCAGCGCCATTATGCTCTTTCCGCTTACCTCAACGCCGTCCTTCTCGACGGTGACGTCGGCATCGTAGCTGGAAGCCGTCTTGGCGAAGAGCCCTGCGGGCCTCACATGGAGACCGTAGCGGTTGATTAGCTTAATCGATCGTGTTTCCTTCTTGTCTGCCATACTTGAGCCTCCCCTCTCTCAAGCCTTGCGGGCGATCGCCCGGGACTTCAGGCGTTCGTCAAGGTCGCGAACGGCATCATGCCCCGCGGCGCGGAGCTTGAAGTGCTGTGCGGCCGTCTCGACCAGATTCACAAGATCCCGGCCAGCCGAGACCGGAATCACAAGCTGCGGAACGTTCACGCCGAAGAATGTGCGCCAGACGCGCTCCTCCCCTGCGCGGTCGATCTGCCCTATCACGTCCTGCAAGCGCTTGAACGTGATGACGAGATCGAGCTTGCGCTCCCGGCATACCGCAGTGACGCCGAAAACGCTCGGGACGTGGATTATTCCGATGCCCCTTATCTCCATGTAGTTGCGCGTGGATTCGCACGCGCTCGCATAGATCGTGCCGGTGGCGATGTCCTTCCTTAGGCAGGTGAGATCGTCGGCCACGAGGGCGTTGCCCCTCTTGACGAGGCCGAGCGCCGTCTCGCTCTTGCCGAGCCCGGGATCGCCCTCCATCATGACGCCTATGCCGGCCACCTCGACGGTCGTGCCGTACACGCGCGTCTTGGGGGCCCTAAGCTCCTCCAGGACGAACGCGCACAGATGCGCGAAGTCCCTCGTTATCAGACGCGTGCCGAACACCGCCACGCCCGTCTGCTCGGCGAGCGCGCGGATGTACGGCGGCACCTCGATGCCGCATGCGAAGATGAAGCAGTACGCCCTGCGTTCAATCATCGCCTTGAAACGCTCTACGCGCTCCGCCTCCGAAAGCGACTCCAGGTACGCGTTCTCGGCAAGACCTATAAGCTGCAGGCGCGCCCACGCAAAGTGGCCGTAGAAGCCCGTCAGCGCAAGTCCGGGGCGGTTGGTCATGGGCTCGAGAACCTGGTGCTCAAGCCCGCGCCCCCCCACGACGACACGCATCTTGAGGCGCTCCGCCCCCGCCGCGACGAACTGCCGCAGCGTGAACGGTGTGCCCCTTTCAATGCCGTTGTCGAGAACGTGCGTCATTGACTAAAGCGCCTCCTCAGTTTCTCGGGGAGCCGGCGCGGGCCTCGCGCACCTTGCCCTTGCGTTCCTTGAGGCGCATTCTCAGGAGCTGGCGCTCCGCGCGAGCCGCGGCGCCGTCGATGACGCTCTTTGCGCTTTCGCTGAACTCCTTGCCGCCGACGGCCGTCTCGCCGAGACGGTTCGCGACGACTTCGGCCATGTACATGTGCTTCTTCACGTCGACATCGATCACCACCGACACCTTCGTGACCTTGGGAAATGCTTCTTTGAGCTTTTTCATGCGAAGTTCGGCATATTCCTTGAGAGCTTCAATCCGGACATCGCTGTGGCGCATTGTGACTTCAATAGACATGTGAGTCCTCCTTTGTTGGCACTAGTTTACGGAATTTCCGTGCATTTGTCAAAGCTTTTTCTAGAGATTCTGCTATAATTGCGTTTTATCCGCGAAATACGGCAGAATCTGCACTTCTACAACCTGAAATCGGATCCGAGGTAAAGCTCGCGGGCCTTGGGGTCGTTCACCAGGTAGTCGCTCGACCCTTCGCAGAGGAGCCGGCCGTTGTAAACCATGTACGCCCTGTCGACGACGGTGAGCGTTTCGCGGACGTTGTGGTCTGTTATGATGACACCGAGACCCTGGCTTTTGAGCTTCCTGACGATCTCCTGGATGTCGTGGACGGCGAGGGGATCGACGCCTGCGAAAGGCTCGTCGAGCATGAGGATCGAAGGACGCCTCACAAGGGCTCGCGCTATCTCGAGCTTGCGCCGCTCGCCGCCGGAGAGAGTGTACGCCGGCTGCTTTGAGACCTTCATGAGATCGAGGCTTGAAAGAAGCTCCTCGCACCTCTCCTTGCGCGCGCGCCGCCCGAGGCCGATCGTCTCGAGTATCGCCATCACGTTGTCCCACACGGAGAGCTTCCTGAAGATGCTCGGCTCCTGCGCGAGGTACCCGAGGCCCCTTCTCGCACGCTGGTAGACGGGCATCTTCGTAACATTCTCGCCCCTGAAGAGTATCTCGCCGGCGTTCGGCTTCACGAGTCCGACTATCATGTAGAAGGTGGTGGTCTTCCCCGCGCCGTTGGGACCCAAGAGCCCTACGATCTCCCCGCAGCGGACCTCCATGCCCATGCCGTTGACGACGGTCCTCTCGCCGTATACCTTCACGAGGCCCTTCGCCACAAGGTCGGGATCAGGCTTGGGGAAGCCTTCCGGCTGCCCCTCAACGGCCATCGCCGACATCTCCTTGGCAACTATGTCTTCGGTTTCACCCATGATGAACGGCCTCACTTTCCGAGAAGAATGTCCTTCACGTCAAGTCCGCCCCCGCCTCGCGTCGTGCTGCCGGGAAGCCTTATGACGGGATTGTCCACGTTGACCTCTTCGCTGTTCAGCCAGAACACGATCCTGTCGCCGGCGGCGTCCTTCTCGGAGTCGCCGTCCTCGTGGAGGATCGCGGGCTTGCCGGGCTCTCCGTAGAGTACGACCTTGCCGGTTGCCTTGACGTAGGTGGCCCTGGAGCAGAGGGCGCTTCTCATGTCGTTCGTCATCGCGACGTTCCCAAGCGCGACGATGCGCTTCAAGGAGTTGGTGCCGTCGAGAAACACGAAGAGCCTGTCGGCATGGAGCTGGTACTGCTCGTCATCGACGTACACCTTCCTGTCGAAGAGGATCACACCTTCCTTGCGGTCGTAGTCCGTCCTTTCGGCCGTTATTACGGCATCGCGCCCTGTAAGGACCTTGGGCTCGGGCTTTGGCTTCTTGTCGGCCTTTTTCTTCTTTTCGATCGGATTGACGCCGGGGAGGCTGTCCATTATCGTGCTCTTGGGCGGCTCCTCGGCCTTGGGCGCAGCCTCACCCTCACCTTCGGCGGCAGGCTCCACGTCCGGGCGCTCGTCGGGGTCTGGGTTTTCAAGGTACTTTGCGCGGGCTTCCTCCTTGGCCTTTGCGTTCGCCTCGGCTTCCGCCTTCTGACGGGCTTCCTCTTCCGCTTTGGCCTTGGCTTCGGCTTCCGCTTTCTGACGGGCTTCCTCTTCAGCTTTCGCCCTCGCCTCCTCTTCGGCCTTTAGGCGGGCCTCTTCTTCAGCCTTGGCTTTAGCCTCGGCCTCCGCCTTCTGACGGGCCTCCTCCTCAGCCTTGGCCTTGGCTTCCGCCTCAGCCTTTGCCCTTGCCTCCTCCTCGGCCTTTATGCGCGCCTCCTCTTCAGCCTTTGCCTTCGCCTCGGCTTCCGCCTTCTGACGGGCCTCCTCTTCGGCCTTGGCTTTAGCCTCGGCTTCGGCTTTAGCCTTGGCCTCCACATTCTCGCCGGCCATCTTCGCCAGGACGGAAACACGCGGCTTTGCGCCGTCGCGCAGAAACACCGAATCGGGATCTGCCGCCCCGTCAGCCGCCTGCGCGGGCAAAGCCCCCCATACCGCCGCCACCGCGGCGCCCAAAACAGCTGACCACAGGAACTTCTTCATCACTTGCTTCCCTCCTTGCCGGGGTTGAGGATCTTGCGCGGATCGAACTTCAATCCCTTCACGACTATCTTCGTCTGGTTGTATACTCTTACGATCTCGCGCTCGAACGAAAAATACGCGCCCTTGCCGTACGCCACGGCCTGGTCGACCTTTATGACGGCGTTGCCGTCCACCCATCCCGTCTTCGTTTCCTTGTCGATGACGGCGTTGTCGGCGGTGAAGTCGAGCTCGACGCCGCCATCCTCAGTGTTGCGCACGACATGGATTCCCGTGGCGATCACGATGTTGACGTCGGGATATATCCACGCGCGGGATGCGTCGAGCCTTGTCTTCACAAGCCCGTTCTCGAACTTCTCGATGGGGACCATTATATCCTCGGCGGGGAGCCCGTCCTCGTGCTTGAACGTCGAGAACGCCTCCTCAAGGCGCAGCTTGTCGGTGTCGTCGTCGCGATCGGCGAGCCATGCGCGGCTGTCGAAGGCTTTGAGCGACAATGCGGCAAGTGCCGCCAGCGCGAAGGATATGGTTCTTGCCTTTGGCATGTCAGCCGTTTACGACCTCGTGGATCTTGAGAAGCTTCTCCCAGAGCGGCTTTATCTCCTTGAACGCGATTGCGTTCGCGGCGTCGCTCAGGGCCTTCTTGGGGTTCATGTGCGTTTCCATGAAAACTCCGTCCACGCCGGTCGCGACCGCGGCCCGGGCGAGAAGAGGCGCAAAGCGGCCGTCTCCGCCGGATCCGGTGCCGAGGCCGCCCGGCCTCTGCACGGCGTGCGTTGCGTCCATGACGACGGGATAGCCGAGCTCGCGCATTATCGCAAGGCTCCTCATGTCGGCGACGAGGTTCCTGTAGCCGAAGCTCGCGCCGCGTTCGCAGAGCACGATGCGATTGTTGCCGGTGGACTCTATCTTGCGGATCACCTGCGCCATGTCCTCTGGGGCCATGAACTGGCCCTTCTTTACGTTGACGACTGCCCCCGTCTCGCCCGCGGCGACGACGAGATCCGTCTGGCGCGCGAGGAACGCGGGGATCTGTATGATGTCGCAGACGGCAGCCGCCTTTGCGCACTGCCACGGTTCGTGGACGTCGGTTATCACGGGAACGGAGAGTTTTTCGCGGATTTCGGCGAGGATTTCAAGCCCCTTCTCGATGCCCGGGCCGCGGAACGAATCGACGCTCGTGCGGTTGGCCTTGTCGAAGCTGGCCTTGAAGACGTATCCCACCTTGAGCTCGTTGGCGACCTCGACAAGCCTCTTGGCAAGGTCGAGCGCCATGCGGCGGTTCTCTATGACGCAAGGGCCTGCGATGAACGTAAGCCGCCCGTCGCCGAACGCAACACCTTTGTCAACCTCAACAACCCTGACTTTGGACATCAAGCATCCTCCCTTCCTGTCTATGCCATACCCCACTCGGCGAGCTTCGCGCCGATCCACTCGACACTCTTCTGGTGCATCTCCTTGGCGCTGCCCGAAATGACGGGACCTGCGCTCACGCGCACCTCCTTTGCCGGATCCACTGTGCCGAAATCCTTGAATATCCCCTTCTTGCCCCGCGTGGGGAGGATATCCGTCTTGACGGCGACAGGAACGAGCTTCACGCCGGCCTTCTCCGCGAGCTTCGCGCCGATCGAGGAGAACTTCTTGGGGATCCATTCGCTCTGGCGGGTACCTTGCGGGAATATGAGGAAGTCCCCTCCCGCCTTGATTCTGGCGACGCCGTCGGAGAAGACCGTCTCAAGATCCTTTCTCGGGTCGGTGCGGGTCACCGGCAGGAGCCCCATGTGGCATGCGCACTTCGAGCAGAGCGGGAGCTTCGTCAAACTCGCCTTGACGATTATGTTCAAGGGCGCGAAAGGAACCATGCACGCCGGAAGGAGGATCGTTTCGAGCGTACTCATGTGGTTCGACACGTAGACAACGTTCCCCTTGTACTCGGCGCGGTCCTTGAAGCCTTCGATCCTCATAGTTCCGCCGAATTTCTCGCACACGCTTATGCTCTTGAAGCAGAACTTCGCCCAGAGATCCTGGTTAAGGATGCGCCTCGCCTCGGCTATGGAGCATTTCGGGAACACCCCGAAAGTGCTCCACGAAAACCAGAACGTCGTCCAGGCGCTGGGCTTGCGGGGTTTGGCGGCGCGCCGCTCGGGCGGCGTCACATAGGAACCGGTACGGACCAGTTCATCCCTGAACATTTCGAAGGTCGTTCTTTTCATGGTTGTATTATACCAAATTTCCGAACGGCATTGCAACATTGAACTGCTCTCTGCTGGCGCATTCCCCGGCCATGCGCCTCCATGCAGAGGCTGTTTCCGCGAAGCGCGTAAGCGTGTCGACGGCCTTTTCCGGATCGAGCCGCTCAAGCCAGTTGTACTTCTGGATATGGAGATGCCCGGTGCGGGGATTCACCGCGAGCGTGGATCCGCCCGTCCCCTGGTAGAGGTAGTTCGCCTCGATCGCGGCCGAGACGATATCGTTCTGCGCGGAGACCGGGAGCTCCCCCAGATCGGAATGCAGCAGAACGAGATCGTCGTCCGCAAGCTGGATCACGATCTCGTTGCCGTCTATATCCACGGCGCTTGCCCCGCCCTCGTCAGGCAGTTCCATCCCAAGCCTTTCGCCCAGGGCTCCAATCAATTCGCCGAATGTCATTCTTCCATTGCCTTTCCACTAACCTTGTTTGCGGGGCGCGATGTCCAACCGGTAGACTTCCATCTCAAAGAGCGGTCTCTGCGCGCTCGCATATGAATGCCGGGTGGCTCCCCACGCTGCCCAGACGCCCGTACGCAACTACCCTGCCGAGCCTTACGAGCCTGAGCTGGGCCGCAGCCGCCGGCGCTCCCGGGATTGCCGGCTTGCCGTCAAGAAGCTCGCCAAGGCTTACGCTTGCAGGATCTGCCGATACGATTCTAAGAAGCCCTTCGTCCTTCCATTGCGTTACGCCACCCTCGGCGGCCAGGAAGCGGCCGTCGACGATGAGCGAAGGCGCCAGCGAGCCGACCTCTGGCATCAAGAGGGCGTCCCCCTCCGCGAACGAGGAAAGCTCGCCCGAATGGAGCGTGAACGACGCATACTGCACCTCGGCAGGCAGGAACGTTTCGCGCACGGACGGGTGAGAGACGTCGATGTAGCGCAAAAGCCCGAGCGCGGATACGATCGCAGGCGACTTGGAAAGCGCGAACGAGAGAGTCGTCGCGCCATTCTCGCAGAGATTGGCGTATATCTCCTCAGTCACATCCTCGATATCGTCGCGCGGGATGATTCCAAGGACCTTGAACTGCTTCCTGACGGCGTTCTCGAGAAGCTGGAAGAGGGGCGCGCAGTCCTTCTCGACGAGTGCGAGGACTACCGGCTCCGGGACGTCGGATAGCGACTGCCATATCGAGCCAAGCTCCTTGAGGCGCGGGGACTTGGCAAGGCGCAGAACGTGCTGCTCGTTCTCGAAGCGCACCGAAAGGTCTATCGTATCCGAGGGGCGGATATCGCACATCCTGAGCGTACATGCGTCGGTACCGAAGCGGCATGGCATCGCCCAGGCGGGCGAGGAGAGGATCTCGTCCGGCGAGGCTTCAGCCCATTTCGGGATCAAGGATATGATCTCAAGAGGTTTCATGCATCACCTTTCAGTTCTGGACTTCTTTGAATCGAATACCCGCACCGTAAACTGGAACGACGGCAGCCGCTCGGAAAGAGTCTGCTCGAAGCGTGCGCGGGAGCGCTCCACGGCGGCGGCGACATCGACATTGGCCGGCGTCACTTCGATCGTAATGGCGCTACCCTTCGCCTCAAGGCGTATCTGCGAGCCGTCAAGCACCGTCGGCTTCAAACGGATGGTAACCTCCCCGTCGCCCCGGACGAGCGATTGCGTGACGAGAATCGTATCGGCGATTTCGTTGGCGGCCTCTACGAGCTCGTTCGTCCGCGCAGTGGCCGCCGCGGGATCGAGAACGACATTTACCGTCTGCCCTGCTACTACCGGATTTGCATCTACAGTCTGCGGCACCACCTTTGTGGAATCGACCGCCTGAAGGGCCTCCGTCTCGTGCGCAACCTTTTTCCCGGCTACCGCCACCTCTTCCTCCTCCCGCAGAGGACTTAGAGGCTTGGAGTCTGTCACCAAAGGTTTGGAGTCCAAAGGCTTGGAATCCAGAGGTTTGGAGTCTATCACCAAATTTGCGGGGACCGTCTTCGGATTGACCGCAGGGACTGTCCCCGGATTGACAGGGGCAGTCTCCGGATTTATCTCTTGCGGTGGATTGGAGACAGGCTCCACCTGCGACGGATTGGGGACAGTCCCCACTTTTGGAGCAAAATCTGCAGCAATCGGGTTAAAATCTGAAGTTTTAGGGGCGTCCACAGGAACTTCCCTGGGGACTGTCCCGAAAGTGACAGGGGTAGGTTCCGGATTGACCGTAGGAACTGTCCCCGGATTGATGGGGGCAGGCTCTGGATTTATCTCGCGCAGAGGACGCGGGGATTCGGGCGAGGTGGGGACTGTCCCCATTTGAGGATTGGGGGCTGTCCCCACTTCGACAACTGGAGGATTGATGTTCGTTACCGGCTTGGATACAGGTACGGTCTCAAGAACAGCCTCACGCGTTGGATTGGGGGCAGGCTCAACTTTTGGAGGAGTGGGGTCTGTCTCAACCCGAGGAGGATTGGGGACAGTCTCCACTTTTGGAGCAAGATTTGCAACAATTGGGTTGAAAATTGAAGTTTTAGGGGCATCCACAGGATCTTCCCTGGGGACTGTCCCGAAAGTGGCAGGGGTAGGTTCCGGATTGACCGTAGGGACTGTCCCCGGATTGATGGGGGCAGGCTCCGGATTTATCTCGCGCAGAGGACGCGGAGAGCGCGGAGGTTCGGGCGAGGTGGGGACTGTCCCCATTTGAGGATTGGGGACTGTCCCCATTTCGACAACTGGAGGATTGAGGTTCGTCACCGGCTTGGATACGGGTACGGTCTCAAGAACGACCTCACGCGGCGCATTGGGAAAAGTCTCAACTTTTGGAGGAGTGGGGACTGTCTCAACCCGAGGAGAATTGGGGGCAGGCTCAACTCTTGGTGCAAGATTTGCAGCAATCGGATTGAAAATTGAAGTTTTAGGGGCGTCTACAGGGATTTCCTTGGGGACTGTCCCCAAAGTGACAGGGGTAGGTTCCGGATTTATCTCACGCGGTGGATTGTGGACAGGCTCAGTCTGAGGTGGATTGGGGACAGCCCCCACTTTTGGAGCAAGATTTTCGACAATCGGGTTGAAAATTGAAGTTTTAGGAACGCCTACAGGAACTTCCCTGGGGATTGTCCCCAAAGTGACGGAGACAGGCTCCGGATTGACAATGGGGACTGTCCTCGGATTTATCTCGTGCAGAGGACGCGGAGAGCGCGGAGGATCTGTGGGATTGAGGTCTGTCACCGGTGGATTGGGGAAAGTCTCCACTTTTGGAGCAAAATTTACAATATTCTGATTTAGATTTAAAGTTTTGGAGGCGTTGACTGGAATATCGACAGGTGGCGTGGGTACGGTTTTTCTAGAAGCGGCGCCGCTATCCATCTGCGCTATGGGCAACCTGTGGATGGGAATATCCAGTGGAGGATTGGACATTGCGCGATTGAAGCTGGAGACGGCATCTGCGCTTGGAGGACAAACTGCGCGCGGCAGCTCAAGAGGCTTAAGACCGCTCGAGTCTACAAGCGTAAATGCCGGTTCAGACATCACCCCGCTTACATCTAGCGATATTGCATCAATCATCAAGATCCTGCTTTCTACCTGTAAAGTCCTCAAGTTCGCCTTCGGCACGGAACTCCTGCTCCTTGGCCTCGGCCTCAAGCCAGACTGAACGGTGTTCACCGATTTTCATGCGATTCTTTGTCGCAGCGACGAAAACTCCCCTGGCCTGATCCGCTTCATTCTGCCTCTGTTTGAGATCGCCCTCGGCCCGGCGGACGTTGTCGAGCCTCAAGGCCCCTTCCTCGTCGATCCTAGCGACGCCCTCCATCGCCTGGTCGATCCTGTCACGGCTCACCGGGCGGCCGATTATGGCCTCGTAGATGCGGTCTCGGCGCTCATCCTTCGTGCGCTCGTACGTCTCAAGCTCGCGCTTTCTGGCCTCTACGGCCTCCTCCGCCGTGCGTACCGCCTGGCGGGCGGCAGTCAGGGCCGCTGATGCGCGGTCCTCGCGCATCAGGCGGATATTGAGCAGAGGTTGTAGAACGTATGCCATCTGAGAAACGGTTTCTGATGTTTCGTCTGCCGTTAATTATACACCATGCGGCCTTGAAATGTCAACCTGAAAGCATAGGAAAGGGGCGGACAGGCATTGCGCCCGTCCACCCCTTGCCGCGATGTTTCGCCTCGATTACTTCATCGTGTAGTCGGCATCGACCACATCATCCCCGCCCTTCGCGGAGGACTTGGGCTCCTCGTGGGGAGGCGGCGTGCCGGCACCTGCACCGGATGCACCCTGGTTGGCGTACATCGCCTGCGCCAGAGGCTCCATCGCCTTCATGAGCGCCTCCCGCTTGGCCTTGATGGCCGCGGTGTCGCTGCCCTTGAGAGCTTCCTTGAGCTCGTTGAGGGCCGTCTCGACAGGCGCCTTCTTGTCGGCGGGAAGCTTGTCGCCCTGCTCCTTCAAGGTCTTCTCCACCTGGAAGGCGAGATTGTCGGCCTTGTTGCGGGCCTCGACCTCCTCATGGCGCTTCGCGTCCTCGCTGGCGTGGATCTCGGCGTCCTTGCGCATGCGCTCGATCTCCTCCTTGGAGAGGCCGCTCGAAGCGGTGATCGTGATCTTCTGCTCCTTGCCGGTGCCGAGATCCTTGGCGCTCACGTTGAGTATGCCGTTCGCGTCAAGGTCGAACGTGACTTCGATCTGCGGCACACCGCGCGGCGCGGGCGGGATTCCGTCAAGGTTGAAGTTGCCGATCGCCTTGTTGTCGCGTGCCATCTTGCGGTCGCCCTGGAAGACGCTGATGGTGACGGCAGGCTGGTTGTCCGCCGCAGTGGAGAACACCTGGCTCTTCTTCGTGGGGATCGTGGTGTTGCGCTCGATGAGAGGCGTCAACACTCCGCCCAGCGTCTCGATGCCGAGCGTAAGGGGCGTGACGTCGAGAAGCAGCACATCCTTCACATCGCCCTTCAGGATGCCGCCCTGGATGGCGGCGCCCATGGCGACGACCTCATCGGGGTTGACGCCCTTGTGGGGCTCCTTGCCGAAGAGCTTCCTCGCCTGCTCCTGGAGACGGGGCATGCGCGTCTGGCCGCCGACGAGGACGACTTCATCGACGCTCGAAAGATCCGCGTCCGACATGCACTTGCGGCACGGGGCCGTGGTGCGCTCGACAAGCTCGTCCGTAAGCTGCTCGAGCTTCGCCTTGGTGAGCGTCGCCGTGAGGTGCTTGGGGCCGGTCTGGTCGGCCGTGATGAACGGAAGGTTGATGTCGTACGTCGATGCGGACGAAAGCGCGCACTTCGCCTTCTCGGACTCCTCCTTGAGACGCTGGAGGGCCATCGTGTCCTTCGAAAGGTCGATGCCTTCAGCGGCGCGGAAGTCCTGGATGAGCCACTTCATGATCGCCTGGTCGAGATCGTCGCCGCCGAGGTGCGTATCGCCATTGGTGGCCTTCACCTCGAAGACGCCGTCGCCGATGTCCAGGATCGAGATATCGAACGTACCGCCGCCGAAGTCGTACACGGCGATCTTCTCGTTCTTCTTCTTGTCGAGGCCATAGGCGAGCGAAGCGGCCGTAGGCTCGTTGACGATGCGCTTGACGTCGAGACCGGCGATGCGGCCGGCGTCCTTGGTGGCCTGGCGCTGCGCGTCGTTGAAGTACGCGGGAACCGTGATGACCGCTTCGGTGATCTTCTCGCCAAGGAACGCCTCTGCGTCCGTCTTGAGCTTCTGGAGGATCATCGCGGAGATTTCCGGCGGCGTGTACGTCTTGTCGCCGACTTTGACGGCTGCGTCGCCGTTCGCGCTTGCAACCACCTCATACGGAACCATGCCGCGCTCGGTGGCCATCTCGTCGTACCTGCGGCCCATGAAGCGCTTGATCGAATAAATGGTCGACTTCGGGTTCGTCACGGCCTGGCGCTTCGCGGCCTGGCCGACAAGACGCTCACCCGTCTTCGTGAACGCCACTATGGAAGGCGTGGTGCGTGCGCCTTCGGCGTTCGGAATCACCACGGGCTCGCCGCCCTCCATAACAGCCATGCAGCTATTTGTGGTGCCAAGGTCTATACCCAAAACTTTTGCCATATCTTTATCCTCTTCTTTCCGCCGCCCGTCTTAGGACGGCGATATTTAAGTAGCAAACGGCGTGCCAAATCACCTATATTCGAAAATCAGGCAAATTGGCGGCAAATATTTAAAATTGCCGCACAACCATGTGCCACAATCCCTTGTGCCACTGTGCCACGCTGTCACGCAAGGTGCCAATTCGCTTGGAATCCGAGGCGGATTGGTTTAAGAAGGGATAAAAGGGATCTACGGGATAAAAGCGATAAATCCGATGAGTGGACTTTAAATGGGAAAAAGGATAAAAGGGATCTACGGGATAAAAGCGATAAATCCGATTATTAGGACTTTGGATGGATAAGAGGGATGAAAGCGATAAATCCAGTCCTCTCATCGGATTTATCGCTTATATCCTTCGCCAATTTAAAGTCCACTCATCGGATTTATCGCTTTTATCGCTTTTATCCCTTATATCCCTTCCCCTAAAATCGGCAAGCCCCCAAAAATCCTCCC
>JAZTWW010000007.1:0-34287 GCA_045636065.1 Kiritimatiellia bacterium | reverse complement strand
CTTCATCTTCATCTCCTGACCTGGAGAAGCCGCTGGCGATCTAGGTGCGTCCTTATGGCCTTGGCAGTCGTGCCGCCAAATGTCCCAAGCACATCTCCCGCAACCGTCCTCAACCCCTCCAATGGTTCTGCGCCGCAGAGGCGCTGTTTTTGATTAGGCTTCCCTAGGCACCCGCCTAGTTCCACCTGCTTTCAGCCAAGGTATCGGGCATGAGCCTAATGCCCCTAGTCAAAAGCAACAATATTTTAACCGATTGCGGGAGATTTGTAAAGGGGGAAATTAAAAAAATTTTCGCTCCGCAAGTGGCGACGGCCGCTTGGGATACAAAGTGGGATGGAGGAGGCGCAGTTGGGGAAGCGGCAGCACCCTTGCTCCGCTCGGGTGGGGGGATGGAGGCATAGACGGGGAAGCGAGGAGATGCCGCGGGCATTCAAAGTCCATCCAGTGGATTTATCGCTTGTATCCCTTGCCCAATCAAAGTCCATCCAGTGGATTTATCGCTTTTATCGCTTTTATCCCTTGTATCCCTTCTTAAACCGATCCGCTGCAGATTCCAAGCGAATGCTATGCATCTGGCCAGAGGTCGTGGGCCCATTCGCGGAGCGTGTATTTGCGCACCTTGCCGCTGCCGGTGAGGGGATAGCTGTCCACAAACTTCACGTATTTGGGGATCTTGAACCAGGCGATGCGCTCGCGGCAGAAGTCCGCGACGTCGGCCTCGGTGAGCTCGGCCCCGTCCTTGAGGATTATGAACGCGCCAGGCTGCTCGCCGTACTTGCGGCTCGGAACGCCAACCACCTTAACATCCGCAATCTCGGGCATCCCCGAAAGGAAGCACTCCACCTCGGCGGCCGAGATGTTCTCGCCGCCGCGGATTATGATGTCCTTGATGCGCCCCGTGAAGTAGAAGTACCCCTCCGCGTCCATGCGCCCGAGATCGCCGGAGTGGAGCCAGCCGTTCGAATCGATGCAGGCGGCGGTCTGTTCGGGCATGTTGAAGTAGCCCTTCATCGTGTTGTACCCGCGGCAGCAAAGCTCGCCTTCCGCCCCGAGGGGAGCGAGATCGCCCGTCGCGGGATCGATGACCGCCACCTCTATCCCCGGAAGCGCCTGCCCGACCGTATCACACCGGCGCTGCACGCTCGGCTCCCAGCCGCGCGTCATCGTCATCACAGGGCCCGCCTCCGTAAGGCCGTATGGGATGCAGATCTCCTTCATGTACATCTTCTCCATCGTCTGCTGCATCCTGATGAGCGGGCACGGCGCGCCGCTCATGATGCCAGTCCTGATGGAGCTGAAGTCGAACTTGGAGAAGAGAGGATGGTCGAGGATCGAAATGTACATCGTGGGAACGCCGTAGAGGCTCGTGCACCTTTCATGCTCGACCGCGCTCATGACGCCGACGGGATCGAACTTCCTCAAGAGGATCATCGCAGCGCCGTACACGGCGGCGACGACAACCCCGAGAACGCATCCGAAGCAGTGGAAAAGCGGCACCGGTATGCAGATGCGGTCCTTGTGCGTATAGCCCATACATGCGCCGATCCAGAAGCTGTCGTTTATGATGTTCCTGTGCGTGAGCATCGCGCCCTTGGGGAAGCCCGTGGTGCCGCTCGTGTACTGCATGTTCACCACATCGTCGCTCTTGACGGCGTTCTGCCTGTCGCCATAGTCCTTCCATGTCGTCTCGGCAGCCATATGGCGCACTTCGCGGATCGAGTATATGCCGCGCCTCATGTTGCGCCCGAGGCTCACCACGCGCTTGAGATGCGGGTAGCGCTCGCTCTTGAGAGCACCCTTGGGGCACGTCTTGAGCTCTGGCACAAGCTCCGCCATCAGCGCGATGAAGTCCGTATCGCGGTAGTTCTCGATGATGAACAGGTTCTCGGACTCGCTCTGCGCGAGGGCCTGTTCAAGCTCGTAAGTCTGGTAGTTGGTGTTGAAGGGAAGAAGGACAGCGCCGATCTTCGCAGCCGCGAACATGAGAACGACCCAGTCGGGCTCGTTCGTCGCGAGAAGCGCTATCTTCTCGCCCTTCTCTATGCCGAGCCCCATAAGGCCGCGCGCAAGAAGCTCGACATCGCCGCCGAGCTGGAGCCATGTGCGGCGGTAGTTGTACTCAGGGAAGACCATCGCGTCCTGCGACGGATACCTCTCCACGGCGCGGTCGAGGATTTCGCCGAGGGTCACGTCCTCGAACGCGAAATCGCGCCCCCAGGGCTTGGCCGTGGAGACGCTTTGAGTGAACGGCGCCTCGCTCGGCGCCGAACCGTAAGGATCGGAAAGCTTGAACTCGCTCATTGCAATACCCCTTTCATGTACCAGATGACGAAATTCTCACCCCAGAGCATCCACGCGGCAGCTCCGATGGCGAGGAACGGCCCATACGGAATGGCCGTGAACTTGCCCATCTTCGTCTTCCCGAGGGCGATCATGGCAAGGCCGACGGCGCTACCGAGGAAAGACGACATCACAAGCGTGAAGACTACGGCGATCGGGCCAAAGAAGGCGCCGACGGCTCCAAGAAGCTTGACGTCCCCGAAGCCCATCGCCTCCTTGCGGAATATCTTCGAGAAGATGAACCCGACGGCCCAGAGGCCGAGGAATCCCAAGAGAAGCCCCCAGAGATGCCACTCGGCTATAAGCCACGTGCCGTCGCCGGCCCAGCCGCCCATGAAAGCGACCCACGCTGCGAGGTTGAGAGGAATGCCGAGCGCCATGCCGCCGATCGTCACGCGGTCGGGGATCCAGTAGTGGTCAAGATCGACGAAGCTGCCGAGAATCAGCCCCGCGTACGCCACCATATCAACCCCCATCAGATACGGGTTCATGATGGGCGACATCGCAAAGAGCGGATCGAGGCCGAAGAAGAACGGCATCGCCCACTGGAGATACGTAAGGAGAAAGAGCACACCACCAAGAAGCTCGATTAGGATGTATCTCGGGGAGATTGACTCCCGGCAGTTGGCGCACCTGCCGCGCAGCATGAGCCAGCTGAGGACAGGCAGGTTCTGCCACCACCTTATCGGCGCGCCGCACTTGGGGCAGTGCGACGCAGGCCTCGACACGCTCTCGCCGCGCGGGATCCTCCAGATGCACACGTTCAGGAAGCTCGCGATCGAGCTTCCAAGCGCGAACGAAAAGACCGCGAAGAGCGTGAAGAAGTACGTATCCCCGTCCACGGCAGGCCTACTCCACGCGCTCCACCACGATCTCGGGATCAAGCTCCTGGAGCTTCTGCTCTATGCCGTTTTTCAGGGTGAGCATGGCGAACGGACAGCTGCCGCAGTGGCCCGTGAGCCTGAGCTTAACCGTCTTGCCCTCGATCGCGACGAGTTCAAGGTCGCCGCCGTCAGCCTGGAGCATCTTCCTAAGCTCTTCAAGCATCGCCTTTATGAGTTCTTCCTGTGTCATAACATCTCCTTTAAGAAACCACCATATTCTACCATAATTCCGCGGCCTGCGCCACCACCCGGAAGGCTAGAACCGGAAATCGAGCTGCCAGCGGGCGAACCACGCGGGCTTGTCGGTGTCGTAGTAGTCGCCCGGGTTGAAGTATTCGAGCAGCACATGCCCGAAAAGCTCAAGCCGCCCGCCCTTGTCCTTCGGCTCTATCCAAAGCGGGAAGTCGTACCTTCCCTGGACGATGAAGCCCTTGTACTGGCCGTCGCCGCCGCCGAGCCCATCCTTCGTCTCCGCCCAGATGGGGCCAGTCATCACCTGCGCCTTATGCCTGTAGCCGAACTCCGCGCCGAACGTGGTCTTGAGGTTTATCTGGTTGGACCACCAGCCAAGGCCGTAGTTTGAGCCGTAGAGGAACATCTCGGAGTCGTCAACGCCCCTGTACCACATCGGGTCCCACGCATGGTGGCCGCCGTCCTCGCGCGCAGCGCCCTTGTCGCCGCTCATCACAAGAAGCCCACCGTTCCAGAAAGGCCTGATGCCCTCGCCCTTGCGCTTCTTCCAGTCGAAGCCGGCGTACGCCGCCCACGCGGCGAGCGTATCGCCGTCGCCGTTGCGGCCGAGCTGGCCCATAAGCTCAAGGGGCGTGGAGAACTCCTCTGTCCAGTGCGGGACGAGCTTCGAGCCGAGAAGGTTCGTCTGCTTCTTCGGGTGCTTGACGCCGTCGCGGTGGAAGCTGGCGGTGTCCTTCTGAATCCAGAAGAGCTGGTAGTCGAGCGACTCAATCTTGGACGACCATATCGCGCCGAAGCCCCAGTCGTCCATCTCACGCTCGCCGCGGCCGAAACCTGTCTTTGAGGTGTGGCGGCTCCTTTTGGTGCCCCACCTGAGCTCCTCCTGGTCCCTGTTGTAGAGCGCGAAGAGGTCGAACTTAGACTTCTCGTCCATGTGGATGGCCATGTTGACCATGTTGGCGTATGTGGCGCAGGAGCCGTCGCCCGGGGTGCCGTCGACGAAGATATGGTCGAGCCCGTAGAGGCGGTAGAGGTCCTGCCTTCCGAAGCGGACGTCGACAAGACCGTCGAAGAGGCCCTTGCCTTCCGCGTAGAGGTTGTCTATCACGGCCTCGTTGGGGAAGGTCTGCGTGTGCGACTTCTGCACGAGGCAAGAGCGGAACTCGTCCACTATCCTCAGGTAGAAGCGCCACTTCTCGCCGGCCTTGAGGTTCATCCAGACGTCGGGCCTGAAGCGGATCTGGTTCTTCGTCTTGCCGCGCGCGACGCCCGGCCGGCCAAGGACGCCGTACTGGTCCTGCGGGACGTTGTGCATGATCTCCTGGCGGACGCGCAGGTCCACGCCGAGATCGAACTTGAACGGACTTTCGTCCACGGTGACGCCCGGGACCTCGGCGGCGCCGGCGTTGAGTGCAAGCGCCATCGAAAGCGCCAGAGGGAGAATCGCGGTCTTTTTCATATCGCAAGCATGTCCGGGCAGAGGCTGCTCACGAAGAGCGCCTTTATCGTGTGCATCCTGTTTTCGCTCTCGTCGAACACCTTGGAGTATTCGCTCTCGAAGACGTCGTCCGTCACCTCCAGGGCTCCGCACTCCTTCGTGACCTCGGTCTCGAAGTCGTGGAACGCGGGGAGGCAGTGGAGGAACATGAGCCTGCCGCCGAGGTTGCCCGTGGCGCGCATAAGCTCCATGTTGACCTGATAGGGCCTGAGCATCTTTATCCTCTCGGCCGTCTTGGACTCCTCGCCCATGGAGACCCACACGTCGGTGTAGATGACGTTCGCGCCCTCGACGCCCTTCAAGGGATCCTCGAAGACCCTTATGTCGACGCCGTTCCTTTCGGCGACCTCAGCCGCCTCGGCGAGCATCGCAGCGTCTGGCCAGAGCGCCTTGGGCGTGCAGCAGATATACCTTATGCCGGCCTTGGCGCATCCCATCATGAGAGAGTTGGCGACATTGTTTCGCCCGTCGCCCACGTAGGCGAGCGTGACATCCTTGAGCGAGCCGAACGTTTCGCGTATGGTGAGAAGGTCCGCGAGGATCTGCGTAGGGTGGTAGTCGTCCGTAAGGCCGTTCCAGACGGGAACGCCGGAATACTTCGCGAGATCCTCGCACGCCTTCTGCGAATAGCCCCTAAAGAGGATGCCGTCGTAGATGCGCCCGAGAACGCGCGCGGTATCCTTTACGCTCTCCTTCTTGCCGAAGTGGATGTCGGGGCGTGTCAGGTACTCGCCGTTCCCGCCTTCGTCCCTCACGGCGATGAGCGAGGAGTTGCGCGTTCTCGTTGAGCTTTTCTCGAAGATGAGCGCGACGTTCTTCCTTTTAAGGAGATCGCCCCTTACGCCGGCGCGCCGCCTGGCCTTGAGCTGCGCTGCGAGATCGACGACGTCAAGCATCTCCTCGTCGGTGAACGATGTAAGGCGCATAAGGCTGCGCCCGTAGAGTTCGGGCATCCATTTGAGCATGTCTCGAAACCGCCTTTCGGTGTTGATCAGTTTTCGTTCGAGTGGAGGCCGCCCGCGCCGGCCTTGAAGACGATGTTGCCGCAGCGGGTGGCGGGCTGCAGCTTCGCGCAGTTCCAGATGCACGCGCCGCAATGGACGCACTTCTCGCGGTCGAACGCGGGCGGATCGCCCGGATTCTCGCCCGGCATGAGCGCCTGCGCGGAGCAGATCTCGATGCATGTGCGCTTCGTGCAGTCCCTGCAGAGGGCGGGATCGGCCACGGTGACATGGTCGGCCGTAGCGGCCATCGCCTGCACCTTGCCGCCTACGAGGAGGACATCCTGGTGCGACATGAGAAGCTTGCCGTCGTACGGGATCTCGGGCCAGCCCTCCGCCGTCATGACGGCGTCGTGGAGAGGCTGCCGCGCCTTCTCGGCCGCTTCGACGGCGGCCTTGAATGCGGCCTCGTCCTTGATGCGGCCCTTGACGGCGTCCTTGAGTTCGGGGATGCGCTTTGCGGGCGGAACGCTCTTGAAGGGAAGCCTGAGCCCGAAGTAGCCCGTAAGGGCCTCGCCGGCCATGCCCCAGAAGAAGCTCCTGTTGAAGCCGTTCCTAGCGCCTGTGGCCTTTTTAAGCCGCCTGTACGTGGGGGATGAGCGGCGCATCGCGACGTATGTGGCGTCGAGGTTGCCGCGCGTAAAGTCCCTGCCCTCGTCGAGAAGCTTGATTACGGCGTTGGCGAGCGTTACGCCAGACTCCCACGCCTCGTCGACGCCGCTGTTGGCGAGGCAGTCGGTGGTGCCGCTTCCCTCGCCTATCCTCGCGAAGCCGTCCCCCACGAGGAAAGGTTCGCCTTCGACGCCGCTCTCCTGGAGGGACTTCGCCCCCCACGAAAGGAGCGTTCCCCCTTCGATCTCGCGCCAGATGTAGGGGTGCATCATCCAGTGCTGGAGGTAGCGGTACGTGGTCCTTACAGGGGTGTCCATCCACGGGGCGACGAATATGCCCATCGAGGCGGTGCGATTGGGGCCAACGTAGAAGAAGCCGAAGATCTCGGGCTCCGGGAAACCGAGCGTATGGATCACGGTGCCGGGCTCGAGCTTGCATGTCTCGGGGAGCTGCACGACGGCCTTCATGCCTACGCCCCAGTCGTTGCGGTGGTTGCCTTCGGGAAGGCCGAACTTCGCATCGAGCGCGCGGCCGACCGCTCCGACGGGGCCGTCCGCGACGACTGTCAAGGCGGCCTTCACATCCATTCCCGGCATATAGGAGGCTTCGTCAGGGGTGCCGTCCTTCTTGACGCCCTGGTCGGCGAGCCTAAGGCCAACGACCTTGTCGCCGTCGAAGAGGGGGCCGTCAACCGGCTGGCCCGCCATCACCATAAGGCCGCTTTCCATCAGCTTCGCGGAGCACCAGTCCATGAAGGAGCCCATGCCCATAACATACCCAGGCTTCTTGTCCATGAAGCGCGGGATGAAGGGAAGCTCCTTGGCGCTTGGGCCGGACTTCATGAAAAAGCCGGCCTTGAAGCAGAAGTCGATGAACTTCGTTCCGAAAGTCCTGCGGGAGGCGCCTACATTGTCGAAGAGGTAGGCCATCTTCTCCTTCGAGACGGCGACGGTGCCCGGGATCTCCTTTTCGAGATCGACTCCGGGGAAGCTCGCCTTGATGGCTTCGCCCTTGGTGACTATGCCGGAGACGCCGAAGCCCGTCGAGTCCGCCCTTTCAAAGCACTGTATCTGCAAGGGGCAGCCCGGCATGACGCGCGACTCGTACTTGGGCGTGCCGTCCTCTTTCGTCTCTGCAAGCTTAGGGGCAAGCGTAGTCAGAAAACCTGCGGCGGCGGGCCCGAAGCCCGCCACCGCTATATCAGCCTCCATTACGGCTCTATCCATCGTGAAGCTCCTTGGTGCACGGCCTTGAAAGGCCGCCTGTTAAAGGATTTCCCTCGCCTTGGCGAGAACGTTCTCGACCGTGAAGCCGAACTGCTGCTGGAGCACCTTGTAGGGTGCGGATGCGCCGTAGGTGTCGAGCGTCACGTAGCGTGTCGTGGCGGGGTTCGCCTCGTAGCGCTGCCAGCCGAAGCGGCTCGCCGCCTCGACGATGACGCGCTTCTGGACGGTGCCCGGAATCACGCTTTCGCGGTAGTTGAGCGGCTGCTCGGAGAAGAGGTTGAACTCGGGCATCGACACGACGCGCACCTTCTTCCCTTCGGCCGCAAGCCTCTTCGCCGCCTCGACGCAAAGGCAGACTTCGCTGCCGCTTGAAATGAAGATGAGATCTGGGTGCGACGAGCTTTCGTAGATGGTATAGCCGCCCTTCTCGACGCCTTCGCGGCTGACCCCTTCGAGGACGGGCACGTTCTGGCGCGTCGTAAGGAGGCACCCGGGGCCCTTCCTGTTCTTGAGGATGGCAAGCCACGCGGCAAGCGTCTCGTTAACGTCGGCCGGACGGAAGGTCCTCACGTTGAGGAGCGTCCTCATCGCGGCAAGGTGCTCGACGGGCTCGTGGGTGGGGCCGTCCTCGCCGACGTAGAAGCTGTCGTGCGAGAAGACGAAGATGCTCGGAAGCCCCATGAGCGCGGCAAGGCGGATCGCCGGGCGGCAGTAGTCGCTGAAGACGAAGAACGTGGCCCCGTATGCGCGCCAGCCGCCGTAGGCGGTGATGCCGTTGACGATGGCCGTCATCGAAAGCTCCCTGATGCCGAAGTGGAAGTTGCGGCCGGAGAACGATCCGGGGGCGACTTCGCCCATGCCCTTCAGGTACGTCTTGTTGCTCGGGCCGAGATCGGCGCTGCCGCCGACGAGGAACGGTAGCGAAGGCGCGAGCTCGTTCATCACCTTGCCGCTGCCGCTGCGGGTGGCCTCGGGCTTGGACGGATCCCACTCGATCGTCTTCGAGAAGAGTTCCGCGGGCACGGAGAGTTTCATGGCGGACTCGCGCACGGCGGCCTTGTCGGGATGGGCGGCGGCCCATGTCTTGAACGTCTTGCGCCACCTGAGGTTCATGCGGTGGCAGGCTGCGGTGCGCTCCGCGAAGAGCTCGTAAACCTCTTCGGGCACGTAGAAGCTCTTTTCGGGGTCGAAGCCGAGGGCCTTCTTTGCTCCGGCGACCTCATCCGCGCCGAGGGGCGCGCCGTGGGAATCGCATGAGCCCGCCTTGGTGGGCGCGCCGAGGCCGATCGTCGTCTTGGCGATGATGATGACGGGCTGGCCGGTGACCTTGATCGCCTTGCGGTAGACGCGGTCGATCTGGTCGAGGTCGTGGCCGTCGCACTCGAAGACCTTCCAGCCGTAGCTTTCGAAGCGGAGCCTGGTGTCATCCGTCATGGAAAGGCCGGTGTCGCCCTCGATCGTGATGTTGTTTGAGTCGTAGACGAGAATGAGCCTGTCGAGCTTGAGGTAGCCGGCGTAGGAGCATGCCTCGTGGCTGATGCCCTCCTCGATGTCGCCGTCGCCGCAGAAGCACCATGTGCGGTGGTCGACCACGGGCTCCTCGCCGTCAACGTTGTCGCGCGCGGCGGACATGCGCTCGGCGATGGCGAGGCCGACGGCCATGGAGATGCCCTGGCCGAGTGGGCCTGTTGTCACTTCGACGCCCGGGGTGAGGCCGCGCTCGGGGTGGCCGGCGCAGCGGCTTCCGAACTGGCGGAACTCCTTAAGCTCGTCCATCGTGAGGTTGCCGAGGCCGGAGAGGTGGAAGAGACTGTAGACGAGAGCGCTTGCGTGGCCGCCGGAGAAGACGAGCCTGTCGCGGTTTGCCCAGTTCGGCTCCTTGGGGTCTATATTGAGGAACTTGAGCCACAGGCTGGCGGCGATATCCGCCATCCCCATGGGTGCGCCAGGATGACCGCTCTTGGCCTTCTCGATCATGTCCGCCGACAGGCAGCGGATTGTGTTGGCTGCAAGCTTCACCTGCTCATTTGTGACTTTCGACATTATCCACCTCTTTGTGTTCGGAAAAGAACGGATATTCTATCATTTATTCAGGCCATTGACAAGCGGCATCAGGGGTTTGGGGGAATGCTTTTACATGGGGCAGGAGACGGGACTCGAACCCGCAACCCACAGAATCACAATCTGTTGATCTAACCAATTGATCTACTCCCGCCATTGCGGAAAAGCGACAGGTATTATACCAAAATTCCCTCGCGTAATCAAGCGCGATTTTTATTGGAGGCCGAGTTCGCCCTGGACGGGTTTGCCTCCGGCGGCGGAAAGACCTACACGGGCGAATGCGCGGGCGGTGGCCACACGCCCCTTGGGGGTGCGCTCGATGTAGCCGTTGAGGATGAGGAAAGGCTCATACGCCTCCTCGATCGTGTCAGGCTCCTCGCCTACGCTCACCGCTATGGTGCCGAGCCCCACGGGGCCGCCGCCGAACTTGACGCAGAGAGTCTCGAGGATCTTGACGTCCATCTCGTCGAGCCCGTCCGGATCGATCTCAAGAAGCGCGAGCGACGCCTTGGCGACATCGAGCGTGACGACGTTGTCCGCCTTTATCTGCGCATAGTCCCTCACGCGGCGCAGGAGATTGTTGGCGATTCGCGGCGTACCGCGCGAGCGGCGGGCTATCTCAAGCGCCCCTTCCCGCTCTATGCCGACGCCGAGCTTCGCCGCGCTCCTCTCCACGATCTCGGCGAGATCGTCGGGCTCGTAGGGGCTTAGCCTGTTCACAAGCCCGAACCGCGCCCTGAGGGGAGCTGCGATAAGACCGATCCTCGTCGTCGCGCCGACGAGCGTGAAGCGCGGAAGCTCAAGCCTGACGCTGCGGGCGTTTGGACCCTGGTCGATCAGGATGTCGATCGCAAAATCCTCCATCGCCGAATAGAGGTACTCCTCGACCGTCTTCGCCATGCGGTGGATCTCGTCGATGAAGACGATGTCGCCCGCCTCAAGGCTCGTGAGAAGCCCCG
Source organism: Kiritimatiellia bacterium (assembly GCA_045636065.1). Taxonomy (GTDB): domain Bacteria; phylum Verrucomicrobiota; class Kiritimatiellia; order RFP12; family UBA1067; genus RGIG5050. The sequence continues at coordinate 23,514 of JAZTWW010000007.1, read as the reverse complement.
CGAGGTCGCCCGGCTTCGTGAGGACGGGGCCGCTCGTCGTCTTGACCCTCACGCCCATCGCATCGCCGATTATGTAGCTCAAGGTGGTTTTGCCGAGACCGGGCGGACCGGAGAAAAGCACATGGTCAAGCGTCTCGCCGCGCGCCTTGGCCGCCTCGACGGCAAGCATGAGCCTGTCGAGGATCTTCCTCTGGCCGACGAACTCGCCGAAGGTCTGCGGCCTTAGCGTGTTGTCGAACGCCGTGTTTCGCCGGTTGAGTTCGTCGCTCTGCCTTGCGGCCGTCATTGCGCACCCCCGCCAAAGAGAAACGCGGCGCCAAGGACGGCGAAAAGCGCCCCGACGGCCGTGAAGGCCGCCCCGAAAGCCAGCATTGCCTTGGGCCGTGCGGCGGTCCAGGCTATCGCGCGCCGCGCGTGCCATGGATAGAACATCGAATACATCCCGACGATCGCGGCAATGTATGCGTAGACGACGAGCGCAAGACGCCATGCGCTGGGCTCAAGCCTTATCCGGGGAAAGAGCGATGCGGGGAAGAGCATAAATATCGCGCTTACGGCCCTTATCGGCAGGAGGTTCGCCATCCACGCGCACATGAGAAACGCGAGGACCGCGGCCAATATCCAAAGCTCGCCCGGGAACGCCTTGAGATACCTGTCGAAGATCTCGATTCCGATCGTGTCAAGCTCGTGCGCCGTCCAGCCCCACGCGACGAACGTGAGGACGTATCCGCCGGCGGCCCATCTCGGGAAGGCCGCGACGGCGCGTGATGCCGCCTCACGCCTAAGGAGCATGAAAAGCCCTAGAGCGAGCGTCGGAATGCCCAGCGCAAAGAACCAGAACGCCATGCTACTCGCCCCCTTCCGGGACTTCGAGCGAGATGTTCGAGGGGAGCTTTATCGTATCCTTGAGGGACTTGAGGCTCAATGATTCGTCGCGCTCGCGCTTGGGGGGCGGAGTCTCGTCGAGCTGCCCCGCGTAGACTACGCGCCTCACCTTCATCGTGCCGGTGCGCTCAAGGGGATCAAAGCGGACGTCGAACTTCCTGGGCTGCTTGTAGTCGGCGACGGCCGCGCGGCAGACGCCCTGCGCATATTCCGTTATGAACGCCTCCATGTCCTCGCGCGTGAGCGTCTCGCCCTTGAAGTGGAGGCGTATCGCATCCTCGTCGGGGACGATTATCGCGCCCACATGCTCGCCCGGATCGGATCCGACCTTGTATCCCAGAACGATCGCATCCTTGATGAGAGGCGCATGCTCCAGGGCGCGCTCGATCTCCTCCGGGTAGATGTTCTTCCCTTCGCGGTTCACGATGAGGGCCTTTGTGCGACCGCAGATCTTGACGTTGCCGTTTGCGTCGATCTTCACGATGTCGCCCGTCTTGTAGTAACCCTCCTCGTCGAAGGCGGCCGCAGTCTGCTCGGGCTTGCGCCAGTACCCCTTCATCACGTTGGGCCCCTTGACGCAAAGCTCGCCCGCGCCATGCTCGTCCTTGCCGATCACCTTCCACTGCATGTTGGAGAGGACCGGGCCGACAGTTCCCGCGACGAACGCGCTCGGCTCGGGGTAGGCGACTCCGGGCGCGCACTCGGTTATCCCGTAGCCTTCAAGGACGAAAAGGCCGATCTTCCTGAAGCCTTCGAGCGTCTCGATGCTCGTGGGGGCGCCGCCTATGCCTATAAGGCGCATCCTGCCGCCGAAACGCTCGACGATCTTGCGCGCCATGTACTTGCGGGCGAATTCGACCTTGAAAAGGCCCTTTGTAAGGACGCTCTTCCTGATCTGCGCATCGATCCTCGCGTACAGCTTCTCCGCAAGGAGCGGCACCGAAAGGAGGATCGTAGGCTTTACGGCAAGCATGTCGTCGGCTATCGTCCTTAGAGTGCGGATGAAGCTCGTTTCGCCCTTGACGGCCATCGGCAGGAGGAAGTTCCCCATGAACGAAAAGGCATGGAAGAGCGGGAGGACGTTTATGAAGCTGTCCGTCGGGTAGAACTTGACGCGGTCGATGGTGCCCATCACGTTCTCGACGAAGTTCGAGTGCGTGAGCATCGCGCCCTTGGGGCGGCCGGTCGTGCCGCTCGTGTAGATGAGGCTCGCAAGGGTGTTGTCGCCCGGGCGGTTGGCGTCGTACCATCTGGAAGCCTCCTCGGCGTCCTTTTCGGGGATTCCGTCGATGAGCGCCGAAGGGTTCACCACCTTGACGAGCGAGGGGAGGTCGGCAAGCACCTCGTCGACGACTTCGGCCTGACGCTCGCCGCAGAAGACGGCCTGTGCGCCCGAGTCGGAGAGTATGTGCCTCACCTCGCCCGCGCGCAGCTTCGGATCGACGGGGACGACCGTAAAGCCAGATCCGGCGAGCGCAAGGTAGAGGATGACCCAGTCGGGGGAGTTCTCCATCATTATCGCGGCGCGCCTGCCTACGTCGAGACCCGTCTCCCCGGACATGGCCGCATCCTTTACACCGGCATCGTCCATGGAGCGCCTTACGAGCGCGGCTGCCTTTCCGACGCGGCTTCGCGCTTCAGCGTACGTGCGGGCCGTCCAGTCCTTGCCGTCATGGTAGCGCTGCATCACGGAAGACGGCGCCTCGGCCACCGCCGCATCGAACATGTCTCTTATCGTCATGTTGCCCCCTTGGATTTCAAAAATCCGTCTACAAGCTCGGCCATCACGGGCTTTGCGGCCTTGGCCGCCGACATGACCTCCTCGTGCTTGAGAGGCGTGCGCGCGATGCCGGCGGCAAGGTTCGAGACGAGCGATATTCCGGCGACCTCCATTCCGGCCGCCGCCGCGAACACGGCCTCAGGGACCGTACTCATCCCGACGAGATCCGCCCCGGCGTGCTTGTAGCCCTGAACCTCGGCGGGCGTCTCGTAGACGGGCCCGCTCGTGAAGGCGTACACGCCCTCCATCGTCCTAAGACCAAGCCTCTCGGCCGTCTCGTGCAGGATGTCCCTTAGGCGTTTCGTGTAGATTTCGCTCATGTCGGGGAAGCGCGGACCCCACTCGGGGTTGTGCGGCCCGATGAACGGGTTTATCCCGACGGTATTGATGTGATCCTTTATTATCACGAAATCGCCGGCCTTCAAGGCGGGGTTTATGCCGCCGCTCGCGTTCGTGAGAAGAAGCCGCTTCGCACCCATGCGGCGGGAAAGCTCGACGGGAAGGACGACAGCCTCCCAGGCGACGCCTTCGTAGAAATGCCGCCTTCCGCACCATGCGGCGATGCGCAGGCCAGCGTATTCGTAGACTATAAGCTCGCCCACATGGCCCGAGACCGTGGCCGCGCCGAAGCCCTCGATGTCGGCGTAGCCGACGCGCGCGACGATCCTGTCCCACCGCAATGCGTCGCCCCAGCCGCTTCCGAGAACCATCGCCACGTCCAGGGGGGAGCTGAAGCACCGCTCCGGCAGGGAGCGCGCCGCCTTATCGAAGACCTCAACGTTCATACGTGATGCGCCCCTCCTTGACGGTGAGAACGGGCCATGCGGCAAAACGCATGCCGGTGAACGGCTGATTGCGCGACAGGCTCTTGAACGTCTCAGGCTTCACGGTCATCTTGGCGGCCGTGTCGATTATCGTGAAATCGGCGCGCGATCCCGAAAGGACGCTCGAGGGGCTCTCGCCTAGAAGGAGCGCCGGGGCGACGGTCCATCTGGAGACCCAGTCCATTATCGGCATGCCCTCCTCAAGGACGAGCGCCTGCCACGTGACGGCCACGGCCGTTTCAAGCCCAACTATGCCGTTGGCCGCCGATGCGAAGCCGCCCGTCTTCCTGGATGGCGGATGGGGCGCGTGGTCGGTGGCGAACATGTCTATCGTCCCGTCCATCACGGCGCGCCTCAGGGCCGCGCGGTCGGACGGCTGCCCGAGAGGCGGCGCCATCTTCCAGTTGGCGTCGTTGCCGACCATGTCGGCCGTCGAGAGAAGAAGATGGTGCGGCGTAGCCTCGGCGGTGACGGGAAGCCCTTCTCGCTTCGCTTCGCGCACGAGCTCGACGGCCCCTTCCGTTGAGATGTGCTGGATATGGAGGGCGCATCCCGTTTCGCGGCAGAGGCGTATGTCGCGCCTGACGGCCTCTATCTCGGCCTCGGGCGGCATCACCTTGAGGCGGTGGCGCTTCGATATCTTGCCCTCGTACATGACGCCGCCGGCGAGGATCCCGGGATCGACCGCATGCTCCATGACGGGCTTGCCGAGTCTTGCGGCGATCGTCATGGCCTTGCGCATAACGGACTCGTCGGAGACGTAGCTGCCGTCGTCGGTGAACGCCACGGCGCCGGCCTTCGCAAGGGCTTCGAGATCGGCGACCTCGCGCCCGAGCCGGCCCTTGGTTATGCAGGCCGAGGGGGCGATCCTCACGGAAAGCGTCCTGTCGGTGATCTGGGCGCGCACCCACGCAGGCGAATCGCCGGCGGGGACGGTGTTGGGCATCGTGGTGACGCACGTGAAGCCGCCCGCTGCGGCGGCCTTGGAGCCGGAGTGGCGCGTCTCGGCCTCGGGAAGGCCTGGATCGCGGAAATGGACGTGCACATCCCTCAAGCCCGGGACAAGGATGTATCGCGCTACCCTGCGGGCTTTCGACGTAAAGCGCCCTATGCCGTTCTCGACCGTATATTCGCCTACAATGTCGGTCCCGGTGACGGGATCGACAAGCCTTACGTTTTCGAATCTGCGGTTGAGAAACATGTCTTTCTTTTTCAGCGTGTGAAGCTGGGCGACATCCAGTTGCCCCTGTTGTTGAACACGGGCACCGGCTTAGTGTCGCTTTCGGGGTGGGCGTCGATGAGGAAGATCGCGTTGTCGCGGTCGGCGGCGATGTGGCGGCCGTCGCTGGCCCATGTGGGATGCTCCCAGGCTCCGCCATCGGTGACAAGCCTGTGCGACCTCTCGCCTTCGGCGGGATCGGCGACGGCGATGTAGCTCAAGCCGCCGCGCTTGGTGGCCCATGTGAGCCCGCCCTTGGCGCTCCAGTCGGGGTTGGTGTTCTGCGAGCCCTGCACCGTGAAGCGCGTGGACTTCTTCGAGACTATGTCGATGATGTATATCTGGGGCTGGCGGGTCTCGTCGGAGACGTAGGCGATCTTCGTGCCGTCCGGGCTCCAGCAGGGGCTCGCCTCGGAGGCGCCCTTGGTGCGCGTCATGCGCTGGACGCTACCCTCGGCAAGGTCCATGATGTAGAGTTCGGGATTTCCCTGGAAGCTGAGGATGATCGCGGCCCTTCTGCCGTCGGGCGAGATGGCGGCTCCCGTGGCGAGCCCCTTGAACGACGCGAGGCGGGCGATCCTGCCGGCAGACGTATCGTACCTGTAGATGAGCGGGGCCTTTTCGCGGAAACCGGTATAGTAGATGTCGCGGCCGTTGGGCGCCCATCTGGGGCCGACGATCGCGTGGCCCTCCTTCGATTCGCAGCGGATGTCGTAGCCGTCGGCATAGGCGGTGTAGAGGTCGGCGTTGTCGCTGCCGAGCCTGTTGACGAAGACGAGCCTGTCGGTGGCGAAGCCCTTGTCGCCCTCGCCGCCGAAGTTGGAGACCATGGCGTTGACGAGCTCGCGCGCCGCCATGCGGGCGGACTTGGCGTCGGAGAACTGCCTGGGGAAGGAAAGCTGCTTGCCCTTTCCGGTGACGGTGACTCCGCCTCCGGGAACGCCGGAGACCTTGACTGCGCCGCCCTCTCCGAGGATGAACACCCCGGATATGGCGAGGTTGCGCCTGAGGCAGTCGTTGAACGCCTTCGCCTCTGGCGTCGGAGCCTGGGTCTCGACGCTTACGACCGTACGCTCCATTCCGGCCTTTGAAATCCTGACTACAGGCGCTGCATATAGGGCGCCGAACGCGCACACGGCGGCAAAAGCGGCCGCAAACCCTGCGCGCGCAATGGATACTGCTCTTCTCTGCGACATCTGGACTATCTCCTTGGTGGGCCTCTTTTAGGCCGTTTGACGATGGGGGGTATTATACCATATTTGCCGGCCTAAGTGAAGATGAGTTTGAAATCCACATCCTCCGCGGCAAGGACGAACGCCGGGTAGTTGACGCCAGAGAGGTTGCCGCTGAGCATGCTCAGGTATTCCCCGTACGAGGCGGGGGTGTCGTCCTCAAGCGGCGGCTTGAGGCCTATGAAAGTGAGCGACGCATCGGCGGAGTTCTCCCTTATCACATCGGTGAACGGGCGGCCCTCCGAATCGATTATGCGCGTCACCGCATCGACGCGCACGTCCGCGAGGAAGCCGTCTAGCTCCTCCTTCGCCTCGGCAAGCGTTCTCTTCTGGATTATCATGTTCATCCTGAGGGGATGCCCCGATCCGGCGGCGCTGCGCGAGATGAGTACCGCGAGGGCCAGCATCAGGTTTCCGTTCATGCCGCCGCCGCGCCACCAGATGTCTATGGGGGCCTTTTCGGGGAGGCTCTCAAGTCCCGCCTCGGGGGACGGCACGTTGCCTGAGCCGGAGAGTATCACATTCCTCCTCAGGCGCGCGGCGAGCATCACCGTCTCCGCGAGGCTCGCCGAGTGGGCGCTCGCAGGAAGCCCCATCATCACCGTGTTCGGCGTGATCGGGCCGAAGCCGTAGGTTCTCACCATCTCCGACATGGCGCCCCATTCGTCCGCCGCGCCGAGGAGCTTGACCTCCGCCTCAAGGGACGATTTGCGCGCCGTCCTCAGGACGGAGCCCTTGAGCTCCGCCTCCCTCGCCGGCGCGGCGAACGTCTCGGGGACGATGGAGGCTATCGTCACGAAGCTCCTATTGGAGGCGATGTCCCTTGCAAGCTCGATGATGCGCAGGTTCACTATGGGAAGGCGCGAGAAGACGAGTATGTTCGGACGCCAGTTGCGCTCAAGGTGGCGCTCCTTGGGAAGGCGCCTCAAGGCGAATCTCGCGAGGCTAGCGTAGATGCCCGTTCTCATGTCGCCCCACTGGGCCGTCATGCGGCGGCTCTGGGCGATCCAGTATATGAGCGCCTCGCAGATGAGGGCGGTGAACGTCCATCCCGGGCTTATCATGAACATCGCCGTGAGGCAGAGGGCGAAGCCCGCGAACGAGAAGAAGGCCTTGACGCGGAACGTCGGCCGCCATGTCGGGTTCGACATCGCCTCTTCGCAGGCGGCAGAGAGGTTCAAAAGCCCGTAGGTGGAAAGGTTGAAGAGCGTCAGGACGGGCGCGAGGACGTTGATGCCGCCAAGCCATATGCCGGCGGCCGCCATGGCGAAGCAGAGCGCCGACGCGGCGCGCGGATCGTCACGCATGCCGAAGCCGCGCGCGAGGAAGGACGGGGCGAGCCCGTCGCGGGCGAGAGCCTGGAGGGCGCGGGGCGCGGAGAGGAAGCTTCCGACGGCGCTAGAGAGCGTGGCGGCCCAGACGCCCAGAAGGATCGGGGTCTGCCATCTGGCGCAGTGCTGGAGTATCATCGTGTCGGTCCGAAGGACGGCCTCATCCTGCACCATGCCGGAAAGGACGATGGGAACGGCCATGTATATCGCATAGCCGGTAAGCACGGCGGCGATGGTGCCGAGAGGGATCGACTTGCCGGGGTTCTTGAGGTCGCCCGACATTCCTAGCCCGGAGAGGATGCCCGTGACGGCCGGGAAGAAGACGGCGAAGACTGTCCAGAAATCCTCGCGCGGCGGCATCGCGGCAGGGGCGGGGGACGGGGCGGGGGCCGAGCCGAGGAAGAATGAGACGAGCGAAAATCCGATCGCCGCCATGATGACGTACTGCGACTTGAGGGCGATGTCCGCCGAGAGCGTCGAGACGAGCGCAAGGACGGCGAGGGTCACGGAGCCGACGACGCGCATGTCGAGCGTGGAGAAGAACGGCAGCTGGGAGTTGACAAGGGCTTCGGCGAAACCTGCGACGTAGAACGAGACGCAGACCGCCTGCGATACGGCAAGCGGAAGGCCTATGGCCGCTCCCGCCTCAAGGCCAAGGGAGCGCGAGAGGATGAAGTACGCGCCTCCACCCTTCATGCGCATGTTGGTGGCGAGGGCCGAGATGGAAAGGCCGGTAAGGAAGGTTATGACGCTACCTAGCGTGACGATGGCGAGCGTTGCACCAAGGCCGACGTTGCCCAGCACCCAGCCGAAACGCAGGTACATCACGACGCCGATTATCGTGAGTATGCTGGGCGTGAATACGCCCTGGAACGTCCCGAACGCGTACCCTTTCGCGTCCGTGGCCGCCTGCTGTTTCGCCTTTGCTGACATCGGGCAGAATTGTACCTGGAATCAGAACGTGCCGAAGATGCGGTCGCCGGCGTCGCCGAGACCGGGGACGATGTAGAAGTTCGAATTGAGGCATTCATCGACGGAGGCCGTGTAGACGGGAACGTCAGGATGGTGCCTTTCGAAATTCTCTATGCCCACGGGGGCCGAAACGAGGCTGAGGAAGATGATCCTCCCGTACCCGAGCTTCTTGAGCTGCGAAACGGCATCGACGGCGCTTCCGCCCGTGGCCAGCATCGGATCCACCACGATGGCAAGCTCGCCGCCCTTCGCGGGGGGGACCTTCGCGTAGTAGGGGACGGGCTCGGCCGTCTCCTCGTTGCGCTGCATCCCGAGAACGCCCACCTTCGCGTAGGGAAGGAGATCGAGCATCCCGTCGAGCATACCCATGCCCGCCCTGAGGATGGGCGCGATGACGATCGACTCGGAGATCTTGTCGCCCATCGTCTTCGCTATGGGAGTCTGGATCTCGACCTTGGCCGTACGGATGTCGCGCAGCGCCTCGTACGCGAGCAGGATCGTCACCTCGGAGACGAGCTCGCGGAAGAGCTTCGGCTTCGTGTCGATGTTCCGCATGTACGTCATGCGGTGCTTTACGAGCGGATGTGTGATTACTGTTGCCATTTCTACGCCTATATGGAGAGTCTGAGCGTCGATTCGCGCGCCGGGCCTATCGAAAGTATCCCGAGCGCGCCGCCGGAAAGCTCGACGAGCCTGTCGACGTACGCCTTCGCCTTTGGCGGCAGATCCTCGATGCGTGTTATGCCGCTCGTCTCGCACATCCAGCCGTCCATCTCCTCGTATATGGGCTTGACGCGGGCAAGCTCGTCGACGCTCGAAGGCATGTAGTCGATCACCTTGCCGTCAAGCTCGTACGCCGTGCAGATGCGGATCTTCCCGAAAACGTCCATCACGTCGAGCTTGGTGAGCGCCCAGTAGTCGACGCCGTTCACCTGCTGCGCGTAGCGCGCGACGACCGCGTCGTACCAGCCGCAGCGGCGCGGACGGCCGGTGACGGCGCCGAACTCGTGGCCGCGCTCGGCGAGCGTCCTGCCGTCATCGTCGAAAAGCTCGGTCGGGAACGGCCCCTCGCCGACGCGCGTCGTGTACGCCTTGACGACGCCCACCACGCGGTCGATGTCGCGCGGCGAGAGCCCGGAGCCTATGCAAGCGCCGCCGGAGGTGGGGTTGGAGCTCGTCACGAAAGGATACGTTCCGAAATCGATGTCGAGCATCGTGCCCTGCGCACCTTCGAGAAGGATGCTGCGCCCTTCGGCCTTTGCCTTGTGGAGATAGGGGATGGTGTCGATGATGTACGGCGAGAGCCTTTCCTTGGCGGCGCGGTATATCTCGACGATCTCGTCGGGGTCGAGCCTTCCGCCTTTGACGGTGCACCCGGGAACGGCGATGTCCTCCTCGCGGGCGTCAAGCTCCTTGAGGCGCGCGTTGGTCTCCTCCACCTGCTCGCGCACCTTGTCGAGGAAGGAATCGAGGAGCATGTCGCCGCACCTTAAGCCGCTTCTCGAGACCTTCGCCGCGTAGGCGGGGCCGATGCCGCGGCCGGTCGTCCCGATCTTCTTGCCCTCGGGACGGGCGGCCTCCTCGGCCTTGTCGATCGCGCGGTGGTAGAGCATCACCATCTGCGTTCTCGTGGAGATGAAAAGCCTTCCCCTCGCCTCGACGCCGGTGGAGCGCAACGCCTCGATCTCCTCGATGAGATCGAGAGGGTTCATCACCACGCCGTTGCCGATGACGCACGTCTTGCCTTCGTGGAGTATTCCGCTCGGCACGAGCCTCAGGACGCGCTTCTTCCCCTCCGCTATCACGGTGTGGCCCGCGTTCGAGCCTCCCTGGTAGCGCACCACGACGTCGGCCTCGGCCGTCAGCACGTCGATGATCTTGCCCTTGCCCTCGTCACCCCACTGCGAACCGATAAGAACCGTATTCATCCATATGCCCCCAAAGAGGTTATTCGTTTTCCCTGTACTCGCCGTTCTTGAAGGAGTACTGGGTGCCTTCGCAAAGCCACTTGGTGAACTTCTCGAGATCGGTGGAGCCGTTCGGAGCGACGAGCTGCTCGGTGTGGCCATCGGCGAATATGACGTGGCCCACCACGGTGCGCTCGTCCACCTTGTGGTTGAAGCCTATCGCCTCCTTGGCGCCGCCCCAGATGCCGTCGTCATACTCGAGGGTGCAGTCGTACGCCGCATCGCCGTTGGCGCCCTTGAGCTTGGCCTTCTGCCCGCACCCGGGCTCGTCGATGAAGGGAACCTCCGCGAACATGAGAACGCGCCTCGGATCCTTGATGGAGCCATACCGCACGCGGTCGTCGGCCGTCATGTAGCTGTTGCCGCCGCCACGGTCGGGATCATACGTGAAGTAGGAGCTCATCACGTAGCTCCAGCCGGGGTTGAAGCCCTTCTCCTTGCATTCCTTGACGTGCGTCGGGCAGACGTACGAGCTGATGTTGCCGTTGGACGCCTTCCATATGGCGCCGTTCGTCACGGCCACGTACGTATCATCGTCGTCCGAGGAGAGCGACACGTACCAGCCCCTCTGAGCCTTGGTCGCGGTCGGGGAATCCTTGTAGGCGTCGCCGGAAAGCCAGCCGATCCACCCCTTGACCTCACCGTATGCGGTGCCGTTCTCCGTTATGTTCACGCTCTCGTAGCTGCTCGCCGGCGGGTAGTAGCCGTTCGCGCTGGCGACGCTGTCGACGGCCGTCCAGAGGGAACGCATGTTCACCAGGCACTTCGTCGCGTTTGCGCTTTCAGTCGCGCCGAACATTCCGGAGATGAGAACGCCTCCTAGAACGGCTATTATGCCGATAACTACAAGGAGTTCAAGGAGCGTAAAGCCCTTCTTCAAGGTGTTTGCCATGGCGGCGTCGTTCCTTTCTTTTGATTTGATCAGGTCGTGTAGTCCGCATTGATGTGGACGTAGTCGAGAGAGAAGTCGCACGTGTAGATGGATGCCTCGCCGTCCCCCAGGTGGAGATCGACGGCAACGGTGAATTCGTTCTTGGCTAGGACCTTGGCTAGGGCCTTGAGCTGGGCGGGGCCGGCGACTTCGCCTTTCCTGTACGCCCATTCGCCGTCGTAGAACACCTCGGCCTTTTCGGCATCGACATCCGCGCCGGAATACCCGGCCGCCGCGAGAACGCGCCCCCAGTTTGGATCGCGCCCGAACCAGCTCGTCTTGGCGAGCGGGCTTTTGGCGATGGAGCGGGCCGCCCTTTCGGCGTCGCGCGCGTTCTTTGCGCCTTTTACTGTCACGGTGACGAACTTGGTGGCGCCTTCGCCGTCCTTCGCAATCTGCTTGGCGAGATCGACGCCCACTGCGGCAAGCGCTTCGACGAACGCCTCGTAGTCTTCGCCCGGGGAGTCTATCACGGCGTTGCCGGCTTCGCCGCTTGCCATGACGAATACGCTGTCGTTCGTGGATTCGTCGCCGTCGACGACCACGCGGTTGAACGAGATCGCGACGGCCCTTCTAAGCGCGCGCCTAAGCATCGCGGGGGTGATCGCCGCATCGGTCGTTATGAAGCCGAGCATCGTCGCCATGTTGGGCTCTATCATGCCGGAGCCCTTGCACATCCCTCCGACAACGACGCGCCTGCCGCCTATGACCGTCTCGACGGCGGCCTCCTTGGGCTTGGTGTCCGTCGTCATTATGGCCTTAGCGGCCTCGTGCGCGACGGCAGGCCCCCTTGAGAGTTTGCGCGCCGCCTCCTTCATGCCTGCGGCAAGCCTATCGACTGGAAGCCTTCTTCCGATCACTCCCGTGGAGGCGACCGCCACGAGTTTCGGGGAGATGCCGAGCTCGCCGGCCGTCATGTTGGCGGAAAGCTCCGCGTCTGCAAGGCCAGCCTGGCCGGTGCAGGCGTTCGCGCATCCCGAGTTCGCAAGTATGGCCTGAAGGCGGCCGCCTTTCATGTGCGCGCGGTCGAAGACGACAGGGGCTGCGGCGACCTTGTTTGTCGTGAACACCGCCGCGGCGGCCACGGGCCTGTCGGCCACGATGAGGGCCACGTCGCTGCGCCCCTCGTACTTTATGGCTGCAGCCGCGGCGGCGACGCGGAATCCCTTAGCAGCCGTCACTCCTCCAGCGATCCGCTTCATTGGGACATCTCCGCATTGAGACGCCCGATGAAGTCCTCAAGGCGCATTCCGCCGAGATCGCCGTCTTTCCTGGATCTTACGCTTATCGTTCCCGCGGCCTCGTCGCGTCCGCCGACGACTACCATGTACGGCACCTTCCAGAGCTGGGCGCTCCTTATCTTGGCGCCGAGCTTGTCGGCCCCGGTGTCGATCTCGACACGGTATCCGGCCGCCTTGAGGGCGGAGGAGATCGACTTCGCGTAGCCGAGCTGCTTGTCGGTTATCGGCAGGATGCGCACCTGCTCGGGGGCGAGCCAGAGCGGGAACGCGCCTGCGTAATGCTCTATCAGGATGCCGAAGAAGCGCTCGATGGAGCCGAGGAGCGCGCGATGGACCATGTAGGGGCGATGCTCCTTGCCGTCAGGCCCGACGTAGGTGAGGTTGAAGCGTTCTGGGAGGTTGAAGTCGAACTGGACGGTGCCGAGCTGCCACGGGCGGCCGAGGGCGTCCTTGATCTTCATGTCTATCTTGGGGCCGTAGAACGCGCCGCCGCCTTCGTCCACCTCGTAGGGCATGCCTTCGGCCTCAAGCGCGGACCTGAGCGAAGCGGTGGCTTCGTCCCAGCGCGCGGGGTCGCCGACGGCCTTTGCGGGCTTGGTGGAGAGGAACGCCTGGATCTCGGTGAAGCCGAAGCGGCCGAGCATCATCTTGGCGAAGTTCACGGTGGAGCGGATCTCGTCCACTATCTGGTCGGGCGTGCAGAAGATGTGCGCATCGTCCTGCGTGAAGCCGCGAACGCGGAAGAGGCCATGCCGTACGCCGTCCTTCTCGTAGCGGTAGACGGTGCCGAGCTCGGCGTACCTCAGCGGCAGCTCCCTGTAGCTGCGCTTGGAGTTCTGGTAGACCTGGATGTGGAACGGGCAGTTCATCGGCTTTACATAGTATTCCTCGACGTAGGAGCCTTCGCCCTCGCCCTCCTGCACCTTCATGGGCGGGAACATGCCCTCCTTGTAGAAGCCGAGATGCCCGGAAGTCTGCCAGAGGTTGCTCCTTCCGACATGGGGCGTGTAGACGATCTCGTATCCGGCCTCGTAGTGCTTCGTGCGCCAGTAGTTCTCGATCGCCACCCTCACGCGCGCGCCCCTCGGCAGCCAGTGGGCGAGGCCCGGGCCTACGGACTCGGTGATGGTGAAAAGCTCAAGCTGCCTGCCGAGGACGCGGTGGTCGCGCTTCTTGGCCTCCTCCTGGCGGGCGATGATCGCGTCGAGCTCGGCCTTGTCCTTTCCGACGATGCCGTAGATGCGCTGGAGCATGGGATTGGTCTCCTTGCCCCTGTAGTAGCTTCCTGCGACGGAGACGATCTTGACGGCGCCGATCTCTGCGGAGTGCGCGACGTGCGGGCCGCGGCACATCTCGACGTATTCGCCGACGGTGTAGGTGGATATGGGCTCGCCCTCGGGGATGTCCTGGAGGCGCTCGAGCTTGAAATGCTGGCCGGCAAGGAGCGCCTTGGCCTCGTCGCGCGTCACGGTCTTCTGGACGAACGGTTCGTCGAGGGCGATGAGGCGGGCCACCTCGGCCTCGATCCTCGGGAAGTCCTCGGGTGTGATCTTGACGGGAATGTCGAAATCGTAGTAGAAGCCTTCATCCGTGGCGGGGCCGATGTCTACCTGCACTCCGTCAAAGAGGTTCATGACCGCGCGGGCGGTCAGATGCGCGGCCGAATGGCGCCGCTTTTCGTCGTTAATGTCCATGTCTCGTACCTTCGCTTGAAATGTCTGGTATTCCAAAGAGGATATTTTACCACTTTTCACGCCCAGGCACAACCTTAAAATCGGGCTCGCTCCGCAAAGGTGCTCGCTCCGCAAGTGGCGGCGGCCGCTTGGGGGCCGGGGCGCAGTTTGGGGAAGCACGCTGCGCAATAGGGCATTATTGCGGATGGTGGTGGGGAGGTGTGGCTGGGATTGGCTTGCGCACTTGGTGTTGGAGGCTTTCCGGTCTCCTTCGCCCCTGCGAGCGCTCGGGCCCGTAAGTTTATTATATGAGAAAGTTTTTCGGGCCCTCGCTTGGCGGTCTTCGCCAAGAAAGTTGGTTCCAATGCGTAAGTGCCGCACCGGCTCGACCTTACATCGCTGGGGCGAAGAGACCTGCAAGCCTTATTGGACTTATATTCGAGGGCGGCTAATCTCAAGCCAGTTAAGGCTAATCTCAAGCCGACCTTTGCACCCTTCAATCCGCTAGGATGCCGCTGGTGAGAGCGTGCATCCCCAAACTGCTGCCTTTATGCGACTTGGGAGGGGAAGCGGCAGCACCCTTGCTCCGCTCGGGTGGGGTAGTGGAGGCATAAACGGGGAAGCAAGTGAGTGCCGCGGGCACATTCTCAGCCGATTCAGAGGATTATTGCGGCAAGCCGATTTTTGGGCAAGGGATATAAGCGATCAAAGGGATACAAGCGATAGATCCGATGAGTGAACTGGGAATGGGCAAAGGGATAAAAAGGAGCCTGGCGCCGCTGAAGGATAGTTGCAAGCCGCGCTTGGAGTAGCTAAAGGGCCATTGCAAGCCCAGCCAGCGCAGTATCGATCACCATTCGCCGATCCATCCGATTTATCGCTTCCATCGCTTGTATCCCTTCGCCCAATCACTATCCATCCAATTGGATTTATCGCTTTTATCCCTTCGCCCAATCACTGTCCATCCAATTGGATTTATCGCTTTTATCCCGTAGATCCCTTCGATCCCTTCCCCCAAACTCGGCTCGCCACTTCTAATCCACTAATCCACAAATCCTCTTGGGAATATCGGATGCTTTGTGGTATAATAGTATCCGCAACCGGCATACCGGAAAAGGAGAAGAGGCAATGGGCACGACGGCAAAGAACATTCTGGAGAAGGTGGGCGCGACGCCGCTCGTCGAGATCTCCGGCAAGTTGAACAAGGGCGGCGCAAGGGTTCTTGCGAAGGTGGAGTTCTTCAACCCGGGCGGGAGCGTCAAGGACCGCGTCGCGCTCGCAATGGTCGAAGCGGCCGAGCGGAACGGCACTCTCAAGCCGGGCGCGACCATCATAGAGCCGACAAGCGGCAACACTGGCGTCGGACTCGCGCTCGTCTCCGCCGTAAGGGGCTACCACCTCATCCTCACCATGCCCGAGACGATGTCGATAGAGCGCCGCAGGCTCGCGGCTGCATACGGTGCGGAGATCGTCCTTACGCCCGGCGCCGCCGGAATGAAGGGGGCGATCGCAAAGGCCAACGAGCTCCGCGACTCGACACCAGGCTCGGTGATCCTCCAGCAGTTCGAGAATCCCGCGAACCCCGAGGCCCACTACCGCACGACAGGCCCCGAGATCTGGGCCGGCACCGGCGGCGAGGTGGCGGCGTTCGTCGCCGGCGTCGGCACGGGCGGCACGATAACCGGCACCGGCAGGTATTTGAAGGAGAGGAACCCTGACATCAAGCTCTTCGCGGTCGAGCCCGACACCTCGCCCGTACTCTCCGGCGGCCAGCCTGGCCCCCACAAGCTCCAGGGCATAGGAGCGGGGTTCGTCCCGAAGGTGATGGACGCATCAATCCTGACGGAGGTCATAAAGGCGTCAGCGGAGGATGCCGGAAGGACGGCGCGCACGGCGGCCGCCGAGGAGGGGCTGCTCATCGGCATCTCGTCAGGCGCAGCGCTCTGGGCGGCCCTCGAGCTTTCCAAGCGCCCGGAATTCGCCGGCAAAACCTTGGTCGTGCTACTGCCGGACACGGGCGAGAGGTACCTCTCTACGTGGCTATACGAATAGCCCGCTCCGCAATGAGCGACGGCCGCTTCCAATGGGCCGCGGGGGGGGCGCAGTTTGGGGAAGCACGCTCAAGCAATGCACGGCATTATTGCGGATGGTGTCGGGGATACAAGCGATAAATCAAAGCAGATCTATGATGCGGATGCCGCGGACGGTCACGGCGGAGGGATCGGCATAGTAGCGCGTGACCGTCCTTATGTCATCGCCGCTTATGGACGATGCCATCTCCGCGCCAAACTTCTGGTATACATGGTCGATGCATATCTTGCGCAGCTCGTAGAGGCCCTTATGGCCGGTGAATATCTTCCGCCTGCGAAGCTCCCTGTTGAGCTCCGCGAAGACGAGATCTGCGTTGGGAAGGACGCGTGACTGGAGCCGCGCCCTGTCCCTTATGCGCCGCAACCTCTCCCAGATGTCGGGATGCACCGGCCAGTTCACCACCCTTCCGCTTGAAAGCGCCGTCTTGTTCGGGGTGTAGGAAAGGACCACCTCCGCGCCGCCGCCCGCATCCTTCACCCTGAACGCGCTCCACCTGAGATTCGCCACGTCGCCGTTGCGCATGGCGAACTCGAGCATGAGCGTCGCCGCCAGCCAGTACCTCTGGTCGGCGAGGATCGCCAAAGAGCTGTACCATTCCTTCACCTTGACCAGCACCGCCCTGTCGGGGCGCACGTACCTCGGCGGACGGCGCACGCAAACGGGCGTCTCGAACGGCCTCACCTTCCAGCCCCTGTCCTCGTAGTACCTGAGCGCCCACCTCGCGGTGATCCCCCTAAAGCCCTGCATGTAGCTCCATGCCGTTATCGGCGAGACGCCCTCGGATCTGGCGATCATGAGGTAGCGGTCGAGCATCCTGCGCGTAAAGGCCGTGACGGGCCACTCCTGCCAGTCGCCCTCCTTGATCTGCCCGTTCAGCGCGCGGCATATCACCTTCACGCCGACGATGACGTTGTGCACCGTCCGCCTGCACGGACGCTCCCGTTTTATGCGCTCGGCCTCGGCGCCTTCAAGGTATGCCTCAAGAAGCTCCCTCATTGTAGGTATATGTTTCATCTAGATCCACCGTGACGGAAGCCCGGCGCCGCGCCATCAAGGGGAGCGCGCATCACCGGCCGCGGCGTGTGCCGGCCTTGGAGAGGAAGCGGAGGTACAGGATGGCCGGGGGGAGCGTCGCGAGGCATGCGAGAACGTCGCTCGCGGGCATCGAGAGCCAGACGCCCATGCTGTGGTCCTCGAAGAAGCGCGGCAGTATCCAGATGCACGGCAGAAGGCACGCGCCCTGCCTGAGCGTCGAAAGGACTATCGCCGTCTTCGGGTGGCCGATCGCCTGGAAGAACGTCGTGGCCGTCACGTTGAGACCTATGCACCAGAGCATGCAGTTGGATACGACAAGGACCTTCTTCGCCGTCTCGATGAACGCATCAGGGGCGTCCCTCATGAAGAGCCATGTTATCGCGCCCGGGCAGAGCATCTGAACGAGCCACGCCGCGGTGACTATCGCCGTTATGAGCCAGAAGCCGAGGACGGTCGCCTCCCTGACGCGCCTGTAGTTGCGCGCGCCCCAGTTGTAGCCTATTATCGGCGAAAGCCCCTGCTGTATGCCGAACGCCGGCATGATGAAAAGTATAAGCGCCGCCTGGAAGACGCCGAGCGCCGCAACCTCGATAGTGCCCTCCTGCTTGCTGGCCGCCCACTTGATGAGCGCGAGCTGGAGGCTCACGTTGATGAACGCGCCGAGGATCTGCTGGAGGAAAGGCCCGAAGCCTATGCCGCACGCCCTTGCCACGTACTGCCTGTAGAACCTGACGCGGCCCAGGTGGAACTTGACCGCGCTGCGGCCTGTAAGGTAGAAGCGGAACGCGACGGCGGCGCTAGCGATCATCGATATGACGGTGGCCCACGCGGCGCCCGCGATGCCGAGATCGAAGACGAAGATGAAGATCGGATCGAGGACGAAGTTTAGCCCGAAGCCCGTAAGCATGCAGACCATCGAGTAGGAGGCCGCGCCTTCGGCGCGCATGGAGGCTGAAAGGCCGAAGGCAAGGTGCGAGAAGACGTGCGAAAAGAGGACGATCCCCAGGTACGTCCGAGCCTGGGCGAAAGTTTCGGCGGTGACGCCGCTGCCGCCGGAAAGCATGAGGACGCGGTCGAGGAAAATGTAGAGGAGCGGAATGAGCAGGACGAAGAACGCGAGCTTGAAGGCGACAAGCTCGCCGAGGAGCTTCTCGCAGGCGGGCCTGTCGCCTTCGCCGAGCTTAATCGATATGAGGCTTGCATGGCCCGCGCCCACGAATACGCCAAACGCCCCAAGGCCTATCATGAGAGGGAACGTAAGGGCGAGCGCGGCGATTGCATCAGGGCCGCAGCCCTGGCCGATGTACATCCTGTCGACGATAGAGTAGAAGGCGTTCGCTATCATGGCGACCATGCTCGGCCAGCCGTACTTCAGAAGAAGCCGGCCGACGGGCATCCCCGCCATGTCCCTAAGGCGTCTATCCTTCTCGACTCTGCGCATCACGCCTCCCTTCAAAACGCCGCAAGAAGCTCAAGTGCCTTCTCCACGGCCTGCCGGCGGATATCCTCGCGCCCACCCTCGAAACGGCACATCTCCGCCGTGGCGCCATCGGCCGTGGCAAGGCCGAACCACACGGTACCGACGGGTTTCGCGATCGAGCCGCCGCCCGGCCCCGCGATCCCGGTGACGCTTACGGCCCTGTCGGCCTTGATGAGCTCTCGCGCGCCGATTGCCATTCTCGCCGCGCATTCGCGCGACACCGCGCCGACGCCCGCCAACACTTCGCGCGGGACGCCGAGAACGTCCTCCTTCACGCTGTTGGCGTAGCTTACGACGCTTCCGAGGTACACCTCGCTTGCGCCCGGCACCGAGGTGATCGCCTCCGCGACACCGCCGCCGGTGCAGCTTTCCGCGGTTGCGCACGTAAGCCCGCTTTCGCGCAGCTTCGCGACAAGTAGCTCTGCACTCGTTTTCATGCGAGTATTATATCAAAGGATCCGCATGTTAGCAACTTCAATAATTCCGGAACGCGGCCAACATGAAGCGAGAAATCGCTATTGCCGACAGGGTGCCGTTTTGGTATAATTTTACCCGTGAACAAAAAGAACGCCATTTCAGACCACGACCTGTGGATCCTCCTCAAGGACCAGGACGCCCAGGCCTGGGAGCTCGTCTGGCAGAACGCGGTTCTGGCCGAGGCGAGATGCCTCAGGAACTCCGAGCTCGCCCGCAAATGGGGCGTATCCCCGGAGGAGCTTATGGGGCTTCTCTACGAGGAGATGATCTCCAAGGGCCGCATAAACCTCTACCGCGACGAGGGCGGCAGCATATACGGATGGCTGAGGCGCTACGTGCGCGGATACATCCTCAAGTCCGATCCCGCGCGCGGCCGCACCGTTCCGATCGAGGGCCTCCAGCAGGGCGATGACGACGACGGCGCGAGCTGGGAAGAGAAACTTGCAAAAAAACTGTCAGACGAGAGGGGCAGGGAATCCTCACCCTTTGAAGACCCCGCGATGCGCAGGAGGGAGGAATGGGCCGAAGTGCAGAGATGCTTCGGGCTCCTCTGGAGAGACAGCCCCATAAAGGCTTACGTCCACCTCCTCAAGCTTCGCCTGAATCTGTCTTCAAGGCAAATAAAGGACATGCTCGGAATAAGCAGCGAGGCGAACGTGGATCAGCTCTTTTCGCGCGCTGTGAAGGACATGAGAGAGTTGAGGGACGGCCATGGACAGGACGCTTGAATTTCTTGACGCGCTCCACGAGGACGTGGATGTGGAGATGACCGGGAGCGAGAGGGATTTCATCCGCTCGTTCACGGCACGCCACTGCCGCCCTGCGGCGGAGACGATCGCCAGACGGCTTGAAGCCTTTGCGGCCGAAAGGCTCAGGAGGCTTTTCGCGGCGGCGCCGAGGGATCTCGCCATGGCGGCATCGCCGCCCGGAGCAAAGTCCACGGCGGAGCCGGTTTCGCCGGACGAGGAGGTGACGTTCGTCTTCATAAGCGACCTCAATGCCGCAGAGGACGAGGCGTGGCGCGCGGAGCTTAAGGTCCCGCCGTCGGCGACAGCCGAAAGCCCGGTGGACATCAAGGTCACCGATTCATCCGGAAGGAACGTCACGGACGGCGTGCTGCGCGTCTCCGGCGTATCGGTCCCGTTGGGCGAAAACGGCGCCAAGCTGCCCTTCTCGCTTTTCCTCGCCGGAATAAAGGATACCGACGTAAGGCTCTCGCGCGCCGGAGGCCCGTCCGTAAGAGGCCGTCTGGCGTTCTTCTGAGGTGGAAGGCATGAACCGCTACGCATTCTCGCGGACCCAGGCCGCCTATCTCGCATCGCTCAAGGGCGCGAACGGCATAGCGCCTGCGGGCGTACTAGCGAAATCGGCCTCGCTCGCGGGGGCGATGCCGCCGGTGATGCAGCAGTCGGCGCGCGGCACGTGCGTCGCGGCTGCGGTCGTCGCGCTCGTCGAATACTATGAGGACTGCCACCACAGGCTAAGCGTCCAGTTCCTCATCGAGGCGATTAGGCGCGTGGAGCGGTTGTGGGTCAAACGCAACCTCGATGCGCTCAGATCGGGCGGCCGGTGCGACGAGACGTTCGAGACGATATACAAGCCGCAGCTTTCGCAGATAAGGCTTGTGGCGAGGGAGAACGGCGCGGGGAGCGCCGCGCTCGGGCAGTTCATCGACCTTTTCGAGTCGAGCCTCGACGAAAGGCTCAGGGAGGCAAGGGGGACGCTGCTTAGAAGCGCGTTCAGCGCGCTGGAGAAGGACGGCGTATGCCGCCACAGCCTCTGGCCGTATGCTGTGGCCGAGGCGCGCGCGGCGCTGCCTGTGGAGTCGCTTGCAAGCTTCCCGCCGGGAAGCGAGGCCGATGCAAAGAAGCATCGCATACCCTCCGAGCAGCTCTACATGCTCACCTCGCCCAACAACGTGGACGAGATCAAAGGCTTCATCGCCGGCGCAAACGCAAGGCGCCCGATGCCCGTTGCGGCGGTACTCACGCACTTCGAGGGGCTTGACGGCGAAACTTTCACCATACCGCACTTCGAGGAGCAGGATGGCGTCACGTATGCCGTCGAGCCGTGCCTTGGAGAGCATGGCGTTCTCATAACGGGATACGAGGACGACAGCTCCGCACCGGGCGGCGGGTGGTTCACCTTCAGGAACAGCTGGGGCGAGCAGTGGGGGCGCAAAGGATACGGGCGCGCGAGCTACGCATATGTGACGCTCTTCTGCCGCGAAGCTGGGACGATACTTGAGGATATGGCCGACTACATCGGCGACGGCTACGTGAACTTAAGGACGGGATCGCCGCAGATAGCCATGCAGGGTATTCCCGCACGGCAAGGATCGAACATCCACCTCTGGATAATCAACGCGCTTGTCGCACTCGTCATTTTCCTCGCAACGGTGATAGGCGTTTTCGCATGGGTTTCCACGCATATGCCGCCGCCGAGGCACAGATACCGCCATCATGAGGGGCCCATCCATAGGCAGCCCTTACCGGAGGAGGTCACATCTCCGTCCGAAGCAAAGCCTCCGGCGGAGATAAAACCGACGGAAGTAAAGCCAGTTGAAGTAAAGCCGGCAGAGGTAAAACCGGACGTAGAGGTAAAGCCCCCGGAGGAAGTCAAGCCGCCTATTGAAGAGAAGCCCCCGGCAGAAGTCAAGCCACCTGTTGAAGTCAAGCCTCCAGCCGAAGTAGAACCACCGGCCGAAGTCAAGCCGGCCGACGACTCACCCCCTGATTTCTATGTGGAGGGAGATCCTAGATGGCGCCTGGGGGAGGACCTTTAGCTTCGCGCGCAGCTTTGGAAGCATCTTCCTTACGGCGTAGTTCTGCGCGCTCGTCTTGACGTAGAGGAAGATACGCCCGTTCTCATCGGCGCGCCCCGGTCTTGCGGGGATGCCCTTTCCGATCTCCCCCCAGGATTCGACTATGGCGTCGAAGAGCGGATTCTTTGGTCTTAGCTCGTCAAGAAGCTCGCTCTCGGCCTTTGAAAGTATCGCCTCCGCCTGGGGAACCGCCCTTCTGAGCTGAGGCGGGTCGGCATCGAGGGGAAGGCCCGGGATGGCGATCGAATCGAGACTGTGCTCCCGCGCCGCAAGGGCGCGCCGCGCCTTTATGCGCTTCATCTCGTCGTCTGTCACGGCTGCGCCCCCTTTTGGGCTATGGCCGCGAAATCGGCGATCGTCTTGAGCGACGCGACCTTTTCGAGAGGAATCGACACTCCGTAGCGGGCCTCCGTCTCCATGACGAGCCTAAGGTGCTGGACGCTGTCCCACTCTGGGATGGAACCGTACGAAGTGGCGGGCACGACGCCCGCCACCCCTATCACCTCCGCGGCGAAGCGGAGGAATCCATCCATGTCAAAGGGCTCCATCGTCACGGAGCGACCATGGAAGTGCCTACGCTTGCATCGCGGCGGAAGTAGAACTCCTGCCCCGTCGCATCCATCACGCCGCGCCAGAGATCGCCCCTGAGCTCGACGCGCTGGCGCTCGATCGTGGCAAGACGGATCGGGACGACGGTCCACCACTCGCCGACGCTGCCGACAACGCAGTTGGTGCGCCCGGCCATGGCCGCATGGACGGCATTGCGCGCGAGCATGTAGCAGCGGATGGCATCGGTGCCGCGCGCGGGAACGCTGCGGATGATGTAGCTCGGGTCGAAGTACTTGACGCTCGAGGGGACGCCGATCTTCTTGAAGTGGTCGGTGAGGCGCTTCTTGAGGTACTCGCCGATGTCCTTCTTGAGGATGTTGCCGCTCGCGTCGCGCTCCTCGGCACCCGCAAGGAGGTTCTGCCCGGCGCCTTCCGCTACGACGATCACTGTGTGGCTCTTGCCCTTGGCGATGCGGCGCTCTATCGCCGAGAGGAGGCCGTTGGGGCCGTCGAGATCGATCGGCACCTCGGGGATGAGGCAGAAGTTGACGACGGGGTTTGCGATCGAGGCGTATGCGGCGATGAAGCCGGAGTCGCGGCCCATGAGCCTGACGAGGCCGATGCCGTTGGGGGTGCCCTTCGCCTCTATGTGCGCGTTGCGGATGACGTTCGTCGCCTCGTACACGGCCGTTTCGAAACCGAAGCTCGTGCCTATGAACTGGAGGTCGTTGTCGATCGTCTTCGGAACGCCGATGATACGCATTTCGTAATCGTGGTCTGCGGTGTATGCCGAGAGCTTTGCGACGGTGTCCATAGAATCGTTACCGCCGATGTAGAAGAAATAACGGATGTCGTATTTTTTGAAGATGGAGAGCAGCTTTTCGTAAACGCTGTCATCGTCGCCGAGCTTCGGGAGCTTGCGGCGGCAGGAGCCGAGAGCGGCTGCGGGGGTGTTTTCAAGACGGCGAAGAAGCTGCTCGTCGAAGATTTCTGTGATGTTTAT
>JAZTWW010000006.1:0-29041 GCA_045636065.1 Kiritimatiellia bacterium | reverse complement strand
TCATCGGATTTATCCCTTCCATCCCTTTTATCGCTTTTATCCCTTCTCCTTATTATCCTCCTCCACCCAGTTGAACCTCCTGCGGATTTTTGGTATAATAGCGTCCCGGTGATGAAAGGACACTTTTGACATGGCATCCAGACCTACCGGGTTCGACAACGAAAAATACCTCTCGGACCAAAGCGCCGAGATCCGCCGCAGGGCGGCACAGTACGGGAAGCTGTACCTTGAGTTCGGCGGCAAGCTGATGAAGGACAACCATGCGGCGAGGTGCCTTCCCGGGTACGACCCAGACGTGAAGCTCAGGCTGCTGCAGAGCCTCGGCGATCAGGCGGAGCTTGTCCTCTGCATCTACGCCGGCGACATCGAGGCGAAGAAGCGCCGCGCCGACTACGGTACATCCTACGAGGAAGAGACGCTCAAGCTCATCGACGCGATGAAGGAGCGTACGATTTCCGTAAGGGGAGTCGTCATCACCCGCTTCGACGGCCATCCGTCCGCCCGCGCCTTCGCGAAGGTGCTTGAGGACCGTGGAGTGAGCGTATTCTACCACTATCCGATCAAGGGCTACCCGAACGATCTCGACACGATAGTCAGCGATTCCGGCTACGGGAGGAACGACTACATCCCGACGGAGAAGCCGATCGTCGTCGTAACCGGCCCCGGCCCCGGCTCCGGCAAGTTCGCCACCTGCCTTACGATGCTCTATCACGAGACGCGCCAGGGCCGTCCGGCGGGCTACGCGAAGTTCGAGACGTTCCCCGTCTGGAACATGCCGCTCGCCCATCCGCTCAATGTCGCCTACGAGGCTGCGACCCTGGAGCTCGAGGACGTCAACGAGATCGACCCCCACCACTGGACGGCACACCACCAGATGGCCGTAAACTACAACCGCGACGTCGACGCCTATCCTATCCTGCGCGAGATATGGGAGAGGATGATGCACCAGAGCTGTCCGTACAAGAGCCCGACAGACATGGGCGTGAACAGGATCGCAAGCGGCATCGTGGACGACTACGCCGTCAGGGAGGCCTCGCGCCAGGAGTGCCGCCGCAGGCTGGACAGGGTCCTCGCCGACCTTGAGGCCGGAAAGTGCGGCATGGACAGGCTCGCGCGCGCCTTGAGCTGCATAGCGAAGGCTGAGGCTTGAGGCGGCGGCGATTCGGTCTTGCGCGCAAGGCCGAGTTTTGGTAAAATACAATTTTTCCGCTAAAGGAAGGAATTCGAGATGAGCAAGAGATACAATGTCGGTCTTGTTGGCGTTGGCGCGGTCGGCGCGGAGATGGTGAAGGTTCTCAAGGAGCGCAGCTTCCCGATGAACCCCATAAAGGTATTCGCCTCGCGCGAGCGCGATGAGGTGATCGCCGGCGAGACCGTGCATGTCATGAAGGCGGAGAAGGATTCTTTCAAGGGGCTGGACATCGTCCTTTTCGCGGGCGGCACCGCAAGCTCGATCGAGTTCCGCGACGCCGTCGTCTCGGCGGGCGCGGTGATGATCGACAATTCGCGCGCGTTCAGGCAGGAGGAGGGCGTCCCGCTCGTCGTTCCGCAGGTGAACCCCGAAGACCTCGACGTGATAGTCCCGGGCAAGTGCGCAGTCGTCGCGAACCCCAACTGCACCACGGCGATAATGCTTGAGGCCGTAGCTCCCCTCCACAGGGCCAAGAGGCTCAAAAGGCTCATCGCGAGCACATACCAGGCGGCCTCCGGCGCGGGCGCCGCGGGCATGGAGGAGCTCGGAATCCAGATGAGGGAGATGGTGGAGGGCCGCCCGCTCACCGTAAAGGCGTTCGCGCACCAGCTCACCGACAATCTCATCCCCCACATCGACAAGTTCGACGAAACGAACTGGTACACGCTCGAAGAGCTCAAGATGCGCAACGAGTCGCGCAAGATGCTCCACGAGCCCGGGCTTATGGTGAGCTGCACGTCCGTGCGCGTACCGATAATGCGCGCCCATTCGGAGTCGCTCAACCTCGAGTTCGAGCAGGATATAACGCCTGAAGAGGCACGCGAGATCCTTGCGGCGAGCGAAGGCGTGAAGGTCGTGGACGATCCGCTCGCCAACGTCTATCCGATGCCGCTCGACGCGACGGCCAAGTACGACGTTCTCGTGGGGCGCATCCGCCAGGACATAAGCCGCAGCGACAGGAAGGGGCTCGACATGTTCGTCTCGGGCGACCAGCTCTTGAGGGGCGCCGCCCTGAACGCCGTTGAGATCGCCGAATGCCTCGTAAAGCGCGGGCGCATCTAGCCTGCCGCCGGCGCAAACCGCGGATTTCTCCATTCTGCGGTTTGCGGTTTACGGCGGGGCTCGAATTTGGTATAATATACTTTCCATGGAAAAACTAGATACAGCGACAAAGAAGGCGGATGTGCTGTGCGAGGCGCTTGGATACATACAGGACTTCGCCGGGAGCGTGATGCTGATAAAGATCGGCGGCAGCGTGATGGAGAACGCGGATCATCTCGATTCGCTTCTTAGGGACATAGCATTCCTCGACGCCGTAGGTATCAAGGTGGTTCTCGTCCATGGCGGCGGCAAGGCGATCTCCCGCGCGCTCAAGGAAAGCGGAATGGAGCCGAAGTTCCTCGCCGGGCTCAGGGTCACCGACGAGGCCACGATGGAGATCGTCAGGCGCACGCTCAACAACGTCGTCAACCGCGATCTTGTAAGACGTCTGCAGACTATGCAGACGAACGCGCGTCCGCTGCACGGCAACTGGATGTTCCGCGTGAAGAAGGTTTTGAAGCATGATCCCGCGACGGGCGCCGATCTCGACCTCGGGTACGTGGGCGAGCCGGTCGGTGTGGACACAAGGGCGGTAGGCGAGATGCTCGATGCCGGGATAGTCCCCGTGGTGACCCCCGTCGGCACTGGGGTGGACGACGACCACCTCTACAACGTCAACGCCGACAGCGCCGCCGCAATGCTTGCGAAGGCCCTGAAGGTCAGGAAGTTCGCGGTCGTCTCCGACGTCCCCGGGCTTCTGAGGAACCCGTCAGATCCCTCGACGCTCCTCGCGACGCTGCATCTTTCAAGCATAGAGAAGCTTAAGAGGGAAGGTACGATCTTGGGCGGCATGCTGCCCAAGATCGAAGGTTGCGAAGATGCGATACGCTCCGGCGTGCGCAAGGTACACCTTGTGGACGGGCGCATGCCGCATTCGCTTTTGTTGGAAATCTTCACGCGCGAAGGCGTGGGAACGGAGATAGTGGCCGATGAGCAGAAGTGACGAGATAAAAGAGACATACAACGCGTACGTCATGGGGACGTACACCCCGAGCATCGTTATCGAGAAGGGGAAGGGCAGCCGCGTCTGGGATGCGGAGGGCAAGCAATACTACGATCTTACGAGCGGAATCGGCGTACACAACATCGGCCACTGCAACGAGACCGTCGTCAAGGCCGTCCAGGACCAGGCGGCCACGCTCGGCCACTGCTCGAACCTCTTCATGCACGAGGGCCAGGGCAAGCTCGCGAAGAAGCTCGTCGAGACCGCCGGCTTCGACGGCGGCAGGGCGTTTTTCTGCAACTCCGGCGCTGAGGCCAACGAGGCCGCCATCAAGCTCGCGCGCCTCTGGGGCTCCGGCGAAGGCGGGCGCTACGAGATAGTGACGATGCGCCAGGGCTTCCACGGCCGCACGCTCGCGACTGTCTCGGCAACGGGCCAGAGCTGGTGCCAGAGGGGCTTCGAGCCGCTTCTCGCCGGCTTCAGGTACGCCGACTTCAACGACATCGAAAGCGTCCGCGCCGCCGTGACCGACAAGACCGTCGCCATCATGCTCGAGGCCATCCAGGGAGAGGGCGGCGTAACGCCCGCCACCGAGGAGTTCATGGCCGGCGTGCGCCAGCTCTGCGACGAGCGGAACCTCATCATGGTCTGCGACGAGGTCCAGTCCGGCATGGGCCGCACCGGCAAGTGGTGGGGCTGGCAGAACTACAGCGTCAAGCCCGACCTCTTCACCGCCGCGAAGAGCCTTGCCGACGGCGTCCCCATGGGAGCGCTCGTCGCGAACGAACGCTTCGCCTACGTCTTCCCCCCGGGAAGCCACGCCTCGACGTTCGGCGGAAATCCGCTTTCATGCGCCGCCGCGCTGGCGACGATCGGGGTCATCGAGAGCGATGGCCTTCTCGACGCCGCCGTGACGAAGGGCGAGCTCTTGAGGGCCGCCCTCGAAAGCTTTGTTGAGAAGTACGACAAGGCGCTTGAAGTGCGCGGCACCGGCCTCATGCTGGGGCTGGTCGTGGACGGCAATCCGGCCGAGATCGTGGAGGCGTTCCGCGAGGCGGGCGTTCTCGCGCTCACCGCCGGATCGAACGTTGTAAGGTTCCTCCCGACGCTCTCCATGAAGGAAAGCCATCTTGAGGATGCTGTTGAAATGATGGGAGACGCCCTGGACGAGCTCTGGGGCTGAACGAATCGAGGCTTGAAATGAAGCTCCAGGGAACGATCACCGCGCTCGCAACTCCATTCGACGCCGACGGCGGCGTTGACTGGGGGGCCTTGAAGGCGCTCGTCGAGTGGCAGGTGGAGAACGGCGTCGAGGGCATTGTGCCCGTCGGAACGAGCGGCGAAAGCCCCACGCTCGACCATGAAGAGCATATAAAGGTCATCGAGAAGGTGATCGAGGCCGCCTCCGGCAAGGTGAAGGTCATCGCAGGCACCGGAGCCAACTCCACGCGCGAGGCGATGCACCTTACATCCGAGGTCATCAAGATGGGCGGGGCGGACGCGACCTTGCAGGTCACCCCGTACTACAACAAGCCGAACGCCGAGGGCATGTACCGCCATTTCGCGGCCGTAGCCGATCTCGGGCTTCCCGTGGTCCTCTACAACGTGCCCGGGCGTACCGGCAAGGAGATCCCCCTCGATGTGGTGGTGCGTCTCGCCGCCCACCCGAACGTGGCCGCCATCAAGGAGGCCGCCGGCAGCGTCGAGCGCGTAAGCGCCATCAAGGACAGGTGCGATCTCACCGTCCTTTCGGGCGACGATTCGCTCACCCTGCCGATGATAAGCGTCGGTGCGTCCGGCGTCATCTCCGTCGCCAGCAATGTCGCGCCGCGCGAGGTCTCCGATTTCGTTAGGACGGCTCTCGCCGGTGACATGGTGCGCTCCCGCGAAATGCACGCAAGGCTCTATCCTCTCTTCAAGAACCTCTTCATAGACTCGAACCCGATTCCCGTCAAAGAGGCTCTTGCGATGATGGGCAGGATCAAGCCGGGATTCAGGCTGCCTCTGTGCGAGACGACGGAGGCGAACAGGGCCGTGATACGCTCGACCCTTGAAGGGTTGGGGCTCGTCTAAGGCGGACAGGCCGCCAGGTAAGGAGGTTTTGATGAAGATCGCGATAGTCGGAGCGGCAGGCAGGATGGGCAGGATGCTCGTAAAGCTTGCTTCGGAGAACCCCTCGCTGGAGGTGGTCGCCGAGATCGACGCGAAGGAAGGGTTCGCGCGCGAGTGGCCTGAGGGGACTGAGGCCGTCATCGACTTCTCCCACCATACGGCCCTGCCGGCGCTCGTCGAGAAGGCCGCCCGCGAAGGGGTCGCCTACGTGATAGGCACGACTGGCGTAACGCCCGAGGAGCAGCAGGCGGTCGACGCGGCCGCAAAGAGCGTGGCGGTCGTCCAGAGCGGGAACTATTCGCTTGGAGTGAACCTCCTGCTCGGGCTTGCGCGCATAGCGGCGAAGACACTCGGCGAAGGGTATGACGTCGAGATCACCGAGATGCACCACCGCCACAAGAAGGACGCCCCGAGCGGCACGGCTCTCATGCTCGCGAAGAGCGTCGCCGAGGCGAGGGGCGAGGATCTTGAGTACAAGGCCGTATACGGCCGCAGGGGGGAGACGGGCGAAAGGCCCGTCGGAGAGATTGCGATACACGCCTTGAGGGGCGGATCCGTCGTGGGTGACCACACGGTGATGTTCGCTGGCGAAGTCGAAAGGATAGAACTCGTGCACAGGGCGCAGAGCCGCGAAGCGTTCGCGGCAGGTGCGCTCAAGGCGGCAGAGTGGGCGCGGGGCGCCAGGCCCGGGCTCTACACCATGCGCGACGTTCTGGGAATCTGAAACCACAGCAAGGAAGGCCGTTCGATATGGACAAGACAGGCGACGAGAAGGAAAACAGGTTTCTTGAGCTTCTGGCCGGGCCACCCTATCCGGTGGACGAGATGCTCTCGCTCATGGAAGGCATACCCGAGGCGAAGGCCTCCGAGTGGACGGTTCTCCTGTTGACAGCGCTTCAGGAGGCGGGCGATTTCATGGGCGCGTGGAGGGTCGTCAACGCGCGCAAGGACGGGCTTGAGCAGAAGCTCCAGCCGATAGCCGTGAGGAACATCCTCAGAAGCTCCACCAAGGACCGCATGACGATCGCGTTCATAGACACGGTCTTCCCGACGAACGAGTCGGGGCACGCACTGCTGCCGCTCAAGGAGAGCCTCGCGCGCCTGGAAAGGCTTCTCCTATTCCCCGTAGGGGCGATGGTGCTCCATCAGGCATGGGGCGTAGGCGAGGTCAAGAGGCTCGATGCCTTCTACAGGAGGATGACGGTCGATTTCTACGGCAGAAGGGGGCACCAGCTCTCGTTCCAGGCCGCCTGCGAGACTCTTGTCCCGCCGCCTGAAGGCCATATCCTCGTCACCCAGAAGGCCGATCCCGCGAGGATCGCGAAGATGCTCGCCGAGGAGCCGGGCGTGTTCGTCAAGGAGATGCTAAAGAGCTTTGGCGACATGCCTGTCTCCAGGCTGGAGGAGCTTTGCTCGCAGTTCGGTTTCGTCAAGAAGGAGAACTTCAAGCCGTTCTGGTCCAAGGCCCGCGCCGAACTCAGGAAGGACAAGCTCGTCGAGGTTCCCACGAGCCAGAAGGAGCCGATACACATCAAGTCCAAGGTCGAGGACTACGGCGAGGGATGGCTCACGGCGTTTTCGCACCAGACGAACCCCAAGAGCATCCTCTCCAGCGTCAGGGAGCTTGAAAGCGCCAACCGCATTAAGGATATGGACGATGCGACGCGCGAGAAGCTCAGCGAGAGGCTTGAGTTCGCCCTCAAGGCGAGCCGCGGCGTCGACGACGCGCTCTACGCGAGGATCGCATTCGCGGTGAAGGACATCGGCCTTGCGGCTCCGGCTCTCGACAAGCCGCGCGCCTACCTCTGGGAGATGGGCCGCTACCTCGAGGCCGCGCGCACCATGCCGGCGCGCAACCTTGCGAGCCTCGTGAGGTTCCTTACCGGCGACGACGAATCCGGTGAGAGGAAGAGGGCGCTTTTCGCGCGCCTCCCGGACATGTGCTTCCCGCTTCTCGGCGAAACGCTCGAGGCGTACAAGTCCGACAGCGAGTGCGAGGAGGCTGTGGCCGCGCTTCTCAGGCAGCCCCACGCCCCCGCCACGGTGATAACGTACATCCTCGGCCGCTACGACGACTTCTCGGAATGGAAGAAGCTTCCGCCGCTCGTCGTCATACTCACGCATGCCATCGCGCTTGGCGAGGGCAAGCAGGGCGGCGAGACATTGAAGATGCAGAACACTATCCGCCGCCTCTTCGCCGACGAGAAATGGCTTGAGGCGACCTTGAAGAAGCTTTCGTCCGCCGACAGGGCGCTCTTCTTCGAGCGCTTCCAGGCGTCCATCGCGTGGGACCCCTCGACGCACCACCTTATCGTCGTTCGCATGACGAGGCTCGCCCCCGAGCTCGCCTCGCGCCTCGTGAAAGGCTCCGACTCGAAGAAGGCCGAGGATGTCCGCCTGACCTCGATGCGCAGCTACGCCGAGCGCAAGGCCGCCTACCTCAACCTCATCAACGTCGAGATACCGAAGAACGCGCACGACATCGACGTCGCCAGGAGCTACGGCGACCTGCGCGAGAACTTCGAGTACCAGAGCGCGAAGGACGAGCAGAGGGCGCTTCTCCAGAAGCAGTCGCTCATGCAGGCCGACCTCGATAACGTCAAGTACACGGACTTCGCCGATGCAGACGTTTCGGCCGTCAACCTCGGCACCATGGTCGATATCGTCACGGCCGCAGGCGAGGAGCGCACCTACACGGTGCTCGGCGAGTGGGACAACGATCTCGAGAAGTGCATCCTCTCGTGCAAGACGAAGCTCGCGGGCAACATGCTCGGCCGCAAGGTGGGCGAGACGTTCGACCTCCCCGGGGCGGACGGCTCCGTCTCGAAGGCGACCGTCAAGGGCATAAGGCCGCTTGACGAAGGCATGAAGGAGTGGATCAAGGTCCCCGCGGGGCTTTCGCTTTAACGGTGATGCATGGAGATTTAAAGGGATTAAACGGTAAGGAGGTGCAGCATGGCAGAAACAAACAAGAGCGTTGACGCATCCAAGCTGGTGCCGAAGAAGCGCATCGTGCGCAAGGGCCCGCCGCCGAAGATCACGAAGAAGGTCGCACCCAAGCCGCCGCCGGAGGGCGAGGAGTTCGCGAACAGGAACCGCGCGTTCGCCTTTTCGATAGCGCAGCAGATGAAGGAGCGCCGCCGCGAGCTCGACCAGGCCGTGACGCAGCAGGAGACGGAGGAGATCCGCCTCTCCAAGCGCCCGACGACGCGCGCCAAGGGCCAGCAGACGCAGCGCTTCCCCGACCAGGATCTCGAGTCGTTCAAGAAGATGCTTTTGCAGCTGAGGG
Source organism: Kiritimatiellia bacterium (assembly GCA_045636065.1). GTDB lineage: Bacteria > Verrucomicrobiota > Kiritimatiellia > RFP12 > UBA1067 > RGIG5050. The sequence continues at coordinate 20,404 of JAZTWW010000006.1, read as the reverse complement.
ATACGATCGCCACGAGAAGCGGCGCGTTGAAGACCGTCGCACTCGAGCAGACCGACGACCGCGGCGGCGAGGACGACGACGGCAGCGACGCGTTCGCGCGTCTCCAGTCGCTCGGGCAGGTCGATCAGCAGAACAAGACGGTCGCCAAAATCGACGAGGCCCTGAGGCGCATCGAGGACGGCACGTACGGCGTCTGCGAAGTCTGCGGCCAGCTCATCCGCAAGCCGAGGCTTCTCAACATGCCGTTTGCGCACACGTGCATGGAGTGCCAGAACGCCATCGAGAAGCCTTTCGGCTCAAGGTGAGATGAGGCGTTTCGTATTCTCGTTCGCGGCCGTGATGAACCTGCTGCTCCTTGACCAGGCGGTCAAGGAGCTGGTTTTGCGCACAATGCCGGAGGGGCGGCCGCTCGCTGTCATCGAGGGGTTTTTCGACATAACGCTCGTAAGGAACTTGGGCTGCGCGTGGGGTATGCTCCAGGGGGCGGTATGGCCCCTTGCGGCCTTCGGAATCGTGGCGATAGCCGTTCTAATATGGAAGCGCGACTGGTTCTTCTCCCCGGGATGGACCGGGACGGCGGGAGAGCTCCTTCTCCATGCCGGGATACTCGGAAACCTCGTCGACCGCATCTTCAGGGGAAGCGTCGTCGACATGCTCGATTTCCACTGGGGCGTCCACCATTTCCCCGTGTTCAACGTGGCGGACGTGTACATTTCCATCGCCGCGGCGATACTTCTCGTCACGGGCCTTTTCGGGGACGATTCCGGCAGGTGAGCCGGAAGTTTCCGCCACGGGTTGCGAACGGGGCGGAAATTTGGTAGAATGAAACTTTCAAATGCACGCTCTCCAGGTTCCGCCGGGAGCGCGACAAGGAGGACACACATGCGGATTATGGCACTGCTCGCTATTATGACAGGTTTGACGTCATGCGCGGCCGTCATCGACGGCAACGAATGGCAGGATTCTGAGAGGCTCAGTCTCGGCAAAGAGCCGACCAGGGCCTGCTTCTTCCGCTTCGCGAACGAGAAGGCTTCGCTGGACGTAATGCCCATGATAGAGCGCGACATCGAGAAGGGCCCGTACCACCGCTCGCTCAACGCGCCGCACAACGCGCCTGGCGCGTGGCGCTTCTGCTGGGCCAAGGATCCGCAGTCCCGTCCGATCGGCTTCGAGAATCCCTCGTACGACGTGTCGAAGTGGGCGACGATAACCGTGCCTTCGAGCTGGCAGGCGTGGGGCGCGAACGGAAAGGGCGGATGGGGCGTTCCGCTCTATACGAACCAGGCGTATCCCTTCCTCCCCGACGCGCCGCGCGTGATGGGCACTCCCCCGAAGAAGTTCACGAACTACTCCCAGCGCAACCCCGTCGGCTCCTACCGCCGCAATTTCACGCTCTCCCAGGAGGAGCTTCAGGACGACGTGTTCCTCAAGTTCGACGGCGTGGACTCCTTCTTCTACCTCTGGGTGAACGGAAAGTACGTCGGCTTCTCCAAGGACAGCCGCAGCCCGGCGGAGTTCAACGTCTCCAAGTACGTGAAGGCGGGCGAGAACACCGTTGCGCTTGAAGTCTACCGCTACAGCGACGGCTCGTACCTCGAGGACCAGGACATGTTCCGCCTCTCCGGCATTTTCCGCGACACATGGCTCCTTTTCAGGCCGAAGGTGAGGGTGCGCGACTTCTTCGTCACGGCAAGGCCGGTGAACGAGGGCGACTTCGCAGGGGACTGGGTCGTCTCCACGGAGGTGACCGTCGCGAACAACACCTCCGCGAAGACCGTCGCCAAGGTCGGCGTGTCGCTCTACGAGCCCGACATGGCGAACGTGTCGGAAAGCAGGAAGGTCAAGGATGCGCATGCCCAGGCCGCTGTCGATGTCGCCCCCGGGGCGGACGGCAGGTGCGTCATGACGTTCACGGTCAAGAGCCCGAAGCTCTGGAGCGCCGAGACGCCAAACTGCTACATCGTCTCCATCTCCCTTGACGCCGGCGGAAGGAATCAGGAGTTCGTCTCGTCGCTCACCGGCTTCAGGGTGAGCGAGATCAAGAACGGCAGGTACTATCTCAACGGCCAGAAGATCAAGCTCAAGGGCGCGAACCGCCACGAGACGGATCCCAACTTCGGCCACTACGTCCCGTACAACCGCCACCTTGAGGATATTCTGCTCCTTAAGCGCGCCAACTGCAACGCCGTCAGGAACAGCCACTATCCGCAGAGCGACATCTTCTATTTCATGTGCGACCTCTTCGGCATCTACCTCGTCGACGAGGCGAACGTGGAGTCGCACGGCTACGGCTACGGCGAGCACAGCCTTTCGCACCGCCCCGAATGGCGCGCGGCGACCGTCGACAGGAACATGTCGATGGTGGAGAGGAACAAGAACCATCCCTCCGTGGTGATCTGGAGCTTCGGCAACGAGGCCGGCCCGGGCGAGAACTTTGCCGCTGCGTCCGCCGCCATAAAGGCGCGCGATCTTACGCGGCCCACCCATTACGAGCGCGACAACGGTCTTGCCGACATGGACTCCAACCAGTACCCGAGCGTCGAGTGGGTCCAGTGGAAGGCATCCGATTCGGCCGCGAAGAAGCCGTTCTACATCTCCGAGTACGCCCACTGCATGATCAACGCCATGGGCAACCTCAAAGACTATCAGGATGCCATCGAGTCGAGCGATGTGATCCTCGGCGCGACGATCTGGGATTTCGTGGACCAGGGCCTCTACAAGAGGAATTCCGCAGGCGAGATGATAATCGGCTTCGGCGGCGACTGGGGCGACTACCCGAACGACGGGCAGTTCGTCATGAACGGCGTAATCAACTCCGACCGCAGGCTCAAGCCGGCCTATTTCGAGGTGGCGCACGTCTTCCAGAACTTCTCGGCCGAGATGGGCGATGACGGGAAGACGGTCGTTTTGAGGAACAAGAACTACTTCGTGGATGGTAACGGATCGGCCCGCTGGTGCGTCTACGTCAACGGCAAGCCCGGCAAGCAGGGCACCTGGCGTCTCGACGGCTTGAAGCCCCAGTCCACAATGACGGTCGACATCCCCAAGGAGGCCCTTGACGAGGCGGCCAAGCCCGGCAATACGGTGAGCGTCGGGGTGGAATTCTTCACTGGCGCCCCGGGCGGAGTTCCGGTCGCGAAGGACCAGATCGACCTTCCCTGCGAGGCGGCCGCCGTTGCGATCACCGCCGGCGACGTGATGCCCAAGATGGAGGACAAGGACGGGGAATTGAGGTTCTCGAACGGCAAGGAGACGATCGTCTTCTCCAAGAAGGCCGGCTCCATCGTTTCCTGGACGGACAGGTACGGTGCAAAGCGCATCTCCGGGCCCATTGCCCTTGACGCCTTCCGCGCGCCAAGTTCGAACGAGATTCCCACGGCCGAGGCGGCGATGGCCGAAGGTCTCAGGGACCTCAAGCCCGAATGCGTGGAGCTTACGCCCGTCGTCGACGAGGCCGGCGCGCTTGCGTTCACCGCGACGGTCGACTGGAAGGGCGCCCGCCGCGAGAAGCTCGTCGGCTACGGTGCGAGCGAGGCGACCATCGAGGACCTCGGCGAGACGACGGAGCGCAATACCTATTTCACCACCGTCACCAGGTGGCGCTTCCTTGCGTCTGGTGCTGTCACTGCGCAGACCGAGATCCGTCCGCGCGGACGCATAATCGAGCTTCTCCGCATCGGCTGGCGCTACACGGCTCCGTATACGGAAGGGGCGAACGTCGAATACTTCGGCAACGGCCCCTACGAGAACTATCCGGACCGCAAGAGCGGAGCGTTCCTCAGGCTCTGGAAGACGAAGGCGGGCGACTTCTACTTCCCCTATGCGCGCAACGAAGATAGCGGCAACCGCGAAAACGTCCGCGCCTTCAGCTACTCTGGGCTTACGGTTTCCACGCTCGGTACTCCCTTCTCGTTCGCGGCAAACCCCTATACGCCGGACGAGCTTATAGCGGGCGTCCATCCCGGCGAGCTGCCCGATCCCTCCAAGCTCGAGATTGGCGTCTATGCGGCGGTGCGTGGGCTCGGCGGCGCGAGCTGCGGCCCGGCGCCGATGGCCCGCGACATCATCAGGAGCGACAGGGCCTACAGGCTCGATCTCGCGTTCGTCCCTGGCGGCGAGCTTGTCGCTCGCTCGACGGAGGGATTCGAGTTCCCGGAGGACACCTACGTCCGTGAGAATGGCGGCCTTTCGGTCGTATCCGTCTCAAGCCGCGAACCCGGCGTCGGAGAGGCCGAGTTCGCCGTTGACGGCGATCCCGCCACCATCTGGCACACCCAGTACGGCGTGACGCTCGGCAAGCACCCGCATTCGCTCGTCGTCGATGCCCACAAGGTGGTGGAGGTCCGCGGCGTGGGGCTCCTTCCGCGCCAGGACGGCGGCATCAACGGCCGCATAAAGGACTGCAGTTTCGAGGTGAGCGACGATGGCGTCAACTGGAGGCCTCTCTGCTCCGCCTATCTCCACGACGGCAGGGAGGAGCAGCTTGTCTTCTTCCCGCAACCGGTCAAATTCCGCTACCTTAAGCTGGTCGCGCTCTCCGAGCAGCGCGGCAGGGAATGGACGAGCCTTGCGGAGCTTAGACTTATCGAGGATGGACAGTGATGGAAAAGAAGGAAGTTCAGCAAGGGGCGGGTGCGCCTCTTCTTGAGGTGCGCAATGTCAGCACCTGGTATCCGATAAAGACGGGCATCCTCGCCAGGACGACCGGTTGGGTCAAGGCCGTGAACGGAGTCGATCTCGACATCCGCGAGGGTGAGACGGTCTGCGTGGTTGGCGAGTCGGGATGCGGCAAGTCCACGCTGGCGAGGACGATCCTCAGGCTCGAGAAGCCGCGCGAGGGTACGATCAGCGTGTACGGCAAGGATGTGCTCAAGCTCTCCGGTCAGGAGCTCAAGGATTACCGCCGCGCGGTGCAGGTCGTCTTCCAGGACCCGATGGCGTCGCTCAACCCCAGGATGACGATCCTCGAGACGCTCACCGAGGGCGCGCTCGCGCATGGGCTTGTGGACCGCGAGAACCTCAGGTCTTTCGCGGCGGGGCTTCTCAAGGAGGTCGATCTTGAGGAGGGTTTCCTCGACCGCTACCCGCACGAGTTCTCCGGCGGCCAGCGCCAAAGGATATGCGTTGCACGCGCGCTTGCGCTCAAGCCCAAGCTTCTCATATGCGACGAGGCCGTCACGGCGCTCGATGTCGTCGTCAGGGCGAAGATACTCGAGCTTTTGATGGATCTCCAGAGGAAGCGCGGCCTTTCGTATCTCTTCATAACGCATGACATCGGCGTCGTCAGGCGCATCGCCACGCGCGTCGTCGTCATGTACAAGGGGCGTGTGGTCGAGACGGGGCCGGTGAGCGAGGTTCTCGACAACCCCAAGGCCGCCTACACCAAGTATCTGCTCAGAAGCGTCCCCGTGATCGGGAAGCCTCTCCCCGAGGAGACCGACCGCGACTTCGACGAGAAGCTTGAGCAGTAATGGGAAATCTGGTATAATATCCAGCCATGGTGGAAAGGGTTGCAGTATATCCGGGGACGTTCGATCCCATGACGCTTGGGCACTTCGATCTCATTCGAAGGGCCTCGGCGCTCTATGACCGTCTCATAGTCGCGGTGGCGGCCGGCTCCAGCAAGGCCGGTGCCATGTTCGATGCCGCAGCGCGCATTTCCATGATCTGCGAGGACGTGGAGCGCGAGGGGCTTTCGAACGTGTCGGTGGAGATGCTCGACGGGCTTCTCGTGGACTTCTGCCGCGCAAGGGGCATAAGGACGGTCATCCGCGGCGTCAGGGTGTACAGCGATTTCGAGTACGAGTTCCAGATGGCGCTCACCAACCGCCGCATGGCCCCCGAGATCGAGACCCTGTTCATGATGCCGAGCGAGCAGCTCGCATACGTGACGGCTTCGACGGTGAGGGAGATCGCCCGCTTTGGCGGCGACACGCGCGGATTCGTGACGCCTGCGGTGGCAAAACATCTAGAGGCATGGAAGAGAAGCTGATCATAGATGTCGCGAGGCTGGCCCCGGAAGGGGAGAGCTTCGAGGGTGAACTCGACTGCTCCGTCCTGGAGATGGACGACGAGGAGCTCGTGCGCCCGTTTGCAGGCCTCAGATACAGCCTTTACGTGCAGCTCTTCTCGACGGAGCTTCTCGTCCGCGGCAGCCTGGAGCAGGATTTCGACGCCGTCTGCTGCCGCTGCGGATGCGACTTCGACTTCACCGTCAAGGTGCCTGATTTCACGTACAGCGTGGATGTCGGTGAAAAAACCGAATTTGTTGATTTGACAGATGAGCTCAGACAGAGTATAATACTCACCTTGCCTGCATACCCGGTGTGCAGGCGGGACTGCCTCGGCGTGTGCCAGAAGTGCGGGAAGAACCTCAACGAGGGGCCCTGCAACTGCAAGGCTGAGCCGTTTGGCGGCGCTTGGAGCGCGCTCGACGCGATCAAGCTGGCTTAAGGATGGAACCGGACAGGGAACAAGAAGAAAGAGAAGTGTGCTATGGCAGTACCGAAGCATAAAGTGTCGAAGATGCGCAAGCGTCAGCGTGTGGCCCAGAACTCCAAGGCCATTCTGGCCGAGGTGCAGGCATGCCCCGTATGCGGTGGCATGAGGCAGCCCCACCGCGTCTGCCCCCAGTGCGGTACGTACAACGGCCGCAAGGTCCTGGCGGTAGAGGCCAAGTAACATTCTTCAGGGCCTTGCCATGACCAGGGTTGCCTTGGATGCTATGGGTGGCGACCACGCCCCCCGCGAGATCGTGATCGGCGCCGTCGAGGCGGCGGCGCATCTTCATGACGTGAAGGTTCTGCTCGTCGGGCAGCCTGAGCGCATCGAGGAGGAGTTCGCCGCGCTCGACAAGGAGCTTGCGCAGAATCTCGTGAAGGTACGCGCGGCCGACAAGCTTGAGGTCGTTCCGGCATCCGAGGTCCTGGAGATGGATGACGAGCCCGCAAAGAGCGTGCGCGTCAAGAAGGACTGTTCGATCAACGTTTGCATGCGCCTGGTGAAGGAGGGCGTGGCGGATGCGATGGTGAGCGCCGGCAACTCCGGTGCCGTCGCTGCAAGTGCCATGTTCACGCTCGGGCGCATAAAGGGTGTCGCCCGCCCGGCCATAGCGATGCTCATCCCGACGCGCATCCCGGGCAAGCCCATGGTCCTTCTCGACAGCGGCGCGAATGTGGACTGCCATCCAGAATGGCTGGTCCAGTTCGCGATCATGGGCAGCGCCTATTCCAGGGCCGTCTTTGCGCAGGGCGATCCTGTCGTGGGCCTCATGTCCATCGGCACGGAGGACTGCAAGGGCAACGAGCTCGTCCACGAGACGTTCCCGCTCCTGAAGCGAACCAAGGGCATCAACTTCAAGGGCAACATGGAGGGGCACGACGTCTGCACGGGCGAATTCGATGTCGCGGTATGCGATGCGTTCGTCGGCAACATCGTCCTCAAAAGCGTCGAAAGCGTTGCGCAGGCGATCGGGCAGTGGCTCAAGAAGGAGCTTACCGCCAGCACCTGGCGCAAGTTCCTCGCGCTGCTTCTAAAGCCTGCGTTCAAAAGCCTCAAGAGGCAGATGGATCCCGAAGCGTACGGCGGCGCACCTCTTCTCGGCGTCCCCGGCACGGTGTTCATCACACACGGCTCCTCGAGCCACAAGGGCATCTTCCATGCGGTCCGCGTCACGGCGGAAGCGACGAAGAACGACATGACCGGCACTATCACGCGTGCAATCGCGGATTATGCCGCAGAGAAGAAAAAGGCCGAAGAGGCCGCAGCGGCGAGCGCAATGGCGCAGTCGCTTGCCTGAGGCCGGAAGGTCTCAGGCATCGGCGGATTCCGCCGTCAGCGGGGCGTTGCACAGCCTGGTAGTGCGTCTGCTTTGGGAGCAGAATGTCGGAGGTTCAAATCCTCTCGCCCCGACCATCCTCGAAGAGGGGGTGTGACGGCATTATTCCACATCAGACTACAAAAGTCGGGTTTTGATGGTTGGAAAAATGTAGGATAAGCCGGTTCGGCGGCTTGGAAAAATGTAGAAATCTGCTTTTGGGTATTGACTTTTGCGGAGATTATATTGTATAAATTGTATAATATGCGCAACGAAGAACATGAAAACGCAGTCATAAAGGGGAATAAGAGCAATGAATACAGGTTCTCACGGCAGGGCGAAAGCCTTGTCAACGTCGTCGGCGAAGCGTTTTGGCGTTTCGTTGGCATTCGCAGTGCTTGCGGGAATAACTCCTGCTATGGCGCAAGACAGGCTTCGCGCTTCTTCCGGCGGTGCCGGATCGGAGATGGTGTACCGTTTGGCGTTTGAGGGTAGTACTGCCAACGAATCGACGGGAACCGTCGTTCCTACTATGTGGATCGCCGGCGATCCTGTGTACTCGACGGATGCCAAGGTTGGTGCGAGTTCCTTTAAGACGACGGGCGGATGCCCGGCCATCATCGCCACCGACGCCGCGCCTCTTGCGACAACCAACACAGGCTATGCGATTACCTTCTGGTTCAAGGATGACGGAGCGGAGTCTTGGTCGGACTTCATGGGCTTTCGTATCGGAAATGGCAACTACGGGTTCGAGAGTGCCGGATCCGGAGTCGTGCAGCTCTATGACGCGAATCTTGATTCCACGGGACAGGGCGGTGGCCTCGGCGCCTTGGAGCCGGCATACTCCTTCGCTCCTTCGGCCTGGCACCACATTGCCGTTGTCGTGCCCAGGAATTCGAATGGCACCGTAAACATCTATCTTGATGGCGGCAACAAGCGGACCGTCGATATTCCGACCTACGGCAAATCGGGCGCGTTGAACGACTTCGGCGCTGGCCAGCTCACGGAAGTGCTCGTCGGAGGACGCCGCGCAAAGCGGGCCGAGGGCGCAGATCCGCGCACCTACCTCATGGGCTCGCCGTGGTTGATCGACGACCTCGCGATTTTCACAGGCGACTTCACGGACGGAGATGTCGTCCGCATGGCTGCAAGCCCCGAGCAGAATGTCCCCGTGGCGTACAATACGCTTGCTGACGACCTTATCTGGCTGCCTATCGGCGACTCCATAACCGAAGGCGAGCAGTACATGGGGCACGAGGATCAGGGCGACATCAACACGCGCGGCGGATACAGGTATCAGATGTGGCGTCAGCTGGAGGCCGGCGGCCAGGGCGTTCGCTCCGTCGGGTTCAGGACTGGCCACATGGGCACTGTCGAAGACGCGGCGACATGCAAGTGGGCTCGTCATTCCGCGCAGTATGGCGGCATCATCACTCATGACAACAACGGCTCCCACGGCGCGGCCGGGCTGAACGTCGAGAATACGCTGGAGGTGGCCGGCTTCCCGGACATCATAACGGCAATGATTGGCGTGAACGACCTTTCCTTCACTGGGCAGAACACGACTGAAGTCGTGGATCAGTACCGCTGGGTCTTCGCGACTTGCGAAAGAATGGTCCGCAAATACGCGATGCAGCGCCCGAACACCAGGTTCTTCCTCTCCACGCTCTTCCCGGCCGGCGGAAACCGCGGGTACATCACGGGCTACAACAAGCTGATGCGCCAGAAGGCCGCCGACAAGGAGTCTCCGTTCGACCTGCCCAACGTGGAGCTGATTGACGTCAACGAACTCGGCTTTGGCGGCACGTTCGTCGCAAGCGACTTCAAGTCCGACAATCTCCATCCGAACGAGATGGGTGCGATGAAGGCCGCTAGCGGCTTCAATTCGCGAATCTGGAGCTACATCGATGAGCTGGCCGCGTCCACCGCGCTGCCTGTCGCGATCGACAACGCGTCCGTTGGCACGGTCAGGGTGCTCTTCAGCAAGAAGCTCGGCGCGTCCGCTACGGCCACGTTGACGATCCGCGACGCGGACGGCGCGCAGCACGTGTTTTCCGGTCCGACGGTTGACGGACGTTCCCTCGTCTTCACTATCGGCGGTGCTACGCTTGCGTCCGGACCTGCCACCGCGACGCTCTCCAACGTGTCTGGCGAGGACGGCAACGGCGTTGCGCTCGCGTCCGGCTATGACTGCGCCGACTGCGGAACAGTGATCGACATTCAGGGTTCGGGCGCCGAGGAGAACGTTCCCGCGGCGTTCAGAGCGGGCTTCGTAAAGTACCAGACTATCGACATTGGAAACGGAGAGTCGTACAAGACCGGCATTTCCCTCGGCGACAAGTACGCCGGAAACGGCCCGACCGCCGCAACCGGACTCGTCCAGGAGGATGTTGCCATGTCTGGCGTCAGCCGCGTGGGCTACTACATGGAGCTCAAGCGTCCGAACCGTCCAGCCCAGTTCGTCTGGGCTTCCATGGACGCGGACGCGTTTGGAGGTATGCTGAGCAGGATCGGCGTGCCAACCGTCGCCGTCGGCAATATAAAGGCGAACGTCTCGAACCTCCAGGTCTACTCCAACCGTCCGACGGTTACATCCACGGCCGTGACCGAGGGCGTTGTGGACACGACGCAGAAGGGCGTCGTAGAGTTCTCGCCATACGATTGGACGGGGACCGACCAGACTGGGTTCATTGCGGACTTCAACGGCGGGAAGACTGGATGGAACGATACTCTCGGGTCATCGACGCTCAAGGGATGCATGCAGATCGCCCGCGTCAACGAAGGTTACCAGGCGGGGTCGGCGACTGACAACTACAGCAAGATCGCCGGCGAGATGGTTTTCGCCTACAACAACTTCAACAAGGCGGACGGTCCGAGCGACATTGGCATCGGCTCGTTCTCCAGCCATCAAGCCGACACTTCCTCCAACAGCGCAACCCCCACGCTGGACTGGACGGATTTCGTCTCGCAGACAGAATTCACGGACTTCGCCGTGGACGCGTACGAGATCAAGAAGCTCGAGATATGGTATGTTCCGGGAGAGGTTCCCCCGCAAGTCACAACCGTCTACAACCGCACGACGCTCCCGTCGGCGCAGATCGATACTGCGTACAGGTTTGAAGGCGCCGGCGGCGTCCTCGGCACGCTACGGCTCGGTGCGAACGGCCGCCTTGTCTACGACCCCACGAGAACCCCGATACGCCTTGACGACGTTCCGGAGTTCGAATCCGGCGCAAAGCTCTCCCTTTATGGCTACGAGAACGTTTCCTGCGGCAAGGTCGTACTCATGACATACGCCGGCGGAACGATTGCAAGCGCCACCCTTGCCGGGCTCGTCGATGCGGACAGCCTCGGAGGCGCCATCGACTCCGTCGAGGAGGTTGTCGCCCCTGACGGCACTAACCGTCAGCTCGTCCTCAAGTGGGGCGGCTACGACGCGAACGCCGTCGAAGTCAAGATCATGCCCCTGGGAGACTCCATCACGGACGGATCGGCCAAGAACGGCGAGTGGGAAGCGAATCCCAACTACCGCATTCCGCTGATGCAGAAGCTCGCCGCGCGCGGCTGGAAACCGGTTTCGCTCGGCATACGCGAGTGTGCGTTCGACACGCGTCTCGGAACCGATTCCGCCGGCGTCACCGCTCCGGACGAATACCGTTGGCACTCCGGCATCTCCGGACAGCGCCTCCGGTCCAACTCTTCGCGCGCCGGACTGCGCGAGTCTGTTGATACGATTCTTGAGTGCTCCGGCAATCCCGACATCGTCACGCTCAAGATTGGAACGAACGACTACGGCACGGACCGCACATACATGTTCGACGCGTTTACGAATGTCGTGTGGCGCATCCTCGACGCGAGGCCGAACGTGAAGGTCGTCTGCGCATCCATCCTCAACCGCAGCGGAGATTCCGTCCAGGTTCCCGAGTACAACGCGCTCATACAGGCGCAGATCGCCAAGGGAGCGGGCGAGCTTGGCGCGTTCCCGGCAAACCGCGTGTTCTTCTGCGACCTGAACTCGGCCTGCCCCAGGAACGAGGATGGGGCGTACACGGGATACTATTGCAACTCGAGCGACCTGCACCCGAACTGGGTCGGACACGACAAGACGTCCGATGCATGGCTCGCAGCCGTCGAGACGGCTCTCGCAGCCCCTCAGGCCGGCGTCTTCACGCCCAACACCAAGCTCGGGGCTGCCGCCAACATCCCGTCCGAATACCGCGAGGGCTTTACGCACATATATACGCTCGAGCCTGTCCAGAAGGCATGTTACGCCAAGGACAGCGCCGTTCCCTACACATACAAGAACAGCCTTGCCGCGCTGAAGACCGGCTATGGCAAGGTCGCATATTACGTCGAGCTCAAGGGGAAGAAGTCGGGCAACGTGCGCTTCGTCTGGGCGGACATGGATTCCTTCGACGCAAACGGCGCCATAGCGAACATGGGCGTCCCGACCGGCTACACAAAGTGGGGCGAGGTCCGCAATCTCCATGTCTATTCCAACCACGCCGGCATCAGTTGCATAGCGCCGGACGAAGACGGCGTCTCGGGCTGGATGCAGTTCACGAGGGGCGGCGCTGGCTCTGCGGACCAGGCGGGCGGACCTGCCGAGATTATGGGCGGACGCTACGGAAGCAACGACACCCCCAACGACGGCGGCATTTACGGCATCATGCAGCTTCACCGCGTGTTCGACAACCCCGGCGCGGACAAGTGCGCGGCGGAGACGCTGTTTGCCTTCAGCCGCTGGGGGAACAATTCGGACAACGGCAGCGAGTACAATGAAGTCGGCATTGGCAATTTCGCCAACCATTGCGCCTACGCGGGTGGAAACGCCACAACAGCCGCGACAACATCTGACTACATTTACACATTCAACTTCGACTCGGTGAATGAGTCTGCCTACGACGTCGTATCCATCGAGATATGGGCGAAGGAGGATCCCGACGCACAGCCTGAGATCAGCGGAATGCAGCTGGTGTTTGCCGAGGAGTTCAACGGTGACGAGCTCGATAGCCGCTTCTGGACGCCGGAGCACGGACTTGTGCGCAACGTCAATGCGCGGCAGATGTATTTGGACGACCAGTCGGTCCTTTCCGTCTCGAACGGCGCGCTGAACATCACGGTCAGCTACGCGCCCGGCACGCAGAATCCGTTCTACGATTCCTCCAGCTCCGACTGGAGGAAGAACACCGCGACACAGGGCTACAAGTCCGCGGCAATCGACAGCTGGGGCAAACTTGCTTTCAGGTATGGACACGCGGAAGTGCGTGCGCGCTACAGCGTTGCGACCGGCGCATGGCCGGCGCTCTGGCTGGTCGGTCAGGACCTTTCCAGCGTCGATTCGTATGGCGACCTCAACGTGCCTGAGAACCACCATCGCGCACTTACGCAGGACAGCTGGCCCATGGTCGGCGAAATCGACCTGCAGGAATACGCCACGAAAGCCCAGTACAGCGGGAAGGTCAATTCCACGCTGCACTACGGCGATTCCTGGGAAGGGGCAAAGTACAAGACGTACGGAAAGCAGTACGAAGATGCATCCCTCAATGTTCCGTCCATAGATGATGCAAAGTGGCATGTCTACACGCTCGACGTTGATGAAACGTCCATCACCATCGGCTACGACGGACATACGGTCCTTACCAGGCAACAGTCGGAGCTGAAGAACCCCGACAGCGGCAAGTATCCGTTCCGTGACAATCACTTCTACTTCATCTTCAACTATGCGCTTGGCTCGATGAGCGAGGAGCCTCCGGCGGACGGAGCGGGCTATCCGCTGAAGATGGAGATAGACTATGTGCGCCTCTATCAGGATCCCACGAAGGACAACGGGCTTTTCTTCGGCGGTTCTTCTCTAAGACACCATGTGTCGAGTTCGTACGCGGATGGCGTGTATGTGTTCGCCGAAGACGATGCCGTGCCGCTATCCTATTCGATTGGCAGCGCAACGGCGATGCGGCTTACGCTGGAGATCGTTGCGGAGCTTGAGAAGGGCGAGAGCGGGGCGATTTGCGGCTGGAAGGAGGGCTCGCATCCGGTCCAGCTCGTGTACAACGCCAAGACGGACCGTTTTGACATCACCTACGACGGCACCACGTCGCACGCAAAAACCGTCTCTTACGCGCCGCAGGACGTGACAAAGCCCCATGTCTATACTGTGGCGATCACCGCCAGAAGCACCGGCGTCAAGGTCTACCAGGACGGTGTTCTGATAGTTGATGCGCCGAACATCTACTGGAGCGGCGACCAATATACGATACAAAGCCGTTTTATGGTCGGCGCGGCGGTAGATGCGACCCAGGTGTGTTCAGGGATGAAGCTTTACGCCGTGGACTGGTATTTCCCGGCGGCGAGCGCGGACTGCGAAAGGGTGTTTTCTACATACGGCATGACGGGTTCTGCCGCGGCGCTCGGCACCGGCATGAAGGCAATGCTCGCCTCGCTTGCTGGCGGCGCGACATCCACGACGCTTCCGAGTGTGACGGTCAACGGAGTCGTCCTTCCGGCCGCTGAATCTGTCGAGACGCTGTATGCCCTTGGAGCCCCGATCACATCGGACAAGTCGCTGGATTTTGCGCTTACCGGTATGGATCCTTTTGCGGGCAACCTCACATCCCGCCTCTCCGAAAGTCTGGTCAAGGGATCGCTGACCGTGTTCGGCTCCGCCACGCTCAAGGACTGCTGGGCCAGGGTAGCGGCATTCCCAGGCGCGCCTGCGTCCGACTCGGACGTGTTGCCGGTGGGAGACGCCATCGAACGCGGATACAGGTTTTTCAAGTCTGCTATAGAGAGCGGCACGCCGGATACGGCAGGCTACGAGAACATGATGATCGCGAATCTGCCAAGCAAGGACTTCACGGTAAACTACAAGAAGAGCGGCGAACAGTTCCGCATCCCGTCGCTCTGCCGCGGCGGCGACACTGTCGTGGCGCTCTACGATATGCGCCCATACGCTGACGACCTGGGCGTTGAGCAGTCGACTGGGTCGTATTCGCCGATCGACATCGCCGGCAATGTGTCGTCCGACGGTGGCCGCACTTGGGGAGAATCGCAGGTCATGATAGACGTCCCCAACTGCTATGACTACATCTCGGGAACCGTCAACAACCAGACCGGGCACCCGGACGGGGATTACGACATCGGAGACGTCTGTACGCTCTTCGACGAAACCACCCGAATGTTCTTCGCCATGGGCATAACGGGAGGCGGGCTTTCCGCGCGCGATTCCGGCGACCTGCTCGGTTCCTGGGACACGGCGCTATACACGCGCGGCGAAGGAGCGTCCGCCAGGTTCGGCAATCGCCGGTTGGTTCGCGACGAGCTTTTGGCAAAGCTTGCCGCCAAGGGCGTTGACACCTCGTTCACAGGCAACAACGGAATCCTCGCCGGCCCCGGGCACGGGATACAGACGAAGGTGCGCAATGCGGGCCGCCTGGTGTTCCCGATGCAATACTTCGGCCCGGACGGAACGCGCGTGTTCGCGGCGTATTCCGACGACCACGGCGAGACGTGGGAAGTGACGGGCCTTGCACCAAACGGCTACAACTCGCAGGAGAACTGCATAGCGGAGATGGACGACGGCAGCTGGTACATGATCGCCAAGAAGGGCGGCGGGCATGGAATGAACGGACGCCACCTCTTGCGCACGGACGATTTCGAGAACTGGACATATCTCGGCGAATTCACTCCGTCCTCGTCCGTCCAGGGGTCGCTCCTCAAGCTTGGGCAGCGCGCGTCCGACGGCAAGGGTGTCTACGCCATGGCGTTCTGCACCACGGGTGGTCCGGAAACGAACATCTCGCAGGCCAGGCACGACCTCAAGATGTACTTCGGCGTCGATGCCGGGGAATCGATCGAGTGGAACGCAGCCGACTGTGTGGATGTGTGGGAGGGCCCCACTGGCGCAAAGGGCTACAACTCGATGACCATGGTAGATGCCGACACGGTCGGAATCCTTTTTGAGGCCAACGGACACATCTACTTCAGGCAGGTTGACGTTCACGACCGCTTGAGATGATCCAGCTAAGCAAACAGCAAGTCACCGCGGAATGTCATATTACGCAAATTTTGCGTATTGACGCCAAAGCCGAAATATGATAAATTCTTTATGCAAAATCAAAAGTCGAGGTAGTTTGCGATGTTTTACCAGTAGGCAGAATGTTACGGTTCAGATCTCTTAGCCCCGACCATCTGAATGGGTAGTGGAATCTGAACCCCTCAATTCTTGAGGGGTCGTTTTTCTCCTTGTTTTGCAGGCCTTCCCTGAAGTGCGTCAGCTTGCGGCCAAAGTCAGAATCGCCGAAAATTCGAAGAAATCCCGCAAAGGCAGACTCTTTGGGACCACCCAGTTCTTGATAGGTCAAGTCGTTTGCATCTGATGTTTGGAGAAATAGATCTCCTCCTTCTTCGCTGGCGTAAGGTAGTTCAGTGTTTTGTGCGGTCGCTCGTTGTTGAAGAATTCGATGTATCTTGAGATGCAGGCCTTAAGTTCGGCTTCGGACCGGTAGATGCTTCTGTAAAGTTCTTCTGTCTTGAGCGACTTGAAGAATGCCTCGGATACCGAATTGTCGTATGGCGTGTGGGACTTCGAGAAGGACTGTTCTATGCAAAGAGACTTGAGCATAAGTTGCATTGTCCGAGAACGGTAGTTTCCGCCTCGGTCTGAATGGAAGATCAGTCCCTCTCCTAGATGTCTTGAGTCGTATGCCCGTCGGAACGTCATCTTGAGAAGATGTGTATTGTTCGAGTGCGAGAACTTGCACCCGATAATCTTTCGGGAGAACAAGTCCATGACTGCACAAATGTATATTGTTACGTTCTTGTAGTTGAACTCTGTGACATCGCTGACCCATATCTTGTTTGGCGCGTCAGGATTGAAGTTGCGCAGCACGCGGTTCTCCATGTGTTTGCGCAGGTCCCTGTACATTGCCTTTGCTCTCGTCCGGATGCCGTAGAGTCCCATCTCCTGCATGAGCTCGTGTACCATTTCCTTTGACACTCGGATGTCTTCTTCCTTCAGTTTAGCCGCAATCTTTGCAGCTCCGTAGATCTGGCGGGCGGCATCATGAATCGACGAAATCCGCTTCTTCAGCATCTCGCGACGCTCATGGTGTGAATCAGCGTCTTTTTTGTTGCGCTTGATATGGTTGAGGTACGTGCCGCGCGGGACTTCAAGCGCATCGCAAAGCACACGGCTGCTGAACTGTCCATGCAGACGCTCCATCTCGCGAAGCCTTTCTTTCTGCGGCGAACTGACCGTACATTCGACTGACTTGAGAACGGAGATTATGCTTTCAAGCCGTTTGACCTTTGCGCACATGTCACGTATCCTGCGTGGTGTCCAACGAACATCGGAAATTCCGGATTTCGCCGCAGTAATCCATGCGCCAACCGTTTGATGCGGGATGTTCATCACGCGGCTGATCTGGGCTGCGGTTTGTTTGCATTTGAAATACCGGCTTACCGCTTGCCGGTGTATTTCTTTAGCGTAGCGTCTAGTCATTCAAGTGTCCTTTCTCTTGGCACAAGTGTAGTTTATAGTTTATTTAAAAGCGGGTTCAAGGGGAAATCAGTGCGCAAGGGCGCAAATATTTTTCGTTCGCGGTTGACTCGGCAGCCGCTCTATGATACAATATGCAGCGTTCAAGGAAAAAATTCTGCGCCCAAGCGCAGTTTGTGTCCCTATGAAGGAGCAATATGCAAGTAAAGCGCGACATGTTCTTGAAGAGGTTGATTGCCCGCCGGAGAAACGGCATGGTCAAGGTAATCACCGGTCTTAGGAGATGCGGCAAGTCGTATCTCCTTGGGGTTCTTTACAGAGACTACCTTCTCGCGGATGGGGTCGGCCGAGACCACATCATTGAGGTTGCCTTGGACGAGCCGGACAACTACAAATACCATAATCCATTGAAGCTTGAAAAGTATCTGAAGCGTCAGATCAAAGACCATGGCGACTACTATGTCTTTATTGACGAAGTGCAGTTCGTCAAGCGGGTCAAGGTGCGCGATCCGGAACTTATGGAAAAGGACGAGATCACTTTCTACTCAGTGATCAATTCCCTCATGCGGAAAGAGAATGTGGATGTCTATGTCACGGGCTCCAACTCAAAGATGCTTTCAAGCGACATTCGTACGGAGTTCCGTGGACGTGGCGACGAGGTTCGCCTAACGCCATTCACCTTTTCGGAATTCATGCAAGTTTTCCCTGGCGATGCGAGAGACGGATGGGACGAGTATGTCGTTTATGGCGGTCTTCCTCTCGCCGTGCTGGCGAACGGCCACGAAGCAAAAAGCCGTTATCTGAAGAATCTCTTTGAGGAGACGTATCTCAAGGATGTTGTTGAGCGCGGTAAGATTCGCAAGCCAGAACATCTTGCCGATGTCGTTGATGTACTAGCATCAAATATCGGCTCTCTGACGAATCCGCTAAACCTTGAAAACACATTCAAGACCGTCCGGCGCGAGATCCTGAAGTCAAAGACCATAGCATCGTATATTGCCAAATTGAGGAACTCCTATCTAATAGAGCAAGCGAAGCGGTACGACATCAAGGGGCGCAAGTACATTTCCGCCCAGATGAAGTATTATTTTGCAGACCCAGGGCTGAGAAATGCGCGGCTTGATTTTCGTCAGATAGAGGAAACGCATTTGATGGAGAACATCATCTTCAACGAGCTCAAGGTACAGGGATTTGACGTTGATGTCGGTGTGGTCGAATCCTTTGAGAAGAACAAGGCGGGGAATGGCATCCGCAAACAGCTTGAAATCGACTTTATGGCGAACAGGGGCAGGGAGCGGTATTATGTGCAGTCGGCGCTGAGCATCGACGATCCAGACAAGACGGCACAGGAAAAGCGTCCATTCATGAAACTCAGCGATTCGTTCCGAAAGATCATAATCGTCAAGGGCAAAATGCCGCCACGGATAGATGAGAAAGGATATGTAATCGTAGGCCTTGTTGATTTTCTGTTGAACCCTTCGGCTATTCTTGTCTAGAAAATTACTGTAGAAATGAAGATGCCATGAAAACACAAGAGACGATTCTCGCAGAGATTGAATCCGACATACGCATGACGGTAAAGCGGCGGAGCTATGCTTACGCAGGGGAACATGCCGGATGGCTTGATCGCGCCGCCAAAAGGCTGCTCAAGGTCGAAGACGACGCAGTTCGCGTCGAGCTGTTCCTGAAAATCGTTCGTCGCGCATTGAAGCTCCTGCGAGTAGTCGACGATTCGAGCGGTTCATTGCAGAGTGTTCTTTGGGAGGGAAGCCGTTGCTTTGAGGTGTGGAGGCAGATTTGCCAGAGTTCAGACAAATCCTGTCTCAAGGCAATCTTGAAGAAGGTGTTGCCCGAAGACGCGGATGGCCTTGCCGACGGGCTGTTCTTTCCTGAAGCGGCCTTGCCGATACCAGGCCCGGTGTTAAGGGAATTGATTGACTACGTGCTTAACGATTTGAAATTTGACGGAAAGTATCGCCGCGAAAGGATTGTCGTCGGTTGCCTTGGCTGGTTGGCGCAGCTTAAGGACGAAAATGGATTTGATGAGCTCGCAAAGACTGCAGGGGCCTCAACCTGGCAGGTTTGGCGTAAGCGCTTCAATCTCCTTCTCAATCTTGGCCGTTACGATGATGCCATGCGGTTGGCTCGCGAGAACAATGAAAACAACCCAAGGTATGTTAACGAGCTGATGCTTCAAGTCTTTGAGCGCAGCGGAGATCGTGGACTGCTGTTGAAAACGGCGTTGAAGATGGCTCGTGGTCGGCCAACCACAGATGAATTCAAGAGGCTTAAACCGCTCTTAAACCAAGACGAACGCGAGCAGTTCGTGTCTGCGTTGATAGAGTCGGCCTTGAACAGACAGGGATTTGACGTTCCGTTCTGTGAAGTGCTTTTTGCGGCGGGGGAACTGAAGGTGCTTCATTCCTACGCAGTTGAACGGTACATGGCGATATACGATGTTCGCTTTTGCACGGGTATGATTCCCCTAGCAAAGAAACTGTTCAAGGCAGGGGATCCTCTTGCCGCATGCATCTTCATGCGTGGCGCTATCTACTATCTGATGGGGATGGGGAATTCAAGGTACTACAATGACGTCCATGCGCACAGGCGGACCCTTGCAGAAATGGCTGCGTCCGTCAAGGACTGGGAGAATGTCGAACCGCAGAGCTCCTTTGATTCCGATTTTGCTGCCGATTTTGCAAACAGAAGGACATTCTGGTTTTGAAATGACAGGGTCACATGACATCCATGACAACATACGCCACAGCTTGTAGTGAAAACGTGCTTTTACGCTTTTCATGCAAAGTGACGGACTTTGCACGATATGCTAAAGAGAATTTTAGCATTTCATGCAAAGCGCTGTCGCTTTGCACGAAAACAGAAAAGGAGAAACTTACGCTTTAAGAGCAAAGTGCTCGACCATCCTTCGCGATTTGCGCAGCAACCCTGCTACGGATGGCACGCCATCCTCGAAGAGAGGGCGGGCCAGCAGTAGCGAACGAAGGATTTTCTATGCTCGATAAAGCGCATGCTTTCGAGAAGTATATGAAGTCCGGATCGGGGCATGAGTTCGCCCGCCGGCACTTTTA
>JAZTWW010000005.1:0-20509 GCA_045636065.1 Kiritimatiellia bacterium | reverse complement strand
AGCCTCCCCCAAGACAAGATCTCCCGGACGCAAGTCCCTCAAGCAGGGTCGTAGACCACGACCTCGATAGACGGGCGGTGCAAGCGCAGCAATGCGTTGAGCTGACCCGCACTAATCCTGCGTGAGGCTTAGCTTATATTTTCCAACTTCATTCAGAGTGCGGAAACGGGCTTTAGTAGCCCTCCCGCGCGCTGTGGTTCCCTCCAGCTCCAATGCAGGCAGTTTTCTGCCGGTGGCCATAGAGAGGCGGCAATACCCGTTCCCATCCCGAACACGGAAGTGAGGACCCCCTGCGCCGAGGGTAGTGCGGGACTCGCCCGTGCGAGAGTAGGGCGCCGCCGGCTTTTTTTCCTTTACATACCCCACAAGGCGCCAGGTCCCCCCTGGCGCCTTTTTTTCAGGTAATGGGTTATAGTGAATGGTGAATAGGTAGAA
This sequence comes from Kiritimatiellia bacterium, assembly GCA_045636065.1. GTDB lineage: Bacteria > Verrucomicrobiota > Kiritimatiellia > RFP12 > UBA1067 > RGIG5050. Next base: position 20,074 of record JAZTWW010000005.1, on the reverse strand, counting down.
AAAGGAGAGAATTTGGTTGATATATCGATAGAATCGAAGTCGTCAGCCGTGACGCTTTCGGATATGGAGATATTCATATTCCCGGAGCTGATGTACTCGCTTGTCCTTGCGAACATCCTTTCTCCGCGCATCTGGGCGTGGAGGGAGCTTGAATGGTTCAAGGGCATCCGCGAGATGCGTCCCAAGAAAAGGCTCCAGCGCCTCAGGCAGCACATAATGGACAACTATACGTTCAATCTCGATCTCGACACCTGGGGGCTTACCACCCAGAAGCGCGAGCTTGAGAGGTTTTCGCCTTTCCTCTCTGCGGATGACATAGCGAAATCGAACGCTCTTTTCGGCTACCAGGGCGACGTCTACTACTACGATATAGATATAAGGCGCCATTTCGGCCTCGATAAATACACTTCCGATACGATCCCCTACTGGAAGACGGAAACGGTCGAGGCGATGGATGCCTTCAGATACAAGTCCGGGCATCTCGTCGGGGCGGGGGAATGCGTGAGCCTCGCAGGGCTCTATGCCGCAGCCGCGTTTGTCGTATGCGGTTTTCCGCTTGAATCCATATATCTTATGGCTACGCCCCTTCATAGCCAGAATTTCATCGATGTCGATACGGGGATACTTACAAACAACAGGCGGCTCGTCACAAAGGCGATGTGGGCCAACGGTACTGTCATATCACAGCAGGCGAGAAGGGCCCTGGAGCACGAGCGCGTCACCATAGTGTCGCATTCGAGCGGCTACATACATCTCCTCTACCCCAAGGCGACGATAGACCCGAAGATCTACGACGGCTTCTCGTCAAAGCTCCGCTCGTTCCTCGTGCCCCCGGATGACGCCCCCGACAGGCGTATCGTCGAGCCCAGGCTCCCGGATCCGGGAAGGGTAGAATTCGTCAATGGCGACGAGCCCCTTGGGATAACGCCTGAAATGGAGTACAGGGAGGTCGCCGACAGGCTTAGGGCCCTGAGGAAAACGAACATCTCCGCCGCGCTCGCCCCGTATGCCGGGCACGAACTCGGCGAAATCGACGCCTTCCCCTTTGTAAAGGCCTCTCTTGAAAGATGTCCCGTATCGAAGGGGGCTACGCTTGAAGAGATCGCGGCGCTGCCGAACGAATCGATCTATGACGGCTCAAGCCGTTCCGCCACACCCGACGAGGTCTGGAATTTCGGCCGAGGCGACGGTTTTGAGAAGTGTCTTCTTGCAGCAAACGCGCTTTCCCTCAAGGAAGGGGCGATCGATGTGGCCCTAGGAGAGGCCTCGCTCGTCTCCGAAGGCCGCGAAATATGCCGTTTCCCCGCGCAAAAACGGCCTAAAGACCGCGTTGAGTGGAAATTTTGAGATTTTTGAAATCTCTCCTTGCAAACAGGCGTGAAATTTGGTAGAATAACGCTAATTGTCTTTGGAGGCATAGGCCTTTTTAAGACGAGAGTTGGTCTTTGTCAGTTGCGGATGTGATGTTGGATACGGTTCCGCAGGCCTTGGAAAAGGCACGGAATGCGTCCGGCAAAACGGGCATGAACGCTCGCTTGCGCCGGACTGAAGGCGCGGCGGGCGTTTCGCGTTTCTACGCCGCACGAAGTGGAATACATCGCAGAAGCAGCTGGACTGGGCGGACACAAAACCAGGCAATGGGCCGAAGACGGCGCCCACGCAGGCAACGGCCTTAGGGCCGCCCGGCGAATGCCAGGAGCGTGAAAGCACAGGAAAGAAGAAGTAAAAGAAGCAAGGAAAGAGAGTAGAGATGCAACAGCAGAGAGTCCGTATCCGGCTCCAGGCATACGATTACCGTATGCTCGACCAGGCTGTCGGTGGAATCATCGACACGGCCAGGGGCACGGGTGCGCAGGTGGTCGGGCCTATCCCGCTGCCTACACGCGTCGAGCGTTACACTGTGAACCGCTCGCCGAACGTCGATAAGAAGAGCATGGATCAGTTCGAGATGCGCACCCACAAGCGCCTCCTGGACATCGTCAATCCCACTGCCAAGACGATCGACGAACTCAAGAAGTTGAACCTGCCCGCGGGCGTAGACATCACCATCCGGGTGTAAGGAGGGCTTCATGGAAGGTTTGATCGGTAAGAAAGTTGGCATGACACAGGTGTTCGACGAGGCGGGCAGGCGCGTTTGCGTCACCGTCATCGAAGTCGGCCCCTGCCCTGTCGTGCAGGTCAAGACGCCTGAGCGCGACGGCTACACGGCCGTTCAGCTCGGTTTTGGAGTGCAGAAGCTCTGGAAGGATCCCGAGGCCGACAAGGAGGCCCACAACGGCCGCAGCGCCAGGAACCGCATCAGCAAGGCTGAGAGCTTCCACCTCACGAAGACCGGCGGCCTCAAGGAGGGCGTCAGGGTCCTCAAGGAGTTCGCCCCCGAGGCCGGTGAAGAGGTCAAGGTCGGCGACGTGCTCACCGTCAAGAATTTCGAAGGCGTCAAGTACGTCGACGTGACGGGCGTCACGAAGGGCCGCGGTTTCGCAGGCGTCATCAAGCGCTACGGATTCGCCGGCGGCAACATGACGCACGGCGGCCACTCCAAGCGCCGCACCGGCGGCCTCGCCGCGCGCGATCTCCCCGGCTGGATCGAGAAGGGCAAGAAGATGCCCGGCCACATGGGTGACGTCAACCGCACGGCCGTCAATCTCGAAGTCGTCGAGATCCGTCCCGACGACAACGCCCTGCTCATCAAGGGCTCAATCCCCGGCGCCCGCAACGGCACCGTCTTCATCCGCAAGTCCCTCAAGAACGCCGCTCTTGCGTTCAAGGCTGCGAAGAAAGGGGCTAAGTAATGGCTACCATCAAGACTTACACTGCGGCCGGCGAGGCGGGAGCCGATCTCGAGATCGACAACGCCCAGCTGACGCTTGACAAGGGCGAGCAGGCCGTCAAGGATACGGTCGTCGCCATCCGCAACGGCATGAGGGCCGGCACCGCCTCCACCCTTTCCAAGGGCGAGGTCTCCGGTTCCAACAAGAAGCCGTGGAAGCAGAAGGGTACGGGCAACGCCCGCGCCGGTTTCCGCCAGAGCCCCGTGTGGCGCGGCGGCGGCGTCGCGCACGGCCCCCATCCGCGCAAGTTCGACGTCAAGGTCAACCGCAAGGTCGTCCAGCTCGCGTTCCGCCGCGCTCTCTCCGAGAAGATCGCCGCGGGCGACGTCGTGGTCGTCGACCAGTTCCAGTTCGAGGCTCCGAAGACGAAGCTCTTCGCGGCGTTCCTCAAGAAGCTCGGCATTGAGAGGACTGCTCTCGTGATCACCGCCACGGCGGACGAGAACATCTTCCGCATGACGGCCAACCTTCCCAGGGTTGCGGCAGCCACCGCCGAGGAGATCGACGTCTACGCGGTTCTCCGCTTCAAGACGATCCTCGCCGACAAGGCCGGCTTCGATGCACTCATCGCCCGCATGGGCGGGAAGGAGACCAGGTAATGGCCACTGAGATCATCAAGCGCGTGCAGGTGACCGAAAAGGGCACGAGGCTCGCAGCCGAGAACAAGTACTTCCTGGAGGTCCTCCGTTCGGCCACCAAGCCGCAGATCCGCCAGGTAGTGGAGGCGAAGTACGGCGTGCACGTCCTTTCGGTCCACACGCAGAACTTCAAGGGTGAGACGAAGATGATCCGCGGCACGCGGCTCACGAGGGTCGAACCCACGTGGAAGCGCGCAATCGTCACGGTCAAGGCCGGCGAGCGCATCGAGAACGTCTAAGGAGTCCTTAAACCATGGCACTTAAAAAGTTCAATCCGCGTTCGCAGGGCATGCGCTTCCGCATCGCCCCGACGTTCGAGGAGATCACCGAGAAGAGCCCGGTGAAGAGCCTCACGAAGGCCGTCCGCAAGACGGCCGGGCGCAACAACCAGGGCCGCATCACCGTCCGCCACCGCGGCGGCGGCGTGAAGAGGCGCTACCGCATCATCGACTTCATGCGCAGGAAGGATGGCGTCGAGGCTACCGTCATGGCTATCGCCTACGACCCCAACCGCAGCGCCAACCTCGCCCAGATCGAGTACACCGACGGCGTCAAGGCGTACATCATATGCCCTGAAGGCCTCAAGGTCGGCGCGAAGATCATGAGCGGCGAGAAGGCCGAAGCTACGGTCGGAAACTCCCTGCCGCTCTCCCAGATCCCGCTCGGGCTCATGGTCAACTGCGTCGAGCTCGTTCCCGGCCAGGGCGCCAAGATCGCCCGCAGCGCCGGAACCGAGGCGCAGATCATGGCCCGTGACGGCAACACCGTCCAGCTCAAGCTCGCCTCCGGCGAAGTGAGGATCTTCGACGGCCGCTGCCGCGCTACGGTCGGCGCCGTCGGCAACTCCGAATGGGGTTCGATCCACCTCGGCAAGGCAGGCCGCAAGCGCTACCTCGGCATCCGTCCTACGGTGCGCGGCGTCGCGATGAACCCTGTCGACCACCCGATGGGCGGCGGCGAGGGCCGTACGTCCGGCGGCAGCCATCCGAGGAGCCCGTGGGGCCAGCTCGCGAAGGGCGGCAAGACACGCAAGCCGAACAAGGCGAGCAACAAGGTCATCGTCAAGCGGAGAAAGTAAGCAATGTCTCGTTCACTCAAGAAAGGACCTTACGTGGAGCAGAGCCTCCTCGAGAAGGTCGAGAAGATGCAGGCCGCCGGCAAGAAGCAGCCGATCAAGACGTGGAGCCGCCGCTCGATGGTGCTCCCCGAGTTCGTGGGACTGACGTTCGCCATCCACAACGGCCGTCAGCACCTGCCGATCTTCATCACCGAAAACATGGTCGGCCACAGGCTTGGCGAGTTCGCCCCCACGCGCACGTTCAAGTCTCACGGCGCCCACGTCGAAAAGGCGGGAAGGTAAGGTAAGCGATGGAAGTGATTGCTATAACGCGCAACGCGCGCATGTCGGCGTCCAAGGGGCGTCCGCTCGCCCGCGAATGCCAGGGCCGCCCCGTCGCGGAAGCCCTCGCCGTCGTGGAGTTCTCGCCCCGCAAGGCGGCGACGATCCTCAAGTCAACGCTCAAGAGCGCCGTGGCCAACGCCAAGCACAACTTCGGCCTCGACGCGTCCGGGCTTTTCGTCCGCGAAGCCGTGTTCGACGAGTCCGTGCGCATCCGCCGCTTCTGGCCGACCGCGCGCGGAAGCGCCCATCCGATCGCCCACCGTCTCTGCCATTGCAAGGTCGTCCTCTCGGACGGCAAGGAGTCGAAATAATGGGTCAGAAAGTCAACCCTACCGGTTTCCGTCTGCCGGTCAACCACGCGTGGCGCAGCCGCTGGTTCGCGCCTAAGAAGACGTTCGGCGAATTCCTGGTCGAGGATCAGGTGATCCGCGACGCCGTCAGGAAGGATCTCGCCGAGGCGGGTCTCTCCAAGATCCTCATCGAGCGCTACGCAAACCGCGTTCGCGTGAGCCTCTTCAGCGCGCGTCCCGGCGTCATCATCGGCCGCAAGGGCCAGGACGTCGACAAGATCCGCGAGAAGCTCTCCAAGCTGACGAAGAAGGAGGTCTACATCGAGATCCGCGAGGTCCGCGATGCAGACGCCGACGCCCAGCTCGTCGCCGAGTCGATCGCCCAGCAGCTCGAGCGCCGCATCGCCCTCAAGAGGGCCATGAAGCGCGCGATGAAGGTCGCGATGGACATGGGCGTGGACGGCATCAAGATCCACGCGGGCGGGCGCATCAACGGCGCCGAGATCGCCAGGATCGAGTGGGCCAAGGAGGGCAAGGTGCCTCTCCACACGCTCAGGGAGAACATCGACTACGGTTTTGCCGAGGCCAACACCACGGCCGGCAAGATCGGCATAAAGGTCTGGATCTGCAAGAAGGAAGATTTCCAGCCTGCCCGCCAGCCGCAGAGCGGCCGTCGCGAGCGCGGAGATCGTGAAGGAGGTAAGCGCCATGCCGCTCATGCCTAAGCGTGTAAAGTTCCGTAAGGTTTCCAAGGGCAACCGCGGCGGCTACGCCACCAGCGGCGCAGAGCTCGCCTACGGCGAATACGGCCTCAAGGCCCTGACGCGCGGCTTTCTCACGGCCACGCAGATCGAGGCCTGCCGCGTCGCCATCAACCGCGAGATGAAGCGCAAGGGCAAGCTCTGGATCCGCGTGTTCCCCGACAAGCCCGTCACCCGCAAGCCTATCGAAGTGCGTATGGGTGGAGGAAAGGGCAACCCCGAGTTCTGGGTGGCCGTCGTCCTCCCCGGCAAGGTCCTCTTCGAGATAGGCGGCGTGTCCGAGGAAGTGGCGCGCGAGTGCCTCCGCCTCGCCGCCACTAAGATCGGCATCCACACCAAGCTCATCACCCGTGCAGGAGCGAAGATCTAATGAGCACAGAAACGAAAGAAACCGCCCGCGGCACGCGCAAGCTCCGCAAGGGCACGGTCGTCTCGAAGATGGGCATCAAGAGTGTCGTCGTCGAGGTCACGTACCGCGAACGCCACCCTGTCTACGGCAAGGTGATCGTCCGCTCCAAGAAATACCATGTGCATGACGAGGCCGACACCGCCAAGGTGGGCGACACCGTCCAGATCATGGAGACGCGTCCGCTCAGCGCCACCAAGCGCTGGCGCATCGTGACGCCGGAGGCGAAGTGACATGATTCAGGAACTTACCAACCTCGTGGTCGCGGACAACACCGGCGCCAAGCGCGCCATGTGCTTCCGCATTCTCAAGCAGAAGAAGCAGTACGCCCACCTCGGTGACGTCATCCGCGTCGCCATCAAGGAGGCGTCCCCGACGGGCTCCATCAAGAAGGGGCAGGTCGCGACGGCGGTCATCATCCGCACCGGCGCGCCCATCCGCCGCGAGGACGGCCAGTGCGTGCACTTCGACCAGAACGCGTGCGTGCTCGTCGATTCGAAGATGAATCCGATCGGCAGCCGCGTCTTCGGGCCGGTCCCGCGCGAACTCCGCGACCGCAACTACATGAAAATCCTTTCCATGGCCCCGGAAGTGGTCTAAGGAGGCTAGCGTTATGAGTATCGCACGCATTCGCAAGAACGATGTTGTGATCGTGATCCGCGGAACGGACGCCGGCAGGACCGGCACCGTCAAGAGCGTTGACACGAAGGAGGGCACCGCGATCGTCGAGGGGCTCAACATGAAGAAGAAGGCCGTCCGCCGCACGGAGCGCACTCCGCAGGGCGGGTTCGTGGACATCGAAGCCCCGATCCCGCTTTCGAAGCTGATGCCGTACGACGAGGAGACCAAGAAGGGCAGCCGCGTCTCCGTCGCGATGAAGGACGGGAAGAAGGCGCGCCAGCTCAAGACCTCCGGGAAGATCATCTGAGGATACGACAATGGCGAAGCTTAAAGAAGAGTACATGAACCGCATGGTTCCCGAGCTCGAGAAGCAGCTCGGCACGACGAACAAGATGCTCGTTCCGCGTCTCCAGAAGATCGTCGTCAACATGGCGTTCGGCATCGTCTCCAAGGACGAGCAGAAGGCCCTCATCGAGGATCTCCAGGCGATCACCGGGCAGAAGCCCATGCCCTGCGCCGCAAAGAAGTCCATTTCGAACTTCAAGCTGCGCGAGGGGATGATCATCGGCGCGAAGGTCACGCTTCGCGGCGACAGGATGTGGGAGTTCGCAGAGCGTCTCATCAACGTCGCACTCCCCCGCATCCGCGACTTCAGGGGCGTCCCGAACCGCGGGTTCGACGGGCGCGGCAACTACACTCTCGGCGTGAAGGATCACTCGATCTTCCCCGAAATCGTCGAGACCAACACCGCGCATTCCGGCATGGACATCACGTTCGTGACGACTGCGAAAGACAACACGGCCGCCAAGGCGTTCTTCAACTGCCTCGGAATGCCGTTCGCGGGGAGGAACTGATCATGGCAAAGAAGTGTCTGATGGAGAAGGCGGCCAAGCTCAAGGTGGCTAAGGCCAAGGATGCGAGGCGCAAGGCCGAGGGCAAGAAGCCACTCACCAAGGCCACCGTCCGCGCGTACAACCGCTGCCAGCGCTGCGGTCGCCGCCACGCCTACATGCGCAAGTTCGGAGTGTGCCGTCTGTGCTTCCGCGAGCTTGCGGTGAACGGTCTCATCCCGGGCGTCACGAAGGCCTCGTGGTAAACGGAAAGGAAATCGAACAATGTCTATGGATCCCATTTCCGACATGCTTGTGACGATCCGCAACGGCCTCAAGGCCCGCAAGGTGGACGTCGCGACGCCCGCGTCGAACCTCAAGAGCGAGATAGCCCGCGTCCTCAAGGCCGCCGGCTACATCGAAGAGGCCGTCACGACGAAGGCGTTTCCGCCCCAGCTCGTCATAACGCTCAAGTACTCCGACAGGGCCGAGCCCGCGATCACGGGCTTGAAGCGCGAGTCGAAGCCGGGCTTGAGGAAGTTCGTCTCCGTGCAGCAGATCCCCGCCGTCCTCGGTGGAATGGGTCTTGCGGTCCTCTCCACGTCGAAGGGCGTGATGAGCGGTGCCGAGGCGAAGGAGAAGAAGGTTGGCGGTGAACTCATCTGCACCGTCTGGTAAGGAGTTTTGAAATGTCTCGTATAGGTAAAGAACCAGTGGTCCTTCCGGCCGGCGTCACCGCCGAGGTGTCGGGCCAGAAGGTCACCGTCAAGGGCAAGCTTGGCGAGCTCGCGTACGAGATGCTTCCGGGCATCTCCGCGAAGGTCGAGGACGGCAAGGTCGTCGTCAGCCGCAAGGATGACACGCTCAAGGCCGCGCACGGCCTCGCCCGTGCGCTCATCCACAACAACGTGGTTGGCGTTTCGGCCGGCTACACGAAGCAGCTCTCCATCGAAGGTACCGGCTTCAAGGCCGTCCTCCAGGGGAAGACACTCTCGCTTTCGCTCGGCTTCGCATCGCCCAAGCTCTTCGCGATTCCCGAGGGCCTCAAGGTCACCGTCGAGAACGACGGCCTCCAGGTCACCGTGACTGGCGTTGACAAGCAGCTTGTCGGCGAGTCCGCTGCGCGCATCCGCAGCTTCTATCCCGCCGAACCCTACAAGGGCAAGGGCATCAAGTACGTCGGCGAGCACATCCGCCGCAAGCAGGGCAAGAAGGTCGCCTAACAGGCGCGTCTGGAGAGTAAAAAATGAGTTTCAACCGCAAAGAACAGCGCCAGAAGCGCCACCTGCGCCTCCGCCAGCGCATCATCGGTTCCGCCGAGCGTCCGCGCATGTCGATCTGCGTGACGAACAAGCACATGTACGTCCAGTTCATCGACGATGCGGCCGGCCGCACGCTCGCCTCCGCCTCCTCCATCAAGGAGACGAAGGCGAACCTCGAGGTCGCAAGGCAGCTTGGCGCGCAGGCCGCAGAGGCCGCGAAGGCCAAGGGCATCGTCAGGATCGTCGTGGATCGCGGCGGCCACCCCTACACCGGCCGCGTTGCAGCAATCGTGGAGAGCGCCGTGGCGAACGGCCTCAGCATCAGCGACAAACCCGCCAAGGAGGCTGAATAACAATGGCCATGAATCGTGACAAGCGCCGCACCGATGGTGCGCAGGACGATCTCGATGAGAACGTCGTGTTCGTTAACCGCTGCGCCAAGACCGTCAAGGGCGGCCGTCGCATGAGCTTCTCCGCAGTTGTCGTCGTCGGCGACAAGGAGGGCAAGGTTGGCGTCGGCTTCGGCAAGGCGAACGAGGTAGGCGATGCCGTCCGCAAGGGCGGCGAGGCCGCGCGCAAGTCCATGACGAGCGTCAAGCTCGTCGGCAAGACGATCCCGCACGAAGTCACGGGTGTCTGCGACGGAGGCCGCGTCCTCCTCAAGCCGGCCCCCGAGGGCACGGGCCTCATCGTCGGCGGCGGAATGCGCCCCGTCCTCGAGGCCGCGGGCGTCAAGGATGCCGTCGGCAAGAGCCTTGGCTCGAAGAACCGTCTCAACGTGGTCAAGGCCACGATGGACGCGCTCTCGCAGCTCAGGAGCGCCGAGGAGATCGCCGCGTTGAGGGCGTAAAGGACAGAGGAGTCTAAAATGGAACTTTCTACACTTACCAACGTCGCAGGCGCCGTGCATCGCGCCAAGCGCGTCGGCCGCGGCTGCGGCTCGGGCATGGGCAAGACCTCCACGCGCGGCCACAAGGGCCAGAACGCCCGCAAGGGCCACAAGCAGAAGCTCGGCTTCGAAGGCGGCCAGATGCCTCTCGTGAGGCGTCTGCCCAAGCGCGGATTCAACAATGCGCGCTTCCGCACCGAGACTCTCGGCGTGAACGTCTCGACGCTCGAGAAGCTCTTCAACGCGGGTGACGAGGTCACCGTCCAGACGCTCGCCGCGAAGGGTCTCTACGACACCAAGCGTCCGCGCGTCAAGATCCTCGCGACGGGCGAGCTCACCAAGAAGCTCTCCGTCAAGGTGCCGGTCTCCGGCGCCGCGAAGGCGAAGATCGAGGCGGCAGGCGGCACGGTCGCCTGAATTGTGGCGCTCCCCGGCGGTGAAGCCGCCTGACGCGGACCTTCATGCGGGGAGTTTCCGGGACCTTAAGGCGTTCGCTCGCCTTAAGGTTTCGGCGTTTCAAAGGGATAGGGTCCAAAACCCGGAGATTCAAGCATGTCAATGTTCAAAGGTTTCCAGAACGTATTCCGCATCCCCGAGCTGCGCAAGAAAATACTCATTACGCTCGGACTCGTTGCGGTCTGCCGTCTGATCTCGCAGATCCCCACGCCTGGCGTGAACTGGATCGCGCTGAAGACGGTCATCAAGGATTTCACGCAGAACGGCGCGGGCGGCGCCCTCGACTGGATCGAGATGTTCACCGGCGGCGCTCTCGCGCAGTGCGCAATCGGCTTCCTTTCAATCTGGCCGTACATCACCGCGTCGATCGTCATACAGCTTCTCTCGTCCGTCATTCCGAGCCTTGAAAAGCTCAAGAAGGAAGGTGAGAGCGGCCGCCAGCAGCTGGCCCAGATCACGAGGTACATCACGATCGTCCTCTGCGTTGCGCAGAGCTGGGGCATAGCCTCGCTCCTCTCCAACCCGCAGGCGCTCGGGCTTAACGTCCAGCTCGTGACGAATCCCGGACTCGGCTTCCATCTGATGACGGTCATCGGCATGACGACGGCGTCGCTCTTCGTCATGTGGATCGCCGACCAGATCACGACGTTCGGCATAGGCAACGGCGCTTCGCTCATCATCATGATCAACATCACCTCCCGTCTCCCGAGGGCTCTGAAGGACATGTGGACCCGCTACTTCGACGCGAACGGCGACCACGGCTACATCGCCGAGTTCGTCATCGTTCTCCTGCTCGGGTTCTTCGTCATAATGGGCACGGTTCTTTTGACGCAGGGCGTGAGGCGCGTTCTCATCCACGCGACGAGGCGCAGCGCGGCCGGCGGGGCCTCCGCCTACGGCCAGATGCAGCAGACATACCTGCCTTTGAGGGTCAACTACGCGGGCGTCATGCCCATCATCTTCGCCGGGCCCCTCCTCCAGGTGATGAGCCTTCTCTCGAAGATCCAGCCCGAGGGCAGCGTGGTTCTCCAGTTCCTCAAGGACATCGGCGATTCGCTCGTCAACCAGTCCACGCTCTACATCATCCTCTATGCGATTCTCATCATGTTCTTCACGTTCTTCTGGGTCGCCACCCAGTTCAACGCCGTTGACATCAGCGAGAACCTCAAGAAGGACGGCAGCTACGTTCCCGGCGTGAGGCCCGGCCGCGCCACGGCCGAGTATCTCGACTCCGTGATGACGCGCGTCACCCTCATCGGCGGCACGGGTCTTCTCATAGTCGCGATCCTCCCTGTGCTGCTCACGAAGATCTTCACCCAGCCCAAGCCGATCTCCTGGACGATGGCGAGCTTCTTCGGCGGCACGTCGCTGCTGATCATCGTCGGCGTCGCCCTCGATACGCTCAGGATCATGGAGTCGCACCTCCTCGTGAGGAAGTACGACGGCTTCCTGAGGCACGGCACGCTGAGGGGCCGCAAGGGCTGAGGCGTTCCCCCGAACCCCCAAAGCTCCCCGCTTCGGGGATCAAGGCGAAAAGGTGCAGGTGGCCCCTGCGCCTTTTTTGCCGATGGAAGGCAAACCGTCAAGATAGGCAAAAAGCTAAAGGAAAGAGAAGTACCATGGAAAAGAGAAACCACGCATTCAAGGCCGACATAAGCGAAGTCCTGAACCTTGTCGTGAACGCGCTATATTCGAAGAAGGAGATATTCCTCCGCGAACTCATATCCAACGCGAGCGACGCCATAGAGAAGGCGAAGTTCCAGGGACTGACGGACTCGGCCCTCGTCGCCGACAATCCCGTATGGCAGATCGGCATCACCGCCGACAAGGACCTCAAGACCCTCACCATATCCGACAACGGCATCGGAATGTCCGCCGAGGACATGGAGCAGAACCTTGGCGTCATCGCGAGCTCCGGCACCAAGGCCCTCTACGAGGCGATGAAGAAGAACGAGAATGCCAACATCCCCGAGCTCATCGGCCAGTTTGGCGTCGGGTTCTACGCGGCGTTCATGGTTGCCGACAGCGTCACCGTCGTCTCCAGGAAGCGCGGCGGCGGCGAGGCGGCAGAGTGGTCGTCCACGGGCTCGGGCACGTACGAGATCGGCCCTGGCGTGCGCGAGGAGTTCGGCACAAGCGTGACGCTGCACCTCAAGGGCGATTTCGAGGAGTTCCTCAGCGAATGGCGCGTAAGGGAGCTTATCAGGGAGTACAGCGACTTCATCGCCTACCCGATCTACTTCAAGGAGCTTCCGGAACCCAAGAAGGATGAGAAGAAGGATGAGGACAATGCCCCCGAGGCCCCCAAGCCCCTCAACACGATGGTCGCCCTCTGGAAGCGTCCGAAAAGCGAAGTCAAGAGCGAGGAGTACGAGGAGTTCTACAAGCACCTCTCGCACGACTGGAACGCCCCCGCCAAGACGATCCACTTCTCCGGGGAAGGGCAGGTCGAGTTCAAGGCGCTTCTCTTCCTCCCGAAGGACGCCCCGATGGACATCTACATGCCGCACTCCAAGAAGGGGCTCTCCCTCTACGTGCGCAACGTCTTTATCGGCAACGACTTCGATCTTCTCCTCCCCGACTACCTGAGGTTCGTCAAGGGTGTCGTCGATTCGGCCGATCTGCCCCTCAACGTCAGCCGCGAGATGCTCCAGGACGACGCCATAATCAAGAAGATCAAGCAGGCCGTCACCTCCAAGATTCTCTCGACTTTGCAGGAGATGAAGGACAAGGCCGCCAAGGAAGGCGCCACCGACGACGAGAAGAAGGCGTACGAGAGCTTCTACGCCGTGTTTGGCAGGGTTCTCAAGGAGGGCATCCACACCGACTGGGACAACGCCGACAGGATCAAGAAGCTTCTCATGTACCCGAGCGCCAAGACGCCCGAGGGGAAGATGACGTCGCTCGACGAGTACGTAAAGGCGATGCCCAAGGAGCAGAAGGACATCTACTACATTACCGGCGAAAGGCTTGAGGACGTAAGGCACGCCCCGCAGATCGAGCAGGCCCTCAAGCACGGTTCCGACGTCCTCTTCTTCGTCGACCCCGTCGACGAGTGGCTCGTTGACAGCTTCAGGGAGTACGACGGAAAGAAGCTCGTCGATGTCGCCAAGGGAGACGTCCAGTTCGGCTCCGATTCAGAGCGCAAGGCCGAGAAGGCCGCGAGCGAGAAGGCCGCCGAGGATCTCAAGCCCCTTATCGAGGCGATGAAGGAGCAGCTCAAGGAGAACGTCGCCGACGTGCGCGTCTCGACGCGCCTCGCGGACTCGCCGTGCTGCCTCGTCGCCGGCGCGAACGCGCTTTCGCCCTCGATGGAGCGCATGCTCCGTGCAATGAAGCAGGACGTGCCGCACGAGAAGCGCACGCTTGAGATCAACGCCGCGCATCCGCTCATCGTCAAGATCCAGGGCCTCGTCGGTGATGAAAGGCGCGATGCCGTGGAGCTTCTCTACGATCAGGCGCTCATCGCCGAGGGAAGCCCCGTCGCCGATCCCGGCCGCTTCATGAAGCTCATGACGGCCCTTATGATGAAGTGATGACTGTTCTTGTAACTGGCGGGCGGCGCCGGATAGGCGCCGCTATCGCCGAGGCCTTGAGATCGCTCGGCTTCGAGGTGGCCGTCACGTCCCGCACGGGGCTTGACGGCTCCATAAAGGCCGACTTCTCAAGGAAGGGGGAGGCGGCTAGGATCGCAAAGTCCTTCCCGCGCGGCGTGTGGGGTCTCGTGAACAACGCATCCGAGTTCTCCCCCGAACAGGAGCTCAAGGCCGCCGATGCGAGAAGGATCCACCGCGTGAACGCCGAGGCGCCGCGCGAGCTTGCGCTTGCGCTCAAGCCCGAAAGCGTAGTCAACATCATCGATGCCGCCGTCTTAAGGCCGGGTTTCGAGCCCAGAACGCCGTACGAGCAGAGCAAGGCGGATCTTCTTGAGGAGACGTTGCGCGAAGCTGTGGAGCTTGCCCCGGATACGCGCGTCAACGCCGTCGCCCCGGGGCCGGTCCTTGCGCCCGAGTCGAATCCGAGCCACGTGAAGGGCGGGGCGACGCTTCTAAAGCTTCGCCCGACTCCCGCCGATGTGGCTGCTGCAGTAGCGTTCCTTCTTGCAAGTCCAGTCCTTACAGGACAGGTGATAGCCGTCGATTCCGGGCAGTCGCTACTGCCTCTCGACATCTGAGAGGCGCCGCATCACGCCCGGGAAGCGACCGGCAAAGGAGAGATGAAATGAAGATTAAGATGTTTGCCGCCGCTTTCTGCGCAATTGCGGCCGTTGCCGCGTATGGCGGCAAGTCGAGGGTTGTGGTCCTCCACACGAACGACACCCATTCCCATATAGACGACGGTCGCGTGGCGTTCTCCGAGATCGCCGCCGAGAAGGCGCGTCTTGAGGCCCAGGGCGAGAACGTCATTCTCGTCGACGCGGGCGACTATGTGCAGGGCACGGCCCTCGGCGGGTTCGACCAGGGCAAAAGCGCCATCGAGATAATGAATGCGGCAGGGTACGATGTCGCCACCTTGGGGAACCACGAGTTCGACTACGGCATTGATGCGATGCTCGACAACGCGGCAAGGGCGACTTTCACCACGGTAAGCTGCAACCTTATACGCAGGGCGTCCCCAGACGATCCCGGAAGTCTCGTCTTCCCGGCATATACGGTTGTCACGAGCGGCACGGTTCGAGTCGCCTTCGTGGGCGTCACGACGCCTACCGCGCTCGTCTCCGCGAAGCCCACCACCTTCCTCGATCCCACCCGCTCGTGGCGCGCCTACGATTTCATCGCCGGCGAGCGCGGCGACGCCCTCTACAAGGCCGTCCAGAAGACGGTGGACGAGGCGTCAAGGGAGGCCGACTACACTATAGTCCTCGGGCATCTTGGCATATCGCCCGACTGCGCAGGATACATGTCGACGGACGTCATATCCCACACGACGAACTTCGTCGCCCTTGTTGACGGCCATTCGCATTCGGAGTACACGGGCTCGCGCATCGCAAATGCGGCGGGGCATGATGTCATACTCACGCAGAGCGGAAGCTATCTCGGGCTTCTCGGGTGCCTCGTCCTTGAGGACGGCAAATGCGTCATGGCAGGAACGATCTACACGCGCGGCGAGAAGGATCCCGAGGTGGCGAGGCTTGAAACGGAGCTTTCCGATAAGGTTAAAAGCCAGCTTGGCGCCAGGATCGCGACGGCCCCGAATGCGCTCTGCTCGTACAGGCCGGGAACGAACGAGCGCCTTGCCAGAAAGGGCGGATGCTCGGCGGGCGACTTCGCCGCCGACGCGGTATGGTGGTACTCGAATTTCGTCGAAGGGCGCGACTGCGACATCGGCATGATGAACGGAGGGAACGTCCGCGCCGACATCCCCGAGGGTGATGTGACGCTCAAGGACCTCAGGACCATGCAGCCTTTCTCCGGCGACATCGGAATCGTTGAGGCGAACGGGCGGCAGATCCTCGATGCGCTTGAATTCGGCGCGCAGGCCGTGGGCGACGGCGAGTTCGGCGGCTTCGAGCACGTTGCGGGGCTCAGGTATACGATCGATGCGTCGATAAAGCCGGGCATCCGCGTCGATGCCACGGGCACATGGCTTTCAGGGCCCTCGAACGGCGTATACCGCGTAAGGGACGTGGAGGTGTACGACAGGGAGGCGTGCGCCTTCAGGCCCTTGGACCTCAATGCCGTATACCGTGTCGCGGGCAACGCCTTCACGCTTGTGGACGGTGGCGACGGCTTTTCGATGTTCCGCAGCGCGAAGAAGCTCGAGAACGGGCTTCAGATGGACTATCTCGTTCTGGCCGAATACGTGAAGGCCTTTGCGCGCGGCGAAGACGGAATGCCCGTCATCTCCTCGGCCAACTCGCCTCTCGCGTCGCTTCCCGGCTATCCGATCGACTATTCGACCGTGGGCGGCTCGGGGCGCATAACCGTCAAGGGTCTTCGCCAGTAGGCGGGCGGGCCTTTTTTAGGGGGCAGACATGGATGTGCGCATAGACCCATCCTGGAAGCGCGAGCTTGCAGGCGAGTTCGAGAGCGGGTATTTCAGGGAGCTTGCCGCATTCGTGCGCAATGCCTACGGCTCGGGCGTCTGCTATCCGCCCGGGAGGTTCATTTTCGAGGCCTTCAACCGCACGCCGTTCGACAAGGTGAAGGTGGTCGTCATAGGGCAGGATCCCTACCACGGGCCGAAGCAGGCGCACGGGCTTTCGTTCTCCGTTATGCGCCCGACACCGCCGCCGCCGTCGCTCATGAACATATTTACCGAGCTTGAAAACGAGTACGGCGCGAAGATCGACCGCACCAACGGCGACCTTTCGCCGTGGGCCGACCAGGGCGTGCTGCTTCTCAACAGCACCTTGACCGTATCCGAACACGCCCCCATGTCGCATCACG
Organism: Kiritimatiellia bacterium; assembly: GCA_045636065.1. Classification (GTDB taxonomy): domain Bacteria; phylum Verrucomicrobiota; class Kiritimatiellia; order RFP12; family UBA1067; genus RGIG5050. The sequence goes on along the minus strand of JAZTWW010000005.1, from coordinate 3,299 downwards.
GCCGCGGGTGGGAGCGCTTCACCGATGCCGTCGTCGAGGCGCTTTCAAAGCGCCGCGAGAACCTTGTTTTCATGCTTTGGGGCGCGCCTGCCGGCAGGAAGGGCGCCGCGATCGACAGAAGCCGCCATCTCGTTCTCACATCCCCGCATCCTTCGCCCCTCTCGGCCTACCGCGGCTTCTTCGGCTGCGGCCACTTCAAGTCCGCGAACGAATACCTCCAATCCCACGGCAAGTCCCCGATCCAGTGGATATTGGCTTAGCGGCAACCTCTAGCCCATCTATCTCTAGATAAGCGCCTACGGCGGACCACGAAAATTGCCGGGCGGCGAATCGCGCAAGCGCACTTGCCCCCCGCTGTCCTCTCAGGGTGCATCGAGTTAGCGCCTACGGCGGACCACGAAAGTTGTCGGGCGGCGAATCGCGCAGGCGCGCGATTGCCTGCGCCGCATCCCATTCCCGCTTGAAGGCTGCATATCACCTCATTCGCCATCCATTGACGCTACATTTACAGCAGCCTTCGCGGGATGGTCCGCGGCGCAGGCAGCACTACGTGCTTTCGCCGCCCGCCAAACACGAAAACCCGCTTCGCGGGAAAAGAAAACGCCCGCTGCGCGGGCTTAAGAACGCGGCATGAACCGTTCCCACAACCATGCCGCCATCCCACCCAAGCGGCATGAAATGGTGCCCACATCTGTGCCTCAATCCCTACGCCAGAGCTTACTCACTTGGTGCCAGACTCCTTTTTATCCCTTTGCCCATTCCAAGCTCACTCATCGGATCTATCGCTTGTATCCCTTTGCCCATTCCAAGCTCACTTATCGGATCTATCGCTTGTATCCCTTTGATCGCTTTTATCCCTTTCCCAAAAATCGGCTTGCCGCAATCATCCTCTGAATGGGCTGTAAATGGCCGCGGCATATCTGCGCTTCCCCGTCTATGCCTCCATCCCCCCACCCGGTATGCGATTTTGAGAAAGAGGATTAAAAGTGGAAGCGATTTTTGGGGAAGAGGATTAAAAGTGGAAGCGATTTTGAGAAAGGGATTAAAGGGATCTACGGGATAAAAGCGATAAATCCACTGGATGGACTGTAAATGGGCAAGAGCGATACAAGCGATAAATCCGAGCCCCTTTAGCTACCCCAAGCGTGGCTTGCAATGCTCCATCAGCTGCACCAAGCGTGGCTTGCAACTCTCCTTCAGCGGCCCCAGGCGCGGTTCGCAATGGCCCTGGTGGATTTAAAGTGTCAAGCCGATTTTTAAGAAAGGGATAAAAGCGATCTACGGGATAAAAGCGATAAATCCAATGAGTGGACTTTGGATGGGCGAAGGGATGCAAGCGATAAATCCGGCAATTGCCACGCGGCATATCCGCGCTTCCTCGTCTATGCCTCCATCCCCCCACCCGAGCGGAGCAAGGGTGCTGCCGCTGCCTCCGAAGTTGCATTGCGGCGCAGTTTGGGTAGCACGCTCTCAACAGCGGCACATAAGCAGATTGATTGGTGCAAAGCCCGGCTTGAGATTAGTAGCAGTCGAACTCAAGTCCCACAAGGCTTGCAGGTCTCTTCGCCCCAGCGATGTAAGGCCGAGCCGGTGCGGCGCTTACGCATTGGAACAAACTTTCTTGGCGATGGCCGCAAAGCGAGGGCCCGAAAAACTTTCTCATATAATAAACTAACGGGCCCGAGCGCTCGCAGGGGCGAAGGAGACCGGAAAGCCTCGAAATCCCAAGTGCGCAAGCCAATCCAACCCGCACCGCCCACCACAATCCGCTAGCCTGCCCTGCATTGCTTGAGCGTGCTACACCAAATTGCGCCTTTTCCCCACTTCGCATCCCAAGCGGCCGCCGCCCATTGCGGAGCGAGATCCTTGGCATCCCTTCAAAAATTTGGTATACTACCCACCACAAGGAGAAGGGATTAAACAATGCCGGCAGTAAGAACCATAACGCGCCCGCCTCTATCCGATAGTGTGACGGTGCACATTCCAGAAGAATACCGCTCGTATTCTCTGGAGATCATTGTCTTGCCGATCATGGAAAATGATTTTGACGATATCTCCCATGTTTCACTTGCAGACGGGAATAAGCCGGCAGGTCGCAAGCTTGGCGGCTATGAAAAGGGGTTTTACATGTCGCCTGATTTCGACGCTCCCATGGAAGATTTTTCGGAGTACATGTGATGTGCTACCTTATTGACACCAATGTTTTGATATACCTGCTGGCTGCTCCTTCCGAACTCTCATCCAAAGCAACGAATATAGTTGAGATGGAACCGTCGCTTTTTGTCAGCAGGGCGTCGCTGTGGGAGATTGCAATCAAGCAAAGCATCGGCAAGTTGAGCATCGAGTTGAGCATTCCGGAGATAGAGAATCAATGCCATGAACGCAACATCAGGATTCTTCCTGTAAGTGCGCATGCCATAGAGCGTATCAAGACTCTTCCCGATATTCACCGCGATCCGTTTGACAGGCTCCTCATTGCGCAGGCGCAGGAAGAGGATATGACGATCGTTACTCGCGACAGGCTCATTGCGCAATATCCGGTCCAAACCGTATGGTAAATAATCGCGTGATCCTGTACGGCTTTAAAATGAGGCATCGCGGATAATGAAGGGCGGCTGAGGGGCATAAGCGCCTACGGCGGACCACGAAAATTGCCGGGCGGCGAATCGCGCAAGCGCGCATGCCCCCCGCCGTTCTCTCGCGGTGCATTCAGTTTTCGCCTTCGGCGGACCACGAAAATTGGCTGGCGGCGAATCGCGCAAGCGCGCATGCCCCCGCCGTTCTCTCGCGGTGCATTCAGTTTTCGCCTACGGCGGACCACGAAAATTGTCGGGCGGCGAATCGCGCAAGCGCGCGATTGCCCGCGCCGCATCCCATCCCCGCTTGAAGGCTGCCTCTCGCCATTATTTGCCATTCATTCGCGGCACTTCTGTAGCAGCCTTCGCGGGATGGTCTGCGGCGCAGGCAGCACTTCGTGCTCTCGCCGCCCGCCAAACACGAAAGCGGCGGCTTTGCCGCCGACACGAAAACGCCCGCTACGCGGGCTTAAGAACGCGGCATGAAACGTTCCCACAACCATGCCTCCTCCCACCCATGCGGCATGAACCGTTCCCCGCATCTGTGCCGTCCTCCCACCCAAGCGGCATGTCCTCGCTCCCTTTCCCACGCCACTACCTACTCACTTGGTGCCAGGCTCCTTTTTATCCCTTTGCCTATTCCCAGTGCCCTCATCGGATCTATCGCTTGTATCCCTTTGCCTATTCCCAGTGCACTCATCGGATCTATCGCTTGTATCCCTT
>JAZTWW010000004.1:0-39541 GCA_045636065.1 Kiritimatiellia bacterium | reverse complement strand
CCAGGCCGCCTCAGGGCGGCGCCCATTGAGGATATGTGGATTATAGGTGGCTAGTTCAACCGATCCGCTTCTTCAACCGATCCGCCTCGGAATCCAAGCCACCCCAAGCGAATTTTTTTCGAAAATCGCGAAATTGTTACTTTCGCGCAACACAGCTGCGACTTTCGGATGATACAATAATGTCCGTCTCCAAGAGAAAGGACGGACATGAAGAATCTTGCAGCATTCGCATTTGCGCTGGCGGTGGCGACGGCGGCCGTATTCGCCGCCGCGCGGCTCCTGCGCGCCAAGGCGCCGGAAAGGGGCGCGAGGACCGTAAAGGTCGTCGCCGCCGCAAGGCCCATCATCCCCGGCCGCGGCGGGATCGAGAGCGAATGGCTCCGCCCCCGCACCGTCGAAGTGGATTCGCTCCCGGTGACGGCGATCCTGTGGCAGGAGCGCAACAGGGCCCTCGGCCAGACTCCGTCGAGAACGGTCCCCGAGGGCGACTATATCCTTCTCGGGGATATCGCCGGCGCTGACATAATACTTGGCGGCACCGTCCCAGAGGGCAGATGGGCCGTCCCCGTTGATTTCGCCGACTCCTCGCTCGTTAGGTTCCTCCAGCCTGGCGATGAGATTGCGATACTCGCATCCAGAAGCGCCCTTGAAACGGTCGAATCGCTCGATGCCTCCGAGCGCCCCGCGGAAATCCGCAGGGAGACGACCGAAGTCCTTTTCCCCTGCGTCAGGATCCTCGACATCGGCGAGGGTGACGGCATAAGGCGCGATTCGCGCCGCCAGAGGGGTTCCGTCGTAATAGTCGATCTCTCTCCGCGCGAAGCGGCGACTCTTGTCGCCGCCGAGCGCATTATGGATCTCTATCCCGCGCTGCGCCGCTCGGGCGACCCGTCGTCGATGAAGCGGCGCGACGTAGGAATCGTGGACGAGTCCACGTTCAAGGGCCTCAAGGCGGGTCTTGAAAGCGTGGACGTATCTCAAGGAGGCTGAAATGAAGCTCAAGCCGTTCTTTGCGGTTGCGGCCGCGATGGTGGCGCCATGCCTGCTGGCGGATGCCGATATACAGATGGTCGAGAAGGAGATGACGCACGTAATGGTGCCTTTCGTGATAGAAGGGTATGTGCCTTCCGACAGGGATACGCTCAAGATAGAGCGCGTCGGGGAGTCGGGCCTCAGGATCACGGCGCTAAAGCCAGGGCGCTGCGACATCGAGGTCCAGGGGCCGATGGACAGCGTCGAGAGGTTCTGCATCAACGTCGGGGGCGATCTTCCGAGGATGCTCGCCACTTTGAGGTCGGAGCTTGACGGCGTACCGGAGGTGACGGCGGAGATCCTCGGCGGATCCATACGCCTGGAAGGCGAGGTGAAGTCGATAAGAAGGTGGGGGCTTCTCGAAAAGGTTCTCTCCAACCCGCGCTACGCCGGGCTCGTATTCAACTACGCCACCTTCTCGCCGAGCGACGAGGTCCTTGCGAGACTTAAGGAGACGTTCGAGGCGATGGGGCTTGAAGTGACAGGCATCGCCCCCTCCGCGGCCGACCTAAAGCCCGGGTGCATATCGATGTCGTACAGGAAATCCACGAGGACGCTCTCCGTGTACGCCTGCGTCTACACGCCCGCCATGCGCGAGAGGATACTTGCGGCGCTCGGGCGCGAGAGGTGGCTTTCGACGGAAGCCCCGAAGGACGGGGATTTCAGGATCTCCGCCGACATCGACATCGAGATAGCCAAGCCCCGGCTCAGGATAGGCTACGCCTACATCGTCATAGGCGAGGAGGACATAAGAAGGCTCGGGAACAGGGAGTCGGGCGAGGAGAACGGAGGCGGACTCATCGTCAAGCCGCTTCTCGGAACGCTCGTCAAGCTCATCGGCGGGATGCGGCACGATTCCGGCAAGGCCGAGGTGGATATCGGCCTTGGGGCGATCACGCGCTTCTTCGCCGAGGAGAGCTTCACGCGTGTGAGCGAAAAGGCGTTTACGGCGATGGAGAGCTGGAGCGAGGACGGTTCGCGCTTCAAGAGCGGGGGAACGATATATGTGAGGATAGCCTCGTCGGAATCCGTGGATTTGAAGGAGGTCCCATACGGCTTCGAGATAAAGGCGAAGGGCGGGCTTGTCTCCGATGAAGTGGTGTCGCTCGACCTGGAGATGGAGGTCTCGAGCGTCCAGGCCTACGCCGACGGCTCCGACATCGACAGGAAGGAGGAGTGGATAAGGCAGCATCTCGACTGCCGTCTCGGGAGGACTACGCTCATAGGCGGCTTCTCCAAGATGGTGGAGGGCGCGACTCCAGCATCAGGGCTCCCCATAGCCCGCAACACACCCATCCTCAAGTGGTTCGTGTCCGATTCGGGCAACGAGTTCACCGACAGGCGCCTTGTGATGATGATCTGCCCCCAGCTTGACGCCGGGGACATGGACGAGGCCATACCTTTCGAGGAGCTTTCGTATGCCGTTGAGGATGTGAAGGTGCCTGTGGAGGCCGTGCTCGAATCGAGGAAGAGGTTCAAGGGCTTCTGGAGCTTCCTCAACTGGTTCTCGTTCTAAAGGGAATGCTGCGCCATGGAGATCGATGCCGTTTCAGATATGGCCTTCGCGGAACTATCGCCCGTTTTCACGGACGAGGCGGTGGAGCTTAAAAGCGCTCTCCACCGCGAAATCCTTGCACGGCTAAACGCCTCGGGCGCGGCGGCGGGGCTCGCGCAGGACGGCGACCTTTCGAGGCGGGCGGCCGAGACGCTTGAAGGGATGATGCGCGAGCTGAGCCACACGTTCCCGGATTCGATACCGGATGGAATGCTCAGGTCCGCGCTTATGGACGAGCTTACGGGCCTTGGGCCCATATCCCCGCTTGTCGCGGCGCCGGAGGTGACGGAGGTGATGGTAAACGGCCCCGGGAGGGTGTTCGTCGAGATCGGCGGAATCTTGAGGGAAACGCCTGCAAGGTTCTCCTCCGCGCGCCATCTGATGCAGATAATACAGCGCATAGTCGAGCCCTTGGGAAGGCATGTCGACGAGGCGAGCCCGATGGTGGACGCCCGCCTCGCCGACGGCAGCCGCGTCAACGCCGTCATCCCGCCGCTGGCCCTTGACGGAGCATCGCTCACCATAAGGAAGTTCGCCGAAAGGAGGCTTTCGTGCGACGATCTCATAGCCTTCGGATCGATGAGCGCCGAGATGGCCACGTTCCTGCGCGAGGCCGTGAGGGCGAGAAGGAACATCCTCGTCTCCGGAGGCACGGGATCTGGCAAGACGACGCTTCTCAACGTCCTTTCGCTCTTCATCCCGGAGCGCGAGAGGATAGTGACGGTGGAGGATTCCGCGGAACTGAAGCTCTCGCACAGGAACGTCGTAAGGCTTGAAGCGCGCCCGGCGAACATCGAGGGGCGGGGGAAGGTGTCTATAAGGGAGCTTGTCATAAACTGCCTCAGGATGCGCCCCGACAGGATAATAGTCGGCGAATGCAGGGGAGCGGAGGCCCTCGACATGCTCCAGGCGATGAACACCGGCCATGACGGCTCTCTCACCACGGCGCACGCGAACAACCCGAGAGACGCACTCTCCCGCCTTGAGAACATGGTGATGATGGCCGGGTTCGATCTCCCCAGCTCCGCCATACGCGAGCAGATAGCATCCGCCATCGACATCATCGTCCACCAGATGCGCTTCAGCGACGGAACGCGCAGGGTGGTCTCCATAGTCGAGATAACGGGAAGGGAGGGGGATGTCGTGCAGATGCAGGAGATATTCGCCTTCCGGCGCACGGGGCGCGGCCGGAGCGGGCGCGTCGAGGGCTATTACACGGCAACGGGCAACATTCCGAGATTCGTCGAGGAGCTGAGGCGCGCCGGCGACCTTTCCATCCCTCTCGACATCTTCACTGAAAAGAGGGGAGGGCGCTGATGGAGAATGCGATATCCGTGTTCGCCGTGGCGTTCGCGCTTGCGCTCGCCGGCGCGTATGCGCTCTGGAGCCTCGCCAAGGGATTCACGGCCTGGCGCAGGGCCAGAGCGCGGCGCAACGATTTCGAGGGGAGTCTCCTCGATCTCGTCACCGCGCTCGTCGATGCGCTGCGCGCCGGCATGGCCTTCCAGCAGGCGCTTGAAAGGGTGGCCCCGAGGATGCGAGGCGCCATGCGCGAGGAGATCGCGACCGTTTTGCGGGAATGCCGGCTAGGGCTCGACTTTGCCGCCGCCATCGACAGGCTCGCCGCGAGGATGCCCATCGAGGACATGAGGCTTGTCTCATCCGCCGTTAGGCTTACGGCGCAGACGGGCGGAAGCCTTGCGGACGTCCTCTCCGAAATGGCCGACACCTTGAGATCGAGGCGCGAGTTCCGCGACAGGCTCCTTTCGCTGACGGCGCAGGGGCGATTCGAGGGGGCGGCGCTCGCGCTTATGCCGGCCGTTGCGTTCGCCATATTCTACGCGATACAGCCGTCGATGATGTCGCTCATGTTCACGACGCGCGCTGGATGGATGATGACTGGCGTCGCGCTTGCCCTTGAGACGCTCGGATACATCCTCGTCAAACGCATATCAACGGTGGAGGTGTAGCTATGAAACCGTTTGCAGAGAAGGTGTGCATGGCCGGCGTTCCGCTGGAGAGGAGCCTAGGTCGTCTCGTCTCCGGTCTTATGCCGTCGCTGGCCGAAAGGCTCGAGGGTGATGCAAGAAGCGCCAATCTGCCCTTCGGCGCAGATCGCATATTCGCTTCCTCCATCGCCGTCGCGTTTGCGGCCGCCTCCTTAGCCGCCGTGGCGGCGCTTGCCCTTTCCCCTGCTGGCGGCGCAGACTTTCTCTCCGTCGCACTCCCGTCAGCGATATGCGCAGCCCTTGGCTGGTTCATCCCACAACATGCCGTCTCGCGCACGGCCGATTCGAGGCGGCGCGAGATAGCGAGGGATCTTCCCTTCGCGATCGATCTTATAGGTTCCGCCGTCCGCTCGGGGCTCGACTTCGGCGCCGCCGTAAGGTACTATGTCGGCATCGGCATGGGTGGCGCGCTCGATGAGGAGTTCTCCCTCGCTTTGAGGGACGTCTCGCTCGGAAGGCCGCTTTCAGAGGCTCTCTCCCGCATGGCCTTGCGCGTCAAGGTCGATTCCCTTACGGCTTTCGCGAGCGTCGTATCGTACGGGATGGAGATAGGGGCCTCCATCTCGCGCACCTTGAGGCTTCACGGAGGGGAGCTTAGGCGCGCGCGTTTCGCCGCAGCCGAGAGGAAGGCGCAGCGCGCGCCAGTGGTGATGATACTTCCCCTTGTGGCGTTCATAATGCCGGCGGTCTTTATAGTCATCCTGACGCCCATGGTCATAAGGCTTGCGGGGGTGCTGAAGTGAACGCCCAGCCTGGATCCGATGCGTCCGTCATGGCGGCGAGGCGCGCATACTCCGCGAGGCGCAGGCTGAGGAGCGCCGCCATGTGGTTTTCCGCCTTGGCGCTCGCGGCAACGACTGGCGTGACCGCATACATGCGGCGGCCCAGGATCGAAAGGTGGCTTTCCGTACCCGTCAAGGACGGCGGCGGCTTCGATCTTGAAAGGCGCACTTTCGAGGATGCCTCCATCCCGGGCGCGATAGCGGCGGCCGTCGACTTCCCCCGCGACGACAGGATGATAACGGCGGAGGACGGCGAGTCGAGGCTGGAGGTGGAGACGTTCACAGGATCGGCGAGGGATGTCCCATTCAGGCTCGCCTTTGAGATAAAACGCGATCCGGGGGAGCTTGCCCTGTCGCTGGAGGAGTCGGCAAGGCTCGTAAGAGGGCGGATGGAGTCGGAGCGCGGAGCCGTATTTGAGGCGGAATCGCCCGGGCGCGGAGGAATGCGCTTCATGGAGGAGGATTATCCGCATTCGTGCGGGGGTAAGCTCCTCTGGCGCGGCACAAGGTTCTGGATGGGCGAATTCACCGAAGAGGCGAAGGGCGTAAAGTGGCGGGGAATCCTGATAGTCATGAGAAACGGCGATTCGAGGTACACTCTTGAAAGGTCGATACCGGAAAGCGAGTGGCCGAGGGGCCGCCACCTTCTTTGGGAAGATCCGAACATCGCCTTTTCGCCAGTCTTTCTAGAAAGGCGATGGGAGTCGCCGGGGGCTGACGCGATGGAACGTTCCTTAGGCAGGGAAAGGCTTTCCGCGCTTGCAGAGGATGGTCTTAGGCTGGCAAATCCATTTCCGTCGCTCTGGCCGCTTCTGAGGCGCAGGTTGGATGCGCTCGTGGCGTCGTCGTGGGGGTGCGCGCAGGGTGAGCGCGACAGGGCGCTGAGGATTCTCGCGAGGTTCCGCAAAAAGGAGGACGAGCTCTATTCCACCTTGACGGCAAGGTACGACATCGCGAGGATGTCGCGCGACAGGCAGTCCATGCAGGATGCATTTTCGGCCTTGATGTGCGTATTCGGCCGCTGCCCGTGGGACAGGCGCTCCATCAAGGTGAACGATCCGGAGGTGTTTCCGTGAAGGGGGTGAGACTTGAGTTCGCCTCCGGTCCGCGCGAAGGGGAGGAGGTGCAGATACCGGAATCGGTCGCAGAAGGATTCACGATCGGATCCGGCCCCTCGGCGGATTTGAGGCTCGACGATGATCTCGTATCGGAAGCGCACGCCGCGATAAGGCGCTCGGGCCCCGGGGAGTGCTGGATCGCCGATCTTGCAAGCGCGAGCGGCACGTCCGTAAACGGCGAGAGGCTGCGTTCGAGGGAGAGGCTTTTAAAGGACGGCGACAGGATATGCGTAGGGCCCGTGGAGCTGGATTTCTTCGACGGATCGGTGCGCCGCTTCGGAAGGGCGGCGAGAAGACGCGTCAAGGCGGCAGTATTCGCGTTGATGGCGGCTGTGGCCGCATGGACATTCATGACGTCGTTCGGGAGAAGCGCGGCCGAATTCCGCGCAATGGCTCTGGAGGCCGCGGCGGAAGGAGATTTCGAAACTGCCCTTGCGTTTGTGGAGGAGGCCTCGGGCGCGCGAAACGCCGAAGCCGATCTCGCGCAGAACGAGGCTCTTGCAGGCGAGGTACGGCTCTGGCGCGATACCTCCCTCGCGTGGGACGGTGTCAAGGGGCTTCTCGCGGCGGGGAAGCTCGTCGAGGCCAGAAGGAATCTCCTTCCCGTCCTTAAGAGGCGAGACGGTTGGACGTGGAACTCCACCCTTGCGCGCGATGAAAGGCGCGACGCCGAATTCGCCGAGAGGGCGATAGCCCTTCTCATCGATGCCGCGGCGGATCTCAAAGCGGCGATGGAGGGCGATGCGGGTGCGGAAAGGCTCAATGGCGCCATCGAAGCGCTCGGCGGATTCCTTGACGGGAACAGGGAGGCGTTCGCGAGGGCCGTGTATCTCGCCCCCGCCACGAACAGGCTTCATTCGATAAAGACAAGGCTTTTGCGTCTTGAGGCGGCTTTTGCGCGGATCGAAGGGGCGATGGAATGCATCGACCCCGCGAGGGACGATCCCGCAGAAGCCGCCCGGACGCTTCTTGAGATGGTGGAGGACGGAACTCTTCCGCCGGCGGTATCGAGGCGCGCAAAGGCGGCGGCAGCCGTCCTCGGGAGGCTTTCCGAGGCGAGGCGGTTCGTCGCGCACGAAGGGGAGGAGCTTGCCGATATGGCCTTCGACTCCATCCAGGCCGCCGCAGCGTCGATCCCTCTGCCGTCACGCGAGGAGTGCGCGTTGTTCCGTGGCCTTTCGGATGCGCGCGAGATGGTTTTAGAGCGCCATGCCGCCACTGTGAGATGCGCCGCAACTGTCGCGCCGGCCGCCCGGGGGCTTGAGGAGCTTGTGCTTCCCAGGGGATCTTCGCCTGTCGACGAGGCGATGGACATTGCGCGGTGGAGCGCGGCGCTCTCGTTCGATTCGCTTTCAAGGGAGTTCCCGCGCGCCGGAAGGTCGTCGCCGTGCGGCGAGTATGACGCGGTCTTCGGGGTGGAGGGGGCGTATGCCTCTTTCAAGGCGCTGCCATCGCCGGATGCGCCGGATGCGGGGGTGAGGCTCGGGTTCGTGCCCGCCTGCAAGGTCCTTGAGACGGCGTTTGCGCGGATGGAGGCGTTCATGCGGATAATGTCGATGGAGTCCATGCGTGAGTACAGGGGTGGAAGGCTCGGTGAGCTGTGCGAAAGGTGCCGCGAGCTTGATGGCCGGAAGGCGGAGCTTGCATCGTGGCTTTCCGGGAGGGCGGGGGACGCCGCCGCGGCGGGAAGGGCCCGGGAGGCGGTGGTCGCCGGGTACTACGCCTTGCGGCTGGGCGGCGGCAGAGAGAAGGACGCTCTCATGGAGCTCGCATCCCGGTTCAGGGCGCTTGAAAGGCGCATATCGTCGCTCAAGGACGCATACGACGTCGAAAGCGATCCCTCAAGGCGGATAGAGCTTAAAAGGCGCGTTCTCGAGGAGGGGATCCCGGGGAATCCCGTCGTCCGGGTGTTCTGGGTGGAGGCTTGGGATGGATAGGCGCGGATCCGTGATGCTCGAATACATCGTCGTGCTGCTGGCGGTTGGGGTGGCGCTTGTCGTGGCGATGGATTCGCTCTTCGGCGGCGTGCGGGGCGACTTCGGGCCTCTCGGACTTGAGTTTGCGGCGTTTTTCAGAAAGATCGCGGGCGGAATCTCGCTTCCCGTGCCGTGACAGAGGAGAAGGTAGATGAAGCGGGGATAAACATGCAAGCGAAGGAGTGTGCAGATGGACAGGAAAGTTGCAGCCGGTGCGCCGCACGGCGCGTTCGGGTCGCGCAGGGGCGCGGTCATGATGGAATACGTGATCGTGGCCGTCATGATTGCGGCGGCCGTAGCGGTTGGGGCGTGGTACTTCGGAAAGGACATAGTCAACATGTTCGGCGTGGCCGGAAAGAGCGTCACGGGCGACAGCTCCGGCGCCATAAGGGCCGTCGAGGCCTCCCAGACCGCCGCGGCGGACGGGCATGCCGAGGCGACGAGCCGCAACAAGGACTTCATCGTCACCGGCAACGAAGACATCGGCGATGTCGATATGCATTGATCCGGCAGGGACGTGTCTCGACTTAAACGAGGATCGGTCGCCATGGAGGCCGTCGTGGCGCTCCCGCTCGCGCTTATGCTCGTGTTCGGGATCGTGCAGACGGCCTTTCTCCTGACGGCAAAGGCGCTTGTGAAGCGCGCTGCGTATTCGGCCGCGCGGGCGGCCGCCGTGGCGCCGCCCGGGGAGAGGGAGCCGGCCGCTTTGAAGGCGGCCCAGATCGCCCTTTCGTGGGTTTCGCTCGCGGACGGAGGCGAGGACGGCGTCGAGGTGCCGGGGTGGGGAAGGGTGCTAGGATCGGGATCTGTGGCGACGAGGACCCTTGTTGCCGTTTCCGCTGGCGGGGCCGGAGGGGGCGGGATTGCGGCGGAAGTGTCGTTCGCGTTCCCGCTTATGATCCCTGCAATGGGCATTGATAGGATAATGGCCACGGGCGAGGGGATGATCGCCGGATGGCGATATGCTCTTATACGCGAAAGGTGCGAAATCCCCGTGGACGGATTCCTTGGCGACTATCCTGAGGGTGCGTTTGCGGAAGATGGAGGTGACGGATGGTGAAGGTTGGAACTGGGCCGGAAAGAGGCATGTCGTCGCGCAGGGGTACGGCACTCGTTCTTCCGCTTGCCGTATTCATGGTGATGTATGTTGCGGCTCTAGGGCTCTACGTCTCGGGGATGACGGCCATAAGGGCGCGCGAGCTCGCGGATGCGGCAGATGCGGCGTCGTATGCGGCGGCACAGGTTCAGGCCGAGACGCTTTCGCGCATTGCAGCGCTCGACAAGGCGCTTGCATGGACGCATGTGCAGCAATCCCGCAGGCAGATGGACTGGATGGTGTGGAAGTGGCTTAAGCATGTCGAGGAGCATTACAGGCAGGACATGGAGTGCGCGCGCCTTTTCGCAAATCCCCTCGCCTGTCCGCTCCACAACAGGATAAAGGGTGCGGGATGGGACATATCCGGGATAAGGCACAACAGGAGGGGAGCCTCGGAGATAGGGGTAGAGCGGCTTTCCGCGCTTGATTTCCGTCATCTCGAAGGCGAAATCGCCGAGGATGCCGAGCTGATCGAAGAGCTTGACGAGGCTATCGAGAGCCTTGCGGCGAACATGCCGCGGCGCATGCGGGAGGCTGTGGAGGCGACGCTTGCCGAGGTGCTGGACGGCGATCCGTCCGATGTCTCCTTCCCTGGCGGGCATGCCCTTTATGCCCTATCGATGGTGGATGATCCGAGGATGGACGTTTCGGACGATGGGTATCTTTACCGCCTTTCCAACACGGAGGAGGATGAATCGCGCTTCATGTCGTTCGTCTACGGCGATGGTGCGGATCCGGGCGAGCTTCTGGGAAGAGGGTCGTCGGGCACTGGAAGGTGGTTCGTAAGGGGTGACGAGCGCGAGAGCGAGGGCGTTTCCCGCGATGGCGATACGGGCATTCAGCGGTCGTACTTCCACTATGCGGGGCTGAACGGGAAGGGGCTTCGGGCCGGGCGGCTTGTCGCATACTGGAACTGGAGATCGTCCTTCTGGGTGTGCTGGGTCGATCACCACGGTGTGATGCACCACGACCTCCAGCCTGCCATCCCGGTATGCGCGCACGGCTATCACGTCCACTGCCAGTGCAAGGGTGGGAGGGAGAAGACCGCCTCCTCCTACGGCGACAACGACAGGATATATTCAAGGGACACCCATGCAGGGAAGGTCTGCAGGCCACTTGTCGTCGACGAGGGGTATTTCGGAGGCCGCGGCTCCATTGCAGTGGCGCTTGCCGCACGAAGCGATCTTCCTTTCGCCTCGATCCTGACCGACGGCGGCTGGATGTGGGCCTTTTCGGCGGCGAAGGCGGGAGTAAGGCCGGATGGCGAGAGGCTCTACCGGGTGGATTGGCGCGGGGTTGAAGGGTGGAACCTTTCCGAGACCGACTGGAGGGGCGTTTTCATCCCTGTCGCAAGGGCCGGATCGATGGCGAGGGATGGGCGATGGGAGGAGTTCCAAGGTGGCGTTGCAGGTTCGCTTGCGGGGCTTGCGATGGTTCCAGTCGGGCATGCGGCGGGATTGGATCGTCCCGACCGCGATATGGTTGCCGGGCCCAGCGGCGGGGACGGCCGGTGGGCGCTCGGCAAGCCAGGCGGGAGGCTTGATTGGGACGCCCTTGACGGGCTTATCGTTCACTGAAAGGATGTCGCATGAAGGGGGCTACTCTAATTGCGCCAAGGCGCGGCGCCGTTGCGATGGAGTTTGTGGTGACGCTCCCCATCTACCTTGCCTTCGCCTTCGGGATATTCGAGCTTTCGGATGCGATTTCCGCGAGGCTTGACGGGACCGTCGAGTCGAGGCGGGATAAGCTGCGCATGGCGGCCGAGGCGGCGGCGGAGGAGTTTTCGCGCGACGAGGAGGGGTTCGAGGAGCTTGTCCGCGCCTTGGAGCGGCCAGAGTACATACGGGATGGGGAGTTGGAGGGGTATAGTGGGTAATTCGCTCCGCAAGTGGCGACCAATCACAGCCCATTCATTGGATTTATCGCTTAGATCGCTTTTATCGCTTTTATCCCTTCCCCTAAATTCGCTTTCTCCAACAAATCCCCCATCCCCTGTAATCCCCCCTGCCTAATTATCCACTTGCGCGGGGGGCGGAGTTATGGTATACTATCCGCCGATTTCACGAAGCTTTCGTGAGAGGGCGCTTAGCTCAGTTGGTTAGAGCACTACCTTCACACGGTAGGGGTCACTGGTCCGAGTCCAGTAGCGCCCACCATCCCCCCGCAGACGATCACGTCCGCGCGTTTCACCCCATGGAAAGAACCCATATGGCAGAAGATGATTTTATGCCGGCGGAGGCACCCGCCGAACAGGTCAAGTCCCGTACAAAGCGCGGACGCAAAGTTCGTGCGCGCGAGGCTGCGCAGGATGGCGCAGATGCAGGCGCACAGCCTGTAGAGCAGGTCTACCAGCAGCCACCGGAACCGGCGTTCGTCCAGCCGCCTGAACCGGTATACCAGCAGCCCGCTAGCGTCCAACCGCCGGAGCCGGTATACCAGCCGCCGGCGGAACCAGTCTATCAGCCGCCGGCGGAAACGGTATATCAGCAGCCTGCGGAGCCGGCGTTCGTCCAGCTTGCCGAGCCGGCATACCAGACGCCTGCCGAGCCTGCGTGCGACCAGCCGGCTGCGCCCGCCGTTGAGCAGAATGCTGCCCCCGCGGCGCAGGAGCAGGCTCCAACCCAGCAGGTGGAGGCATCCTCCACGCCGGCACCGGCCCCCGAGCCGGCCGAAGCGCACCACGTGCAGCAGCCGCAGCATCAGCAGGGCTTCCAGCAGAACGGCCAGCGCCGCCAGTGGATGCCGCGCAAGGAGTGGATCAAGCAGCAGCGCCGCCAGCAGCAGATGCAGCAGCAGCGCCGCCCGCAGCCTCCTGCGCCACCGCCTCAGGTGCCGCGTGATCCGAACCTCCCCGAATACAAGCTTGCCGACATACACGGCTGGGACAACGCCGAGATCGTCGCGAAGCTCATGCCAGACGCGAACGCCGAGGACTTGGGCGCGATGAAGCGCCACGAGATCATCTTCGCCGCCATAAGGAGCTACCTCGGGCGCGGCGGAGCAGTTCTCGCGAGCGGCTGCCTTGAGGTCGTCAAGGAGGGCTTCGGTTTCCTTAGAAGCGCAAAGACGAACTTCCTCGCCTGCCCCGAGGACGTGTTCATCCCCCAGCAGCAGATACGCCGCCACGCCCTCAGGACGGGCGATGTCGTCGAGGGGCCGATCCGCGATCCGCGCGCGAACGACAAGTTCTTCGCGCTCGGCGGGGTCGTGACCGTGAATGGCCTCACGCCATCCGAGGCGGCGCGCATAGTCCATTTCGAGAACCTTACGCCCACCTTCCCCACGAGGCGCATAATCCTCGAGACCGTGCCGCAGGAGCTTTCGACGCGCGTCGTCGACATCTTCTCGCCCATCGGTTTCGGGCAGCGCGGCATAATCGTCGCGCCGCCCAGGGTCGGCAAGACGGTCCTCCTCCAGAAGATGGCGAACGCCATAACGGCGAACCACCCCGAGGCGATCCTCATAATCCTTCTCGTCGACGAGCGCCCCGAAGAGGTGACGGACATGCACCGCAACACAACGGCGCTCGTCCGCTCGTCCACGTTCGACGAGGAGCCGCAGCATCACGTGAACGTCGCCGAAATGGTGATAGAGATGTCGAAGCGCTACGTCGAGAACGGCAAGGACGTCGTGATCCTCCTCGACTCCATAACCCGCCTTGCGCGCGCGTACAACACAGTGCAGCCGCATTCCGGTAAGATCCTCACAGGCGGCGTCGACGCGCTCGCCCTCCACCGTCCGAAGCGCTTCTTCGGCGCGGCCAGGAACATCGAGAACGGCGGAAGCCTCACGATCATCGCGACGGCCCTGATCGACACCGGCTCCAGGATGGACGAGGTGATCTTCGAGGAGTTCAAGGGCACAGGCAACATGGAGCTCGTCCTCGACCGCGGCCTCGCCGACAAGCGCATCTTCCCGGCAATAGACATCGACAAGTCCGGAACGCGCAAGGAGGACCTCCTCCTCGATCCGCTCGAGCTCGAAAAGACTTGGGCGCTCAGGCGCGTGCTGAGCGACGCGGGGCCGGAGCGCGCGATGCAGAGCGTCCTCCAGGGCATGAAGAGGTTCAGGAGCAACCCGGAGTTCCTCCTGTCGCTCGATCTCAAGAACCTGTAGCCGGGCCCGTCCAGGGAAATGACGGACATAGAGATACATAACGCGAACGTCCACAACCTCAAGGGTGTGGACGTCACCATTCCGCGCAATTCGCTCACGGTCGTCACCGGGCTTTCCGGCAGCGGCAAGAGTTCCCTTGCGTTCGACACCCTGTACGCGGAAGGGCAGAGGCGCTACGTGGAGAGCCTCAGCGCATACGCCCGTCAGTTCCTCGACCAGATGCAGAAGCCCGATGTGGAGCGCATCGAGGGCCTTTCGCCCGCGATCGCCATCGAGCAGAGGACGACAGGCGGCAATCCGCGCTCCATCGTCGCGACAGTCACCGAGATCCACGACTACCTGAGGCTTCTCTACGGCAGCGTCGCCGTGGCGCACTGCCCCAAATGCGGCAGGGCCGTGGAAAGACAGAGCGCCGAGCAGATCGTGGAGCACATGATGAAGATGGCGCCCGGCTCGCGGTTCATCATCTACGCGCCTGTGGTCAAGGGCCGCAAGGGGCGGCACGAGGATACGCTCGCAGAGATAAGGCGCCAGGGTTTCGCCAGGGTCAGGGTGGACGGCGAGACGTATCCCGTGGAGGAGGTTCCGGATCTCGACAAGAAGCGGAACCACTCGATTGACGTCGTCGTGGACAGGCTCGTGATACCTGATGGGGCGGATGCAGCGCAGCTCTCCTCCTTCACCACGCGCCTCACCGATTCCGTCGAGCTTGGCCTGAAGGCCGGGCAGGGCGTACTGTACGTCGGCACGCCAGGAGGGGACGAGCGGATATTCTCGGAGAGGAACGCCTGCGTCGAATGCGGCATAAGCTTCGAGGAGCTGAAGCCGAGGAGCTTTTCGTTCAACTCCCCCTTCGGCGCGTGCCCCACTTGCGCAGGGCTTGGAAGCCTCTACTACTTCGACGAGGACCTTGTCGTCCCCGACAGGTCGCTCCCTTTAAGGGAGTGCATACATCCGTGGCGGCGCGCCGGGCACAATGCGATCATATACTACAACTATCTCCTTGAGGCGATCGCAAACCAGAACGGCGTGAGCCTCGATACGCCATACGAGAAGCTGCCCGCCGATTTCAGGCGGAAGCTGATGCACGGCTTCGATACGGACCTTCACCTCTCCTGGCGTTCGGAGCAGAAGCCCTTCGAGGGCGTGCTGCCGTACCTTAAGCGGAAGCTGGAGGAGGCGGAGAGCGACGAGCAGCGCGAGAAGCTGGAGATATACCAGAGCGACCGGACGTGCCCTGACTGCAAGGGCGCCAGATTGAGGGCGGAGAGCCGTGCGGCGACAGTCGCCGGGCGGACGATAGTCGATGTGATGTCGCTTCCGGTGAGGGATGCGCTAGACTTCTTCCGCACGATATCCCTCCCCGAAGCCGACCGCAAGGCGATGAAGGACGTTCTGAAGGAGATAGTAAAGCGGCTCGAGTTCCTGAACGACGTGGGGCTTGACTACCTTACCCTTGAAAGGCCCTCGTCCACGCTTTCGGGCGGCGAGATGCAGAGGATCCGCCTCGCAACGCAGATAGGAAGCGGGCTTACCGGAGTCCTGTACGTCCTCGACGAGCCTACCATAGGCCTGCATCCGCGCGACAACGAGAGGCTTATCGCGATGCTCAAGCGCCTCAAGGACAGGGGCAACACCGTCGTCATAGTCGAGCACGACGCGGAGATGATGCGCGCGGCGGACTGGATCGTCGATCTGGGCCCCGGGGCGGGCCGCGAGGGCGGTAACGTGATGTATTCCGGTCCCTACCAGGGGCTTCTCAAGGCGAAGAGCCTCACGGCGGACTACCTTTCCGGGCGGAAGAGCGTATGCGGCGGCGTGCCTCCTGCGGTGGCGCCCGGGAGCGGCAGATGGCTTACCATAGCGGGCTGCACGGAGCACAATCTCAAGAACATAACGGTCAAGATCCCCCTTGGCACGTTCACCGTCGTTACGGGCGTATCGGGAAGCGGCAAGTCCACACTTGTCGAGGAGACGTTGAAGCGCGAGCTCATGAGGCGGTTCTACCGCTCCAAAGAGCGGCCTGGCGCATTCCGGAGGATAACGGGCGTCGAGGATATCGACAAGGTAATCGAGATCGACCAGTCCCCCATCGGAAGGACTCCGCGCTCCAACCCGGCAACATACGTCGGCTTTTTCAGCGACATCCGCCAGCTTTTCGCCTCGACGGAGGCGGCGAAGGCGCGCGGGTACAATGCCGGCCGGTTCAGCTTCAACGTGAAGGGCGGCAGGTGCGAGGTGTGCGGCGGCGACGGCGTCAGGAAGCTTGAGATGAGCTTCCTTCCGGATGTGTACATCACCTGCGAGCAGTGCGGCGGGCGGCGCTTCAACAGGGAGACGCTCGAGGTGAAGTACGGCGGCAAGACGATTGCAGACGTTCTCGACATGACGGTCGCCGAAGCATGCGAGTTCTTCGCGAAGGTGCCGAGGCTCGCCTCGAAGCTCAAGACGCTTGTCGACGTGGGGCTCGGGTATATCGGCCTTGGACAGAGCGCCACGACGCTCTCCGGCGGCGAGGCGCAGCGCATCAAGCTCGCGACGGAGCTTTCCCGCCGCTCCACCGGCCGTACGCTCTATCTTCTCGACGAGCCTACGACGGGGCTTCACTTCGATGATGTCGCGAAGCTCATGAAGCTTCTCTTGAAGCTCAGGGAAAGCGGCAACACGGTCGTTGTCATCGAGCACAACATCGATGTCATAAGGTGCGCCGACTGGATCATAGATCTTGGCCCCGGGGGGGGCGATGCAGGCGGCGAGCTAGTCGCCGAGGGCCCGCCGGATACGATCCGCTCCTCCCCCGGCAGCATCACCGGCCGCTTCATTTGACTTTTGTAACCTTTCGCCGCGTGACGTGTATACAGGGCAAAGGAAGGAGAATAAGCCATGCCGCTGCCGATTAACATCAACAACGTTCCGATGAACTACTTCCTGCACGGCGTAGATGCCGCGCGGGAGGCGCAGAACGTGCAGGGCCCAGGCGGCGCGGTCGGACAGCCGGCGGACAATGGCATTGCCGGTGAGGTGCAGGCGCCTCAGCCCGGTCCCGCCGCGAGGATGGTGCAGCAGCTCGATGTGCTGCTCGTAAAGGCGGCGAAGGCCTCCACGCAGTCGCTTGACGGCAAGGCGGTCAAGAATTCCCTCCTTAAGCTCGTGACCGACGGCGCGCTCGCCAAGGATTCCCTTAAGCTCCTCGGCAAGACCGCGGACAAGGCCGCGAAGACTCTGAAGGCGCTCGACAAGTTTACCGGAGCGCAGCTCGCCGCCGCCGTCAAGTCCGGTTCCGGGGAGCGAGGGTCTTTCGCCGAACTCGACTTGACGACCAGCGCCGGCAAGGCGATCAAGGCGGCGGTCGATGCGCAGAACGAGCTTTCGGACATGCTCCTGCAGCTTGATCGCCAGCTCGACACCCTTGAGCGGCACGACGAAGAAATGCGCGCGGCGAACCCCAACTACTGGGGCGTGGACCGCGAACTGCACAACGAAGTTGTCGAACTGCGCCAGCTCTGCGACCGTCGCGCCGCGGAGATCGACGCGCTTGCCTTCCAGATGCACGACTTTGCAGTCTACCAGGCCGCGCACGGCAACAATGCCGACCCGAACATCGCGGCCATCCTCAAGGCCAAGGTGAACGACCTTCTGCCGCGCCAGGCGCTCGCCATGCACGGTACGGCCGACGCCCTCGCCACGGTGAATGAGGAAATCACCGGCAGGCTGCGTCCGCTCGCCGAAAGGATCGACGCCTTCAAGCAGAATCCCAACGCCTCGATTGCGGGCGAGAACTTCCTTGCTCTCCAGAGCGACATCCGCACGATGAAGGCGGCGGTCGCCGACATCCGGGAGCACGGCATCCAGGTAGGCGGCGGGCGGATGATGGTCGCGAAGGACATCCTGAAGGCGCTCGAGACGGAGGTGGCGCAGGCGGAGGAGCTCTTCAAGACGGCGCAGCGCGACGTAAAAGAGCGCATGCTCGACAACTTCATCAATACTGCGGATACGCTCTTCCGCATGAGCGACCAGGATGAGGGGCAGATGCAGCGCGACGAGGGGGAGCCTGCCGACACGCTCTTCAACAAGCGCGACCTGTTCCTCGCGTCTCTTGCCGTGGTGAAGAACGCGGTTCTGGCGGAGAATCCCGATCAGAATGTGATCAACAAGGCCCTCAATGATTCGGCCGCCGCTGCGGATCAGCTCCTCGAAGCAACCTACAACGTCACCGTTCCGCTCGGGTCGAGGAGCGAAGGCGTGACGAAGTTCATCGGCACGGCGCAGGCCGCGCACACGGTCGTGGCAAAGCTCGCGACGATGGCGCACTACATCCTCAACTCGGATCGTCTCTTCACCGGCAACGAGGCGATGAGCGTCTTCAAGGGCGAGCTGAGCGTGTCGTCGGTCGTCGAGAGCAGGGCGCGCGGCCTGCGGACTGACGACGTCGACCCCGCGAACGAGGACGCCAACATCGAAAGTTCAAAGCTTCTCGGCGCGGGCAACGCGGGAACGGTCTATCTCCTGCGGCGCAAGGACGGCTCGGAGGTCGTTTTCAAGGGCGAAATGGAAAGCCGGACGGGGCTGAACACAACCTGCGCCGGAAAGGGAGAATCCTACAGGAAGAGCCAGCAGACCGTCAATCTCAACATCGCCGCCAAAGACGCCGCCAACGCTCTCGGATGCGGCAACCTGATCGTGAACTACAAGGCCGGAACCCACAACGGCACGTTCGGGTTCTTCATGGACAAGGCCAAGGGCCGTTCCGCGGCCGACCTTGCGGGCAAGGGCGGCAGCAAGACCGCCGAGGCCGGGCTCACCGGAAAGGAGATTTCGAATCTGGAGCCAGGCGAGCGCCGCCGGGTGAAGGGCGAAATCATGCGCCAGCTCAACCGCCTGCAGTGGCTCGACATCATTACCGGACAATTGGACCGCCACACGGACAACTACTTCATCCATGTCGATCGCCAGACGCATAATGTGACCGTATCTGGCATCGACAACGACGCCTGCTATTCGAAATACCGCACGGGCGTCGGCACCTTCGCCCTCGACAAGAACCGCGGCGGCCAATTCTACAAGGAACTCGTCAATGTCCTGGATAATGCCGGAGTCCGCAATCCGGACAACGAGGCGAAACGCCTCCTGCAGGAAGACCCGTCCATCACGCGGCAGGGGAAGAACATAACCGTCGACGCGCTCAAGGTTAAGAACAAGGCAATCCTTTCGGCGCTGGCGGAGACCACGGGCGTTAAGTCCATTGCCGTGCCGGACAAGATCGACCGCGACTTCTACAACCACCTGATGGAGCTCAAGAACGACCCCGCCAAGCGTAAGGCATATATCGATTCGATCAGTCCGCGCATGAGCAAGGAGAATGTGGCTGCCGCCGAAGCGCGGCTCAATGACGCCATCGCCCACGCAGAGCGCCTTGCGAGGGAAAACAAGGTAGTGGACGGGGACAAGTGGGGGGACGAAACCACACCCCAGCGCAACTCCAGCTATGTCCAGATCGAACTCCCGGGCGGCAGGCACAAGAGCCTCAATCGTCAGTCGTCCTTCGATGTCAACAACCTGACCTGCCCGTCCTACTTCGCCCGCGACGGTCTGGACAAGCTCTTCCCCGCCGCTTAACCTTTCGCCGCGTGGCGAGAGCTTCACTCCAGCAGCAGAGTTGTTTCATATAGTTGTTTCCTTTTTTGATTTGGAAACAACTTGGACAACTGGTAAAAACAACTTTTTCAAACCGGGCGCAACTGCGCCCGGTTTTTGTGAATGTTTTTTACAGAGTTGTTTTCTGCGTTCGTTTTTTGAATAATGACCAAATCGTGTCAAAAAACTAAGATTTGGTCATAATGATGATTTTTTATATGCCATATTGACCAAATGATGATTAATAAGGTATAATATGGTCAAAATGACGAAAGGGAAGGAGTGCCGACTTATGGCCTGAAACGCAACAAGCATTCAGGCATCGTCCAGTCTGAAGTGGCGCTCGACGATTTGTTCAGGGAATAGCATGTGCCACTTGTTGCTGCACGGAGACATCCACGCATCGTGCTCAACTTTTCAACTACATGAGGTTGCTCAAGATGCCATGTGGAATCATAGTCAACTTCTATCCGAAGTTCGCCACGATAGAGCGGTATTTCTACGACACGGACAACCGCGAGATCCTGACCTCCGACGGGAAGCCGTTCGTAGATCGGCAAATGGGCGCGGGCGAGTTAGCCCGCGCTCGGATGAAGAGTTGTTTCATATAGTTGTTTCCTTTTTTGGTTTGGAAACAACTTGGACAACTTTAGGAGTCAAGTTGTGGCGTGATTGACATAAAGGGGCGTGTTATGGTATACTGCACCTTTCAACACCAGAAAAAGTAAACTGGTACAGCATCAAAAGAGGGGGACGATTTGTCATGTTCAAATCGATAGTTTCAGCAGCAGTTATGGCGAGTGCGCTTTTTGCGTACGGCGCAAATGTCGGTTCCGTCTCCACGAAAATGGGAACGCTTGCAGCAGACGGCTCAACATACACCGCAACAAGCCTTGAGTATAAGGCGTCGCCAAGCAACAGTTCCGCTCCGTATCGTACACAGAAAGGCTGGTATGCGGGGATTCAGTTGACGTGGGATACAGAGGCTCAGAATGCAAAAAATACAAAAGCTTCAGTTTCCGACAGCCCCGCGAGCTTGAACAATACAACCGAATATACGGTCTATAACAATGGTGACAAAACTCCGACCGGCTGCGGGATGAAGAATACGACAAAAACCACGGGGAATTTTTTAAATTGGAAATATTGGATGGATACCACAGAATGGTATATCTATGTAACGCCCGAGTTTATGTATTCGCTTGGTGATGCAGACTATTCCGCAACGCTGACAATCGGCGGCAACGAGTACACAATAATTGTTCCGCAGACGATCGAGCTGTTTGATGGCGACGGCGTCAAGTGGTATCCGGCGGTTGGACTTCTTGGCGACACGGTGTATGGTGATGCGCAGTATCTGGCGGATCAGATTAGTCTCGACAACTACACGACGGTCAAGTTCCTGTCCGATCCTGTAGGCGTTACGTTTGGCGATGGCTTTGCGGCTTCCGACAATGGTGATGGAACATGGGGCGTTACGATGACGCATTCCCACACTTGGACTTATTCTGTTGATGGTGCAACGCTTACGGCAACATGCGGCAATGCGGGATGCCCGGTTGGAGGTTCAACCACGGTGTCTCTGACTCTTTCCGGCAGCGACAAGGTTTACGACAACAAGGCGATAACCGCCTCAGCTGATTTTGACAGTTCTTTCAAGACAATCTTCCCCGGTGCCACGACAACGATTTCCATTATAAAGGATGAAGCGTCAGTCGATACTATAAAGGATGCCGGCACATACACCGCCACGATGACTGTGACGGGGCTGGGCGACGAGCAGTCGTATGAGCTTTCTAAGACTGTGACGATATCGAAGGTGGTTATCACCGATGCAATGCTTTCATTCACGCCCGCGAACCCGACATACAATGGAACGGAGCAGACTGTTACGCCGTCCGTTAACGCAAACGGCCTTGCGGCCACATTTGAGGTGGATACGGAAACCTCTACTACTTCGGCTACGGAAAGGGGAACGTATTCCGTGACCGTAAACGGCACTGGCAATTTCGAGGGAACCGCGACTGCAACATGGTCTATCGTGAATACTACTGGCACAGGCAGCACGGTCACTGAGGGCGCTACGGGCAGCATGACGGCGAGCGGCAACGACTTTACTCTCTCCGATTCGTCGAAGCTCGAATATGATGCAGAGAATGCGGTTTGGTATGCCGGAATTAAGATCACTTGGCCGATGGATAAGAAAGACAGCTGGTCATCGGGTGGATACGCTCATTATGTCAAAATGGACTCAGTGCAGGTAACCGTGTCTGATGGTTTTGTTTCTCATGCTACTCAGTCGAGTAAGTTCCGTCAAAATACCCTTAGCGGTGAAAAGGATTTCACCTATCTTTCAGCCACCACGTGGAAAGTTGGTATTACGCCTGAGATCATAGCTACGGCGCTGATTGAAGAGAAGACCGAACTGGTTTACACGATGACCGCAGGTGCAATTATCTGGGGCAACGATACCGAGGGCGATCCTGACGGTGTGGCGTTTCAGGATTACACGATCACCATTCCGCTTGACGAGAACCTGAAGCTCTATGACAATTACGGCAACCAGGCATATCCTGCGCTGCCCTACGTAGCTCAGATTGACGGGAAGAAGTATCTTTCTCTCGAGGATGCGCTTACGGCGAGCGAAAGCGGCCAGACGGTTACACTTATCGCGCAGGATGATTATGATGGCGAATACGAGATTCCTGGGGGCGTGATTGTCGCGCTTGGCGCGTTCGGAAGCTCCGATGCGACGTATGTCCTTTCGTTGGGCTCCGTTTTGACTTCGGACGCTGAATGCACTGTTTCGACCAGCGAGACAGGCTACGGCGTGGAAAGGTCCGGCGAAGGCCCGTACACCTATAACGTCGTCATGCAGCATGTGCATGATTGGCAGGTTGTCGCAGAAGGCAGCGTTCTTACGGCGACTTGCGTTGCCGACGCCTGCCCCCTCGATACGACGACATACAGCATGAGCCTTTTCACGGGAGCGAATAAAGATGCGGTTGAGGACATTGCTTCCAAGACATACGACGGGGCATCTATGTCCCGCAAGGCGGTTTACGGCGATGGCTTCACCGATGTGTTCCCGGACGTTGATGCGCAGATTTCCGTTACAAAGGGCGGCGAGTCAGTTGAAAAGATAAATGACGTCGGCGAATACGTCGTAACGATGACCGTGACGGGAGTCGGCAACGACAAGACGGTAGAGTATACGCTTGTCAAGGAAGTCGCCATCAGCCCGCTTGACATAGAAGGTGCGACGGTTACACTCAACCCCTCGAGCGTGACATATGACGGTAAGGAGCACACCGTCTCTTGCACGATCAAGAAGAACAACCTTACTGCGACATTCGACTTTGCCGAAGGTTCCGTGACGAGCGCGACAGCTATTGGAGAATACACTGTTACCATGGACGCTACGGGCAACTTCACTGGCTCCACGACCGCAACATGGTCTATCGTGAATACGACCGGCTCGTTGAGTGGCGTAACGTCGGCGGTGTCTGGCATCGGAGACTTCGACAGCGAAAACAACACGCTTACAGTTTCCGATTCCACTGCGCTTGAGTATTCCGACGGTGCATGGTACGCGGGTCTCACGCTCACTTGGCCGATGGAGGCTCTTGATGTAAGTTTGAATCCCCTGCGTGATGGTTCTGCGCAGTATGTCAAGCCGGAAGCGATGCAGATGGTGATAGATGGAAATGTATATAATGGCGATGAAATTGTTTCTGGCGAGGCCGCATATAGCGGAGGGGAACTTGTGGCCGAAGTGTCTACTGGTTCGTACAAGTACTTTGAATCTTTGCTTTCTCAGCCGACTAAGCAATTCAGTTATCTTTCGACAACGACATGGAAGGTTGCGATTACTCCTGCGATTGTAGAGGCGGCGCTTGCTGAGCCCAAGGCGGAGCTCACCTATTCCATGAACGCAGGCGCGTTCGTTTGGGAAGATGGGAGAGAGGGCGACTCTGATGGTGTGGCGTTTGCGGACTACGCGATTACACTGCCGCTCGACGAGCCGGTCGTGTTCGTGCTTGGCGAAGGCGAGACGTATGACTTAGGTTCGACCGCGCTTACGACTACAAAGATACAGCTTGCCGCAGGGGCGTCCGTGACGAGCGAGGCGGCTCAGACGGAAGGGGCGATTTTCACCGTTGAGACCGGCTACGACATCGAATGCACCGAATCCGATGGCGTGTACACATACACGGCCAAGTTCACGCATGTCCATAACTGGAGCGTTTCAAAAGCCGAGAACGGTTACGAACTTGTAGCGACATGCGCAAATCCTGAATGCGACATCAATGGCGGCGAGGTCAAGATGTGGCTCGATGTCGGCGTTACGGAGAAGACGTACGATGGCAACTCCGTGACGAGGAAGGCGGAGTTCGGCGAGGGATTCATGACGGTCTATCCCGATGCGGCTGCGGTTTTGACAGTGAACGGCGTGGAGAACGGCGTGATAAACAATGCGGGCGAGTATGATGTCGAGCTGACGGTGACAGGTGTTGGTGAAGGGACCTACACTCTCTCGCGCACGGTGACGGTTTCGCAAGTCGATATCAAAGGCGCCACGCTTGTCCTTACGCCCGCTACAAAGACATACAACGGTGCCGGACAGACGGTGACGCCGTCCGTTACGGTGGACGGTGTTACGGCTACACTGGAGAACAATGGTCTGGAACTGGCTTCAGGAACATGCACGGCCACGGAAATCGGCACTTATCCGGTGACGGTGAACGGAATTGGCAACTTCACGGGAACGCCCGCTTCCGCAACTTGGGAGATCGTCAATACGACCGGCGAACCGGTATCTGTCACGGAAAGCGCGGCAGGGAGCATGACGAACGAAGGCAACGTCTTTACGCTTACCGATTCTGCGAAGCTTGAATACGATGCGGAGAATAAGGTCTGGTACGCCGGAATCACGATAACGTGGCCGATGGAGAAACATGACAGTTGGACAACGGGAGGCTATGCTCATTATGTTTCAAACGCTTCGGTGCGCGTGACCGTTTCTGATGGTTCGGTTTCTCATGTTGAGCAGTCGGCGAAATACCGTCAAACCCTGATCAGTGGTGAAAAGGATTTTGTGTATCTGTACACCACAACATGGAAAGTGCCGATGACCCCTGCGAGCATTGAGGCGGCGTTGGCCGAGGAGAAAACATCGCTCAACTACACGATGAACGCCGGTGCGTTTATCTGGGGCAACGACACCGAGGGCGATCCAACCGGCGTTGCTTTCCGCGACTATACGATCACCATTCCGCTCAACGAGGACCTCAAGCTCTACGACGGTGATGGCAAGCAGGTCTATCCGATGACGCCTGGCCAGACGATCATCGAGGAAATAAAGAGCGACATCGCCGAAGCCGTCTCCGGAGAAGTCGCGGCAGATGCGTCGGCGAAGATCAACCTTTTGGCGGAAGTGGCCGGCGAAGGCAACGAGCAGGATGTCGCCGACTGGGTTGATGGAATGAAGGGCGAAAACCCTGCGGAGTTCTTTGAGGAACTTGCGCAGTGCGACTATGTAAAGGCTTCGTTCGAGCTGGAAACCGACGAGCTCATCACCGATATCTCGGAAGTCGAGGTCGCAGAGTTTGAGGCGGCGGATGGCGGCTTCACTTTCGCTGTCAGGATCGATGGCGACGACATCGAGGCCGCGCGCGTAAAAGCGGCGAGAATCATCAAGGTCGGCACGGATCTCGGCTCGTTTGGACCGCTATCGGCCGAGCGGATCGAGATCTCGGTTGAAGGTGGAATGACCGTCGAGAAAGACGCTTCCGCCGGGCACGAATTTTTCAAGATCGTCATCGACAAGGATGACGAAGTCGACTGAGCGACGCTCTTTCGCGCTTCAATTCCGATCTCTTCTACCAGCCGCGCGGATATATCGCGGAGTGCTACCGCGCCGGAACGATTCTTGCCGCCTAGGCTAAGAACCCATGCCGCCCATTGCGGAGAGCCATCCGCGAAAGCTGGGCGAGCTTCTGCTCGGGGCTGCCGCCGCGAAGTTTGCCGACGAACGCCGGTGAGCTGGAGCCGGCAAGATAGAATATCGCCCTCTCCCCCCTTACGTCAAGCCGCGATATCCTGCGTCTTGCGCATGTCACCCTGAACTCCGCAAGCTTCATGAGCCTCAGCGCCGCAGGCGGCATCGGTCCGAACCTGTCGCGGATCTCCCGCTTGAGGTTCAGGACATCCTGTATCGTCGCAGCCTCCGCAAGCCGCCTGTGCAGCTCGGCGCGCGGCGTTTCGTCCTCGACATAGTCGTACGGCAGCGTTGCGCCGCGCACCGGATCCGCAGTCCCGGGAGAAAAGTCGAGGAAGTCCACGTTCAGCGAAACGTCAACGACATCGCGAACCTTCTCGCCCTTGAACATGGCGATGGTCCTCTGAAGGAGCTGGCAGTAGAGCTGGAAGCCGACCGCGGCTATATGCCCGCTCTGCTCCTTCCCGAGAAGGTTCCCCGCCCCGCGTATCTCAAGATCCCGGAGAGCGATGTTGAACCCTGCGCCGAGCCCCGAATGCCTCTTGAGGGCAGCCAGCCTTTCGCGCGCATCGCTGTCGATCATGCCGGATCCTGGCGTAAGGAAGTATGCGTACCCCTGCCGCGAGCTGCGCCCAACCCGGCCGCGTATCTGGTACAGCTCCGCAAGACCGAACCTGTCGGCCCTGTCGATGAGAATCGTATTGGCACGCGGTATGTCGAGCCCGCTTTCGATTATCGTCGTGCATACGAGAACGTCAGCGCCGCCTTTGGCGAAACGCTGCATCTTCGAGGCAAGAAGCTGCGATGGCATCTGCCCGTGCGCAACCTCGATGCGCGCTGACGGGACAAGCTCCCTTATGCGCGCGGCCGCTTTGTCGATTGTGGCGACACGGTTGTACAGGTAGTACACCTGCCCGCCACGTCCAAGCTCGTATTCGACCGCCTCCTTCACGGTCGTGTCGAGATCGCGCGAAATCCTCGTCTCCACGGCGACGCGCTCCCTTGGAGGGGTCCTAAGCTGCGAAAGGTCGCGCGCGCCCGTCATGGACATGTAGAGAGTCCTCGGTATCGGCGTCGCGCTCATCGTAAGGATGTCTGCCGTCGTCCTCAAGGACTTGAGATGCTCCTTGTGCTTCACGCCGAAGCGCTGTTCCTCGTCGATTATGACAAGCCCCAGATCGTGGAACGCGACGCTCTTCGAAAGGATGGCATGCGTGCCGATGACGATGTCGGTGGAGCCTGCAAGAAGCCTCGCTCTCGTACCCTTGTGCGTCTCCCCGCCCTGGAAGCGGCTCATAGCCTCGATCCTTATGGGTGTGCCGTCGAACCGCGCAAGGAACGTCTCGTAGTGCTGCTCGGCGAGAACGGTAGTCGGCGCGAGGACTGCCACCTGCTTGCCGTTCATCGCCGCTATGAACGCCGCACGCATGGCGACTTCCGTCTTGCCGTAGCCGGCGTCCCCGCAAAGGAGCCTGTCCATCGGCTTCGCCGCGGCGAGATCGGCCTTCACCGCCGCGATCGCCGTCTTCTGATCGGCCGTCTCCTCGTACGGGAACGACGATTCGAAAGCGTCCAGACCGGGCGGCTCGATGTCGTACGCGAAGCCGGGGATTGCGGCTCTTCTGGCTTGGACGTCGAGAAGCCGCGCCGCGAGATCCATGACGCTCTTCTGCGCATCCTGCCTGTCGTGCGTCCAGCGCTTTCCGTCGAGTCTGTGGAGGCGGACTTCGGCGCCCTTAACACCCACGTACCGCGAAAGGAGATGCGCATGCGCCACGGGCACATAGAGCTTCCTGCCGCCGTCGTACTCTATCTCGAAGACCTCCGTGCGCCCATCGCCCGAGGTTATCTCTGTGGAGCCGAGGAACCTTCCTATGCCGTGCTCCAGATGCACCACAAGCTCGCCCGGCTTGAGATCGTCCACCCCGGCGAGCCTTGCGGCCCCGTTCGCCCTCTGCGGCGCCTGGCGCGAACGCCGCCTGTGCGCAAAGACCCTGTCGCTGTCCGTGACGATGGCCAAAGAGTCGATCTCGAATCCACCTGAAAGGGTGCTGTCCTCCACGACGAGCGAACCGCGCCTCTTTGCCGCCTCAAGATGCGCTTTGAGCCGGGCGCGCTGCGCCTCAAGTATCTCCGGGTGGCGCGCCGACTCTACGCCAAGCTCCGCGAAACCGGGAAGCGGAGTCGCGAGAAAGCCGGATACCGGTACGTTCGCCGGAGGGGGCTCGCCAGTGTAGACGACCCTGGACGCCCCTGGTATGGCGGCAAGCCCTTCCGGGCACTTGAGGTATTCAAGCCATACGACCGTAGCGCCCTGGGGTATGGCGGAGGCGAGAGTCCTTTCACCGGCTTCGCCGACATCCACCGGAACGATGTCCACGCTGTCCGCGCGCGACACGGAGACCTGCGTAGCGGCGTCGAAGAGCCTGAGGCGCTCTACCTCATCGCCGAAGAACTCGACGCGGGCGGGATTCGGCGAGCCTGGCGGCCAGAAATCCACTATCCCTCCCCTGACGGAGTATTCGCCCATGGCGGAAACCTCCTCCGCCCTGGTGTAGCCCCCGGATCTCAGGCAGTCGAGAACGCCGTTGAAGCCAGTTCCGGCCCCCGGCTTTATGCGCATCGTAGATTGCGCGACGCGCGCCGTATCGGGGAGCCTGTCGAGGAGCGCCGCGAATGGCGCGACGAGAACGAGACTGTACGGCCTTATCGCATACGCGCCGAGCGCCGAGACGGCCTTGAGGCGCATAGCCGTGGCCTGCGCGTCGCCCTCAAGGGCCTGCGGCATCATGATGGCCCTTACCCCGCTCTCGCCGGATATGGCCGTCAGATCGTCGAAAAGCCTCTCCGCCTCAGGGATGCCGTCGGTGACGGCAAGGACGAAAGGCGGTGCGCCGCCCAAGGGATCCCTTGCAAGGCACGCCATCGCAAAGGCGGCGGAGGAACCTGTCATCGAAGGGTATGCGACGGCCCGCGCGCCTTTCAGGCCGGCGGCCTTGAAGGCGCGTTCGAACAATCCGAATCTTTCGGTTTTGCCGTCCATTCCTTTGATGGCTGGAATTATACCAAATTCAGATCGGAATGGCAACGGTTTCGCGACGCAATGGGCGGCGGGTCGCGCAGACCGTGCCTATTGCGTAACAGGGTGGTTTTTGGTATAATTTCCCGACTTGCGGAAAAGTTTGAATCCAGGAAAGGGTTTGTGCGATGAAGAGGTTCATACCGGCAATCCTGGCGGTTGCGGCAGTCGCGTTCGCGTGCGGAGCGGCGAGCGTCGTCGGGATATCGGCCCTCAGGGCGAGCGCCGACGCTCCACTTGAGCCGTCGATCCTGAACGAGGTCGACCATGCCATATCCCTCGCTTCGTCCGCCATCGAGAGGCTTGAGCGCGAAAACGCCGCCAAACCGCGCATGACGCGCGAGGAGGAGGCCTTGAAGC
The DNA here is from genome assembly GCA_045636065.1 of Kiritimatiellia bacterium. Lineage (GTDB taxonomy): Bacteria > Verrucomicrobiota > Kiritimatiellia > RFP12 > UBA1067 > RGIG5050. Next base: position 10,783 of record JAZTWW010000004.1, on the reverse strand, counting down.
TCGTCTCCGGCCAGCGCGGCGACGGAACATGGCCCGGCGATACGCTCTCCGCCACAAGGGCCAACCTTGCGCGCCTTATCGAACTCAGGGGCGAGGACATGTAATGCATCCCGATCTTATAGATTTCGGCTTCATCGGCATAAAGACGTACGGGGCCATGATGGCCCTCGGATTCCTTGCGGCGTGGCGCGTCGCGGCGGCCCTCTGCCGTATATCAGGCCGCAGGGCGGACGATCTCCAGAATCTCCTCGTGTACATGCTCCTGGGCGGCATACTCGGCGCGAGGCTCGCGTATGTTATAGAGCACTGGAGCGCCGAGTTCGCGGCCAACCCGCTTCAGGTCATCCGCGTCGACAGGGGAGGATTGATGTTCTACGGGGGGCTTATCCTCGATCTCGCAATCTTCTTCGTATGGTGCCGGTGCAAGAAGGAGAACGTCCTCAAGCTCGCCGACCTGGTGGCAGTCGTCCTTCCGCTTGGGCATGCCTTCGGGCGGATAGGGTGCTTCTTCTACGGCTGCTGCTACGGGAAGCTCTCGTCGAGCTGGTGCGCCGTATCGTTCCCGCGCGGCTCCCCCGCCTGGTACGAGCAGTACAACTTGGGGCTTATAGGCGCAAACTCCCTTGAGGCTCTTCCCGTCCTCCCGACCCAGCTCTTCGAAGCTGCGGCGATGGCCGTCCTCTTCACGGTCCTCCTTCTCCTCTACAGGAAGGTCTGGAAGTCGAGCTGCGGCCTTGTCGCCGGAGTGTACTTTACCGGCTACGCCGCATGGCGCTTCGCGAACGAGATGCTTCGCGGCGATCCGCGCGCCGCGTTCCTGTCGCTTTCCATAGGCCAGCTCATATCCATCGCCATCGCCGCCGTAGGGGTGTCTCTCGCCCTTTATTCCCTCAAGTGCAGCCGCAAGGAGGGCACAAGGGGATGAGAACGGTCGGATGCGACGATGCCGGCCTCGACGCGGCGGCGGCGGTCCTCAATGCGGGCGGCGTCGCCGTGATACCCACCGATACGGTATACGGCCTTGCGGCGCATCCCGCGTTCCCTGCCGCCGTAGAGCGCCTGTACACGATAAAGTCGCGCGCCGCCAAGAAGCCCATCGCGCTTCTCGCATCAGGCATCGGGGCCGTGGAATCGTTCGGCGCAGTCCTCCCGCCGGAGGCGAGGCGCCTAGCATTGGCGCACTGGCCTGGCGCGCTGACTTTAGTCGTCCCCGTCAAGGGCGGCGCCTTCGAGGGGTTCCGCGTTCCCGCGCACGTTTGGACGCGCCTCCTCCTTGAAAGGTGCTCTGGCGCGCTTCGCGTAACGAGCGCCAACCTCTCCGGGCGGCGCGCCGCAACGGACGCTCCGCAGGCGCTTGCCGAAGTGGGCCTTTCGGCGGACATCGTAGTCGACGGCGGCGTAAGCCCTGGCGGAGAGGCGAGCGCCGTGCTGAAGGTGACTGACGGCGGAGATGTGGAGATCCTGAGGCCTGGGCCGGGATTCCCGGGGAAGGGGTGATTATGGACATTGTGACTCTGGAGCATTTCTCCATCGACTCGGTTGCGGGGACAGTCCCCGGCAAGATCGTGGATTCCAAGGAAAGCCTTTCCAGGCTCGTGGGCGAGGCGAAAGCCGCTTCGATAGCGGCTGCCACAGGCTTCGCGACGAGAAGGGTGGTGGATGGAGGCCTTGGCGTCGAGGAGCTTGCGCTCGACGCGGCTAAGAAGGCCCTTCGCGGGATGGACGCTTCGCGGCTCGGCGGCGTCATAGCGGTGACATTCTCCAAGCGCCGCCGCTTCCCCGCGCTATCCATCGATCTCCACAGAAAGCTCGGCCTTCCTGCCGATGCGCCCGCCTTCGATATCGACATGGCCTGCAGCGGCTATCCGTACGGGCTTATGGCCGCGGGGCAGCTCTCGGCGGCCCTCTCGAAGCCCGTCCTTCTCGTGGACGGCGACGCGCAGAGCCTCTTCTTAGGCGGCTCCGACCCCGGGACGCTCGCAGTCATGGGAGACGCCGCAACCGCCACCATCGTCTCCGCCGGCCGGGACGCGCCGCCCGCGCGCTTCGCGTTCCTTACAAGGGGCGACGACGGAGCTGCGCTCGGTTGCCCTCAATCCGGTCCCATAACGATGGACGGCTTTGCAGTATTCAAGTTTGTCGCATCGGACGTTACAGGCTTCCTCAAGGGCTTCATCGCCGAGACGGGTGCGGACATCGACGTCTTCGCGCCGCATCTGGCGAACGTCTACATGGCGCGGCAGCTCGCCAAGTCGCTTGGGCTTGAAGACAGGCTCGCCACATGCGAAAAGTGCGGCGCCGGGAATCCGGGGAGCGCCTCGTCCGCGCTCGCCCTGGCGACGATGGAAGCGCGCAAAGGCGCCTTCACCGCGCTCGTCTCCGGTTTCGGCGCGGGGCTAGGCGCCTCGGCGGCGCTTGTTTCCGTTTCGCCCGATGCTTGCGCGGGAGGCGGGGAATATGGTATAATATCATGTCATGGAACACCCCCTTGCCAACATTAGAAACTTCTGCATAATCGCGCACGTCGATCACGGAAAGACGACGCTCTCAGACCGCATACTCGAACTTACGAAAGCCGTCCCTTTGAGGGAGCTCAAGGAGCAGACGCTCGACGCAATGGATCTCGAGCGCGAGAGGGGCATCACGATCAAGAGCCACCCGGTTTCGATGGTGTACAGGGCCAAGAACGGCGAGGAATACCTTTTCAACCTTATTGACACCCCCGGCCACGTGGACTTCGCCTACGAGGTAAGCCGTTCGATGGGCGCTTGCGAAGGCGCGCTTCTTGTCGTTGATGCGGCGCAGGGCGTCGAGGCGCAGACGGTCGCCAACACGTATTTCGCACAGGAGGCTGGCCTTGAGATAGTCCCGGTCCTCAACAAGGTCGATCTTCCCGGGGCGAACGTGGAGGACGTCTCGAAGCAGGTGGAGGACATACTTGCCATAGAGATGGACAGGCCTCTTCTCGTGAGCGCCAAGACGGGGCTCGGGTGCGAGGACGTGCTTGAGGCCATAGTTGAGCGCATCCCGCCGCCGAAATCGGCCGGTGCGGACGCGCCCTTGAGGGCGGTCGTCTTCGACAGCGTCTTCGACGAGTTCAGGGGCGTCATCGTCTACGTACGCGTTGTGGACGGGGCCATATCGGCCGGCCAGGGCGTGAGGTTCATGCGCTCGGGCGTCACCACGACGCTCCACGAGGTGGGGATATTCTCGCCCGGAAAGAAGCCCGTCGACAGGCTTGCGGCGGGCCAGGTCGGCTATCTTGTGGGCACCGTCAAGGATCCCGCGGAGATCAAGATCGGCGATACGGTGACGACCCAGAAGCTGGGGGCCGCCGAGGCGCTTCCCGGCTTCAAGGACATCCGCCCCACAGTCTTCTGCGGCATCTACCCGATGAGCACCGACGAGTTCGAGAAGGTCCACCAGGGGCTTGAGAAGCTGCACCTGAACGACAGCGCCTTCTCGTTCCACCATGAAAGCTCGATCGCGCTCGGCTTCGGCTTCAGATGCGGCTTCCTGGGGCTTCTGCACATGGAGATAGTGCAGGAGCGCCTGAGGCGCGAGTTCAATCTCGACATAATCTCCACGGCCCCCGGGGTCGTATACAAGCTCACGATGAAGGACGGCTCCGAGCGCGACCTCGACAATCCCCTCCAGATGCCGGATCCGAGCGCGATGGAATCCATCTCCGAGCCAATCCTCAAGACGCGCATCATCACCCCGGGCGACACGATTGGAGATGTGATGCGAATCGTCATGGACAGGCGCGGGACCGTGGAGGGCACCGAGACGGTCGACGGCCACAGGCTCATGCTCCACTGCACGATGCCGCTCAACGAGATACTCGTCGATTTCCACGATACGCTCAAAAGCGTCTCGCACGGCTATGCGTCGATGGACTATGAGCCCGCGGGCTACCAGAAGAGCGATATCGTGAAGATGGACATCCTCCTCAACGGCGAGACCGTCGACGCCTTCGCGACGATGGTCCACCGCGACAAGGCTCGCGCGAGGGGGATCCAGATGTGCAAGGCGCTCGCCGAGACGATCCCGCCGCACCAGTTCAAGATACCGGTGCAGGCCGCGATCGGAAAGACGATCATCGCGCGCGAGGACATACGCCCGTTCAGGAAGGATGTTCTCGCGAAGCTCTACGGCGGCGACGTGACGCGCAAGATGAAGGTCCTGGAGAAGCAGAAGCGCGGCAAGGCGCGAATGAAGGAGTTCGGCCACGTGAACGTGCCTCAGTCGGCGTTCATCGCGGTCCTCAAGGGAACGGTAAAGGAGAGTTGACGCGGAAAGGAGGCTGTCATGGCGACAGGTGTGATGTCCCGCCATCTTGGCGTGGCGCTGACTGTGGGAATGCTCGTGGCGAGCAATCTTTTCATGACGTTCGCCTGGTATTGGCATCTGAGGCTCCAGAAGCCGGGCGGCTCGTCGTGGCCGATCGCGGCCATAGTCGTCGTAAGCTGGCTCATCGCGCTGGTCGAATACGCGATAGCCGTTCCGGCGAACAGGCTCGGCGCGTCATCCGGGCTCAATGTGGCGCAGCTCAAGATCATCCAGGAGGTTGTTACCGTCTCGGTGTTCGTTCCGTTCATGATCCTTTTCATGGGCGAGCGGTGGCGCTGGGACTACCTTTGGGCCTTCATCTGCATGGTGGGGGCGGTGTATTTCGTCAACAGGGCCAGGCTGTAGCCGCCGGGGACGGCGGCCCCTGAAGGCGTGCCGCGGCGCGGCCCGGAGAGAGTGCGGGAGAGAATTTTTTCCGGAATGGTTTGAGAGGGCCATCCCGGGAGAGGAAAGAGCAAGGAGGTCCGGTATGAGAAGGTTCATGGTGTTTGCCGCGTCTGCGGCTTTCGCGTTGGCGGCCTTAGCCGCCACGCTGAGGGAGGCGGAGTTCACGCTTGAGGGCGGCGTCCCGGCGGTCTATGAAGGTGCCACGGTTTCGATCCCATCGTTCGACGGCGAGCCTACCGTGATTGCGATCGAGAGCAGGTCCATCTCCACGACCGGAGTGATGACGTACTCCGGGCGCACGGCCCTTTCTCCCTACAGGAACGCCACGGTGACGCCCGTGAGGGGCGGATTCATCGCGTCGGTCAAGGACCACGCGAGCGGCAGGAACGTCACGTACCGCGTGAAGGACGGGACCGTTGCCGTCAAGGAGACCTCTCCGTTGAAGGGCGGAAAGTGCGGCACCGTATCCTCATGCGCGAAGCCCCAGGCAACCGGCGGCAGGATGCTCGCGGCGGCGGCGCTTACAGGCGACCCCTTGAAGGACGGCGCCGATATAATGCGCAACGGAGAGACTGTAACCAACGTGATAGACATTCTTGTCGCCTTCGACAAGTCCGCCGGAGACTGGGTGCGCGAGAGTTCCGCTTTCGCCGGAGAGGAGAACGCCGTGGCGCTTTTCGCGGCCGACGCCATAGAGCGCGTGAACTCCATGTACGCCAATACCGGGCTTAATGAACTTTTCACGTTCAACCTTGCCGGCTTCATCGAGATCGGGTCCGATCTTTCCCAGGAGCGCGACGGCTGGGGCGACGTGGATTCCGTCAAGATCGTCCAGGACCTCAACAAGTGCCGCGGCCCCTACAGGGATGACTACATCAGGATCCACCAGGCGCGCGAAGCCGTCTGCGCCGACATCATCTCGCTTCTCGTATCGAACGGCGGAGCCATGGAAGGGACATTTGGCGTCGGGTATTCGCTCACCGACGAAACGATAAGGTACGGGAACATGAGCGAAGACGCGATGGACGTCTGCTTCATCGAGGCGGTCGCCCTCGGCAACACGCTCGCCCACGAGATCGGACACCATATGGGGGCAGGCCACGCCGAAATGGCTTACGGCGAGGAAAGCGGCCCTCAGCTCTACGACTACTCCACTGGGTACTACTTTGAAGTCACCAACGCCGAGGGGCAGGTCTTTATGCATGTTGGCACCGTCATGGCCTACAACTCCGACGGATACGAGGTCGAATACGGATACGGCGAGCGCTGGGGGCTTGCACCGACGTATGCGGACGATCCCTTCTTCTGGAACCAGGGCCTCTGGACGGAGATTCCCTTCTTCTCCTCAAGCAGGCACACGTACAAGTATCTCGGCAATGACGGGGAACTGGTGGACAGCGGCGTTCCGTTGGGCGATGAGAAGCACGACAATACGCGCATCATCTCGCTCACGTATCCGCTTGTCGCCAACTACTGCGCCCGCAAGAACACACTTGCGATCGTCGATCCGGCGGGCCTTGCGAAATCGCTCTCCGGCGGCGGCGCCTATCCCGAAGGGGCCACGGCGACCCTCAAGGCCGCAGCCCTGCCGGGCGGCGTGTTCGCCGGGTGGTATAAGGGCTACGACGAGGCGAAGGGCGTCTTCTTCGATCCTCTTGATACAGACGGCGGAATCGACTACAGGACCACGACCGTCAAGAAGACGTTCTTGAAGGACGGCACTTTCGAAAACGGAGCCGTGTTCGCGAGATTCGTCGAATCAGCCGAGGACGCAAATCCCGTCCTTTCCGGCGAAATGGAGGAGCTGTACATCGTCGAGGGCGGCGTTGCGATAGATCCCATCCAGGTGGCGGTCGAGTCGCTCTCGCTTCCCAAGGTGGCGCTTGCCGGGCTTCCGGCGGGGCTCAAGTTCGACGCGAAGACGCTCAATATCACCGGCACCCCCACAAAGGCGGGAGAGTTCCCGGTGAAGGCGACGATAAAGAACGTGACGAACACCAAGGGGGCTGTGGGGACGTTCACCATCAGGGTCCTCGACCACGAGCTCGCGATAGTAAAGCCGGATACGGCGACCGTCAAGGGAGCGGGCAGGTACATCGCCGGCAAGAAGGTGACGTTGGGCGTCACGCCCACGAAGGGGAACGTCTTCGGAGGCTGGTACATGGACGGAGACTTCTCCGTTCCTGCCACGGGCGACGTCGACTACAGGACGGCCTCCTTCCCGTACGTGACGACCTCCTCCGACATCGTCTTCTATCCGAGGGTCGTCACGACCGCAGAGGACTCGAACCTGACGATCGACACCGAAGACTCCTACACCACCGCCAAGGACGGCTCGTTCGAGCTTGCCGTTCCAGTGACGTCCGTGTCGCTTCCCAAGCTCGCGGTCAAGGGGCTTCCGGCCGGGCTCAAGTTCGACGCCAAGAAGAACTTCATCTCCGGCAAGGCGACAAAGCCCGGCTCGTACCCGTGCCAGATCTCCGCGACGAACCTCTCCGTGAAGAAGGCCGTCACAAAGCCGGTGACGGTAATCGTACCGAACTTCGAGAGCGAGTATCTTCCCAATCTCGACCCGGCGGTCGACGCCTACAGGATAACGGTCGGCTTCGCTGTAGACGAGGCGCTTCTCGATCTTACGGTCAAGGAGGGGAGCGGCTACACCGTAACCGCCGTCTCCGGGCTCCCCGCGGGCGTAAAGTACAACGCGAAGACAGGCGTATTCTCGGGCGTTCCCACGAAGGCGGGCACGTTCACCGTGACGGTGACGGCCAAGAACGGCAAGGCCACCACGGTCGCGACGGTCACGGTGACGGTCGATCCCCTCCCGGAAAATGCCTACGGGACGTACGCCGGCGCAACGCCCACGAACAGCCTCTCCGTTACGATCTCGGCAGTCGGCAAGATGTCCGGCAAGCTGATCGAAGGCACTTCAACGTGGTCGTTCTCCGCCCCGTCCTACTCCTCGGATCTCGAATGCGTAATGAAAAGCGGGAAGATCGTCGAGACGAACTATTTTATCGTGTCGGAATTTCCGTTGATGATAGGCGGGCGGAGATTCGGCGCCACCGTCCTCTTCAGCGACCTTGACGGGCAAGGGGATATCTCTGAGGAAGCGCCGGTCCGATCCATCGCGATCCAGAACAACTGGAAGCTCGAGCCTCTAAAGACCACCGGCAAGTACATGGCCAAAGCTCCCGCATTCACGTTCTCGCCAGAGGAAGGCGCGACGTTCACCGTAAAGGTTTCCTCCTCCGGCGTCGCCACCGTGAAGGGGACGTTCGTCACGGGCTACGACGAAAAGCTCAAGAAGGACAAGACGTACTCGGCGAGCGTTTCCGTGGCGCTAATTCCTGTCCCGGACGCGGATGGGGAGATCTCTGACGTGTACAACCTCATGTTCTACATGCCGCCGAAGGGCGTCTTCGGCGGTTTCGGCGGTAGCTGGGCCTTCATCTGGGACGGAAAGGCGTTCTCGCCCAAGCCAAATGAGGAATGATGGGAATTTCAGTCAAAGGACATGCAGCGAAAGGAATGAAGCGATGGACAAGTCTCTTTACATAAAGCCGCCTTTGGTGGACCGCCATTTCGACTGGCGCGGCCGCCGTCCCGGGACGCGCGCCGAGCTGGATGCGTTCTTCACGAGCCCCGAGATAGTCGAGGTGAAGGAGCGCATGGTCGAAATGGGCAGGAGGCTCTACAACCGCGCGTACGTCGACGGCAACGGAGGCAACATCTCCGTCAGGGTCGGAGAGGATCTCGTCCTCTGCTCGCCGACATTGTGCTCCAAGGGCTTCATGAAGGTGGAGGACATCTGCATGGTCGACATGGAGGCGGGGCAGCTCTGCGGATACCGTCCGGCGACAAGCGAGGTGAAGTGCCACATAGCGATGATGAAGACGGCGGGCCACTCGGCGTGCATCCACGCGCATCCGCCGCACTGCGGGGCCTTCGTCTTCGCGGGGATAACGCCCCCCAACGGCATCAACCCCGAGGCCGACATCTTCACGGGCCAGATCCCTCTCGCCCCGTACAGCGCACCAGGTACGCCAGAGGTGGCGGCGGCCGTCGCTGAGGCGTCGAAGGTGTCGAACGTCGTATTCATGGAGAACCACGGCGTCATAACGGGCGGGCGCGACGTCGAGGAGTGCGAGTGGTTCATGGAGAACGCCGACCAGTACTGCCGCATGGTGCTTCTCTCAACCCTCCACGGCCAGCCCCTCAACCAGGTGAACGAGAGCCACATCGCCGAATTCATCGAATGGCGCAGGGCGCTCGGTTTCGCCGTCCCCGAAGGCCAGCCCCCCTACAACACCCGCCGCTTCAACAACCGCATCATGGGCATCGCCTCGAACTGAGGCGGCCCAGGGGCATTCCGGCCCCGGCGGAGTCCGCCCGGGATTGCCGCGATTTGCAAGTAAGGCGGAAATATGGTATAATTCCGCTTTCCGATCACACGAGAAAGTACCGACATGGAAAAAAAGACGACTAAAAAGCGCGACCGCCGCGTAGAGAACACCGTTGAAGGGCTGAAGCAGGACTTCGCCTGGCACACCAGGTATACGCTCGCCAAGGGCGAGAAGGTTACGCGCCGCGACCAGTACGCGGCGTTCGCACATGCAATCCGCGACCGCGTGGTGGAGCGTTGGATAGAGACGGCAGAGCTGTATTCTCGCAAGAACGTGAGGCGCGTGTACTATTTGAGCCTCGAGTTCCTCATCGGGCGCCTTCTCGGCAACAACGTCATCAACCTCAAGCTCGACCGCGAGTGCACCGAGGCCTTGAAGGAATACGGCCTCGACTGGCACCAGCTCAGGGACATCGAGGTCGACGCCGGCCTCGGCAACGGCGGCCTCGGCCGTCTCGCCGCGTGCTTCCTCGACTCGATGAGCACGCTCGATCTCGCCGGCATGGGTTACGGCCTCAGGTACGACTACGGCATCTTCCGCCAGAAGATCGTCGACGGGCAGCAGGTCGAGGAGCCTGACAGCTGGCTCAAGGACGGCTACCCCTGGGAGCTTGTGAGGCCCGAATACACGCAGACCGTCCAGTTCGGCGGCCACGTCGAGTGCATCAACGAGCACGGCCGCACAAGGTGGCACTGGGTCGGCGCGGAGCAGGTGGAGGGCGTCCCCTACGATCTTCCGATCGTCGGCTACAAGAACGCCGTCAACACCCTGAGGCTTTGGAGCGCCAAGGCGACGGACGACTTCGACCTCGCAGACTTCAACAAGGGCTCCTACGTCGAGGCCGTCGAGACGAAGGTCCTCGCCGAGAACCTCACCAAGGTCCTCTATCCGAACGACAACACGATGGCCGGCAAGGAGCTGAGGCTCAGGCAGCAGTACTTCTTCGTCGCCTGCTCGCTCAACGACATCCTCCGCCGCTACCAGGAGACGAACGAAGGGTGGGACGATCTGCCCAACAAGGCGTTCATCCACCTGAACGAGACGCACCCCGCGCTAGTCATCCCGGAGCTCATGCGCGTTCTCGTCGACCTTGAGGGCCTTTCCTGGGACAAGGCCTGGGACATCACCCAGAGGACGACCGGCTACACGAACCACACCATCATGCAGGAGGCGCTCGAGAAGTGGCCTATTTCGATGATGGAAAGGCTTCTCCCTCGCCATCTCCAGATCATCTACGAGATCAACGGCCGCTTCCTCAGGCAGATCTCCGCGATGTACCCCGGCGACACGGAACGCCTCGCAAGGATGTCGCTCATCGACGAGCGCGGCGAGAGGTACGTGAGGATGGCCAACATGTGCATCATCGGCTCCAGCTCGACAAACGGCGTCGCGGAGCTCCACTCGCAGATCCTCAAGGACAGCCTCTTCAAGGACTTCTACGAGCTCTGGCCGGAGAAGTTCCGCAACGTGACGAACGGCATCACCCCGCGCCGCTGGCTGTTGAAGGCCAACCCCGCCCTCTCCAACCTCATCAGCTCCAAGATCGGCTGCGGGTGGATCACCCACCTCGACGAGCTCAGGGGGCTCGAGAACTTCGCCGGCGACGAAGGCTTCCTCGCGGAGCTCGGCTCGATCAA
>JAZTWW010000003.1:0-28989 GCA_045636065.1 Kiritimatiellia bacterium | reverse complement strand
GGGTTGAGTGTGGGGTTAAGGGGGATGGAGGGGAGAGTGGGTGAGAAAAATTGCGCTTGAACAGGGGGGGGGATTTTGGTATAATCTTGGCACGTGATAAAAGACTTCAGATCGCCGGCCGGTGTGGGCTGGATGCAGAATTCTGCTGGAATGCGCCTAGGGGGCGCGTTCAGGTGCTTTGTTCATCCGTTCGCCAGAACCGGTGCGCTTACTTTCGCGAGCCACACGTTCGCCAGAACCGGTGCGCTTACTTTCGCGAGCCACACGTTCACCAGAACCGGTGCGCTTACTTGCGCAAGCCACACGTTCACCAGAAACCGAAGCACGATTTAATCGCCGTTACCCAAGGAGCATTAGCCATGAAAACATCAATCCGCAAAAGCATGCAAAAATTCCTGAACCTTCTCAAGCCGGCAAAGGCTCTCGTCTTTGCGGCGGCAGCGCTCGCCGCAACGGCGTTGCAGGCCACGTCATACGTCGATGCAGGAGGCAATCCCGCAGAGGAGAATGCCACGGCCATAACATCGAGCACGACCACCCTTGAAACGGGATGGTATGTGGTCGAGGGAACAGTGGCGATAAATTCAACAGTGACCGTCTCCGGCGATGTGAATCTTATCCTTGCCGATGGCGCGAAGCTGACGGTGACGGGAGCTAGTTACTATCCTGGCATATCCGTGGTAGATGACGGCGAGACGATTAACTCGCTTGCGATATACTGTCAAAGTGGCGGAACAGGTGAACTAACGGCAAATGGAGGTTTTTTTGCTGCAGGCATTGGAGGCGACGACAGCAATAACAAGAATTGCGGTGCTATCACCATATATGGCGGGAAAGTAACGGCGACTGGTAGCTATGGGGCGGGCATTGGTGGTGCTGAGGGCGGTGGTTCAGGCGGTACGGTTGCTATATACGGCGGTACGGTGACGGCTACCGATGGTTCAGGATCGGGATCCGGTATTGGCAAGGGCGCTTGGAGCTCAAGTGCATCTAATGGTTCGCTGATTGTCGGCGATGGGCTTGCTGTTTTGGCTGGCGCAAGCGAAGCGACGGCTGTTCTGCTGGATCGTAATCAGGAAACAGGTGCAGTAGAATTGAGCGGACAGAAGTGGTTCTTTGTCGGTCCGCCAAGCCTCAAGCAGGCAACATCGAGCTTTACCGTTTATTCTGGCACGGTGAGCTCCAGTCTCAATGTCGATCTTTCAACCACTATCAGAGGTGGAACTGGGACTTATACATTTGCGGTGAAAGAGGGTTCTTCCCTCCCCGAATGGCTTACGCTTTCGTCCGGGACGACACTTACAGGAACGCCCACCGAGGCAGGCACTCCTTCGTTTACATTATTGGTTGAGGATACATCGGAACCAAAGCTTACGCTTGAAGCCACATATACGGTCACTGTGCGCGACAGGTATTCAATAACCTACAAGGACGGCGAAAGCACATTGTCGTCTCTTTATCCGACAACTTATATAAGAGGGACAGGTAAGAGGGACAGGCGTAGCGACGTTGCCGGAGCCAACCAAGGCGGGCCATGAGTTTCAGGGCTGGTATCTGGACCCCGGTTTCTCCGCTCCGCCCGTGACGGCCATTTCATCTGCGGATTACGATAACAAGATTTTCTACTCCAAATGGCTGCAATTGGTGACAGGCGACGTCTCTGTGACGTTTGCGGGAGAAGGCTCCGTGCCGCGCACGGAAACCTGCACGATCGTTGAGTCGAGCATGACAACGCTTACCGATACTGGATCGACGGAAGGGTGGTATGTAGTCTACAATAACGTGACATTCAATTCGCCGGTGACTATTTCCGGTGATGTCAAGCTTGTCCTTATGGACGGCAAGACGATGAAAGTCACTGTCTCCGATTATAAGTCAGCCGTCAATGTCCAGCAAGGAAACACGTTGACCATCTACGCTCAAAACGTAAGTGGCACGGGCCGCCTTGAGGCAAATGGAGGCAGTATAAGTGCTGGCATTGGAGGTAATAACGGACAGAATGGTGGAACGATCATTGTCAATGGTGGTGATGTTTATGCCACATGCGAAAGCGGTGGGGCTGGCATTGGAGGCGGTTATCAAGCCAATGGTGGGATGGTTACAATCAATGGTGGTACAGTTACAGCCATTGGCAAAGGTTCGGGTATTGGGGGAGGCAGTAGTGGCGGCAATGGCGGTACGGTGATTATTAACGGCGGTTATGTTACGGTAACAGCTAATGCTGGTGCTGGTATCGGGTGCGGGAACAGCGGCACCGATGCTGGATATATTACAATCAATGGTGGTACGATAGAGGCGACAGGGTCTTGGCGTGCAGCGGGTATCGGTGGTGGAAACGGCTGCGCAGGAGGAACAGTTGTAATCAACGGAGGAACGGTAACTGCCACTGGCGGTGACGGAGCTTCTGGCATTGGCTCAGGATATGGCAACAGCGATTATGGCACTCTCACCGTCGGAGCGAGTGTTGTTGTGAAATCAGGTACAAGTGGTTCATCGCTTACTGAACTGGAACGAACCGGGAATGTGATTGCTTTGGACGGTAAGCAATATTACACTGCGGAGACGACGGGGCCCACGCCGCTTTCGCAGACGCAGAATGCATTTGCAGCCTACAAGGACGAGGCGTTCGAGCTTGCGCTCCCCGGCACGATCAGCGGCGGCAGCGGTTCGTACACGTTTACGCTTAAGACGCCAGCGAACCTTCCTGCGTGGCTCAGCCGTACCGGCGACACGCTTTCTGGAACTCCAACGGCAACGACAGATTCCTGCGAGCTTACGTTCACCGTCCAGGACACGGACGAGACTTCGCTTGTCGAGGATTTCACCTACACGATAACTGTGACGCCCAAGCCGCAATCCATCACCTACAAGAGCGGCGAAACGACGCTGACGGGACTTGTGCCGACGCAGTATACGCCCGGCACGGTTACGGATCTTCCGGCGACGGCGACTGCGCCAACCGGGTATGAGTTCGCCGGTTGGTACGACAACGACGGCTTGACCGGCGATCCGGTGACGGCGGTTCCCGCTTCTGCGACCGATGATCTGACATTCTGGGCGAACTTCACGCCGATCGAATACCCGATCACCTATATGAAGGATGCCATCACACCCCTTGAGGGACTTGTGCCTGCAACCTATACGATCGTCTCCGGCGCGACGCTTCCTGCGACTGCGGTAAATCCAGGCAAGGGCTTCTACGGATGGTATCTCAATTCCGGCTGCACCGGCGATGCGGTGACGGCGATTCCCGCCGGCGAGACAGGCCCAAGGACATTCTACGCACTCTGGGGCGTTGCCAAAAGCAATGAAACGTATATCGACGCGAACGGTGTCGAACAGACTGCCGAGTGCATTGAAGTAGGCTCCGATACGACTGCCCTTGAGACTGGCTGGTATGTCGTGAAGGGCGATGTGACGATACCTGGCAAGGTGACGGTCACCGGCAATGTAAACCTTCTTTTGAGCGACGGTGCTTCGCTGACGGTCAATGCGCCTTCATACAGTCATGCGATAGATGTCAAAGGCGCGAATACCCTTACAATCTATGGACAGGAGAATGGCACCGGCGCATTGACGGCTACGGCCAACGACTGGGGACCTGGCATCGGATCTGGCGATTCCAACAATACATGCGGCACGATAACCGTCAATGGTGGTATCGTAACAGCTACGGGTAAGACCGGCGCCGGTATTGGTGGTGGTTACAATCAGCCTGGTGGAACGGTTATCGTCAATGGCGGAACAGTCATTGCAACTGGCGATTCTGGAGCTGGCGGCATCGGTGGATACGGTACTGGTTACAAAGCGACTGGAACGCTAAGAGTCGCCGACAACGCCATTGCCATGGCGAAAACAAGCGACTACGGGGCCAGGTTTGTCGTGAAGCCTCATGGTGCAAACGGTGAGATTACCCTTGAGGGCGAACAGTACTACAAGATTATAGTGCCTAAGACGGCATCAATCCAGTATCGTGACACGGACGGCGTTATCAAGAACGCTAATTGCACTTTGCTCACAACCGACATCAATAGCATTGGAGATGGTTGGTACGCAGTGACTGGAACTCTTGATTTCGGGACTGACGGTTTCTTTGTCTCAGGCGATGCAAAACTTGTTGTTGCAGATGGCGCGTCGCTTACTGTTGAAGGTCTGCACACCAGCCCATATTCGGCTGGTATCAATGTGCCGGTTGGTGCCTCGCTTACAGTTTATGGACAGGCGGAGGGCACGGGAGCCATAAATGCAACTGGCGGTTACTTCTCGGCCGGAATTGGCGGCATCTATCAGCAGTCCGCAGGAACGATTACGATCAATGGCTGCAACGTTACTGCAGTTGGGAACACCACTTATACCGGTGGTGCCGGCATCGGCGGTGGCGGTAATCGCGGCAATGGCGGTACGGTGACGATCAATGGCGGCAGGGTCGAGGCGACTGGCAGTGCCGGCGCCGGTATCGGCCGAGGCCAGAGTGGCACTGATGGCACATTGACGGTCTCCTCTTCCATGACTGTCATGGCAGGCGCAAGTTCATCAGCGGCTGTTGAACTTACGCCCGATGAAGTCACGGGCGAGGTTGAATTGTCCGGTCAGACGTATTTCTTGATCGAGAGGACAGGTCCCAAGCCGCTTGTCCAGAACTCTTCAGCGCTTGCCGCCTACAAGGGCGAGGCGACGGCACTGTCGTTTGATGGAACGGTGGGCGGCGGAACGGCGCCATATGAATTTACGTTCAAGTCCGGCGAGCTGCCGAACGGCATTTCCTCAGCTACGTTCTCCGGTACGCCTACGGAGACGGGAACATTCGAGTTTGTGGTGACGGTGACGGATTCCGCCGCCGGTGAGGACAATCAGAGCGAGGACTTTACCTATACGCTCACCGTGACGGCCAGGCCCAAGTCCATTACATACATGGATGGCGAGACGCAGATCAATGATCTTGAGCCGGCGACGTATGTCGAGGGCGTTGGAGCGGATCTGCCGGTTTCTGTTCCTGCGGCTTCTGCACCTCTCGGCTACGAGCTCGAAGGGTGGTACACTTCCGCCGCCTGCAATCCTGGCGACAAGGTGACGGCAATTTCCGCCGAGGCGACGGGCGATCAGATAGTCTATGCGAATTGGAAGGCGATCGTCTACGATGTCGTCTACATGAAGGATTCGGTTACGCAGTTCGACGATCCCGCAGCGACGACGTACACGATCGAGTCCCCCACGCTCACCCTGCCCACAACGGCGGTGAACGCCGGCAAGAGTTTCGAAGGCTGGTATGACAATGCCGGCGGCACGGGCGTTGCCATAACGGAGATTCCGCACGGCTCGACAGGCGACAGGATCTTCTATGCGAAGTGGGGCACGGCCAAGAGCAACGAGACGTATGTCGATGCAAGCGGAAATTCGATGCCTGCCGTTGAATGTACGGTTATAGATTCCGACATCCGTACGCTTGGAACGGGCTGGTATGTCGCGAAGGGAGATGTGACGATCCCGTCTTATGTCCAGGTTTCCGGCAATGCAAAACTGATTCTCGCCGATGGCGCTACGCTTACGATTGCAAGCGACAACAGCTACAAGGCCGGCATCAACATTTCGAGCTATGGTTCGTTGACGGTATATGCACAGACTTCGACTGGATCCGGTTCGCTGGTCGTGACAGGCGGTGCCTTGGCCGCTGGTATCGGTGGCGAGTGGAATGATAGCCATGGTCCGGTCACGATCAACGGTGGCAACGTCACGGCTACAGCCGGCAACAATGGCGCCGGAATTGGCGGCGGAAGCGCTGGTGCAGGCGGTACTGTCGTAATCAACAACGGAACAGTGACCGCTATAGGCGGAACGTTCGGCGCAGGCATTGGCGGTGGATATCAGGCTAATGGCGGAACCGTGACGATCAACGGCGGAACCGTCACCGCCTACAGCTCAGGTTATGGCGCCGGAATCGGCAAGGGGTCTAGCGGTACTAACAACGGTTCTTTGACTGTCGGCGCAAATATGGTTGTCGAGTCTGGCGATGATGCCGGTTCGTTGACGGAACTCGGCCGCGATGGTGTAATCGAGTTGGATGGAAACAGGTACTATCTCGTCCACAAGGCTGGCGTTGCGCCGCTGACGCAGACTACGAGTGCCATTGCTGCATACGCAGGCGAGGCGATTGAGATCAATCTCTCCTCCACGGTAACTGGCGGTACGACGCCGTACTTGTTCTACGGGACGGTGCCGACTGGGCTTACGCTTGCGGAGAACGGCGGCGCGCTTACAGGTACGCTTGCCGCAGACACGTATCCTATTACGCTTACCGTAAAGGATTCGGCTGATGAACAGCAGATCGAGGAATTCACCTGGACGCTGACGGTTTCCGTACGCCCGCAGCCGATCAGATATATGGACGGCGAGGTGGAGATGACAAACATCGAGCCTTCCGGTTATATTGAAGGCGTGGGCGTGGAGGAGTTGCCTGTGACGGCGAGCAAGACAGGCTACCTCTTCATGGGTTGGTATACGGCGGCAAACGGTGGAGACAGAGTGTATTCGATCTCCACAGAAGCGACAGGCCCGCAGACAGTCTACGCGCATTGGACAACTCAACCCTATTCGATCACCTACAAGGACGGCAACACCACGCTGACGGGAATTGTGCCGACGACGTACGACATCGAGACGGCGACGTTCAACCTCCCCGAGCCGCTTGCGCCGGAAGGGAAGGTTTTTGTCGGGTGGTACGCCGAATCCACCTTGGATACCCCGGTTGCGTCCATTGCGCAAGGCTCTACAGGCAACAGGACATTCTGGGTGAAGTGGCGCGATGCCCAGCCTGGCGAGGGCCAGAAGCTCGTTCAGTTCCTCGATGGTGACGGCACGCCTTGCGAGGAAATGTGCACTATCATGACCTCGGCCATGACGACGCTTGAGAGCGGATGGTATGTGCTTGCCAACTCGCTCGCCTTCACCCAGGTGGTGACTATTGACGGCGATGTCAAAATCGTCCTCGAAGATGGCAAGAGCCTGACGGTCAGCGGCGGGTCGTTCACCGGCAAGCCAGGTATCAGCCTCACAGAAGGTAATTCGCTGACGATATACGGCCAGACGGAAGGTACAGGTGCGCTCACTGCGACTGCTGCCACGTACAGCAATTGTGCTGGCATCGGTACAGGATACAATGAGAATTTCGGCACGATAACCATCAACGGCGGCGTTATCACTGCGACCGGTGAAGGAGGCGCAGGTATTGGAGCCGGTAGCGGCGGAGATGGCGGTACTGTTGTCATCAACCGCGGTTCGGTGACGGCAACTGGCGGTAGCAACGGTGCTGG
Source organism: Kiritimatiellia bacterium (assembly GCA_045636065.1). Taxonomy (GTDB): domain Bacteria; phylum Verrucomicrobiota; class Kiritimatiellia; order RFP12; family UBA1067; genus RGIG5050. Next base: position 21,682 of record JAZTWW010000003.1, on the reverse strand, counting down.
TATTGGCGGCGACAGCGGCAACATCTGCAATGTCACCATCAATGGCGGAAGCGTTGAGGCTAGAGGCGCTATGATGGCATCTGGCATTGGCGGCGGCTATAACAAAGCGGGCGGCACGATTACGATTACCGGCGGCGAGGTTCTGGCCGTTGGCGGCAATATGGCGGCCGGTATCGGTGGCGGCTACATGGGAGCTGGCGGGATTGTGAACATCACAGGCGGCTCGGTCACGGCAACAGGTGGCGATGCCGGTTCGTCCGGTATTGGTGCTGGCAATGGTTCTTCCAGCCATGGCGAGCTTACCGTCGGCGATGGCATGACGGTCTATGCCGGGGCGGGAGAGAATCCTTCCACTCCGCTTGACCCTGTCGTGCCTGGCGCGGGACGCTACTACCTTGTCAACAACGGCACGGGGCCGGTTGGGCCTACGATTTACGAGATCAAGTACTACGATCACTACGACGAGATTCGCAACCTCAATCCCTCGAGCTACGAGGAGGGCGTTGGCGCGACGCTCGCGATACCGGAGAAGGAAGGTTATGTGTTCCTTGGATGGTATGCGGATTCCAACTGCGAGGGCCAGAGGGTCTATGAGATTCCCGCCAATGCGACGGGCGTCCAGACCTTCTACAGCAAGTGGGAGAAGGCTCCCAAGTATGCAATCGTCAATTACCTCGATACCGACGGCGAGACGAAGCCAGTCGAGTGCACGATCATCGACGACGCGCGCAAGAACATGACGAACGGCTGGTATGCTGTTACGAACAGCATCTCCTTCACGAAGGGCATGACGGTCACTGACGACGTCAAGCTGATTCTCGCCGACGGCGTCACGCTCTCGGTGTCCAACAGCCACAATGGCGAGGCGGGCATTAATGTTCCGTCCGGCAGCTCGCTGACGATCTACGGCCAGTCCGAAGGCGAAGGCGCCGGTCTGTTGAGATCGACTGGCGGCGAGAGCGGCGCGGGCATAGGCGGCAACTCCCAGGGCGATAGCGGCACGATTACGATCAACGGCGGCTCGGTTACGGCTACGGGCGGTGAGCATGGCGCGGCTGGCATTGGCGGCGGCTATAGCGGAGATTGCGGCGCCGTGACGATCAACGGCGGCGTTGTCGTCGCGAGAGGCGGTTCAAACGACCTGTTTACCGGTGCAGGAATCGGAGGCGGCAATGAGGGCAGCGGTGGCACTGTCGTCATCAACGGCGGCTCCGTGACGGCGACAAGCGGCGGACAGTACGCCGATGGCATCGGCAGAGGAAAAACGGGCGCGAACCGTGGCACACTGAAGCCTGGAGAGAATGTCGTTATCCGTGCGGGAGATACAGCAAATCCGACGGAAACGCTTGAGCAGAAGAAGGACGACGGCACGCTTTGGATATTCGACACATACAGGTATTACACAGCCGAAGTGGCCTCTGCAACGAGCGAATTCTCGATTACGTACAAGGAATACCTGAACAACACCGAGACTGTGCTCAATCTCTCTCCGGCGACATACCTCAGCGGCACTGGCGTTGCAACGATTCCGACGCCCGAGCAGAAAACGGGCTACACGTTCGAAGGATGGCAGACGAGCCAGTGGGCGCATCTTGCCGAGCCTGTCACGAGCATCCCGGCAGGTTCGTCGGGCGACAAGATCCTCTGGGCGAAGTGGACGCCGAATGTCTATGACATAACGTACGTTACCACTCCGATGGTGATCGATGGCATTGCGCCGGCGACATATACCTATGGCACGGGCGTAGCGACGCTCCCCGCGCCAGAGGCGACGAAGCCATACTGGATGTTCGACGGTTGGTACGACAACGACGGGCATCAGGGCGATCCTATCGTTTCGATCGCCGCGACTTCGACCGGCGCTGTGACGCTCTACGCGAAGTGGGTCGAGGACGGATCTCGCAAGACGGCCGTCACGTTCCAGGGCGCAAGCGGCGAGCAGACGGAATCGTGCCGCATTCTCGATACGAGCGTCACCGAACTTGAAGACGGCTGGTATGTGGTGAACGACGATCTCGAATACACCACTGGAATCTCTGTCACCGGCGATGTCAAACTCGTCCTGGAGGACGGCAAGACGCTCTCCATAACGAACAGCACATACCTCTCGTGGAAAGCAGGTATTAACGTTCCTGATGGAAGCTCGCTCACAATCTACGCCCAGGAGGACGGCACGGGAACGATTGAGGCGTATGGCTGCAATGAGGGCGGGGCTGGCATTGGCGGCAACCACGGCCAGTCATGCGGCGCTCTGACGGTCTATGGCGGCAGGATCGTCGCAACAGGCGGCAGCATGTCGGCAGGCATCGGCGGCGGAACCGGCCCCGGAAACGGAGGAGTTGTCACCATATACGGCGGCGATGTGACGGCTAACGGCGGCGCGTCGGGCGTCGGCATTGGCGGCGGCAGCAACCCTGGTGTCGATACCATAGGCGGCAACGGCGGCACCGTTCAGATCTACGGCGGCGTGGTCCATGCGAACAGTGTGAGCAGCGTCGGCATCGGCAAGGGTGATATGGGGATTGAGGAGGTCGCGCTTACGGTTGGCGCTGGCATGCGCGTCCAGGTGCGCGATGTGCTCGGGGAGCCCGATTGGCTTTACATTGACCCCGATACGGGTGCGGTCCAGATTTCCGGCAGCTATCCGACATATCTCGTCTTCGACGCGGCGAGCACAGATTTCCCGATAACGTACATGGATGGCGAGGATCCACTCGTCCTTAACCCTGCAAGCTACCGCTACGGCGACGGAGTCGCCTCACTGCCTTCTCCCGCAGCGGCGCAAGGTTATGCGTTCGCCGGCTGGTACGACAATGCCGCCCTTAATGGCGATCCCATAACCTATATCCCGGATACGGCTGCAGGCGAGGTGACGCTCTGGGCGAAGTGGCACGCGGTCGCGGGGGTGGCGTACCGCGATGAGTACGGGGTGGATCACATTGCGCCATGCCGCATCCTTGACGCTGGTACGACGCAGCTGATGGACGGCGAATGGTATGCCGTAACCAATGATGAGATCGTCATTGAAGGCGGTCTTACGGTCCTTGGCGATGCGACGCTCATCCTTGCCGACGGCAGCAGTCTTGAAGCCGGCAATGATGCGCTGACGTTCAACAAGGCAGGTTTAAACGTGCCTCAGACCAAGTCGCTCACCATCTACGGCCAGGAAAACGGAACGGGCTATCTGTACGCGAGGAGTAGCTGGCTGGCTGCCGGTATCGGCGGCAATGAGGGCGAATCCTGCGGAACCGTAACGATCAATGGCGGTCGGATTCTGGCTGTCAGCGGCGATTCGGGAGCCGGCATCGGCGGCGGCTTTAACGGCACGGGCGGCGACGTCACGATCAATGGCGGTCAAGTCGAGGCGCGCGGCCACGATGTATACTGCATGGGTATCGGCGGCGGCGTCACCCTTGATGAAGACAACCTGTCCGGCTTCATGCCGCATGGCACGCTTACCGTGGCGCAGACAATGGCCGTCCATGCGACATGGCGTGATAATGCCGAAAGTGTACTTGCAAGGAATCCTGCAACTGGCGGCATAGAGCTCAAGAATAGTACGCACTCCTTCAGGGTCGTGCCTGCGCGCGAGTTCACCATAACGTACAAGGATGGAACCGAGACGATGACGGGCCTTCAGCCTGTAACGTACATTGAAGGTACGGGCGCGACGCTTCCCGGCGTGACGGCAGTCAAGAAGACGGGTTGGACGTTCGCCGGCTGGTATGACGATCCCGAATCCGACGAGGCGATCCTTTCTGTTCCCGGTACGGCCGAGGAAAACAAGATTTTCTACGTCAAGTGGACGGAAGGCGAAACGGCGGATCTTGTCAAGGTTGCGGGCGCGGACGTCCTCGCTCCCACCGAGACTGGCGTCGAGACTGTCTGGAACCTCGCAACCACGGTGATCGGCGGGTGCGAACCGCTCTCGTTCGCCGCAAAGGATGGAACGCGCCTCCCGGCAGGGCTCACGGTTTCCGGTACGACCCTCTCAGGCTATATAGCGCGCGAGGGCACATACAACTTCACGCTCACCGTGACGGACGCTCTGACTGTTCCGCAGACGCTTGACATCGATTACACCCTTGTCGTCACGGGCGATCCGGTCGAGCCGGAATTCACCATCGATGAAAATGGGGTACTGACCGCCGTCAACCTCAAGGGCAACACCGATGTGACGATTCCGGGGGGCGTCACGAAGATCAGCAACAACCTCCTAAGGAGATGCGACTACCTTGAGAGGGTGACGTTCCCCGACAGCCTTAAGGAGATAGGCGACAATGCGTTCTTCGGCTGCACCAACCTCGTGAGGATCACGTTTGGCAGCAGCCTCGAGAGGGTTGGAACGTACGCGTTCTGCCAGTGCTATCAGCTCTCCTGCGACGATCCCGAGGGGCTCTACTTCCCGGATAGCGTCTTATCGATCGGTGCGGACGCCTTCACGAGCACCGGCCTTGTGAGAGTCTCCTTGCCCGGCGATCTGTACATCCCGAGAGAAAATGTCCATCCCGGATTCAACTATTACACTACGGATGTCATCTACCGTACCGATCAGACGGTGTTCTACATGAACGGAATCGGGCACGACCTCTTGCGCGTTGATCCAAAGCAGAACACGGATATCGTGATTCCGGACGTCGTGACGAAAATCCTCACAAGCGCACTTGAGGACTGCGATACGATCGTCAATGTCACAATCCCCAATTCCGTGACGAACATATGGGGTGGGGCGTTTGAAGGCTGCACTGCGCTTAAGAGCGTAGACATTCCTGACAGCGTTCTGGCGATGGACGGTTCGATATTCAAGGATTGCACAAGCCTGGAGAGCGTGGTCATCCCCGACAGCGTGACGACGATCGGCGGTCATCTGTTCTATGGCTGCACCTCGCTCACAAACGTGACGCTTGGCGCGGGCATTACGGAGATCACCGAACTGATGTTTGATGGTTGCACTTCGCTTACGGTCGAGGGGCTGAAGATCAATGGACCGGTTGAGAGAATCGGAATGTTCGCATTCTTCGGCTGCAGCGGTCTTGCGGGAGAGCTTCGCCTTCCCGGCTCCTTGAGGGAGATCGGCTCCTGGTCATTCGAGAACTGCACATCTCTGACGTCCGTCGTGATTCCGGACAGCGTGACGCTAATCGATTGGGGGGCATTCGAGAACTGCCATGCGCTTAGAAGCGTCAATATCGGCGGCGAAGAGAAGCTCCTCAACGCAAGGTCGTTTGCGGCGGCCTCGGGCAGAAGGGGCCTTGCGGCATCCTCGGAGAAGTCGATGACGATCGCCAGATTCGCCTTCAGTTCATGCGGCGATCTTGAGAATGCGACCATCGGAAAGTGGGTCGATCAGATAGGCGGCGGCGCGTTCTCGGGCTGCCCGAAGTTGAAGAACGTCACCGTTGAGGAGGCCAACGACAACTTCGTGTTCTCTGACGGCATGATCCTCACGAAGGACGGCGAGACGCTCGTCTCGGCGTTCGGCGACAAGACTGCGATAACCGTTCCTTCCGGCGTCGTGACGGTCGATCAGGGCGCGTTTGCCGGGTATTCAACGCTTACGAGCGTTGTCCTCCCCAACAGCGTGACGATGATAGGCGAGGCGGCGTTCTCGAACGCGACGAAGTTTGCAACGGTGACGATTCCATCAAGCGTAACTTCAATCGGCGAGAATGCGTTTGTGGATACGCGCCTTGCGACCGTATACGTCACGGAAGGCGATGCCACGAGGATGGAGGGCCTTGTCGCTGGTACGGGTTATGACACGACCGAAGTCGAGTTTCTGCCCATCCCTGAGCCTACAGTCCCCGCCATCGACGGCGATGATGGCGCGGAAGTGACGGGCAATCCCGAGGATGGCTACACGGTCGTGCCCAGTACGACGGAAGGTACCGTAGAGGTGGTGATTCCTGCCAGCGTTGAGCCGGAGAAGGTGACGGTAGTTGTGCCGCCGACGGCGAGCGTCAAGCCTAACGGTGCGAACGTGGCGGTGGTGAAGACCGTTGACGATACTCCTTACGACATCACGGAATTCATCGATCTTCCTGCGGCCGGCGCGGATGGCGTAATAGATCTGGGCGGAGCTACGGTGAAGGAGGAGATCGTGGAGGAGATCCTCGATCCGGAGGATGAGGACGTGGAGATCGACCTCGATCCGGCCGAACCGTCCATCACGACGGCAAAGACGCGTCCTGGCCTTGTCTACGTCTTCAGGGAGGGTACGTCGCTCGATGGCATGACTAAGAAGGCGACAAAGCTGGGCGACGGCACATCCTGGACGCCGGCCATCTCCGTGAAGGGCGGGTCGAGCGGCTTCTATTCCGTGGGAGTCAAGATAACCGAGGAGTAACGGATATGAAAGACTATACGTACGAAACATCCGGAGTGTGCGCGCGGAGGATATCGTTCTCGCTTGACGGCGGGAAGCTCCACAACGTCCGCTTCATGGGCGGCTGCCCCGGCAATACGGCGGCGATAGGAAAGCTCCTTGAAGGCGCCGACGCCAAGGCGACGATGGATCTCCTTCGCGGAAACGACTGCGGCGGGCGCGGAACGTCGTGCGCCGACCAGCTTTCGCGAGGGATCGAGAAGGCTCTTGCCGAGGGCGAAATAGTCGTCTAAAGACCGGATCAGCGGTCAAAAATCGCCGTCTTGCGCACCCGCGCAAGGCGGCGGTTTTTTATGGATGGGCCTAATTGGCGAAAAAGCTTTTAAAATTTCAATTTTGGCCTGTTGATAACTATATATAGATTTGTGCTTGCAATTTAACACAATATGTAGTATCATTTCTAGCGTTTCCACGGCAGAGAGCGAGCCCGGAACAGCGGCGTTCCGGCGTCTGCGGTGGAGCATTAACGGTCCGGGGGAACAGCTAGAGATGAACATTATCAAGCGCAGCGGCGAGGAAGTGCCATTCGAGCGTTCAAAAATCGTTTCCGCAATATCAAAGGCGAATGCAACGGTCGAGGAGGCCGAGCGCCTCAACCCTGCGAAAGTTGAGAAGATCACGAACGAGGTCGTCCAGGTGTGCGGCGCGCGCGGCCGTGCCCTGAGCGTCGAGGAGATCCAGGACCTCGTCGAAACGAAGATCCAGCAGGCAGGTGCGTACGATGTGGCGCGCAACTACATCAAGTACCGCTTCCTGAGGGCGCAGAAGCGCCAGGCCAACACAACGGACATGCAGATCCTCTCGCTCATCGAGTGCAACAACGAAGAGGCGAAGCAGGAGAATTCCAACAAGAACCCCACGATCAACTCCGTCCAGCGCGACTACATGGCTGGCGAAGTCTCCAAGGATCTTGCAAGCCGCATACTCCTTCCGCCGGACGTGGTGCACGCCCATGAGGACGGGCTCATCCATTTCCATGACATGGACTATTATGCGCAGCACATGCACAACTGCGACCTCGTGAACCTCGAGGATATGCTCCAGAACGGCACCGTCATCTCCGGAACGATGATCGAAAAGCCGCACAGCTTCTCCACCGCCTGCAACATCGCCACGCAGATCATCGCCCAGGTGGCGTCCAACCAGTACGGCGGCCAGTCGATCTCGCTCACGCACCTCGCGCCGTTTGTCGAGATAAGCCGCCAGAAGCTCCGCGCGGACGTCACCGAGGAGTTCAAGGAGGCCGGGCTCGATCTTTCCGAGGAGAAGATCAACGAGATTGCCGAAAAGCGCGTGCGCGAGGAGATCGCGCGCGGCGTGCAGACGATCCAGTACCAGGTGGTGACGCTCATGACGACTAACGGCCAGGCTCCTTTCGTCACGGTGTTCATGTACCTGAACGAGGCGAGGAGCGAGCAGGAGAAGAAGGATCTCGCCGTCATAATCGAGGAGGTCCTCAAGCAGCGCTACCGCGGCGTCAAGAACGAGAAGGGCGTCTACATCACCCCCGCCTTCCCGAAGCTCATCTACGTCCTTGAGGAGGACAACATCAAGGAGGGCACGCCCTACTGGTATCTCACCGAGCTCGCCGCCAAGTGCACGGCCCGCCGCCTCGTCCCCGACTACATCTCCGAGAAGGTGATGCTCAAGAACAAGGTCGACGAGAAGGGCGAAGGCCACTGCTACACGTGCATGGGCTGCCGCAGCTTCTTGACGCCTTTCGTCAACGAGAAGGGCGAGGCGCAGTACTACGGAAGGTTCAACCAGGGCGTCGTCACGGTGAACCTCGTCGACATCGCGCTTACGGCCGTGCGCGAGAATCCGAACGATCCGATGTCCGTGTTCTGGAAGGTTTTCGACGATCGCATGGAGCTCTGCCACAGGGCTCTCCAGTGCCGCCACGAGCGCCTTACGGGCACGCTCTCCGACGCGGCCCCGATCCTCTGGCAGTACGGCGCCCTCTTGAGGCTCAACAAGGGCGAGACGATCGACAAGTACCTCCACGGCGGCTACTCCACGCTTTCGCTCGGGTACGCGGGCCTCTGGGAGTGCGTCTACGCGCTCATCGGCAGGAAGCTCACCGAGTTCGACGGCGAGGTCCTTGGCCTCGACATCATGAAGACCCTGAACGAGTACACGGCCAAGTGGAAGAAGGCCGAGAACATCCACTACTCGCTCTACGGCACTCCCCTCGAGTCGACGACGTACAAGTTCGCCAAGTGCCTCCAGAAGCGCTTCGGCATCATCAAGGGCGTCACCGACAGGAACTACATCACGAACAGCTACCACGTGCATGTCACCGAGCCCATCGACGCCTTCCAGAAGCTCGCGCTAGAGGCCAAGTTCCAGTCGCTCTCGCCCGGCGGCGCCATCAGCTACGTCGAGGTGCCGAACATGCAGCAGAACATTCCGGCCGTCCTCTCCGTCATGCAGTTCATCTACGACAACATCATGTACGCCGAGCTGAACACGAAGAGCGACTACTGCCAGGAGTGCGGCTACGACGGCGAAATCCAGATCGTCAAGGACGAGAACGGCAAGCTCATCTGGAAGTGCCCGAGGTGCGGATGCACCGACCAGAACAAGATGAACGTCGCCAGGCGCACGTGCGGTTACATCGGCAGCCAGTACTGGAACCAGGGCCGCACGCAGGAGATCAAGGAGAGGGTCCTCCATCTCTAGCCATGAACTATTCCGCGATAAAGTACAACGATGTCGCTAACGGAGAGGGAGTCAGAACCTCCCTCTTCGTGAGCGGCTGCACGCACCACTGTCCCGGATGCTTCAACAAGATAGCGTGGCCTTTCGACGCCGGCGAGCCTTTCACGGCCGAGGTCGAGGAGCGCATCTTTAAGAGCCTCGAGCCCACATGGGTCTCGGGGCTTTCGCTTCTTGGCGGTGAGCCGATGGAGAAGGTCAACCAGACGGCGCTTCTGCCGTTTCTGAGAGAGTACAAGCGCCGCTTCCCGGAGAAGACGCTCTGGATATGGACGGGCTACATCCTCGAGAGCGATCTCATGGATCCGAAGGGGCGCGCCAGGTGCGAGGCCACCGACGAGATCCTCCATATGGCGGACGTCATAGTCGACGGGCCCTTCGTCGAGGCCAAGAAGGATATTGCTCTCCGCTTCCGCGGCAGCTCCAACCAGCGCCTCATACACCTCAAATCGGGCCGCATCACATCCATCTCGTGAAACTCCTTGCTTGCCATTGCGCGGAAGTTTTGGTAGTATATTGCAATAAATTCCACCGAAGGATATCCACCGAAAGGATCTCTGGCTATGAGAAAGCTCGTCTCCGCATTGCTGGGGACAGCCGCCTTTGCGGCTGTCGCCGGTACACCCGTTGCATTGGAATGGTCACAGCCCGCCCCGCTTGCGGACGGCTCCGGCGTAGAGGCGGTGGCTGTCGCCAGAGCCGCAGGCGGCTTCCTTGACGACGGACGCTTCGTGGTCGCTGGCGGCGCCTGGTACACCGACGACAAGGGCTACACCTCCGACGTGTGGGTGCGCTCCGAGGACGGCGCGTGGACGAAGGCCGGCGAGCTCAACGCTCCCTGGGCCGAGGGCCCCACGTGCGAGACGACGGAGGGCATTTTCCTCGCTGGCGGAAAGCCGTCGCCCGAAGCGGAAAGCGTCGCCGCGAAGATAGTCACCATCGGCGATGACGGGAAGGTCGTCGAGACTGCGCTTCCCGACCTCCCCGAGACTGCCGTGATGGGCTCCGCCGCCTCGTACAGGAAGAACGGCGACAACGAGTTCGTATACGTCCAGACGGGGAACCGCGTCTACTTCCTGAACATCAAGAAGACAGATGAAGGCTGGCAGAAGCTTCCTGACCTCCCCGGCCCCGCGGCGCGCTCGCAGGCCGTCGCCGCCGTCCAGAACGGCGACCAGAAGTTCGTCTATCTCGTCGTATTCGGCGGCTTCGACGATGCGGAGAAATCGAACGTCCTCTCCGACGGCTACCGCATGCCGCTCAACTCCGCCGATCCGCCCGCATGGAAGGCCCTGAAGCCGCTTGAGGGCGCGACGACAATCGGAGCCGCGTTCATGCCTAGCGGCAACCAGCACATCCTCCTTATGGGCGGCTACGGCCTTGAAGGCTGGAAGATAAAGCAGCGTGCCGCCTCGCTTGAGGCCGCCGTCAAGGCCGGAACGGCAAGCGAAGAGGAGAAGGATTTCTTCAACGAATGGAATCCCTGCATCGATGCCGGCAAGCTCGGCTGGCAGAGGACCGTAAAGGCGTACAACGCCGTGACCGACGCATGGTGCGACTACGGCGAGATCGCCGAGGGCGACTTCCCGAGGTGCGGAGCCGTCGCGTCCATCAAGGCCGGCAAGACACCCGAGGACTACAAGATCGTTATCGCAGGCGGCGAGCGCGCCCCCAAGACTCGTACGCCTCTCGTCACAAACGGAAGCTTCAGGAAGGTCGTCAAGTTCGGTGCGACGGCCTGGATCGTCGTCGGCGTCTACGCGCTTCTCATGGTTGGCATGGCCTGCTTCTTCATCTTCAAGAAGAAGTACGAGAACGACTACTTCAGAGGCGGCAACCGCATCCCCTGGTACGTCGCGGGCATGTCGATTTTCGCAACGATGCTCTCCTCCATCACGTTCATTGCGATCCCGACGCAGGCCTATCTCCAGGACTGGCGCTACTTCGTGATGGCGTTCTTCATCATCGGCATGGCACCTGTCGCCATCTACTACTATCTGCCGTTCTTCTGCCGCCTCGGCATCACCTCCGCCTACGAGTATCTTGAAAAGCGCTTCAACCTCGGCGTGAGGCTCTTCGGCTCGGCGGCGTTCGTCGTGTTCATGGTCTGCCGCGTCGCGGTGGTGACGCTCCTTCCCGCGATCGCGCTCAACGCCGTCACGGGCATCTCCATCGATGCATGCATCCTCATCTGCGGCATCCTCACGATGATCTACTGCTCGCTCGGCGGCCTTGAAGCCGTCATCTGGAGCGACTTCGTGCAGGGCATCGTCCTTATGGGCGGAGCCGTTTCGGTGCTAGTCCTTCTCATAATGAAGACCGGCCCCGACGGCGCGCACTTCTCCACGTTCCTCTCCGTCGCCGACGAATACGGCAAGACGAAGATGTGGGACTTCCGCTTCCTCCTCACGGAGCCCGTCTTCTGGGTCGTCGCGGTGCAGGGCCTCATCTCGAACCTTTCGAGCTACACGTCCGACCAGTGCGTCATCCAGCGCTACATCGCCACCCCCGACGAGAACGCCACCAAGCGCTCGCTCTGGTTCAACGGCTGCATGAGCGTCTTCGCGCAGATCGTCTTCTATGGCATCGGCATGGCGCTCTTCGCGTTCTACAACACGCACCCTGAGGCGATGGACGTTACGATGCCCAAGGGCGATTCGGTCCTGCCGATCTTCATGGCGACCCAGATGCCGCCGTGGCTCGCGGGCCTCGTCATCGCGGCCGTCTTCGCGGCGACGATCTCGACCCTCTCGGCGAACCTCTCCTCCGCCTCGACGGCCGTCGTCACCGACTTCATCAAGCGCTTCAAGCCGAACATCCCCGGCAAGACGCAGATCCGCTGCGGCCAGGTGTGCACGTACGTTGTCGGCATCATCGGCATCATGGCGGCGTTGACGCTCGCGAGGATGGAATCTAGCGCGCTCTTCGACAACTTCAACAAGTACATCGCAATGCTGACGGCCGGCCTCACGGGACTCTTCTTCATGGGTGTGTTCATGCCGCGCATCAAGGGCATTGCGGCCGTACTCGGCCTTGCCGCCAACTACTTCGTGTGCTTCAGCTGCGAGATAATGGGCTGCGACGTATTCGGCCTCAAGTTCCATCCGTTCCTCCTCGGAGGCATCGGGCTTGTCGTCTGCGTCCTCGTCGCTCTCATCGCCTCGTTCATATTCACGAAGGACGGCAAGGATCTCACCGGTCTTACGCTCAAGACGCTTAAGAAGGCATGATGCGCCTTAAACGGCAAAGAAAGGAATCAAGATGAAAACTCTCATCAAGAACGCTCATGTGATATCGCCCGGCGTCGAGATCGAGTCGGCCTCGATCGCGATCAAGGACGGGAAGATCTCCAAGGTCTCCAAGAAGCCCATCGATCCCAAGGGCTTCGACAAGGTGTACGACGCGCGCGGCTGGTACGTGATGCCCGGCTTCATCGACGTCCATACGCACGGCGCTCTCACGTACGACTTCTGCGACCCCGATCCCCAGGCGGTCTTCAAGCTCGCTGAAGGAAAGCTCGCCGAGGGCGTGACGACGGTCCTTCCGACGACGCTCACCGTCTCGCACGAGGAGCTTATGGTGGCGGCGAAGAACGCCAAGGCCTACGTCGAGGCCGGCTCGCCCTACGCGAAGGTTCCCGCCATCCACCTCGAAGGCCCGTTCATCAACGTGAAGTGCTGCGGCGCGCAGAACCCCGAGTTCGTGCGCAAGCCGTCGATCGCCGAGGTGAAGGAGATCAACAAGGTCTTCCCTGTGAAGCTCATCTCCTACGCTGTCGAGACCGAGGGCGGAGCCGCCTTCGCCAAGGCCTGCATCAAGATGGGCGTCGTTCCGAGCTGCGGCCATACGGGCGCAAAGCTCGCCGAACTCATGCCCGCCTACAAGAACGGCCTCAGGCACATGACGCACTTCTGCAACCAGATGACGCCTCTCCATCACCGCGAGATCGGCATGGTCGGCGCGGGCTTCCTCATCGAGGATCTCAACACCGAGGTGATCTGCGACAAGATCCACCTCTGCCCCGACATGCTCAAGCTCATCTTCACGCGCCGCAGCCTCGAGCACATCCAGATGATCACGGACTCGCTCAGGTGCTCGCACTGCGACGACGGCTACGCCTTCCAGATGGGCGGGCTCGACGTCAAGCTCGAGAACGGAGAAGCCCGTCTCGTCAAGGGCGGCAACCTCGCGGGCTCCACGCTCTGGATGGGCAAGGGCCTCAAGAACGTCCATGACGTCACGGGCATCCCGCTCAAGGATCTCGTCCGCACGACATCCTGGAACCAGGCCATCGAGCTCGGCTGGGGCGACACGCTCGGCAAGGTCGAGCCCGGCTACACGGCCGACCTCGTCGTCCTCTGCCGCAACAGGTTCGACACCAAGGCCGTGTTCGTCAACGGCGAGAAGCGCGTCTAGTCAGGGCTTCGCTTCCGGATGAAACTCTCGCCGCTTTCCATCTGGGCCCTCTCATTCGGCTATGCAGTTGGGTGGGGGGCCTTTGTCATGCCGGGGTCGAGCTTTCTGCCCGTCTCCGGACCTCTCGGTGCGATTGCCGGCATAGCGCTCGGCGCCGTGGCGATGGCGGTCATCGGCTGGAACTACAGCCGGATGGCCGCATACGAGCCCGGCCCGGGCGGCGCCTACCAGTATGCAGAGAGGACGCTCGGCGCGGACTACGGCTTCTTCGTCGGGTGGTTCCTCTCGCTTGCGTACATGGCGATCCTCTGGGCCAACGCCACGGCGATAGTTCTCCTTTCGAGATACGTCTTCGGCGACATCCTGCGGCACGGTTTCCACTATGCCGTCGCCGGATTCGACATATACCTCGCCGAGGCGCTTTTCTCCTCCGCGCTGATCGTCATCGCGGGCGCACTTTCGATAGCGAAGGAGAAGTTCGCGTGGCGCATACAAAGCGTCCTTGCGGTGTTCCTCCTTGCGTCCGTGGCCGTATGCTTCGCAGTAGCGGCGTTCGGCCATGAAGGCGGCCTCTCTTCGATGGCCCCCGCGTTCGCGCCCAAGGGGAAGCCCGTAAAAGAGATCATGCACATTCTTGCGATGATGCCGTGGGCGTTCGTAGGCTTCGAAGCCGTGTCCCACTTCTCCGGCGAGAAGGGCTTCCCCGCAAAGAGGCTTTTCAGAATCATCTGCTTCGCGACGCTCGCCATCGCCCTCGTCTACGCGATGCTGGCGCTCCTCCCGGTCCTCTCGCTTCCCGAGGGATATTCGAGGTGGTACGACTACATCCGTGAATTTCCTGGTCTTTCAGGCGTCAAGGCGATGCCTGTTTTTGCGGCCGTCGAGCGGCATATGGGGCAGGCCGGGGTGGCGCTCGTCTCCGCCGGGATGTTCGCCGGCATAGCGACGGGCATCTTCGGCGCGATGCTCGTAATGGGCCGGCTCATACAGGCCCTTGCCGCCGGCGGCATAATGCCGAGGAGCAAGTGGTTCGTCAAGATGGGGCCGTGCGACCGCCCCGTGAACGCCATAATTTTCGTCACGGCCGTCTCCGCCGCCATACCGTTCTTCGGCCGCACGGTGATCGGCTTGCCGGTGGACGTTTCAAGCCTCGGAGCCGCGATAGCGTACTGCTGCACCTCGATCGCCGCATACAAGAGGGCGTCCGAGAAGGGCGATAGGATCACCATGGCAACGGGCGCAGTAGGAGCGCTCATGTCGGTCGGCTTTGCGCTCCTTCTTGTCGTACCAAACTACATATCCGGGACGACGCTCTCCGCGGAATCGTATCTCCTTCTCGTTTTCTGGTGCCTTCTCGGATTCATCTTCTACCGCAAGGTGTACAAGTGGGACACGGAGCAGCGTTTCGGCCGCTCGCCGATAGTGTGGACGGGGATAATCGTGCTCATCTTCTTCTCGTCTCTCATGTGGGTGCGCCTTGCAGGGCAGAACGCCACGTCCGAGACGGTGAAGCACATCATGTCATACGCCGCCGCGCACCACCATGACGCGCCGGGCGTCGACTGGAGAAGTTCCCAGGAGTTCAAGGAGAAGGAGAAGTTCGTTGTAGGCGAGATGAACCGCCTCAATTCTCTCCTTTTGAGGCTCGACGTCTCGCAGATGACGCTCCTTTCCCTTTCGCTCATTGTGATGTTCAGCCTCTATTCGATCCAGCGCAAGCGCGAGGAGCGGCTTGAGGTGGCGAACGCCAAGGCCGAGGAGCGAGACCGCGCGAAGAGTACGTTCCTCTCGAACATGAGCCACGACATCCGTACGCCCCTGAACGCCATAATCGGCTACACGGAGCTCTCCAAGCGCGAGGGCGTCACGGAGGCGCAGCTCAAGGAGTACTTCGTCAAGATCGAGGCGTCGAGCCACCACCTTTTGGCTCTCATAAACGACGTCCTTGAGATGAGCCGCATAGAGGCCGGCAAGATGGAGCTTGAGCCGCACCCGATGGACCTCGTAACGACGCTCGCCGAGGTCTACGACATGTTCGCGACGCACGTCAAGGTGAAGAACATCGACTTCAAGGTCGATGCCTCGGGAACCCGCAACTGCCGCGTGATGTGCGACAAGAACAGGCTCAACAGGGTTCTTCTTAACCTTCTGAGCAACGCCTTCAAGTTCACGCCCTCGGGCGGGCAGGTCGTGCTCTCGCTCAAGGAGCTTGATTCTCCGGGCGAAGGCCTCGGAAGGTACGAGCTCCACGTGAAGGATACGGGAATAGGCATGAGCCCCGAGTTCGCCGCGCACGTCTTCGACGCCTTCGAGCGCGAGCGCAACTCAACAGTAAGCGGCATCCAGGGGACGGGGCTTGGGATGTCGATCACGAAGAGGATCGTCGATCTCATGAAGGGGACCATCGATGTCTCTTCCGAGAAGGGGAAGGGTACCGAGTTCACGGTCACACTGACGCTTCCTTTGGCGCCCGCCGATTCCGTCACAGCACCTGGCGGCGGGGCGGATGGCGCCAAGAACGTCCCGCACAAGGCGCTCGACTGCTCCACGAAGCGACTCCTCCTTGTGGAGGACAACGAGATAAACCGCGAGATAGCATCCACCGTCCTTTCCGACATGGGCTTCAAGCTTGAGACTGCCGAGAACGGCCAGGTCGCCGTCGAAAAGATGGCGCAGGCCGGGGCGGGATACTTCGACGCCGTTCTCATGGACGTTCAGATGCCGGTCATGAACGGATACGAGGCGACGCGCGCGATAAGAGCCATGGGCATACGCGGTCTTTCGGACATTCCCATCATCGCCTTGAGCGCCAATGCGTTCGAATCCGACGTGAAGGAGTCCCTTGCGGCCGGCATGGATGCGCATGTCGCAAAGCCGATGAAGATACCCGTTCTCATGGAGACGCTTGAAAAGTTCCTTGTGAAGTGAAGGAGAGTACCGAAGTGGAAGAAGATCTTGTCGATAGGCTTGCGGCCATGGGGTGCAACGTTGAAACGACCCTTGATGAAACTTTCATGGGCAACAGGGCGTTCTATGCGAAGATGTTCAAGAAGCTCGCCTCCAATACGGCGCTTGCAAGGATGCGCGCGGCGTTCGAGGCCGGTGACGCGGCCGCCTTCTTCGCGGCTTCGCACGAATTGAAAGGCGTGTACGCATCGCTTGGGCTTAAGCCTCTCTACGAGCCTTGCAGCGAAATGGTCGAGACTGCGCGTGCAGGCTCGCTCGCCGGGGTGGCCGAGGCGCTGCCGGGACTAGAGGCGATGCACGCGAAGTTCACCGCCCTCGCCTAGCGTCGGCCGATGTCCATAAGTGTGCGGCTCTTTAAGGAGTATTGCATGAAGGAGTTTGAAGGATACAGGGTGCTGTTGGCGGACGACGAGGAGATCGCACGCGAGATAGTCGCCAACGTCATCGAGAATCTTGGAGTCGAGTGCATACAGGTGGGCGACGGCGACGAGCTTCTCGCGACGCTCTTCAGCCCCGCCGGCGACACGGTGGACCTTGTCCTCACCGACATAAACATGCCGCGCAAGAGCGGCATCGACGCGTGCTCGCAGTTCCGCGCCTCCGAGCATCCGAAGGCGAAGACGCTTCCTTTCATCGGCATCTCCGCCGACACGAATCCGGCCCTCTTCGACAACGCCATCTCAGCCGGCATGAACGGGATGACCTCGAAGCCCGTGACGCGCGACACGCTCAAGGCGCACTTCCACTTGACGCTCAAGGACAACCGCGCGAACAGGGTGTTCTGCGAGCGCATCCAGGAGGCGCTTGCGAAGAGCCTCTTCTTCTCGACGGTGAGCCACGACATGCGTACGCCGCTCAATGCGATCATCGGCTTTTCCGAGATGCTCAAGCAGGGCTTCGATACTGCAGCCGAGCACGATCTCGCCGTCGACTCGATCCTTATGAGCGGGAGGACTCTTCTCCAGCTCATAAACGACATCCTTGATCTCTCGAAGCTAGAGTCGGGCCGCATGACAATCGAGCCCGAGCCTACGGACGTAGCGACGCTTCTTAAGGAGATAACGGCATCCTTCCACGTGATCCACACGAGGGAGGATCTAGAGATCCGCTTCAGGACGGCCGGCATGCCGCGCCTTATGCTCGATCCGCAGCGCATGCGCCAGATAGCTTTCAACCTTGTCGGCAACGCCGTCAAGTTCACGAAGAAGGGGCATGTGGAGCTGCGCGCCGAGTTTGCGCCGGATGCGGACGGGCGCAAGGGGACGTTCAGCCTCTCGGTCGAGGATACGGGATGCGGCATCTCCCCGGAGGATGTAAAGAAGCTCGCAACGCCCTTCGTCCAGGTTGGCTCCAAGGAGGGCCGCAAGGGCGGAACCGGCCTTGGCTTAAGCATCTGCCGCAGGCTCGCCAACGCGATGGGCGGCGAGATGTCGATAGCGTCCGAGCTCGGGAAGGGTACGGTCTTTACGATAACGATCCCGTCCGTCAAGGTTGCGGAAGGGGCTGGCGGCGCGGAGGAAACGGCCAAGAGCGCCGAATCGGCACCGCACCGCAATTGGCGCATACTCGTCGCGGACGATACGCGCACTAACCAGATCGTCCTCAAGACGATGTTCAGGAAGCTCGGGATTGTCGATGTCGCGGTGGCGTCGAACGGGCGCGAGGCTCTCGACATCCTGAAGTCGCCCGGCCAGGCCGCTTTCGATTTCGTTCTAACCGACATGTGGATGCCCGAGATGACGGGCGTCGAGCTCGCCGCAGCCATACGGGCCGACGAAAGCCTCAAAAAGACGACTGTCTACCTCTTCACCGCCGAGGTGGAGATGAAGGACGTATACAGGGAGAAGGGCTTTGACGGGATCCTGCTTAAACCGGCAACGATTGATGCACTGAAAGGATTGCTGAAATGAAGATGAGACCTTTTGCATTTGCGGCTGCGGCAGCCGTTGCGTTTGCTGCGCAGAACTGCTTCGCCGAGGAGGCGAGCGCCGACTCCACGATCCGCGAGGCCGTGGAGGAGATAGAGGACGATGGAGAGGGCAGGTGGCTTGCGATCCACGCCTACGCCGACATCGAGACGGCGTACATCTGCCGCGGCTACGTATGGGATTCGAAGCCTTATTCGGCGCAGTCCATCGACGGGGAATTCAATCTCGGCGACTTCGGCGCCATTGACGCAAACATCTGGACGATGTCGTCGCTCACGGACAAGGGCAATTCCGCGTCGCAGAGCCGCTACGCCTACGCCGAGATAGACTACGTGCTGGCGTACACGTATACGCTCAACCTGGCCGAGAACTGGAACCTGCGCAACACCGTCGCGCGCCAGTGGGTGACGAACCCCGGCTACCACCATTCGCACACGCTCTGCGACTGGCAGGTGAGGCAGTGCCTCGACAACCCCTATCTGACGCCGTACTGGCGTTTGAGGTACATCCGCCGTCCGAGGCAGTCGGAATACTGGTGCGTGGGCGTAAAGAAGAGGTTCGACACGTTCATCGACAATCTCTCGTTCACCATTGATTTCTTCGGCGATCTAGGCGACGGCCGCCACTTCAGGCATCTCTACGGCCCGTACGAGGGCAATCCTAGGGGCCGCTACCACTCCGGCCTCCAGGCCCTCAATCTCGTCCTGAGGCTCGACTACCGCCTTTCGGAGCACTTCGGCCTCTTTGCGTTCGTCGGGCAGTTCTGCCTCGTCTCGGACGATGCGCGCGATGCGATCAAGGCGTCCGACGCCAAGGAGGCGAAGCGCGACGTGACGTACGGCGGCATCGGCGTTACGGTGGACTTCTGATGACGCCTGGAGTCTGACGTCAAGATGCGTTTCAGGTTCCCGAGCCTGAGGAGAATCGCAGGATGGTCCTGGAAGGCTGCGGCCTCTGCCGCGGCCTTCCTTGCCGTAATGTGGTTTCTTGCGCCGTACTTCGTCGAGGATCCTTTCCCCGCGCTCGCGGAAAGGACCGAGGTCAAGTTCTGGCGCGACAGGAGCGGCGAGGCCGTATGGGCCGAGCGGACGTACGACCACCAGTGGCGCTTCAACGTGCGCTTGAGCGACATCCCGGACGATGTCGTGAAGTTCATGCTGGGCGCGGAAGATTCGCGCTTCTTCTCGCACAGCGGCGTGGACTACCTTTCGCTTGCGAGGGCATTCTGGCAGGATCTCATCCACTTCAGGATCGTAAGCGGCGCAAGCACAATCTCGATGCAGGTGGCCGATATGAGCTACCTCAACAGCAAGCGCGGGCTCTGGCGCAAATTCCTCCAGGCGGCGAAGGCGCGCAAGATGGAGATGCTTCATACGAAGGAGGAGATACTCGAGGCGTATTTCAACAATATCCCCTACGGAGGGCAGTACTACGGGATAGAGGCTGCCTGCCGGGCGTATTTCGGGCTTCATGCGAGCGAGATAGACGTCGTCGAGGCGAGCATCCTCGTCGGGCTTCCGCAGGCGCCCAACAGGTACCGCCCAGACCGCCACCCAGAGGCGGCTAGAAGGCGCCAGTCGCGCGTCCTGCTCCAGCTTGTGAGGCGCGGCATGATGGACGAGGCAGAGGCCGCGAGGATATGCGAGGCTTCAAGGATAAGGTACAGGGATTTCTCGATGCCGCCCGATTTCGAGACGATATCCGAGGCGAAGGAATGGACGCATGCCCTGTGGACGATCGGCACGATCGACGCGCGCCTTACGCGGATGGTGAGAAGGTTCCTTGCAAAGCGCACGGAAAGGGTTGAGGACGTGAACGATGCCGCGGCCATCGTGATGGACGTCCCATCCGGCGAGGTTCGCGCATACGTGGGGACGCTCGACTGGGCGCGCCCCGGGGACGGGCAGGTGGATGCGGCGCGCGCCGTCAGGAGCGCGGGGAGCGTACTTAAGCCGTTCATATACCTTGAGGCGCTTGAAGGGGGGATCATAACGCCGGAGACGAAGCTTCTCGATGCGCCGGTAAGGTACGGGAGCTACGCCCCGTCGAACTACGACGGTTCGTTCAGGGGCGAGGTGACGGCGACGGAGGCCCTTTCGGCGAGCCTCAATACGCCGGCTGTAAGGCTTGTCGCAAGGCTTGGCGAAAGGCGCGTCACGGAGGCGTTTTCGTCATGGGGGCTTGCCGCCGAGGGGCAGGTGGCGACGAACGGCCTTTCGCTCGCGCTCGGAAGCGCGGGGTACAGGCTTCTCGACATTGCCGGGGCCTACAGGAGCCTCGCGGCGAAGGATTCGCCCGCCGTGCGCGATCTTGGGGCGATGCTTAGGGCGCGGCCGCTTCCCGGGTGCGATCTCGACGTGGCGTGGAAGACTGGTACGTCAAACAACCACTGCGATGCATGGTGCGTCGCCTACACGAAGGATTGGGTTGTCGCCGTATGGTTCGGCAACAAGAGCGGGCGAAGGAGCAAAAGGCTCGTCGGCGCGGAGCTTGCCGCGCCTGCCGCAGGGGAGATCATGTCGTACCTGTACCGTTCGGAGGAGCCCCCTAACTGGGGGCGGCCTCCAGTCAGGGAGTTCGAGCGAATGGAGACGGCCGCGCCTCCAAAGCCGCCTCTTGCGATACTGAGCCCTGCGCCAAAGAACTACCAGATAGATCCTGAGGAGGATGCCCTTGAGCTCAAGTTCATCTCCAACACCGAGGGCGTCTACTGGTATTCAGACGGCATGGGCATTGGCTTTAGGCCGCCTCCCGGGCGGTTCGGGCGCGGGCGGCACAAAGTCAAGGCAGTTCCTCCTAAAGGCCCCGCCGCCACCGTCGAATTCTCCATCGGCACACCAGATTTTCTGATCGGCGGGGATTAGTTACGCTAGGCTCCCACTAGATCTGATGAGGCATTATTTTGGATTACCCGGTCCGGTGCAGCTTTCGCTCCGATCTTTTGACGGAGCGATCGGGGTATAGGATTTGAGGATTATTGTGGGCAAGCCGATTTAGGGGAGGATTATTTGGGGCAAGCCGATTTTGGGAAAGGGATATAAGGGATCAAAGGGATTTAAGGGATAAATCCGATTTAAAGTCCACTTTATTGGATTTATCGCTTTCATCCCTCTTGCCCAATCAAAGTCCATCCACTCGGATTTATCGCTTTTATCACGTTTATCCCTTACATCCCTTCCCAAAAATCGGCTTGCCACCTTAAATCCACTTCCCCAAAACAATCCCCATGCCACTCCCATTCCCATTCCCCATTCCCCATTACCCATTC
>JAZTWW010000002.1:0-18773 GCA_045636065.1 Kiritimatiellia bacterium | reverse complement strand
CGCAATGGGCTGCAGGCCGCTTGTAATTCGCCGCATCCTGGGCCGCAGTTTTGTGTAGCACGCTGCGCAATGCGCGGCATTGTAGCGGATGATGTTGGTGCTGGCTATGTGCGGGTTGGCTTGCGCGATTGATGCCCGAGGCTTTCCGGTCTCCTTCGCCCCTGCGAGCGCTCGGGCCCGCAAGTTTATTATATGAGAAAGTTTTTCCGGCCCTCACTTGGCGGGCTTCGCCAAGAGAGTTGGGTCCAATTCGTATGTGCCGCACCGGCTCGTCCTTACATCGCTGGGGCGAAGAGACCTGCAAGCCTTATGAGACTTGAGTTCGACAGCAGCTAATCTCAAGCCGGGCTTAACCGCCAGCAATCCGCTTATTTGCCGAGGTTGCTTGCGTGCTTCCCCAAACTGCTGGCTTTATGCGACTTTGGAGGGAAGCGGCTGCACCCTTGGCTCCGCTTGGTTGGGGTAGTGGAGGCATAGACGAGGAAGCGCATAATGCCACCTGCCCATTCACCATCCATCCCATTTATCGCTTTAATCCCTCCCCATTCTCCCCATTCCCCCAAAAAATCGGCTTGCTAATCATAATCCACGAATCTCCTATGCGATGCCCATTTAGCTACTCCAAGCGTGGCTTGCAGCTCTCCTTCAGCGGCACCAGGCGCGGCTTGCAATGGCCACTCAGTCCTGGCGCAGGGGGATTAGGAGGGGGAAGGGATAAAAGCGATCTGCGCGATAAAAGCGATAAATCCAATGAATGGACTGTGATTGGGCGAGAGCGATAATAGCGATAAATCGGGTGGATGGGCTTTGGATGGGCAGGAGGGGTAATAGCGATATATCGGATGAATGGATTGGAAATTGGCGAATTATGATCGATGTTGCGGCAAGGGGGCTGGCAATGGTGAGAATTAGTCCGAAACGTATTCTCATCGCCGATTGCAGTTGATCAGCAATAGGCAGGCGGCATCTCTGCGCTTCCACTTCCGTGCCTCCATCCCCCACCCGAGCGGAGCAAGGGTGCCGCCGCTTCCCACCCAAGCCGCATAGTGGCAGCAGTTTGGGGGAGCACCCTCGCAACCGCGGCATTCTAGCGGATTGATGGCAGTTGAGGCTGGCTTGAGATTAGCTGCACTCGAATATAAATCCAAATAAGGCTAGAAGGTCTCTTCGCCCCAGCGATGTAAGGTCGAGCCGGTGCGGCACTTACGCATTGGAACCAACTCTCTTGGCGAAGACCGATAAGCGAGGGCCCGATAAACTATCTCAAACAATAAACTTACGGGCCCGAGCGCTCGCAGGGGCGAAGGAGACCGGAAAGCCTCGAATTCCAATCGCGCAAGCCTAGCCGCAGCTTTAGTTCAGGCGCATCGCAAACGCGCGGGCTCGATGCCTGCGCACGAAGGAATGATCGGGCGCGTCCGATGGCCCGTCCCTGGGAAGTCAAAGAGAAGTATATAACGCGCCACGACCTTTCGTTGAGGTGCGGAGGCGCTTGCAAAAACAGGGCGGAATTGGTATAATTGTACCCATGGAAACAGCATGGGTTTCTGCGCTTGGCAAGATCTCTGCGGCGGTGCCCCTGATGGGGGCGCTGGCGCTTGGGGGATGCTTCAACTTCGAACTGGCCAAGACACCGGAATTCACGCAGAAAAGGCTTCTCGGAAATGACGGGATGCCCATAGCCCACTGCATAACGAGCAACTACGGATGGTACCTCTTCAACAGAGTCCCGCTCATCTGCGGCAACGCAAGGCCCGGCGCGTGGTGGCCGTGGGTGGTGTTCCGCGACGACGTCACGCTCGACAAGCTCCAGGGCAGGCTCGTTTCGACATCCCAGAAGATGAAGACCGATCTCGTCGATTTGGAAGTCTCCTACACCGACACGTGCATGATCTCCATCCCGAACATCAAGATCAACACCACACTTGGCCTTCTCTGGTACAAGGAGCTTCAGCTTTCGGCCACATTCGTCGATCCCGGCACGCCCGCAAAGGGCGTCAAGGAGAAGCGCCAGCAGGAGCTCCAGAAGAGCCTGATGGAGCTTCTTGACAGATTGGAGGTCGAATGAAAGCTGCAATCTTAATCGCCGCATTCGGCGCATTGATGCAGCTTTGCGGCTGCATGACGTACCGCAAGTGCGACGCCTGGAGCGACGTCAAGATCGATGGCGGCGCCGTTCCGTACGCGACGGTGCAGATCGAAAACAGCGGCTGGTATCTCTTCGATTTCATTCCGCTCTTCTGCGGAGATCCAGAGCGCCCCAACGACAACACCTGCCGCATTTTCAAGCACACAGTCACGCTCCAGAACAACCTTGTCGTTCTCGACTGGATCATGGCGGAGAACAACTGCACGGTCATATCCAACCTCGCAAGCCGCGAGACGGACGATATCTATTTTATATTCCTGCTCTATAGGCGCGCGTGCCACACCACCGCCGTGATAAGCAGGGAGGAGGACCAGACATGAGGATCGCAAAACACGTGGAAAGCCTGGAGGCCTACGTCCCGGGCGAGCAGCCTAAGGACGCAAACGTGGTGAAGCTCAACACCAACGAGAATCCCTATCCGCCGAGCCCGAAGACGGGTGATGTCCTTAGGGGCTTCGATCTCGACAGGCTCCGCCGCTACCCCGACCCGAATTTCAGGTTGCTGAGGGAGAGGCTCGCCGAAATCCACAGCACCGTTCCCGAAAGGATATTCGTCGGCAACGGTTCCGATGAGATACTCACCCTCGCGGCGCGCGCGTTCGTGGAGGACGACGGCCTGATCGCGTCGATGGATCCCTCGTATTCGCTCTACAGGACGCTCGCCGCGATAAGGGACGTCAGATACGCGCCCGTGCCGCTCTCGGCCGATTTCACCTGCTGGGGTGCGATCCCGGAGGGAGTCTCGCTTTTCCTCCTTACAAACCCCAACGCCCCAACTGGCGTAAGATACCTGGACGGCGAAGTCGAGAAGCTCAAGCGCGAGCTTTCCGGCGGCGTCCTTCTAATCGACGAGGCGTACGCCGATTTCTCCGGCCGCTCCCTCGACTTCATGGCCGCTGCAGGCGGGAACGATAATACGATCGTGATGCGCACGCTCTCCAAGAGCTACTCGCTTGCCGGCTTGAGGCTCGGCTACGCGATTGGGCCGGAGGACCTCATCGAGGCACTCTACAAGGTGAAGGACAGCTACAACGTTGACGCCGTTGCGCAGGCTGTCGCTCTTGCGGCGCTCAACGACATCGCCTGGATGGAGGCCAACACCGCGAAGGTGGTCGCCACGAGAGAGCGCTTCATCGCCGCTCTCGCCGTGCGCGGGTGGGACACGGTCCCGAGCTCCTCCAACTTCATCTTCACGAAACCGCCGCGCATGGCCGCGGAGGACGTATTCCAGAAGCTCCGCGAAATGCGGATATTCGTGAGGTATTTCAAGGGGCCCAGAACGGGCGACAGGCTCAGGATAACGATCGGCACCGATGCCGACATGGACAGGCTTCTTGAAGCCCTTGACGGGATGGGGGCGTAGCGTGGCGGAACTCTCCCCCATAGCGATCGTCGGCGTGAGCTGCCGGTTCGCTGGTGCGCAGAACCCGTCGCAGTTCTGGCGCGCCATCATGGACCGCAGATCCATGATAGCCCCGCTCGATGCGGAGGTGGCCCCGGTCCCCGGGGCGAAGAACGTCTTCGGCGGCACGTATCCGCAGTGCGGCGCGCAGCTCGGGCCGCTCTATGCGTGCGTTGCGCGCGAGCAGACCTTCCCGCCGAACATGAACGCCGGGGAGAACCAGGATCTCTATTTCATAAACCAGCTCGCCTTCGACTCGCTTGCGGACGCCGGAATGCGCCACCACGAGACGGTCGCAAGGCGCGGATCGCTGCGCCTTGGGTATGCGCCGCTTTTCAACACATCGACGGTGAACTGGCTCCAGCACACGTTCTTCATCGACCAGACGCTGGAGATCGTGGAGCGCTTCCTGCCGAACGCCCCGCAGTCGAGCATAGACGCCGTACGCTCGCGCCTCGTCAAGAGCCTCCCCTCGCCGAACGCCGATTCGTTCCTCGCGGCGACCGGCCACCGTGTGGCGGACAGGGTCGCGCGTGAATGCTCGCTCTCGGGCGAGGCGGCCACGATCGACTCCGGCGCCATGAGCTTCATAACCGCCTGCGCTATGGCCTGCGACGACTTGCGGTCGGGGCGCGTAGACGTGGCGCTTGCAGGCGCGGTCATGCCGCCTCTTTCGCGCGCCTTCCTCCAGGGCGTATCCGGAGGGATGTCCTTCTCCGCAGGAAAGGATCTCGTTCCGTTCGACCGCGATGCCGCGGGGACGCTCCCGGGCGAAGGCGGGGCGTTCTTCGTCCTAAAGCGCCGCGCCGATGCGCTCAGGGCGCGCGACCGCATCTATGCTCTCATCCGCTCTACGGCCGAGACGTCCATCCTTTCCATGTCATCTCCGCTGCTCGTCGCCTGCGACTATGCCGGGGTGCCGGTCCACTCCATCCGCCTCGTGGAGGCGCACGGAAGCGGAATCCCCTCGCAGGACACTGACGAGATATCGTCCCTCCAGTCGATCTGGGGGGAGCATTCCCCAGGGCGTCCGCTCGTCGGGGTAGGCAGCTGCAAGGGCAATTTCGGCCACTGCATGAGGGCCGGGGCGGCCGCAGGGTCGCTCAAGGCCGCGCTTGCGCTGCAGCTGAGGGTGTTGCCGCCGCAGATCCCCGCGCCCCACCCGCGCGAGGAGATGGCGAACGCCAAGTCTAGCGTCTACCTCCTCTCCGAGGCGAGGCCATGGGTCACGCGCGACGCGAAGAGCCCGCGCCGCGCGGCAGTTCTTGCAACAAGCTTCTCGGGCCGCCGCGCCGCGATGATCCTCGAGGAGGAGCCGGAGGATCGCCGATGAACGCCGAATTCTATGCGACAGACCTCGTCTTCGTCTCCCCGGCCGACATACCGGGGCTTCTCAAGTTCCTTCAGCGCGCGCCTTACGTCCCGCTCAAGGACGTGGCGTACACGTGCTCGAAGCGTCTTCCCCCGGATGGGCAGTATGTTTCCATCGTCGCATCCGGGATCGACGACTTGAGATCGCGTCTCCTCACCGTCCAGCGGCGCATCATGGAGGGTGCGCAGCGCGTGAGGGACAGGAGCGGCACGTACTACTTCGCCGAGCCGCTTATCGGCCCGGGCAGGGAAGGGCGGCTTGCGTTCGTCTTTCCGGGCGGCGCGAGCTTCTACCCCGAGATGCTGCGCGACGTGGCGATACGCTTCCCCGCGTGCCGCGCCACGTTCGACGAGCTCGCCGAGGCGCTTATGGCGGGGGGCGTATTTAGCCCCAACGACTTCATCTTCCCCCCGGCGCCATACTACAGGCAGGATGCGGACGTCTTTGCCGCTGGTGCGTACGCCGAGGCGATGGTTAGCGTCTACACCGCGAACGCTTCGCTCGTGAGGCTTCTCGGAGAGTTCGGGATCAAGCCGGACGTGGTGACAGGCTATGCCGGCGGCGACATGAACGCTCTTGCGGCGGCCGGCGTCTTCGGCGCATTCCCGAGGCCCGAGAGGCTCGCGTTCATGCGCGACATGTACCTTACCGTGGACAACGCCGCCAAGCACTGCGGCCTTTCGAAGTGCGTGATGACGGCTCTCTTTACGCAGCGCGCCGAGGCTCTCGACGAGATCATGTCGGGCGTCCCCGAGGCCGACGCATCGCTGGCCCTTTCGCAGACGCCCCGCCAGCGCACCTACGCCATAAGGCCGGAGGCCGCCGCCGCACTCTACGCGAAATTCGCGGAATCTGGCGTAAGGCCAATGAAACTCTCGCTCGACAGGCCGTTTAACACAGTATGGGCCAAAGGCGTCCTTCACGGGTTCAACAAGTTCGCCGGCAGGTGGGTTAAGGCCAAGGCGTCCATACCGATCTATTCGTGCAGGAGCGGCGCGCCGTACCCTGAGAAGGCGCGCAGGATAAGGGACGAATCGGCCATGCAGCTCGCGAGCCCGGTCCTTCTCGACAGGACCATCGAGCGCATGTACGAAGATGGCGTAAGGGTCTTTCTGGAGGTCGGCCCGAGGGGAGTTACGGCATCAAGCGTAGCGGAGCTTCTCAAGGGGCGCATGCATGCGAGCCTTTCGGCGAACGCCATCAACCGTAGCGGCATCGTCCAGCTGCAGCATGCCGTGGGCATGCTTGCGGCGCTCGGCGCGAAGGTCGATCCCTCGCCGCTCTTCGAGAACAGGGGATGCAGGCTTCTCGATTTCGACAACCCGCTTTCGCTTGAGATAAAGTCCGACGCCGAGATGCGCCTTTCGCGCGCGTTCCCGAAGCTCGTCCTTTACCACGATTTCGAGGGGGACGCATCTCCCGCCCCCGCGGGCAAGGTGAAAACGCGCCTTGCGGCCATGCAGCGCGACGCGAGAAGGCGCAAGCGCCTCGAGTTCGGCGGCTTCGCGCCCCTTGTGAGCGACGCCGACACCATCGACGAGCAGCCAGGCGTCGCGCTAGAGATCGCCAAGACGTTCACCTGCCAGGAGGCGCCTTTCCTTGCGGACGGCGCGCTCGGGGCGGACCAGATCTCCTATGCCGACCATTCGCTTAGGGGCCTTACGATGCTTACCCTTACGGCCGGCGCGGAGATGATGGCAGAGCTTGCCAAAAGGCTCGTCCCCAAAAGGCGCGTTGCCGCGCTCGAGAATCTCCAGTCGGCGAAGGCACTCGTCTTCGGCAAGGGGCGGCTTAAGTTGAGGCTCAGGGCGGAGCGCGTCGCGGCCGCAGATCCCAAGTATGCCGCCGTCAAGGTGCAGATCCGCGAGGACGTCCCCGACGGTGCGTGGACATGGCCTGCGATGGAGACGACGGTGCTGCTCGCGGAGACCGACGCCCAGCCCGACGCATTCGTCGCCGAGCCGATGGACAAGCCCAGGAACGTCCACTGGACGGACCGCGACATATACCCCGAAAGGCTTTCGAGCGGAAGCCTCCTGCAGTGGATAAGGGAGGCCGACGTCTGGAGCGAGGCTGGGCTCGACTATACCGTGGAGGTTCCGCCGCTTGACGGGGCGCTTACTTATACGCGCATGCCGGTTTGGGAGATCAATCCGCAGCTGATGGCCGCCGTCACCGACGGGTTCGCGCTCTGGCGCAGCCACGGCAGGCTTGGAGGCGCATTCTCGTACGCCTTCAGGATGAGGAGGCTCAAGCTCTGCACGGAGGTGTTCCCCGAGGGAGGGGAGGTCAAGTGCTATCTGAGGCTTTCGGGCGTCACCCCGAAAAGCCACATCGCCGACATCCGCGTGACTGACGGCAACGGCAATGTCCTTGCGGAGCTTTCCGGATTCGAGGAGCTTGTCGAGCGCGTCCCGGAGACGTACAGGAGGCTTGTCCTGAGCCCCGCGACGGCGTACCTTACGGAGAAACTCCAGAGCGACCTCTATGGAGACCCGGAGTGCGCTGTCGCGAGCGCGATGATAACGGACGTACCGTATCCGCTTTTCGAGAGGCACGAATGCCTCTGGCTCAAGACGGTGAGCCAGATTGCGCTTGGGCCTGCGGAGCGCAGGCAGTTCTCAGAGCTGACCGGCACCGTGAGCCGCCGCACCGAATGGCTCTTCGGGCGCATCGCCGCGAAGGAGGCCGTAAGGCGCTACCTGAGCGATTTCCACCAGGCGCGCTGGGCCGATGCGGACGTGCAGATCTGGGCCGACGACCAGGGCAAGCCCCATCCCCTCGGCCCGTGGAGCGACTTCATCTCCACCAAGATCGACCTCGCGATCGCGCACACCGCGCAGTTCGTCGTCGCGGTGACGGCCGGGAACGCGCGCGCCGGCATCGATGTCGAGGCCGTTGGGCGCGACCTTTCCGAGGAGTTCGCTCACGGCGTGTTCACGCCTGAGGAGCTTGAGCTTGCGGCGCTAAGCGTCAACGCGCCCAATGCCATGATACGCTTCTGGTGCGCGAAGGAGGCCGTCTCCAAGGCCCTTGGTACAGGCATACGCTTTCCGCCTAAGGAGCTGCAGGTGGCGAGCTTCAAGCCGGAGACGGGTGAGATGGGTGTCGTCCTCACGGGGCAGTGGCTCAACGCCTTCAAGATCTTCAAGGGAAGGGTGGTGCATGTGACCAGCAAGGTGGTGCGCGGGCACATACTCGCGGCCTGCTTCCTCCCGGAGAATCTCTTCCCGCCGGGCGGAGCGTAAGGAGGTTCCCTTGTCTTGAACGGACGGGGTATCCCACATCATGAAGAGGAGGTGTTACATGATTCGAATGAACGTCTTGCTTTGTTCCGCCCTCGCGGCGGCTTTAGCCGTGCAGGCGGCCGGTGAGGCCCCGTTGGAGAGGCCGCGCTATGCAGTCGTCGCGTCCAAGGCGGTCCTTGAGGATCCACCGTGGCGCAAGGCGGCCGATTCGCTCATGGCCAGGCACTGCGCCGAGGCGGATGTGAGGCTCGTAGAGTCGTGTCCTGTCGATTCGCTGGGCGCTCTCAGGGAATTGAAGCCGCGCTATGTGGCCTTTCTGATGAAGCCCGGGGAGTTCGATAACGAGACGCTTCTCTCGCTTAAAAGGATGATGCGCGCAATAGACGGCGATCCTTTCGACGATGCCATCTGGGGGATCGTCACGGGGCCGGATCCGGAGACCGCCCAGAGGATAGCCTCTTCATCCGCCCCGCGCGAAGTGTCGTCGATCCTCGCCACAACTGGTGTGGACGGGAACATCGTCACCGGCGAGGTCATGGTGGTATCTGACGCATATCCAAAGGGCTCATGGCGGCGGAAGGGGCTTAAGGGGGCGGATGTCTGCGGCTGCGAAACGAACGACCTCACGCAGGTTTTCCTTCGCGGATGGCGCGAGATCGACCCCGAACTTATAGTTACGAGCTCCCACGCCACGGAGCGCAACCTGGAGATGCCGTTCTCGATCGGGAACATCATCGCGACGAACGGGATCTTCATGGCTTCTCCCAAGGTGCGAGACGCAGCGGGGGCCGTCCCTCTCGCCGCGCCAAGCCGCGAAAAGGTGTGGGTCGCGCCCGGCAACTGCCTTATCGCCAACCATATCGACTCCCAGGACATGGTGATGACGGCGCTTTCCTTCGGGAAGGTCAACCAGTTCGCAGGCTACATCAAGCCGACGTGGTTCGGTTTCGCGGGGTGGAACACATGGCGGTATTTCGGTTCGATGGGGTATTCCCTGGCGGAGAGCCACTACGCCGCGTGCCTGTGGCTGCAGAGGAAGCTCGATGCGGGAGACTGGGAAAGCGATGTGGAGAAGGCCGGGCTTGAGTGGGACCTCGACGCTACGGTCTTCTACGGCGATCCGCTCGCGAGGACGGTCGTGCCAAATCCATTCGCGCTCGCCAACCGCGCATCAAGCGGGGGGACGCCAGTGCTTGTGATATACCCCGATTCCTCCTCGAACCACCCCGTCCCGCCGGCTGAAGAGGGCTCCACCATCTTCGCCGCGGATGATTTCGCCCTCGTCTTCCCTCCCTCCAATCCATCCGGCCGCAGGTAGCCGATTTGCGCACGCGGCGTGATTATGGTATAATATCGCGCTAATGAAAGACATCATCAACGTTCTTCTGACCGTATCTGGCGGTCTTGGCATCTTCATCCTTGGAATGAAGCACCTTTCTGAAGGTCTTCAGGCGGTTGGAGGATCAGGACTGAGGAAATTCATGGGCTACGCCACGACGCACCGTGCCGCCGGAGTCGGCACCGGCATCGTCTCCACGCTTATAGCCCAGTCATCGGCTATCATAACGGCGATGCTCGTCGGCTTCGTCTCGTCCGGGATGATGACGCTCGAACAGGCGATCAACGTCATAATCGGCGCAAACATCGGTACGACCGGAACCGTGTGGGTCATCGCCTTCACGCCGTCGCCCGAGCTCCTTGGCCTTGTCGGCCTCGCGATAGGCGGCCTCTTCTACTTCTTCATGCGGCGCGAGTCGCTGCACAACCTCGGCCTTGCGATACTCGGCCTCGGGCTTGTCCTTCTCGGCCTCTACTTCATGGACAAAGGTGTCATTCCGATCAAGGACAACGAATCCGTAAAGGAGATGTTCGCCCACATCCAGGTGACGACGTTCCTGGATGTGGCGCTTGTCGCTCTCGCTGCCACCATCCTCTCGGCGATGATCCACTCCGCCGCGACGATCGCGATCGCGATGACGCTCGCCTCGCAGGGCCTCCTGACCTATGAAACCGCTGTCTCCATGCTCTTCGGCGCGAACATCGGTACGACTGTGACGGCATGGATGGCCGCCATCGGCGGCACCGCCGACGCGAAGCGCACCGCACTCGCGCACACGATGTCGAACGTGGTGGGCTCGCTCGTCTTCCTTCCGTTCGTCCTGCCGATCTTCGTTCCGCTAGGGAAGAGCCTCTTCCCGAACTGGCATGTCGCCACGCCCACCGCCAAGGGGATCATGTTCTACGGCATGATGGCCCCGATTGCCGTAACCGACACGATCTTCTCCGTCTTGAGGGGCGTTCTCACGTTCCCGTTCGTCAAGCCTTTCGCCAAGCTGCTCATCAAGATCATCCCCGGCAGGGGCGAGGAGAAGCCGCACCTCTCGGCGCACAACATGCGCGCCAAGCAGTCGCCCGTCATCGCGTGCGAGCAGGCGATGCGCGAGGTGGCGTTCATGGCGGAGAGCGATCTCGACCTTCTCGACCACGTAAGGCTTCTTTTAAGCGGCGAAGCCGGCGACTCCGACGAGGAGCACATCATCCACCGCGAGGACGTCCTCGACAACGTGCAGCGCGAGATCACCGAGTTCATCGGCAAGGTCATGAGCGCCCGCCTTCCGCTCGATGTCGCGGACCGCGCCCGCATGATCCTCAGGCTTACCGACGAGTTCGAAAGCATCTCCGACGAGGCCCCGGCGATACTCAAGGTGCTCCGCCGCCTCCGCGCCGACGGGCAGAAGATGAGCGACGTCTCCGGCGCAGTGATCCTCAGCGTCCACGACAGGGTCCTCGCCTTCGCGAAGAAGGTGACGCAGGCCTTCAACGGGCCGAAGGGTCTTCTTTCAGCCGAGGCCGCGCAGGCCGAGTCGAGGGAGCTTCACCAGTTCATCCGCGCGATACGCCAGGGGCAGCTCGGCCGCATCGGCCCCGACGATCCCACAAGCCCGATGCGCGTTCTCGTGGAGCTTGACATCCTCAACGCCTTCGAGCGCATCAGGGGCTACTACCTCAACATCGCAGAGACGCTCGCGGGCGGCAAGCGCTAGGATCTCTCCCGCCCATGCCTTTCTATACCGAAACGCCTGAGGGGATCGTCCTCAACGTAAGGGCGCAGCCGCGTTCGTCCCGCCCCGGGATCGATTCCATAGTGGGCGACGCCGTCAAGGTGCGCATCAAAAGCGCACCAGTTGACGGCAAGGCCAACAAGGAGATCATCGAAGTTCTCGCCGATGCCTTCGGCGTTCCGAAATCGTCCGTCGTCTTCAAGGGCGGCGAGACGGCCAAGTCAAAAAGGATACTTGTCAAAGGTGCGGATGCCGCCGTTTGTGCTTCCATCGCGGCGCGGACTATGGTATAATATTCCGTACCATGAATAAGCACCAGTACAGATTTTTCAAGTCAGGCCGCCTTCTTCAGGCGGTGATCGCAACGGGCGACGATGTCGCCTCCCTCAAACAACTCGACCGCCGTCTCTGGACGGCACTCGCTCTGCCCGTCGCCGGCATCAGGTTCGACGCCGGAACGCTCAAGCTTCTCGACACCGATGGCGACGGACGCATACGCGTTCCTGAAGTCCTCGCGGCCGTCGACTGGCTTGAAAGGCGCGTAAAGAGCCTCGATGTCCTCTTCGACAAGGACATCAAGGCCGAAACGCTTCCGCTCGCCGTCCTCAACAACGACACCCCCGAGGGCAAGACGCTTCTTGAAGCCGCCAAGACGATCGCCGAGGAGAACCACCGCCCGGGCGCGACGGAGATAACACTGGGCGAGATAGCCGGCACGGAGGCGACTTTCAAGCATTTCGCCGATGCGGCGGCGTATGTCGCATGGTGCGAGGCCGGGCGCAAGGATCCCGCCATAATGGCTTTCGGCGATGATACGCCGGCCGTCGCGGCCGCCGTCGCGGCCGTGGAGCCTAAGCTCGACGAGTTCTTCGCCGCCCCCGCCGACGGGCCGCTCGTCTCCGAGTCGCCGGATCCCGTTCTCACGCTTTCGGGGAACATCAATCCGTTCTGGGCCGCCCGAATCGAGACTTTCGTCGAGAAGGCCGCAAAGCCCATCCTGGGCGTCGCGAAGATCGAGACCATAACGCGCGACGACTGGAACGCCATCAAGGCGAAGGTCGCGCCATACCGCGCGTGGCAGGCAGCCAAGGCCGGCGAGAGCGTCGAGTCCGTCGGCGAGGAGGCTCTCAGGAAGGAGCTCGCGAGCGACGTGTGGAAGCATGCGCAGGCACTTTCGCTCAAGGGTCTCCAGGCCGGCGCCAAGGACGCCGAACGCGCCGCGAGATACATTGCCCACCTCGGCGAGTTCCTCCAGAATTTCGTCAACCAGGCGAAGCTCTACGCCGGCAAGGGCGAAGCCGCCTACATGACGGGAACGCTGTACATCGACGCGCGCGAATGCACGCTCTGCTTTCACGTCGACGACGAGGCGGCCCATTCCGCCCTCGCCGCAAAGAGCAAGTGCTGCCTCCTCTACGCGAAGCTCTCGCGCAAGGGCGAGGCCACGAGGAGCGTCTGCGCGGTCGTCACGGCCGGCGGCACGCTCGACCTCTACGCCGGAAGGAACGGCATATTCGTGGACCGCGACGGCAGGGACTGGGACGCCACCGTCACCAAGGTCGTCGAGGCGCAGATATCGCTCAAGGAGGCGTTCTGGGCGCCGTGGAAGAAGATATTCTCGATCGTCGGCGACCAGGTGAAGAAGTTCGTCGGCGCAAAGGGCGAGACGGCCGCGGCCGGCGTCGCCGAGAAGATCGCCACCCCGCCCGTCAAGCCCGACGGCGCCGCTCTCGCATCGAGCATCGCAGCGCTCTCCGTGGGAATCGGCATGGCAGGCGCCGCCCTCGCGGGTCTCATCGGCATGATCGCCGGGCTCCCGCTCAAGGACGTGGTGCTCGGACTCGTCTCGATGGTCCTCATAGTAAGCTTGCCGAGCGTCGTGCTCACATGGTTCAACCTCCGCCAGCGCGATCTCGGGGCAATACTCAATGCGGGCGGCTGGGCGGTCAACAGGCCTCTAAGGTTCTCGCTCAGGCTCGCGCGCACCTTTACGCGCACGGTCGCCTGCAGCAGGCGCAAGCTCTTGGTCTGCATCCTTCTGCTCCTTGCGGCGGCAAGCGCGGCCGGAGCTTACATCGCGATCCGCCACTCCGGTTGCTGCGCTCCGTGCGCCGATGCCGCCGCCGTTGAGACCGGCACGGGGATCTGTGCCGACGCGACCTCCGCCGAATAAAGATGCCGCCCAAAGAAAGGATCTTAAAGATGAACGCATCATTGCCCGTCAATTCCGACTGCGACACGCTGAACCGCACCTACGGCTCGCCCGGGCGCATAGTCTTCCGCCCGTCCCCCACCGGCCATCCGGTGGTGGTGCTGGCGAACCAGTACGGCAGCGCCGAGGTGTCGCTCTACGGTGCGCACACGCTGAGCTACCGTCCGACCGGCCATAGCCCCGTCCTTTTCATGAGCCGCTCCACCGATCTTAGGCCCGGCACGGCCATACGCGGAGGAATCCCCGTGTGCTGGCCCTGGTTCGGCAGGTGCGGCGAGCCAGGAAGCGGTGCGCACGGCTTTGCCCGCAAGAGCGTCTGGGGCGTTGCGGGGAGCGAATACTCCGAGGAGGAGTCGACGATCGTCCTTTCGCTCAAATCGTCCGATGCGACGAAGGCTCTCTGGCCGCATGACTTCGAGCTGACGCTCAAGATCTCGCTCTCCATGAAGCTCTCGCTTTCCCTGAAGACGCTCAACACGGGCGCGGAGCCTTTCAAGATCACCGAGGGCTTCCATCCGTACTTCCGCGTAAAGGACCGCGACGACATCGTCGTAAGGGGGCTCGACGGCTGCGACTTCTGCGATGCGCGTCAGAGCGACGTCGCCGACCGCACCTGGACGGGCGACCTGCGTGTCGATGACGCATACGACCACGTCTTCACCGTGACGAAGCGCGAGTGGGCCATACTCGATCCCGGGCTCAAGCGCGCCATCGCGATGGTTAGCCGCGGCAACAAGAAGCTTATAGTATGGAACCCCGGCCCTGTAAAGGAGGGCGATTTCGAGAACCTCGCGCCGGACGAGTGGAAGGACTTCGTCTGCGTAGAGCCGTCCACGCTCTTTAGGCCCGATGCAGTGGAGGTGGCCCCGGGCGAGACGCACGAACTCGTGTGCGCCATACAGAGCGTCCCGGAGTGATTCCGCCGTTAACTGAGGAGGCAGACATGCTTGACGATGAGAAGAAGGCCGCAGTTGCGAAATGGGTGGCCGAGGGCGCAAGCCTCGATGCGATACAGAAGCGCATAAAATCGGAATGGGGCATCCACCTTACGTATCTCGACGTGAGGATGCTTGTGGCGGAACTGCCGCAGCCTCAGGAGCCTGAGGAGGAGAAGGTGCCTGAGGAGGAGAATAAACCGGCCGAGGCCCCGGAAGGGGACGGCGAGGCCGGAGAGTCTCCGCAGGGCGAAGGTGAAGATGACGCTCAAGGCGCGGCGGGCGTTTCGCTCGCTTTTGACGCCGTTGTCGATCCGCGGTACCTTGCGAGCGGAACTGTGACGTTCTCGGACGGCAAGGGCGGCAAGTGGATCCTCGACCAGTACGGGCGCTTCGGCCTCGCCGGACTCCCCGAAGGGTACCAGCCTTCAAGCGAGGACGCAAGAGAGTTCCAGATGAAGCTTGTCTCCGAGCTTCGCGCGCGGGGAATGGCGTGAGAGATCGAATCGCATCGCTTATCCGCGAGACGGCAAGCTCCCTCCCCGAGGATGTGGAGCTTGCGATCAGATCCGCCGCATTGCGCGAGGAACCGGGAAGCGGAGCGAGGGCCGTTCTTGAGGCGATACTCGAGAATGTCGCCATCGCCCGCGCCGCGGGGACGCCTCTTTGCCAGGACACGGGCACGCTCACGTTCTTCATCGGCGAGGACTTGAAAGGCGAAATCCCTCCATCCACCATGTGCGAAGCCGTGGCGGAGGCGACGGCAAAGGGGTGGCTAAGACGCAATACGATAGATTCCGTCACGGGCGCGAGCATCGACACGAACGTCGCCACTGGCGCGCCGGTCATACACTACGTCTCGGGCCTTCCCTCGCCGCGCACCGTAAGGCTCATCATGAAGGGTGGCGGAAGCGAGAACATGTCCAGCCAGTTTTCGCTTCCAGACGCATCGCTTGGCGCCGGGCGCGACCTTGAGGGCGTAAGAAGGGCGGTCCTTGCGGCGGTAAACCGTGCGCAGGGGTACGGCTGCGCGCCAGGAATCCTTGGCGTGTGCATCGGAGGCGACAGGGCGACGGGATATGCGGTTGCGAAGGAGCAGCTTTTGAGGCCGCTCGGTGATTCAAGCCCTGATGGGAGCCTTGCGGAGCTTGAAAGGCGCATCCTCGAAGACGCGAACGGCCTTGGCATCGGGCCGATGGGGCTTGGCGGCAGGACGACGCTTCTCGGCGTCAAGGTGGCCGCGCGGCCGCGCGTTCCGGCGAGCTTCTTCGTTACCGTCGCGTACATGTGCTGGGCTGCGCGCAGAAGGGAGATAAGGCTGTGATTGAACTTGAATATCCCTTCACCGAGGAGGCCGTAAGAGCGCTCAAGGCGGGCGATGCCGTTTCCGTCTCGGGCCGTGTCTACACCGGGCGCGACCGTTTCCACAAGCATTTCGCCGACGGCGGGCAGATCGAGGCCGATTTCAGGGATGGAGCCCTCTACCACTGCGGACCGGTCGTCCTCAACGACGGAACGCCTCCCATCGGGTGGCGCGTCGTCGCGGCTGGCCCGACGACAAGCGTGAGGGAGAACCCGTACGAGCCGGATTTCATCCGCAGAAGCGGCGTCAGGCTCATAATCGGCAAGGGCGGCATGGATTCGAGGACTCTCGAAGCGTGCGCCGAATGTGGAGCCGCATATCTCCAGGCCGTCGGCGGCGCGGCCGCGCTTGCGGCGAGGGCGATAAAGGAGGTAAGAGGCGTAAGCTTCCTTGAGGAGTGGGGGGCGGCAGAGGCATGCTGGGAGTTCGAGATGTCCAAGTTCATGTGTGTCGTCGCGATGGACGCGCACGGCGTTTCGCTTTTCGAGCGCGTCCGCGAGGCAAGCAGCCAGCGCCTCCGCGAAATCTGTCCGTAGCGCAGATGGGTTGGAAAGGAAGCCGGTGATGAAAAAGCCAGATTTTGCATGCTCTCTTTTTTTAGCGGCCGCCATCGCTCTTTTCTCGGCGCTTGCGGGATGTGCGAATGCCCGCGCCGAAGCGGGCTTCGTATCGCTCGCCGAAACCGTGCCGGACGCCATTCTTGAGGTCAGGTACTATTCAACATACAATTTCGTCGGCGACCGCATCGACGGCTACGAGCAGCCGTGCGCGCTTTTGACGGAGGAGGCGGCCAGGGCGCTAAAGGCCGCAAGCGACGAATGCGTGAAGCGCGGCTACAGGCTCAAGATATACGACGCCTACCGTCCGCAGAGGGCCGTCGCGCATTTCGTCAGATGGGCGGCCGATATCGGCGACACCCGCATGAAGCCGTATTTCTACCGCGATCTCGACAAGTCGGTCCTTTTCGCGCAGGGATACATTGCGGAGCATTCCGGCCACAGCCGGGGCAGCACGGTCGACCTGACGCTCTTCGACATGAAAACCGGCAAGGAGGTCGATATGGGCGGCACCTTCGACTGGTTCGGGGAGGAGTCGCATCCTGACTACCGGGGGATCACGGAGGAGCAGTTCTCGAACCGCATGATCCTGCGCGAGATAATGGTTTCGCACGGCTTCAAGCCGATCGCCGAGGAGTGGTGGCACTTCACGCTCGAAAACGAGCCGTACCAGGACCGTTACTTCGACTTCCCCGTCTCTGCTCAGTAGCATATTTTTGAATAGTCCTGATATGGAGGTGAGGCAACTCGAACCCAGTGTCCGGAAAACAGGGGAAACATTATTTTGAGATAACCCCATCTGTCGGTTTTCGGGACTGCCGCACCGCCGTTCCTCTCTATTTTTCAAGAGCCGTTTCAGTTGTTTCGCCTATTGTTTTCAAGGTTTTATGCTCCTTTCTTTCAGATGGGATTTCGGATGATTCCAGCACATCCCAAGTGAGACAACACGGCCAGCGGCCCAGAGTAGCGCCCCACGCGGCTAGTCAGACAACCTTCCAATGCCAGCCTTTGTCTGGGTTTTCTTGTCAGTATTCATGTTAGTTTTCTCGGTAGTTTTGTCACGTCCCATCACTTCTTCACGATCCACTTGCCGCCTTTGTCTGCACCCTCCCGGACAAGCAGTCCAACCTCCCGCAAGGCACGGACAGCCCGCCACACACTGTTTTGGGAAAGGTTGAGCACCTGGGAGAGCCTCACAAAGTCCATTTCCGGGTGTTCTGCAAGTGCCGATAACACTTTGCGGGCATTGGCGCGGAAGTCGTTTCTATAGGCCCCCATTAAAACATCAAAGTCTGGATTTACCCCCAGTTCTGAAGTTTCCACCCCCACTTCCTGGGTTTTCACCCCCACTTCCGGCGTTTTCACCCCCAGTTCCGACTCATCGGCCTCAAACTCGACTATTACCTTTGTACTTTCAGACAGGACGGACTTGCAAGCCAGAAATACCGTTCTTGTGTTCTCCCGCTCAATCCACGCCATGAGGAAATCGACGATGCCCTGTTGCCGCTCGGCGGGGATCGCAACCCCACGCGGCACGTGCCACCACTTCGCGAGGCAGGATCTGCAGCAGCAGGCGCAGGCGTGCTGCGCGATGAAAACCGGGTGCCCTCGCATCGGGGTCTGTTTCCCGTCATTTGGAGGATTTGCAGGCGCCAGGCGTGTGCGGATGAAATCCTCGCAATGCCGCCGTATCGTCTCCATGCCTTTACGCTCAATGTAGTCGCGGTCAGGTCCCGTAAGGTGGAACCTGCTGCGGAACTTTGACTTCGCCAGCCGCGCGAAAGCGGCCGCAAAGCGGGATTCTGGTGTATCAGACGGTGTCATGTTGTGTTTCAGGTGTAATGCCCATGGTTATTTGGCCGTTGCCGTCTTTACGCTGGCGGTGAGGATCTTGAGGAGGGTGGCTCGCCGAGCCAAAGCTCAGCTTCGCTGAGCGAAGGCTGGTGGCGAAGAGATGCTTGTTGGCAAATGCGCGGCCAGAGCCGGATTTGATATATCGTTCAAGTCGCGCTGCAATAGTCTTATTACGGACGGCGATTGCAGCGTCAACAATCCATGGAGCAAACTTAGACGTATGAGGGACTTGTCCAGAGTTGTGCTTTTCAAGCCTTGATTCAAGATTCTCAGTCATGCCTACATAGTGATGGGTGCGAGTTGTCGCATCTGATAGCATATAGACATAATAGAAACCTGTCATAGTCAATCCTCTATTGTCTTCGTCCGACCTTTAGTTTCCGCCTACGCACCTTCGGTGCTTCGGCGCGACGGGTCGGTTCAGCCCGCCTACGCACCTTCGGTGCTTCGGCGCGGCACCAGCCTTCCCCTTCGGGTTCGTCTCGGCCTCGCCTTACGGCTCGCCGAGCCGAAGCTCAGCTTCGCTGAGCGAAGGCTGGTGGAGGTGAGGGGAGTCGAACCCCTGTCCGAAACAGAATCAACCAAACTTCTACGCGTGTATGGCGCCTTTGATCTCGGA
>JAZTWW010000001.1:0-10170 GCA_045636065.1 Kiritimatiellia bacterium | reverse complement strand
GAGTTCATGGAGTATGCCGAATGGTGCGACGGATAGCCGTCAACCATCGCAATTCACCCGAAAACACTTGCAAAATCGCCCTCGCCCCTGTAAACATTGGGGTAGATGCACTTTCATTGTCCAAAAATGGGTAAACTCCAGATTCTTCGGCCTCTGCGCCAATGGCAGAGGTATTCGATGTTGCCCTTGTCCTTGCCGGATATCGGGCTTTCCGCGACGCCGAGGACCTCAAGGCCGAGCTCTTCGCGCCCGAAGGCGGTGATGTCCTCCACCACGCGGCGTCGAACCTCGGGGTCCTTCACCACACCGCCCGGCGCAAGGCCGCGCCCTGCCTCGAACTGCGGCTTTATAAGGCTTACGATCTCGCCGCCTGGCGCCAGCACGGCGGCCATAGGCGGAAGTATGAGCTTGAGCGATATGAAGCTCACGTCAGTTACGGCACGCTCGGGCACCTCCGGAAGATCGGCGGCTGTCATGTACCTCGCGTTGAAGTTCTCCCGCACCCAAACGCGCGGATCGGTGCGGAGCTTGTACGCAAGCTGGTTAGTGCCAACGTCCACGGCCATCACCCGCTTAGCCCCGTGCTGGAGAAGGCAGTCCGTGAAGCCGCCCGTGGAGCTTCCGACATCAAGGCACACCATCCCCTCGACGCGCCACGAAGGGAACGCGGCGAACGCCCCTTCTAGCTTCTCGCCGCCGCGGCTTACGAACCTCGGCGGTGCGGCGACTTCGATGATGTCGTCTTCGCCTACCTGGCGGCTCGCCTTTGTCTCGGTATGGCCGTTGACGCGCACCTCGCCTGCCATAATGAGCGCCTGCGCGGCCGTACGGCTCTGCGCAAGCGATCTCAATGCCATTGCCGCGTCGAGTCTTGCCTTCACGCCGCTACTCCATGAGCCTTTGGATCCGCTTGATGCGGCCTCGGCCGATCCTGTCCACGACGCCGGGCTTGACCTCCACCTCGATCTCCTCCGGGCCTTCGCTGATAAGGACGCCCGAGACGGTACCGTTGACGGTCTCCACCTCTATGTCCTTCGTCCAGACCTTGTGCATCGTCTTGACGATCTGCTCCACGCCCTTCGCCTCGACCTTGATCTTCTGGGAATCCTCCCTGTAGCCGCGCAGCCTGAAAGTGAGCGTATGTTCGCCCTGCGGTACCCTGTCAATGGAGAGCGTCTCGCTCCTGAGCCCGCCGCCGGAGCGCTTCGTTTCGCCTGCCGTACGGCCGTCGAGAAGGACTTTGACGCCGGCAGGTACCGTCGCCACCTCGATCCGGCCGAGAACGCTCGAAAGCCGCAGCGTCTCGGTTGTCGTCGAGCCGTTTGCGAGATCGAGGATCTTCACCTCGGGGGCGTGGTCCTGAAGCTCGACCCTTACGGTGTGGAGGCCGGGCGCGAGGTTCGGGACGAGAGCCGGACTCTTGCCTTGATATTCATCGTCCACGTACACCGTGGCCTTCTCGGGCTCGGTCACCACGGTGAGCGTCGCCGGCAGGGGCTTCATGGCGATGTCGACCGTTTCCCTGTCGCCGGCGTTGAGCCGTATCTCGCGCATTTCCATGGCGTATCCGTCGAGGAGGTACCTTACGCTCACGCTTCCCTTGGGGACGCTTTCAAGCGTGAGGGGCGTGCGCCCTTTGATGATGCCGTTCACCGCGACTTCCGCGCCCTCGGGCTTGCTGAGGCATACGAGCGCGCCCGAATCGGACATAAGCTTCTCATGGCGGACGACGGGCGTCCTGTCATTGAGGTTCACCTTTATGCGCCTCGGGAGCCATCCTGCCTTGACGAGCTCAAGCGTATGCTCCGACGCCGTCGGGAGGGAAGTTACGAGAAGAGGCGTATTCCCGAGGCTTACGGAGTTCATCTTGGCATCCCGGACCTCCGCGCCATCAGGCTCGCTTGTGACGAGAAGAAGGCCCATTTCGCGCTTGAGCGTCAGATCGACGCGGCTTACCGCGCCGTTCTCCACGCTTACCGTCCTGTCGGCGGTGACGTATCCCGGAAGGGACGCGCTCACGACATGCACCCCGCCCTGCGGGAAATACAGGCTCTGCGGCGTAAGGCCGCGCGGCGCGCCGTCAATGAAGAGCTGCGCCTTTTCGGGGACGCTCGTAACCTGAAGCTGCGCGGGCGCGACGCGCTCGCCTGCGGCGAAAGCGCCCATGGCCGCCATCATAAGCGCGGCGGCTGCCGGAACGGAAAATCTCATCTCCGACCTCCATTCCTGATGCGGTTCTCGACGTCCATCAGCTTCGCCTCGGCTGTGGCGCGGCGCGAATCACCGGCCATTTCACAGAGTATCCTGAGTTCGGCCCTGGCCGTCTCCCAGTCGCCTATGCTGATGGCCCTGTCCGCGAAGAAGCTCCGCTCGGCGTAGCGCCTGTCGAGCTCCGCGGAGGTGCGCTGTTGCTTGTCGATCAGAGCGGGGTAGGACGCTGGTTTCGGCTCGACGGTCTGCAGGCAGTATATCGCCTTGTTGTACTCTTCGAGCGCGGCGTAGAGGTTGCCGTAGCCGACATCCTGCTCGGCGTACTTCGCGTCGGCCGTGCTTTCGCTTTCGCGGCTCATCTCGATGAGCTTGGCCGCGGGGTACTGGATCGCCCAGATGCCGAGCTCGTTCTGCGCGAACGTCTCAAGCGCAGTTCGAGCGTCCTTGAAGGCCTCGGGCTCCATCGCATCGACGATCTCCGTGGAGAAGACGCGGCCCGTGCGGACGATGCGCATCGAAAAGCTCTGGAGGCTGCCGGGCTTAGGCGCGGGTGCGGAATACTCCCTGTCGAGCGCATAGAGCGCGCCAGGCGAGAGAATCCGCTCGAACTCCGCCCTCGCCTTGGCGTCGAGGCGCTTCGATTCGCTCACGTGCCTCTCGTCCTTCGGGATGGAATCTATCTTGATGGAAAGCTCGCCCGTTGCGTCGCTGAACTCAAGGAGGTAGCGGTAGATCCCTTCGGTGCTGGCCTCGACCTTCTCGTAGGAGAGCGCGAGGACGGCATCCGCTTTCGTTTCGCGCATATTGGCGCCCGGATGGCGCGACGGCTCGGAGGCGCCCGGATACGGCGCTACAAGGAGCCACGAAACGCCCGCTACCGCCAAGAGTACGGCCACAAGCCCCCAGAGGAACAGCCTTGTACCCTGGCGCGCAGGCTTGCTCTCAAGAGGCGGGGCTTCTTCAGGGGCGACCTTGCACTTCACAAGC
Organism: Kiritimatiellia bacterium; assembly: GCA_045636065.1. Classification (GTDB taxonomy): domain Bacteria; phylum Verrucomicrobiota; class Kiritimatiellia; order RFP12; family UBA1067; genus RGIG5050. Next base: position 6,972 of record JAZTWW010000001.1, on the reverse strand, counting down.
CCGAGATCGATTTTGTCGCCGTCGTCCTTAGGCTCGGGAGCGACGGGCGGAGGCTCGGCGTCTGGAAGAGGCTTGGGGGACCTGTCCATGCCGACTGAAATGGCGCAGTCGCCGGCCTCGACCATGTCACCCTTTTTGAGCAGCCTCGGTTCGCTGCCGAGCTCTTCGCCGTTCACGAACGTGCCGTTCGAGCTCGCGAGGTCAGTGACCCACAGGGCGCCATCGCGAAGCTCGAAAAGCGAATTGTTCCGCGACAGGGCAGGATCCTTTATGCTGATGCCGCAGTTTGAGCTGCGGCCCAGCCTGAGACCCGCCTCCGTCACCTCATATCGCGAACCCTTCAACGGGCCTGCCACGACATAAAGGGCAAGGTCGTCTTTCATCTCTCTCCGTCGACCTGTCTATCAGAGCCCGAGTTTGACCTTAGTCGCCTCGGCGATGCCACCTGCGGCCTCTGCGCCGCTGTGCGACACGGCGTTAAGCCCGGGGACATCCGTCGGGCCGATCCATCCGGCCTTCACTCCGAAATAGCCATAGAGCCAAAGAGCGCCCACAGCCAGAACCGCCAGCACCAAAACCGGCAGCAAAACCCGCTTGATAAGGAACTTGACCATTTTCTCTCCTTTCGGCAAACTTGCCCGGTGAACTTTACGCAACCATTATACCAAATCCTCAGCCAAATTTCAAATAATCCCAGCAATTTCCCCCTGGGGACAGACCCCGCCTTTTCTGGGGACAGACCCCGCCCTTACGCCCTACCACCTGTCACGATGGACCTTTTCGGGCTTCCACTTGTCCTTTGGCTTGCTTGGGGCCTTTATGTGGCCGATATTGATCACATTAAGGGGCGTAACGCCATCGGGCATCCCCATGACACCCTTTATGCCGGCTATACGCTCGGGGATTGGATAGACGCCGCACCATACGGCGCCAAGACCAAGTGCATGGGCGGCGAGAAGGATGTTTTCAGTCGCTGCAGAGCAATCTTGCACCCAATATTCCTTGCCCGGGCCCTCCATCCCGTTGTCGGTGCCGCACACGATTATGGCACAGCCCGCGCCGGCCGACATCTGCGAATGGGGATGCACCTGCGCGATCGCCTTCAACTGTTCACGGTCCTTGACGACTATGAACTCCCACGGTTGCGTATTGCGGGCGGTGGGCGCAGCCATACCAGCCCTTAGAAGCTTCTCTATGGTCGCCTCGTCAACTTCACGCCCGGCATCATAGCTGCGAACTGACGTGCGCGTAGCAATCACTGTGATTGCATCATCCCCCTTCACCTCGGCCTCATCAGCTTTTCTGTCGCCGCATCCCGAGATCGCCGCGACGGCAAATGCCGCAGCTGCCATCCTTGCCAACTTGCCAGTCTTCATTCTGTTACCTCCACTTTCTTACAGAAATTTGCAGATATTATACCAAATCTTTCTTCAAAGCTCAATCATGCAAGGCCAGCTTTCACGTACAACGCATAAAACTCCGTTCACTTCCGTTTCATACTGCGCACTATCTGGGCAGCTCAAGACGGTGCGGAGATCGGCGCTTTCTGCCGGAAGAGGCCTCCAGCGCCCATGAGTCAAGGCACTCTATTATGCGGCTCAAGGTGCGCTCCCTCTTAAACCCTTCAAGTGCACAGCCCCACACTATGATGACGTTCCAGCCGTCCCTACGCCACTCCGTCTCGTTGTGTATATCGCGTTTGACATTCTTTGACCACTTCTCCATCCAGAACGCGATATTGCTTTTTGGCATAGTGGAGTCGGCGCAACCATGCCTGTGCCAGAAACATCCCCTTATATCGATAATGGTGTGCGCCCGCGCGACAACGACATCCGGACGCCCGGCGAAGCGTCTGTCGCACACCCTATAGCGCCAGCCAGCGGAAAAGATCCGCTTCCTGACAAGCATCTCGGGCTTGGTATCGCGGCCGCGAATGCGACTCATTATGCGGCTTCGCACCTCTTTTGATACTTTATCCACCTCTCAACCGCCTCCGCTTCACAAGACAGATCCCAGCCTGCTATCTCGCCTCCATGGGGACTGACCCCAGCAAAATCGGGGGACAGACCCCGGAAAAATCAGAAAACTATTTTTTATCTGCAATTGTCACAAGTGTGTCACGGATCTGCCGCAAATGCCGAACCACCTCGAAAAGCGCAACAAAACCCTCATACATAAGACGCAGACCAAAAAGCGAGCCGATCATCTGCAGCAACAACATACCGCAGCTGACAATTTTATCCGACCAAGGAACAAACTTTATCATCATTCCAACTGCAATTGCATAGCCAAAGCCTACAACGGCAAAAATCGAAAATATCCAATATACGATTTTAGCGATAATCCCCCCGATAAAATGCACATCATTTGAATCATCAACCGATAAATAAGCAGAGACATTGCTTGCAGACGGTGAATTGATCCTTTTGATTTTTATTCGCTTATTTCCACTGGAATCGTTTTTCCGGGACACGCCACCATCATCCCCTTCTCGCTTTTCTTTGGTGCGCAAAGAATTGTTTGCTGGCACAATAATAGGCTTGCCGCAGGCTGGACAGGCGATGGGCGTACCCACCATCCCATCATCCACGTCAAACTTCTGCCCACAATTGGGGCAATAGAAGATATACTCATTCATGGCATTTCCTTTTTCTTGGGTCTATCCCCAAAAATTTAATATACGCGATAGACATTGCCGTCGCGCGGATTTACCATCAAATCCGGCGTGCCATAATGATCATTGCTTCGTGGCACCAAAGGCTTCCATCCTTCGCGAAAATGCTGCAGCTGGTTGTCGTTCATGTGGTAGTAGAGCCTGTCCTTGAGGTCCATCTGGCGCTGATGTTCCGCATCGGCAATCGCCTTCTCTTTGGCCCAGGCTTCATTCCTGGCCTTTTCCGATTCGATTCTTTTCGCTTGGGCCTCAGGGGATATACTATATGCTATCTGCCTCACATGCGCTTCCTGGAACTCCTTTGCAATCTGCGCAATTACGGCCTTGCGCTTCTTGCCCTTCGCAGGGAATTCAACCCAGACAGGGAGCGAGGGGAGCAGGGGATCCGGTCCCGGGATGTATACGGGCGCTATGAAAGCCCCTTTGACCTCCGAGTATACTGGCATATCGTTGAATATCGGTCTTCCATCGTTTGAATATCCAACCGGCTTAAGGCCATGTATGCCTCGCGGCAGTTGCGAAAAATCCATTTCGGGCACCTGAGATGCGTTATGGGCGGCAGCCGCCGAAATCACCGCCGGATCGGTGGAAAGGAAACCGCTATAATCCATTCCTGGCATTGGCATGAACATCGTTTCCATCGGATCGTACGCCACTGCCACACTTGCCACTATGGCAAGAAATGCCATAACACAATATTTCAAGTTTTTCATGCGAAGATTTTACCATTTAACCGCACAACTTGTCAAATGAAATAGATGGGGACAGACGATTGGATTAAGAGTGGCAAGCCGATTTTTGGGGAAGGGATAGACGGGATAAAAGCGATTTAAGCGATAAATCCGATGATATGGACTTTGGATGGGGGAAAGGGATAACAGCGATAAATCTGATGAAGTGGGAGGATGAGGCGGGTTAGGCGCGGCGGGGATCAGCTGGGTGAAAATTGGCCAGGGCGGGATCCAAGTGGATTAGTGGGGACAGGCCCCGGGGGCTCCATGGCGACATTATACCAAATCCCCAGCTTCTCGTCTGCCCGCTCCGCGCGGCAAATCCGTCGCGAAGGTTTAACCACGAAATACACGAAATACACGAAACGGGCCTATCGTGGGCTATCCCCAATCACTCCACGTTGATTATTCCGCGGCACCTAGGATATGACTTGCAGCCGTAGAACGATTTGCCGTCGCCTTTACGCTTGCGAAGAACCATCTCGCCGCCGCAGTACGGACACAAAGGGGCGTCGCCTTCTCGCACAGAAGAATGACGTTTCTGCAGATTGGCAACATGAGTGTCGATCTGCTTCTCACTCAGCGTTCCCTGCCATTCGGCTATTGCGGAAGTGAGTTCGTCTATCTGCCCCGGATTGATCATCGGCGTGTTGTGCGAACGAATGTAGTCGGCTGCGCGTCGAGAATAGACCACGCCCCCGGGCATCTCAGTCTTGAAGGTGCAGTCTCCGGTGAAAGCCACGACGCCGATAAAATACGACTTGTCGATTCCGAGGTTGTCCGCGAGTGCGCAGATGTGCTTGTAGTTCTGCCTCATCGGATTCTGGAACCGGCTCTTCTTATGGTAGATGGACTGCGTCCAATCCTTGCTCTTCTCGTCGCCGAATATCCAGCCGGAGTATGTCTTCGTCTCGACGACGAAAACGCCGTACTGCGAAACGACGATGTGGTCAATCTGCGTCGTCGTCCCGTCCGGCAGCGGCAGGTAGATGTCGTTCAGAATACGGTACTCGTCGGGCAACCCTTTCCTCAACCGACCTGCGACCAGCTTCTCGCCGCGCTTGCCCTTCTGCTTCGGACTGTTCCACCAGAGCAGAAATATCCGAAGCACGACCAGAAGCGCGAACACGCCTCCCAGCATCGTGAATACCGGCTTGAATGATTCAACTACAGCATCCATACGACAAGTTCCCCTTCGTCAACCGCGTTTCCAAGTTGCAGACACCTTCGTGCCCTTCCCAGATATTTCACGCGGGATATTCCCCGGCGGCGGCTTCATCCCCGCCTTCGCGCGCTGCTGCTTCTGCATCGCGGCAAGTCTTCTTGTTTTCACAAGTCCCATAATGTGCGCCTCCCTCATTTTCCCAACAAGCGAGAAAGGAACGACTTCTGCCTGAAATCTATTCCAAAGAATTCTCTCGCTTCGTCGAGCTCCATGATGACGCTGTCGCGAGAGCGCTTGGCGCAAAGGTTCTCCGGCAGCTCCTTCATCAATCTATCCGCGTCCCAGTTTTCGCCGGCGATGTAACGAATGGTATTCAGCCGAGCATCGACTTCAAAAGCTTTTGGATTCGCCTGCCATGCCGTCCTGATTGTCTGTATGGCATATTTACCTGTGACCTTTTCGCTGAAATAGTCCTCCAAGGACAACTCTCGAATGAAAGCGGGACAATCGGGCAAACACTCGCGAAAGATTGAACAAAGATTCGAAGATGAAACTTTGAGTATGTCAGGGGACTCTGATTCGGGATCGTCATCCTTGAGCGTCTCCATCATGTCCGGGACAGCATCAAGCATTCTGCGAAGGTACTCGCGATATAGCGCCGTCCCGATCTTCTGCTGAACGGAACGCACGACATTGCTTTTCATCACCTCCGTATTGGTCAGTCCCGCTTGAACACGGCAGATCACGGTTCGCCTTATGACCTCCGGCGCGACCGCCTTGACATCCTCGTTTGCGCTTATCACAACAGCTGGATAGTTGACAAGATGGTCTATCGCTCCAAAATCATCGTTCTTGATAGTCTCTATGGCATGTTGATTGAACCGTGCATTGGTCAGGTCGTCAACGATAATCGGAGCGCCTTGGACTGTACGACGAAGCCCGTCGATTGTGGTGCGAGTAAACTCGGGTGCGCTTATCTTCACCTTCTGCCCGATCATCATCTTAAGCAGAGTCTCAAGAAAGGACGTCTTCCCCGCCTTCGACTGTCCGTAGATGAGACCAAATACAGGATACGGGAGCGTCTTCTGGTCGTAGCGCAGCGCAGTGTCACGCATAACCGCCATGAACGGCGAACAGAAAAACCAGTTCGCGAACTCATAATACCTGTGCTGCATCCCGTCACAGTCACCGTGAAAACGCTCGTAACCTTTCATGTAGCGCGCAAAAAGTTCAGCGTCTCGCTTAACCTCATCCAGCTGCGGATGCAATTCCAGTGCCTCGCCATTCAACAGGACGGCGTTCCTCTCGACGTCTACAACGAGCTGGGGATACTCGCTTCTCAACTCCTTTTCATGTTCGTTCTCTTTGACAAGCTGACGTCTAACCCTTTGTATGATTTCGGGAGTTACAAGAACCTTCCCCTTCTTCCTCTCCTCCTTTGAAACCGGGATGGAGGGCCCTATCTTCTTCGCCAGATTACGAGTATCAAGCACGAAGTTGACATCAGGCCCAACTTCCTTATCTGGCTCGATATAGATCGCCTTCTCGACCTTTACAGTCTCAGCGATAGGCAGCGCATCTATATTCTCCGACGTATCGGAAATTTCAATGGCCTTTTTCGTAATGGAATCAACGCTATCGCTTTTCAGATCCTCGTACAACTCTTCGAACCGCTCATATGCCTCTTTGGAATCAACATAGCAGATTATCTCCCTCTGCCAGCCGCTGAACGCATTGGACGACATGTTTGCCGAGCCAAAAATCACACGAGTCCGTCCGTCATTCGCCTTGAGAAGATAAAGCTTCTCGTGGGACAGCCTTCTACGAGCGACGTAAAGCCGCACATCGCGATTCTCGACTCTCGCTATCATCCTCTCCTTTACGGCAGAGTCCGTATTGCGGATACGCTCCATCAACTTTGACTGGTAAGCCATTATCTCCTGCAGAGTGTAAGACATGACCTCTTCGCATCCAAATATTATCTCTGCGTCCTTGAACAATTCAAGCAACTGGTATACGAATCCTATTCCCGACGAGAAAGTAATCGCCTTAAGAGAATCGTAACCGGCGAACAAATCTTCCCATGTAGTGCTTTCCGCACCGACATAGTCCATCTTAACTACGTCAAGCTTGCGTAGCCCACCATTCGACATGCCAGTAGCTGCCGAAAACAGATCTTCGCCAAAATCATTGTTTTTCATGGCGAAATTTTACCATTTAGTCCCACCACTTGTCAAATGAAATGGCAGAAGTCGGCGATTGTAGAAATGGTAAAATCTAATGGGGCAGCAAAAAAGAGAGGAAGGCCATGGGGGCCATTGAAGAAAGCAAAGGGATCAAAACACCCCCTAGGGGGTGGCCGGCGGCGGAAAAGAAAAACGCCCACGGCAGCGCCGGAATCG